>JACKKC010000031.1 GCA_020637615.1 Rhodovulum sp.
TCCGCCCGCTCGAGGGTGCGCGTCATGCGCCCGTGATGCGGCCATTCGACCCCGAGCTGGTGGTTGGTCGCCCAGGCCTGGCGGCTGACGATCGGCGGACGGTCGGGCGAGAGCATGACCGTCGCGACTTCGCCACCGGGGTCGATCAGGGTGACGTTGTAGGACATGTGGATGGGCAGATCGCGCAGCACGCTCAGCGCGTCCTGGGTGTCGCGGCAGAATTGCAGCAGGTAGCGGATGACCAGCGGGATGCCGAAGCCGCGCCCGCCCGCCACCCGGCCGCCGAAGGTCAGCGAGGCGGCAAGGCCATGGGCGTTCATCCCGTCCGACAGCCCCGCCAGCGCCTCGACCATGCCGACCACCTGCCGCCCCAGCCAGCACGACCGGAACATGGTCGATTCGTTCAGCCCGGGGTCGAGGTCGTAATTGCGGATGAGCAGCGGCCCTTCCGCGTCCGACAGCGCGAGCTGCGTGCAATTCACCAAATAGCGCGGCGGCGTCCAGAAGGTGAGGAACCGTTCCAGCAGCTCGTCGCCACCGGCCTTCTCGACGAGGTCGTCCAGCAATCGCTCGAACCCGGGCAGATGCCGCCGGATCGCCCGGCGGCAGGCCTTGGCGTTCGGGCCGTCTTCGCCGTTCCGGGTCGTGAACCATTCGCGCCAGCCAGGCCAGCCATGGCCGACGATCTCGCGCCAGGCCGCACCGGGCGCGTCTTCATCGAGAAAACGGAAGGACAGGCTGGTCATCTCTCGCAGTCCATGTACCCTGCATGGGTCGAACAATCCGGGGAGCGATGACATCGCGCTACACTATGGATCATAGTGTTGACGTTGCTTCACCGGCTCCCCCGTGTCAAGCGGCATCGCCATGACCAATCTGCAACCGACGGCGACGATCCGCCAGAGCGATATAGAGAAGCTCCGGGCGCAGTACCGGATCAACGACATGCCCGTCGCCATCCGGACTGAGCGGAACGTGGAGGCGGGCGGGTTCGCGGATGCCTCGCGCAATCCGAATACCTGGACCGCCTATCTGTTCGTCGACGGGCAATGGGCGCAGATCGAGAGCGCCCGGGGCCTCAGGCGCGAATGGACCAGTCTCGACCGGCTGGAACGCTGGCTGCGGAGCATGGGGTTCCGCGCCTTCGCCGTGCGCAACGACATCGAGCCCGCCGGCTCGGGTGGCGGCCCCACCCGCATCTCGATAAAGTGAGCGGCAGGCGCGGCCGCGCCGTCGGGGCAGGGGAGCGCAAGGCCCCCTCCCGTTCACACCGCCAGCAGGCCGTCCGTATCGATCTCGGGCTGGCGACCGGCGATCTGGTCGGCGACGAAGCGGCCGGATCCGCAGGCCATGGACCAGCCCACATGGCCGTGGCCGACATTCAGGAAGAGGTTGCCATAGCGTGAGGGACCGAGGATCGGCACCGAACTCGGGGTCATCGGACGCAGGCCCGTCCAGTAGACGATCCGGGACTGGTCGACGGCATCGCCGTAGAGGGTCTCGGTGATCGCGTGGATCGAGCGGAAGTCCTTCGGCCGGTGGCCGTAGTCGTAGCCGGCGAAGACCGCCGAGGCGGCGGCGCGCAACCTTCCGCCGAAGGGCGACATGGCGACCAGCAGATCCTCGTCGACCAGCCCCATGTGTGGACCGGCCTCGGGTCGGGTGAGCGGTGCGGTGATCGAGAAGCCCTTGACCGGGTAGATCGGCAGCCGCACCCCGATCTCGCCGGCGATGAGCGCGCTCTCCGACCCGGCCGCCAGCACGAAGGCATCGGCCGCCACCTCGCCGCGGTCGGTCTGGACCCGCACCACCCGATCGCCCTCGACGATCAGCCGGCGGATCGGGGCGTCATAGAAGAGCGTGGTGCCCTTGTGGGTCCTGCACCATTCGGCGAGGTTGTTCGAGAACTTGTGGCTGTCGCCGGTCTGGCAGTCCGGCGAGTAGATGCCGCCGGCGACCTCGGGCGCGCGTTCCATCACCGGCTCGAGCTCGAGCATGCGGTCGCGCTCGACCGTCTCGATGCGCAGGCCCTGGTCGCGCAGGATGCCCATGTGGTGGGAGGCGGCCTTCAGTCCGTCCTTCGACCGGAAATAATAGAGGATCCCCTGGGAGCGGCCGTCGTAGCCGATGCCCGTCTCCTCGACGAGGCGGTTCAGGCAATCCTTGGAGTAGGAGATCAGCCGCAGCTTGACCAGCGTGTTGCGATAGGCCGCGGCGCTGGTGCATTGGGTGAGGAACTGCACCGACCAGACCCAAAGCCGCGGGTCGAGCCGGAGGCGGTACTTGATCCCGAGATCGGAGCGGTAGAGCGACTTCAGCGCCATCTTCAAGGCGTCGGGCGAGGCCCAGGCATAGGCGTCGGACGGGCTGACGAGGCCACCGTTGCCGAAGCTCGCCTCCTCGGCGGCCTTGGCGCGGCGTTCGATCAGCACGACCTCATGGCCGTCCCTGGCCAGGTAATAGGCGGTGGCGACGCCGACGACGCCCGCACCGAGGACCGCGACCTTCACGAGGCTTCTCCCTGGGCGATGGTGAGGTGCTTGACCCCGAGGAAGGCGCTCAGCCCCCAGGGGCCGAGCTCGCGGCCGATGCCGCTGGCCTTGAAGCCACCCCAGGCAGTGTTGGGGTAGATCACCTGGAGCGAGTTGATCCAGACATGGCCGGCGTCGATGCGGGCGGCCACGCGCTCGGCGCGGTCGGGGTCGCCGCTGACGATGGTGGCGACGAGGCCGTAGTCGCTGTCGTTGGCCATCTCGATGGCCTCGGCCTCGGTCCGGAAGCTGCGCACCGCCAGCACCGGCCCGAAGATCTCCTCGCGCCAGAGGAAGCTCGCGGTCGGCACGTCGACATAGACGCTCGGCTCGACGAAGAAGCCGCCGCCGTCGCTGCCCGCCTCGCCGCCCGCCAGCGGCTCGAGCCGCTCGGCGCGGGCCTGGTCGAGGAAGCGCTGCACCTTCTCGAACTGCGGCCGTGTGGTGAGCGGCCCCATCTCGGGGTCGCCGGCGAGCGGCGCCCCGACACGCAGGCCCTTCGCGCGCGCCGCCAGCCGGTCGAGGAGCGCCGGGGCGACGCTCGCCTCGACGATCAGCCGCGAGGTCGCCGAGCACATCTGCCCGGCGTTGAAGAAGATGCCGCCGGCGATGCAGTCGACGGCGTGGTCGAGGTCGGCGTCGGCAAAGACCACGATCGGCGACTTGCCCCCGAGCTCGAGCGAGACCGGCAGGCAGCGCGCCGCCGCCGCCCCCATCACCTTGGCGCCGACGAGGTTCGAGCCGGTGAACGAGAGCTTGCGCAGGCGCCGGTCGCGGGTCAGCGCCGCGCCGGCCTCGGCCGCCCCGGTGACGAAGTTGAGCACGCCCGCCGGCAGCCCGGCCTCTAGCGCGATGTCGCCGTAGGCGAGCTCGATCAGCGGCGTGAATTCCGAGGTCTTGAGCACCACGGTGCAGCCGGCCGCCAGCGCCGGGGCGATCTTCCAGGCGCTGGTGACCAGCGGGAAGTTCCAGGGGACGATCATGCCTACCGGCCCGACCGGCTCGAACCGGGTCTTGCCGGCGAAGGCCGGGTCCGGCATCGGCACCGGCGTGCCCTGGCGAGCGTCGAGCTCTTCGGCGAGGCCGGCGTAATATTCGAAGGTGGCCACCGCGTCGCCCACGTCGATCTCGGCTTCGGCGCGCGGCTTGCCGTTGTTGCGCATCTGCAGCTGCGCGAGATCTTCGGCGCGGCGCCGCAACCCGTCGGCGAAGGCGCGCAGGAAGACGGCGCGCTCGGCGCCGGGAAGCCGCGCCCAGGACGGGAAGGCGGCGGCCGCGGCGGCGACGGCGGCCTCGACATCGGCCGCATCGGCGCAGGCGATCTCGGCGAAGGGGGTGCCGGTCGAGGGATCGACCACGCTCAGCCGCTCGGTGCCGCTCGCGGTGCGGAAGGCACCGTTGACGAAGAGGCTTGCCGGGCGGTCGATCAGCGCATCGAGGCTCATGACCAGCCCCGCACCGCCGCGTCGTCGATCTCGATCACCGTCGGCCGGTCGGCCCGGACCGCGGCGCGCAGGGCCTCGGCGAGCTGCGCGAAGCTCTCGACCTTCAGCGCGTGGCAGCCGAAGCCCCTGGCGATGGTCTGGAAGTCGGGGGTGTAGATGTCGACGCCGATCTGGGGGATGTCGCGATCCGCCATGTATTGCTTGATCTCGCCATAGCCCTGGTTGTTCCAGAGCAGGATCGGCACCGGCAGGCCCAGCTCGGCCGCGGTCGCGAGCTCGGGCAGGGTGAACTGGATGCCGCCGTCGCCGATCAGCGCCACCACCGGCGCGTCGGGCCGGGCGAGCTTGGCGCCGAAGGCCGCCGGCAGGCCGTAGCCGAGCGTGCCGTAGCCGGTGGAGGAGTTGAACCACGACCGCGGCGCGGCCGGGGCGTAGGTGAGGTTGCCGCCATAGACCGGCTGGGTCGAATCGCCCGCGATGACGACGCCGGGCAGCGCCTCGGCGACCGCATCGAGGAAGCGGCCATGCCGGCGGTAGTCGTCGCGCAGTGCCGCGTCCGCCGCCGCGCGCAGCTGCCCGGGCGCCTCCGTGGGGGTGCGGGCCGTGTCGAGGGCGGCGTGCAGCGCCGCGAGCGCCGCCCCGGCGTCCGAGCAGATCGCGACCTCGGGCAGGGCGTTGCGGGTCAGCTGTTCGGCCTCGATGTCGATGCGGATCAGCTTGCCGGCGAGCGCGAGCGCGCTGTCGAAGAGCAGGGTGTCGGTCTCGCCGAGCTCGGTGCCGACCGCCAGCACCACGTCGGCCGCCTGCAGCGCCGCGAGGATCGGCGGCAGCGGCAGCATCGAGCCGAGGCTGAGCGGGTGGTCCGGGGGCAGCACGCCCTTGGCGTTGATGGTGAGCGCGGTCGGTGCGCCCAGCCGGTCGACGAGGGCGCGCGCCGCCTCCGCCGCATTGGCGGTGCCGCCGCCCAGCACCACAAAAGGCGCCCGGGCGCCGCGCAGCAGTTCGGCGGCGCGGGCGATGGCGTCGGGATCGGGACCGGGGCGGCTGCGGGTGCGATGGGCGGTGCGCGAGAGCTCGTCGGCCGGCGCGGTGATGACGTCGAGCGGCAGCTCGATATGCACCGGGCCGGGCCGGGCGCTGTCGAAGACCGCGAAGGCGCGGGCGATGACCAAAGGCAGCTCGGCGGCGCGCAGCAGGCGGTGGCTGAAGACCGAGACGCCGCGGACCATGGCGCTCTGGTCGGGCAGCTCGTGCAGGCGTCCCTCGCCCATGCCGAGCTCGTTGGTGGTGTTGACGCTGGAGATCACCAGCATCGGGATCGAGTCGGAATAGGCCTGGCCCATGGCGGTCAGGATGTTGGTCATGCCGGGGCCGGAGATGATGAAGCAGGCCGCCGGCCGACCGGAGGCGCGGGCATAGCCGTCGGCCATGAAGCCCGCGCCCTGTTCGTGGCGCGGGGTGATGTGGCGAATGGCGGTGTTGGGCAGCCCGCGGTAGAGCTCGACCGTGTGCACGCCCGGAATGCCGAACACGGTGTCGATCCCGTAGGATTCCAGGATCTCGACCAGCACCTCGCCGCAGGTTTTCATCGCCGTCCCCCTCTTCTTGCCGGCGCCGGTCAGCGCTGCGCGATCGCCGCGATCTCGACGGCGAATTCGCTGCCGGCCAGCCGCGCCTCGACGCAGGCCCGCACCGGCGGGTTCGCCTTGTCGACCCAGGCGTCGTAGACGACGTTCATGGCGTCGAAATCGCCGATCGCGGCGAGCCAGATGTTCACCGAGACGACCTTGGACTTGTCGCTGCCGGCCTTGGCCAGCAGCGCGTCGATGCCCTCGAGGATCTCGCGGGTCTGGCTGCCGACGTCGCGGCCGGCATTCTCGTGCGCGACCTGGCCGGCGGTGAAGACGAGGTCGCCGACCACGACCACCTGGCTCATGCGGGGGCCGCTGTCGATGCGTTCGATGGACATGGGTTCTCCTTTCAGGTGCGGTACTGGACGCCCGGCATCACGCAGAGCATCTCGAAGAGCAGGAACGCCGCGGTGATCGCGGTGTTGCCGGAAGGGTCGTAGGGCGGCGAGACCTCGACGCAATCGCCGCCGACGAGGTTGAGGCCGCGGCAGCCGCGGATGATCTCCAGCCCCTGGACCGAAGTCAGCCCGCCGATCTCCGGGGTGCCGGTGCCGGGGGCATGCGCCGGATCGAGGGCGTCGATGTCGAAGGTGAGATAGACCGGGCCGTCGCCGAGCTGGGCGCGGACCTCGGCCATCAGCGGGCTCAGCGAGCGGTGCCAGCATTCCTCGGCCGGCACGACGCGGACGCCGAGCGCGGCGGCCCAGTCGAAGTCCTCGGCGGTGTAGCCCGAGCCGCGCAGCCCGATCTGGACCATGCGCCGGGGGTCGATCAGCCCCTCTTCGATGGCGCGGCGGAAGGGCGTGCCATGGGCGATCGGCTCGCCGAACATCGCCTCGTTGACGTCGGCATGGGCGTCGACATGGATCAGGCCCACCGGCCCGTGCACCTTGTGCAGCGCGCGCAGGATCGGCAGCGGGATGGTATGGTCGCCCCCGATGGTCAGCGGCTTGGCGCCATGGGCGAGGATGGCGTCATAGGCCTCCTCGATGATGCGCATCGAATCGAAGATGTTGAAGGTGTTGATCGCCACGTCGCCGATATCGGCGACCTGCAGCGAATCGAAGGGCGCGGCCCGCGTTGCCATGTTGTAGGGCCGCACCATACAGGATTCCTGCCGGATCTGGCGCGGCCCCATGCGCGTGCCCGAGCGGTTGGAGGTACCGATGTCGAAGGGCACCCCGACGAAGGCGACGTCGAGCCCCTCGGCCGTCGCCGCGGCGGGGAGACGCATCATCGTGCCGGGGCCGCCGAAGCGCGGCATCGCGTTGCCGCCAAGCGGCTGGTTGAATTCCGTCATCGCGTTTCCCCCCTGAGGATGCGCTTGCCCAGCGCACTGAGCAGATAGCCGTAGGCGGCCTTCAGGGCCGACGGGCTGGCGTCGGCGTCGAATCCGGTGAGGGCGAGCGCCTTGAGGCCCCCGCTCGCGGCGACCAGCTCCATTGCGGTCGAGCATTCGCGGTAGCTGAGGCCCGCTTCGAGCTCGTCCGGCTCCATGCCGCGGCCGACCGAGGCGTCGAGCACCAGCGCGAAGCCGTCGGAGAGCACCGTGACCCTCTGCAGCGCGCGGCGCATCGCCTCGCGGATGCCGACGAGGTCGATGTCCTCCATGGTCAGTGCCAGGACATCGCGCCGGCGGATCAGATCGGATTCCTCGCGCGTCGCGGTGCGCAATCCGACCAGGGCCAGCGACTCGGGTTCGGCGGCGGCGGCCGGGCCGAGTTCGGAATCGCACCACAGGAGCCCGAGCTCGGCGCGGTCGCTGATCCCGGTGGTGATGCTCTCCCAGGTCTCGGCGCGCCTGGCGCAGATCCAGAGCGGCAGGTCGCCCGGGTCGGTCGCGCCGTCCGTCGCGGTCGCGAGCCCCACCTCGCGCACCTCGGCAAGGAAGGCCGCCGTCTCCGGCCGCGCGGCGAGTGCCCCCGGGGCAAAGAGCCGAAGCCGGGTCGGCCGCGGTGCGATCTTCTCGCGGCCGACGAGATGCTTCTCGACGTAGGGCGAGAGGAACGCCTGCACCAGCGCGCCATAATCCATGTCGAATCGGATCGGGTCGCCGACCGCGAAGCGCTTCGACCCGGTCAGATCGACGATCAGGTGGTCGCTGGAGGCGGTGGTGATCTCGACGTCGGGATCGCGGGCGGTCAGGCCCTCGGGGCGCATGTCGACGCGCCCGAGGTTGACGATGCCGCGAACCCGCTCGCCGCGGTCGACGAAAGTCTTGACCATGCCGAAGGCGTCGCGCCCGGTCTCGCCCTCGGGCAGCGAGTGCTTGGTCTTGATCTCGACGAGCTCCGCCTCGAGCGAGAAGGCGTCGCCGCGCAGCCAGGGCAGGGTATCGCCGGTGATCGAGTTCTCGCCGCGCAGGATGGCGGCGCCGATCCGGAGCTGGTTGATGCGCGCGGGCATGGCCGCCTGCTCCATCAGCGGCAGATTGGCGGAATTGCCCCCCGAGACCGTGTCGAGCCGCACGCCGAAGCGCGCCTCCACCGCCTCGACATGGGCGGCGAGCGCCTCGAGCTTCTGCATGGTCGGGAGCACGCCGCTGGCGCACATGAAGTTCGCCCCCAGCCCCGCCAGCCGCAGGCCGGGCGATTCCAGCACCAGCTCGCAGAGCGGCATCAGCTCCTCCGCCGAAACGCCCTCGCGCCGGTCGCCCATCTCCAGCATCACGATCACGTCGTGCACCCGGGCCTGCTGCACCGCGGCGGTGTCGAGCGCCTCGAGGACGGCGCGCTCCGAGTTAAGGCTGGCGTCGCAGAGGCGCACCACATCCGGCGCCTCCGTGATCGACGGGATGCGCAGCATCATGATCGGGCATGTCAGGCCGCCGCGGCGCAATCGGCGCACGTTGTCGATGCGCGATTCGCCGAGCCCCGTGGCGCCGCCGCGCAGCATCGCGCGGCCCACCATCGGCAGGCCGCCGGTCGCCTTGGTGACGCCGTAGACCGCAACGCCCTGGGCGGCGCAGCGGCCGACGATCGCACGGGTGTTCTCCGCGATCGCCTCCAGGTCGATGGCTATGGTCGGCGCAGGCATGGGCTTTCCAGGATGGACCGATCCGGCCGTGGCGCCGGATCAGCGGACGTCGGCGATGAACTTCTGGAAGACCTCGGTCTTGGGGGAGCCAAACATCTCCTTGGGCGGACCCTGCTCGGCGATCTTGCCCTTGTGCATGAAGACGACCTCGGTGGAGACGTCCCGGGCGAAGCTCATCTCGTGGGTGACCACGATCATCGTCCGGCCCTCGGCGGCGAGCGACTGCATGACCCGCAGCACCTCGCCGACCAGCTCGGGGTCGAGCGCCGAGGTCGGCTCGTCGAAGAGGATCGCGTCGGGCTCCATGCAGAGCGCCCGGGCGATCGCCACCCGCTGCTGCTGGCCGCCGGAGAGCTGCGAGGGATACATGTTCATCCGCTCGGCGAGGCCCACCCGCACCAGCAGCGCCTCGGCACGTTCCTTGACCTCGGCCTTCGGCTGCTTGAGCACGTGGATCGGCCCCTCCATGACGTTCTCGATCGCCGTGCGATGGGTCCAGAGATTGAACTGCTGGAAGACCATGCCGAGCCGCTGGCGCGCGCGCTCCACCTGGCGCATGTCGGCCGGGTGGCCGTTCTTGACGACGATCTCCTCGCCATGCACCGAGACTTTGCCCGAGGTCGGCGGATCGAGCATGTTGAGGCAGCGCAGGAAGGTCGACTTGCCCGACCCCGACGAGCCGAGGATCGAGATCACGTCGTGATTGCGCGCCTCCAGCGTGATGCCCTTGAGCACCTCGAGCGAGCCGAAGGACTTGCAGATGTCCTCGGCCTTCAGAACCACTGCCTCGGCCATCAAGCGGTCTCCCTTTTCGTCATCGCTCCGAGAAGCGAAGGCCGTTTTCCGTGGATATGCGGGCTCAGGCGATGCTCGAACCGGCGCCAGATCCAGACGAAGGCGGCGGTGAGACAGAGATAGAGCACCGCGGCCCAGATATAGACGGAGAAATCGAAGGTCTTCTGGAAGATCGCCCGCGTCTGGCCCATCAGGTCGAAGACCGTCACCACGCTCGCCAGCGCGCTCGCCTTGATCAAGAGGATGATCTCGTTGCCGAGCGCCGGCCAGGCGATGCGGTAGGCGTGCGGGAAGACGACGCGTCGCAGGCTCATGACGTAGCTCATGCCCACCGCCTTGCCCGCCTCGATCTCGCCATGGGGCACGCCCATGATGCCGCCGCGCAGGATCTCGGTCTGATAGGCGGTGGAATTCATCACGAAGGCGAGCAGCGCGCAATTGAACGGCTCGCGGAAGAAGTTCCAGAGTCCGATGTCCTGCAGGAACGGCCGGAACTGGCCGGAGCCGTAGTAGATCAGGAACATCTGCGCGAGCAGCGGCGTGCCGCGCATGAACGAGATGTAGAAGCGCAGCGGAACCTGCGCGGCCGGCCCGCCGTTCACGCGCACCAGCGCCAGCAGCGGCGCCAGGAACCCGGCGATGATGGCGCCGAGGCCGGCGAGCTTGATGGTAATGCCGACGCCCGAGAGGAGTTCCGGCCAGAACTGGGCGAATACACCGAAGACGTCCATCTCAGGCCCTCCGTACGCCGCGGTTCGCCCGCTTCTCGAGCCGCGCCAGCACGATCTCGGAGATCACGCAGAGTGCCCAGTAGATCAGGCAGGCGGCGAGGAAGAAGGTGAAGGGCTGCTTGGTGGAGCGCACCGCCACCTGGGTCATGCGCATCAGGTCATCGAGGGCGATGACGGAGACGAGCGCGGTATCCTTGAGCAGGTTGATCCAGAGGTTGCCGAGCCCGGGCAGGGCGAAGCGCCAGACCTGGGGAAGCATGATGCGGAAGAAGACCTGCGTGGGCCGCATGCCGACCGCCTTGCCCGCCTCCATCTGCCCCTTGTTGAGCGACTGGAAGGCGCCGCGCAGCACCTCGCCGGCGAAGGCGCCGAAGACGAGGCCGAGCGCGATGACGCCGGCCACGAAGGAGCTGAGTTCGACCCGCGCATCGGGGTTCCACGAACTCACGATCGAGTTCAGCAGGAGCCCGAGGCCGTTGTAGACCACGAAGAGCGTGAGCAGCTCCGGCAGCCCGCGCATGATGGTGGTATAGCCGGTGCCGATCGCCCGCAGCCACCGGTACGGCGACAGCGAGGCCCCGGCGGCCGCGAAGCCGAGCAGAAGCCCGACCGGCAGCGCCGTCAGCGCCAGCTGGATGGTGACGAGAAGGCCCTGCAGGAGCTGATCGCCCCAGCCGGCCTCGCCGAATGAGAACAGTTCTAGCAAGTGCCGATCTCCCCCGCCCGTTGCGGCGCGGCGATCTCAGGCCGCCGCACCGCCTCCCGCGATCGTCAGCTCGAAGCCTTCATGGTGAAGACGTCGATCGGGAAGTACTTGTCGTTGATGGTCTTGTAGGTTCCATCCGCGCGGATCGCCTCGAGCGCGGCGTTCAGCTTCTCCCGCAGTTCGTTGTCTTCCTGGCGCACGGCGATCCCGACGCCTTCGCCCACGTACTGCGCATCGGTGATCGGCTCGCCGATGATCTCGCAGCAGGTGCCGTCGTCCGTGTTGTTGAGCCAGTCGAGCAGCGGCAGCATGTCGCCGACCTGCAGGTCGAGCCGACCGCTGGCAAGGTCGAGATTGACCTCGTCCTGGGTCGGATAGAGCCGGATGTCGGCGCTGGGATAGGCCACCTCGACGAAGTTGGCCTGGGTGGTGCCCGACTGGGCGCCGATCACCAGTCCCGACATCGCCTCGTCGGTGAACTCCGTGATCCCGGACTCCTTGGGCGCCACATGGGCCATGGCGGCCGTGTAATAGGGGTCGGTGAAGGCGACCTGGTTCTTCCGCTCCTCGGTGATGAACATCGAGGCGATGATCAGGTCGTATTTCTTGGCGAGCAGCCCGGGGATGATCCCGTCCCAGTCCTGGGCGACGACCTCGCATTCGACCCCCATCTGCGCACAGAGCGCCAGGCCGATCTCGACGTCGAATCCTGTGACGGTTCCGGAGGAATCGATGAAGTTGAACGGAGGATAGGCGCCCTCCGTGCCGAGGCGAAGCTTCTCCTGCGCGGTGGCTGCGGTGCCGAAGGCAATGACCGCGGCCGCCGCGAATGCCAAGTGACGTATCGCCATCTGCGTTCTCCCTATTTTTAGATATGCTTGCATGATTGTTAGATTTGATTGCATGCGGTCCCTGAGGCCATCTTGCACACTTGAACGGCAAAGGAAATCGTTAATGCCCCCGCGTCGGTCCGGCCGCCAGGACCGGGCCGGGCAGGCCGAAAACCACCGCCACCGCCGGGCGATAGCGCGATCCCGGGCGATGCGGAGGCGATGCCTCGGGCCGGAGTCCGGGCATACTCCGAAGGGGCCGGCGACACGGCCGTTGATTCGGTTCGACGTTTCCGCAAACTGCCGAGTGGAGGCAGGGAGGCCAGATGCAACCAAGGATCGTCGCGACCCTTGCGGTTACCCAGGCCGAGATCCCCGAGCTCGTGGCGAGCTACCGCATCACCGCCTATCCGGTTATCGTGCGGACCGAACGCCAGCACCTCGGGGGCGGGTTCGGCGACCAGTCGCGCCGGCCGTTCACCTGGTCGGTGCTGCTGCAGGTGGATGGTCAATGGGCCCGGGTGGAAAGCACCCGCGGCGCCGTGCGCGAATGGGGCAGCCTCGACCGCCTCGAACGCTGGCTGCGCTCCCATGGATTTCGCTACTTATGGCTGCAGAACGAGCTCGACCCCTTCGAGACCCCCGAGGCCGAGACGCCCTTCCGTACCGGCCTGAAATAGCGAGGATCCGGCATGGGATCCCTGCCGCAGGGGAACGGTTCACGGCAGCAGCTGCGCCGTGAACCGCATCGAGGCATGGTCTGCGTCTAGTACCACTTGCCCGAGGAGAAGTCCGGCGGCGGCACCATGTGGACCTGCGGCGCCGGCGGCACGCTGGAGAACTGCGCCTTGATCCCGGCATTCCAGAGCTTCGCCCGCTCGAGAAGCTCGCGGTCCGCGGTCTGCATCCGGCCGCGGGTCATCAGGATGCCCAGATCGGCGCCATGGTAGCAGTATTCGCCCACGCCGTAGACCCGCAGGTAGAAGGCCTCGCTCTCGTCGCCGATGCTGGTGACGTTCAGCGCCGGGCGCTGGAACTGCACCCCGTCGGGGCCGAGCTTCCAGATGCCCGATTGCGGCGCCCTGGTGATCAGCTCGACCTTGTCCTCGGTCTGCTTCAGGACGAGCTGGGTCCAGTTGTCGTAATGGGTCCAGCGCTCCTGAATCGCCGCGAGGTCGAGCTCCCAGTCCACATCGAGATACTCGAGCAGGTGGAACAGGAACAGCGGGCAGCCGCCGTAGGTGGTGGTGATCAGGTTCGTCGGGGGCGAGGCGCCGCTGATTCGCGGGTTGAGCTCGCCCAGATAGACCTCGTTCGTGTCGGTATCGAGCAGGAAGTCGAGGCAGAAGACGCCCTTGTAGCCTTCGCCGTAGAGCCTGTCGCCGAACTTCCGCGCCATCTCGCGCACCTTGTCCGGAACCCCCTCGGGCAGGATGTCCGGCGCCATGTCGTTGCCGCACCAGCCGCCCTTGTAGGGGGTGATCTCCTCGAAGCCGGTGATGTCGGTCATCACCGGCCCGACCAGCGTGCCGTGCCGCGTGGCGCAGCCCTCGATGGTGCCCGGCAGGTGGTTGATGCGCTTCATCACCTTGAGCTCTTCGCCGCGCATCTTCGGCGCATAGCGGTCCCAGTCGGCTTCCGACTTCACGAAGAAGGTGGTCCGCCCGGAATCCCCGTAGGGCGTCTGCACGACGAGATCCGAGCCGAGCCCGGCGCTCTCGGCGAGCTCGGTCAGTTCGGCATAGCTCTCCGCCCGGCCCATGGTGTTCGGGGCCGAGGCCACGCCGGCCTCGTTGCCGAGCCGCGTGGTCTCGATCTTCGAGTCGAGCCGGTTGCGCATCTCGTAGGACGGCAGGGCGATGTCGATGCCGACCTCTTCACAGAGCTGCTCGGTCTCGTCGTCGAACATCACGAAGAGCGCCTTGCCCCGCGGCTTGGACTTCACCTGGGCGCGGAAGTCGGGATGGTCGACGAGATAGTTCGCCACATCCTCCATGGACTTGAATTCCGGCGCCTGGCTGGTGCGCGGAACGAAGCAGCGCGGATGTGCCCCCTCGAAGATGTCGAAATAATTGATGTACTCAAGCGCCCCGACCCACTGATCGAGGCCCAGCAGACTGAATGGAGTGGGGGTGATGACGTAGATCGGCGTTTCGTTGCGCCTGAGATAGCGGTAGATTTCGCTCAGGTTCCTGAGTTTCGGCCGGTCTGTGCCCATGATCCCTCCCACTGCACTTGCTTCCCGTCGTTGGGGGTGGCCGTGGCATGCGATGCCCAGCCCCGCCGCCGCAAGCATCGCGCCGGGCGTCTTGTCGCGTCAAGCGCCAAGTCCCGCGCTGGCCGAGGCGCCGCGGCGGCTAGGCTCTATCATCATGGGCCATGATGCTTGCGGAAACCGGGATGTGAACCCGGGCTTCCGGACCGCGTCGACAGGGTTCAATAAGGGGCTCCGGGGCCGAATATCCTTGGAAACGATGCATGTGATGGTGGTTTCGTGGCCGATTGGCACCGGGTCCGCCGCTGTGATTCATGACGCATTGACAAACGATCCTCCGACATCAGATCGTGTGCATTATGGACCATGATGATCGACACGCCCGGCGGGGTTCGGAATGGCTTGCGGCAAATCCCATCGGGTCGGCCACAATGGTGACGCCAGGGGTTCGCGCGACTGCCTGCGCACGGGGGCGCATGACGGCGCCGGGTCGTCGCGCGCCCGCAACCGCGACCTGGAACTGGGGTCGAACGAGGCCAGGTCAGTGTCGGGAGGCAGGCAGCGGCGCGACGCGGCCCGCCTCGTCGGAGGGAACGCCCGAGGGGAGGCGTCGCCAGCCGGAGGCTGGGACGTTCGTTGTTATGCAGATCGGTGCCGGGTCCGCCCGGCGCATTGAGAGGAAGCCATGACCCACTTCGCTATCGCCGGGATCCAGATGTACCTCGGCATGAACAACAACATCGAACACATCCGCGCGCGGCTGGACGTGCTGATGCACCTCTATCCCTGGACCCAGATGGTGGTGTTGAGCGAACTGGCCGCCCATGGGCCGGCGCTGCATTCGGCACAGCCCGCCGGGGGCGAGATGGAGACCGACTTCCAGGAGATGGCCCGCCGGCACAAGATCTGGCTGGTGGCCGGCTCGGTGTTCGAGAAGCGGGACGGCAGGATCTACAACACCACCCCGGTCTTCGGCCCGGACGGCGAGGAGGTCGCGCGCTACAGCAAGATGTTCCCCTTCGCACCCTACGAGGTCGGCACGACCCCGGGCGAGGAGTTCTGCGTCTTCGACGTGCCCGGCGTCGGGCGCTTCGGCCTCGCCATCTGCTACGACATCTGGTTCCCGGAGATCGCGCGCACCCTGACCGCGAAGGGCGCGGAGGTGATCCTCAACCCGGTGCTGGCCCATTTCATGGACCGCTACGCCGATCTCTCGATCGCCCAGGCCACGGGCGCGATGTTCCAGAGCTACGTGTTCCACATCAACGGGCTCGGGGTGGGCGGCAACGGCCAGTCCGTGATCGTCGACCCGAGCGGCCGGGTGCTGCATCAGGCGGGCACGCACGAGGCCCTCATGCCCATCGAGATCGACCTCGGGCTGGTCAGACGCCAGCGCGAGCGGGGGTTGCTCGGGCTCGGGCAGCCGCTGAAGAGCTTCCGGGACTGCAAGGTGGACTTCAGCGTCTACGACCGGGAGCGGTTCGATCATGGCTACCTGAACGAACTGGGGCCGCTGGAGAAGCCGGCGCGGGCGGAATCGGCGCCGATTCCGCCCGCCATGCGGCAGGCGGCGGAATAGGGAGGATCCTCGGCCGCAGAGGGGGAAACGCATTTGCCGGAGCATTCGGGCGATGCTAACCTTCGCGACGGCCTCTGCGGTACGGTAAGGCGACCGGGGCGACAGACGACCAATCGATGGCGAGAAGCAATGCGTCCGTGCCGCAAGGTGTTCCCTCCGATGCGACCCACGGCATCCGGGCCGGTGAACGGAAACGGGAGGACGTGTTCCGGACACCGCACCCAGACCGGCGCGGCACCATCGATGCGATCGCGGCGTCGACCGGCCGCGATGTCCGATAGTGGGTCGCGGCATTCGTCGCCGAAGCCGAGGCGCGTCGCGTGATCCCCGCCTCCGGCGGTATCCGCCCCGGGGCGGTACGGCTGCGGGCGCGGCGGAGCGACAGGTCGGGGCGGCCGGATGTTCGCCAGCCCCCGGACAGCGGTGCGGGCATGGCGCGTCCGGCAGCATGGGGAGGGGGCGATGCGCATAGCCGTTGACCAGTGGCGGCCCGTGACCGGGGGAAGCCCCGAGGGTCTCGCACGATTGGATGCGGCCGCCGGGCGCGCCGCGGCAGGCGGCGCCGACCTGCTGATGGTGCCGGAAATGGCGCTGACCGGCTACAACATCGGCGCCGAGGCGGTTCGCGCCGCCGCCGACCCCGAGAACGGGCCGGTGGCCGCCGCCGTGGGGGAGATCGCCCGCAGGCACGGCCTCGCGATCCTCGCGGGCTTCCCGCGCCTCCTCGGAGACGAGGTGCTGAACACCGTGAACCTGGTGGATCGCGAGGGAAGGCTCCTGGCGAGCTATGCCAAGACGCATCTCTATGGCGCGGTCGACAGGAAGCAGTTCACCGCCGGCCGCGAGATCACCGCGCCAGTGGAGCTCGGCGGCTGGAAGCTCGGCCTGGCGATCTGCTACGACATCGAGTTTCCGGAGCTCGCCCGCACGCTGGCGCTGGCCGGGGCCGAGGCGATCCTCGCCCCCACCGCCAACATGGCGCCCTACGAGACCGTCGCGACCCGGCTGGTGCCGGCCCGGGCCGAGGAGAACACGGTCTTCCTAGCCTATGCCAATTATTTCGGGCGCGAGGGCGAGTTCGCGTATTTCGGGCTTTCCTGCGTCTGCGGGCCGGACGGGAACGATGTGGCCCGCGCCGGCCAGGGCGAGGAGATGGTCTTCGCCGACCTCGATCGGGAGGCTCTGGCGAAGACGCGACGGCTGGCCACCCATCTGGCGGACCGTCGCCCGGATCTCTACGGATCGCTGACTACAGGGGGAGAGAAGAGATGAACGAACAAAAACCGGTCACGATGTTCGGGCCCGATTTTCCATTCGGGTTCGACGAATGGATCTCGCATCCGGCGGGCCTTGGCTCGATACCCGCGGAGCGGCACGGCACGAAGGTCGCGATCATCGGCGCGGGCATCTCCGGCATCCTCTGCGGCTACGAGCTGATGCGCATGGGCCTGCACCCGGTGCTCTACGAGAGCGGGCAGGTCGGCGGGCGGCTCCGGTCGCAGCCCTTCGAGGGTGCGGACGGGGTGATCGCCGAGCTCGGCGGCATGCGCTTCCCGGTGTCCTCGACCGGCTTCTACCATTATGTCGACAAGCTCGGGCTCGAGAGCCGGCCGTTCCCGAACCCGCTGACGCCGGCGGCGGGCTCGACGGTCATCGACCTCGCCGGCGAGACCCACTATGCGGAGACGCTCCAGGATCTGCCGCCGCTCTTCCGCGAGGTGGCGACGGCCTATGACAGGGCGCTCGAAGACGGGGCGAAGTTCTCGGACCTCAAGCAGGCGATCCGCGATCGCGATGCCGGCCGGGTCAAGGAAATCTGGAACCCGATCGTCCGCGCCTGGGACGAGCGGACCTTCTACGACTTCGTCGCCTCGTCTTCCGCCTTCCAGGAACTGTCGTTCCGGCACCGCGAAGTCTTCGGGCAGGTGGGTTTCGGAACCGGCGGCTGGGATTCCGACTTCCCGAACTCGATGCTGGAGATCCTGCGCGTCAACGTGACCGAGCAGGACGAGAACCAGCGCTTCATCCTCGGCGGCGTCGAGCAGGTGCCGCAGATGCTCTGGCGGCGGGAGCCCGAGAACATGGTTTACTGGCCGAAGGGCACGACCCTGATCGGCCTGCACGCCGGGGCGCCGCGGCCGGGCGTGCGCCGCCTCTCCCGGGACGATGCCGGGCGGCTGTCGATCACCGATCAATGGGGGCGCAGCGAGAGCTTCGATGCGGTGATCGTGACCTGTCAGAGCTGGCTCCTGTCGACGGCGATCGATACCGAGGAGCGGCTCTTCAGCCAGGAGATGTGGATGGCGCTCGACCGGACGCGCTACATGCAGAGCTCCAAGACCTTCGTCATGGTCGACCGGCCGTTCTGGCGCGACCGCGACCCGGAGACCGGGCGGCGGGTGATGTCGATGACCCTGACCGACCGGCTGACCCGGGGGACGTATCTCTTCGATCTGGGGGAGGACAAGCCGGGGGTCATCTGCCTGACCTATTCCTGGATGTCGGACGCGCTGAAGATGCTGCCCCTGCCGGTGGAGCGGCGCGTCGAGCTGGCGCTGGGGGCCCTGGAGAAGATCTACCCGAGGCTCGACATCCGCAGCCATATCGTCGGCGACCCGATCACCGTGAGCTGGGAGAGCGACCCGAACTTCCTGGGCGCGTTCAAGGGGGCGCTGCCGGGGCATTACCGCTACAACCACCGCATGTACGGGCATTTCATGCAGGGCGACCTGCCGCCCGAACAACGCGGGCTGTTCCTCTGCGGCGACGACGTGAGCTGGACACCGGCCTGGGTCGAGGGCGCGGTGCATACGGCGCTGAACGTGGTCTGGGGGGTGATGACCCATTTCGGTGGCCGGACCCATGCCGACAATCCGGGGCCGGGCGACCAATGGGACGAACTCGGACCGGTCGCCATTCCCGACTGACACGACCTCCGTCCGACCGGCTCGGCGCGGCGACCAATCTCGTGCTCCCGACGCGCCAGCCGGAGGCGGCATCCCGCAGCGGGGCATTGTGTAATATATACTGTCATTACACTGAGTGTCTCGATGTGGGCCGGGTGGTCGCTTCGGACCGAAGCGGCCCGGGTCGTCTCCCAATTGGCGGTTCGGGTCGGTTGCCACTCGATCTACTCAACCAGAAATTGCATCCAGAGCGGGCCAGCTCTTCCCTGGATCGATCTTTGGATTCCCGTTTCTGGGGTTGCGTTATTCAGACTCCCTAATGGTTAGGGAGGCCAGCATGGATGACGCGAGCTTATTCGAATGACCTCAGGGAGCGGGTAGTTTCGGCGATGCAATCCGGGGAGAGCTGTCGCGCTTTTGCCGCACGGTTCGGGGTGGCGCCATTGAGCGTGGTGAAGTGGACGGACCGGGTCTGTCGGCCGGGCCAAAATGGGCGGGTATCGCCGTCCGATCCTCGAGCCGCACCGGGAGTGGCTGTTGGAACAGGTCCGGATCTGCCCGCATGTGACGCTGAGCGTCCTGCGGCACCTGCCGGCAGAGCGCGCGGCGTGATCGTCAGCCACGACATGGTCTGGCGGTTCCTGCGCGGCTGCGGGTTCGGTTTCAAGAAAAGACGATGGTGGCCGACGAGTGCGGCCGCGCGGACGTGAAGCGGCGCCGCGAGCGGTGGCAGCGGCACCAGGGGCGGATCGACCCGACGCGGCTGGTCTTCATCGACGAGACCTGGGTGAAGACGAACATGGCGCCGCTCCCGGGGGTGGGGGCTGAAAGGCGAACGGCTGCCCGGCGCGGCGCCTTCCGGTCATTGGAACACCTCGACCTTCATCGCGGCGCTCGAGAGTGTCCGGTTTTCTGTGTAAGCGCCCGCCGGTGCATGCTGAGAAGAAAGGATGGCGTGGGCCATGGGGAAGACAATCGACGACGAGATTTTGAACGAGCTGCTGAAGGGCTGCGAGCGGCCTGAAGACCTGCTCGGTGGCGGCGGGCTGCTGAGGGAGCTCAAGAAGGCGCTGATGCAGCGGATGCTGGGTGCCGAACTGAGCGATCATCTTGGCTACGAGCATGGGTCGGAAGCGCCGCCCGTTCAGAGTCCGTTTGACAACTCAGGGGTGAGTGATCCTGCGCAGGAGAGAGGATGACATTCCCGCGTAGATCATGGCCTCGGAGACATCGAGACGGGCCTCGTAGTCGCGGACCAGCCGGCGATATCGGGTGAGCCACCCGAAGGTCCGCTCGACGACCCAGCGCCGCGGCAGGTTCTGGAAGCCGGGCGCGTCGCTTCGGGGGACGATCTCGAGGACGAAGTCGAGGAAAGCCGCCTTGTCGAGCATCTGCCGGCGGTCATAGGCGCCGTCGGCGAACAGATGCTTCACCCAGGGCCAGCGCCGGCAGAGCGCGTCGAGGATGGCCTGCGCCCCGGCGCTGTCGGAGATGTCGGCGGTGGTCAGGCCGACCATCAGCAGGCGACCGTCGGTGTCCACCGCGATGTGGCGCTTGCGGCCGACGGTCTTCTTCGCGCCGTCGAAGCCGCGGCTGCCGTGCGCGGCGGGGGCCTTCACCGTCTGGCTGTCGAGGATCGCCGCGGAAGGCGCGGGCGCGCGGCCGGCCCGCTCGCGGTCGACCATCAGGGCGACGTCGTGGATCGTGCGAAACAGCAGCAGCCGCACGAAGCGGCGAAACCACCAGTAGACCGTCTGCCAGGGCGGGAAATGGACGGGCAGCATCCGCCACTCGCAGCCGGAGCGGACCATGTATCTGATCGCGTTCAGGACTTCCCGCAGGTCCACGGTGCGCTTGCGCCTCGTTCGCGCCGGCGGCGGGCAGCGCGCGGTCCTGGGCCTGTGGATCGCCGCGAACGAAGGGGCCAGGTTCTGGCTGGCGGTGATGACCGAGCTGCGCAATCGCGGCGTGCAGGACATCCTGATCGCCGTCGTCGACGGGCTGAAGGGCCTTCCAGAGGCGATCAACCCGGCCTTCCCGGAAACGACCGTCCAGACCTGCATCGTCCATCTGGTGCGCCATTCGCTGAACTTCTGTTCCTGGAAGGACCGCAAGGCGGTCGCCGCCAGGCTCCGCGAGGTCTACGGCGCCGAGACGGCCGAGGCCGCCCGGGACGCCCTCGAGGCCTTCGACGAAGCTTGGGGCAATCAATATCCCTCGATCGCCCAGGCCTGGCGCCGGGCCTGGCAGGAGGTGATCCCGTTCTTCGCCTTCAGCCCGGAAATCCGCCGGGTGATCCACACGACGAACGCCGTGGAAAGCCTCAGCCGCGTGATCCGGAAATCGATCAGGACGCGCGGTTCGTTCCCGTCCGAGGATGCCGCCGAGAAGCTGATCTACCTCGCGATCCGGGGGCACGAGAAAACTTCGAGAACCGTCAGAGGATGGCTGACCGCGGTAAACCAGTTCGCCATAACGTTTGAGGATCGCTTCTCGCCGCTGGGTGGTTGAGGGCGGTCAGATTGGAACCGGACCGGCGGCGAATACACAGAGTTCCTGACACTCCCAGCCGCTCCGCCATGACCGGATCGACGCCCCCTGGGTCTTCGACAGACCAGTGAACGGCGACATCTTCCACACCTACATCGAACGCGTCCTCGCCCAGACGCTCGCTCCGGGCGACGTCGTGGTGATGGACAACCTCGGCAGCCACAAGAGCCGGGCCGTCCGCTAGGCCATCCGGGACGCGGGAGCGCACCTGTTGTTCCTCCCGCCCTGCAGCCCCGACTTGACTCCACGTGTGGATCCCCCTGATGCGCAAGGGCTGTGATTGGTCGGGGCATGAGATCGGTGCGGTCATGTGTCAGGCCTCGAAGGTGCGGCGCTGACGGCCGCGGGCCGGCATGGAGATGTGCGGATCGGGTCCAGATCAATTTGGCGAGTTCGAGGCCCGGTGAGTCAGATTGGTTTTCCCGATCCCTCCTTTCGATCGTTTGCCCTTGCCATTCAGTCCCTCCCCGCATCCCGCCGCGCCGCCGACGCCTCCTGTGCCGCCAACGGACCCCGACAGGTCTCCTCCTTCGTCTGCATGGCCCGGGCGGCCCGGACCTTCTTGCTGACGAGCGCGATCACCACCACCAACCGCGGCTTGCGCGTGAGCATGCGTCCGAGCCAGCCTTCTTCGGCCACGCCTCGACGGACGGCGGCACGCACCACGGCCATGGCGCCGATGATCAGGAGCCGACGAATATCTCGCTGGCCCATCTTCGAGGTTCTTCCCAGAACCTGCTCGCCGCCGGTCGACTGCTGCCGCGGCACGAGGCCGAGCCAGGTGGCGAAGTCGCGACCCCGCCGGAACTCCTGCATCGGCGGGGCGAAGGCGTCGATCGCCACGGGGCAATCGGGCCGACGCCCGGCATGGTCTGGAACCGAGCCGTCGTCGTCCCGGCGGCGGCCTGGGCGCGCATGGTCCTCTCCAGCTCGGCGATCTTCGCGGTGCATCGCGTGATCTGATCGAAGTGGATCCGGCGACCTCCTGCACCGGCGCCGGCAGTTCCCCCTTCAGCCCCCTGACCGGCGCGGTGAACCTTGACGATGGAGCCGTCGAGCATCGCGTATTCGAGATCGGTCCGGTCGGCCAAGGCTCTGAACATCCTGTAGAAGGCGTCCGCCTTCACCCAGCGGCGGAACCGCTTGAACACGGCGTTCCACTTGCCGAACTCCTCGGGCAAGTCTCGCCATTGCGCACCGGTCCTGACGATCCACAACACCGCCTCCATGAAGAGCCGAGGGTCTCGTCCGGTCCGGCCG
Organism: Rhodovulum sp.; assembly: GCA_020637615.1. Classification (GTDB taxonomy): domain Bacteria; phylum Pseudomonadota; class Alphaproteobacteria; order Rhodobacterales; family Rhodobacteraceae; genus Amaricoccus. The sequence goes on from JACKKC010000031.1 coordinate 22,216, forward strand.
GGATCTCCGGCTTTGCCAAGGCAAAAGGGCTCGATGACCGCCCATTGGGCATCGGTCAGAACACGGCGCGTCAAGGCTGCTATCCTCCTGTTTGCAGCCTTGAATCAGAAGTCAGACGAGGTGGGAATCCTGAACGTCAACAGACCCTAGTCACCTGAATCTAAAGTTCGGCACATGTGTTTCGCTGTGTCCGCTGGCAGAACCGCTTGACGGATGCGAGGATCTCATCAGCTGATTTGACCCATCGGTATGGCTTGGGCTTCTCGTTATGCGCCTCAATGAAGGCGGCAATGTCGGCCTCTAGCTCGGCGGTGGACCGGTGGACACCCCGTTGCAGTTGCTTGCGTGTCAACTCAGCGAACCAACGCTCCACTTGGTTGATCCAGCTTGCCGACGTGGGCGTGAAATGCACGTGCCAGTGCGGGCGGCGCCAGCCACGCCTTGACGCGCGGCGTTTTGTGCGTGGCATAGTTGTCCATCACCAGATGCACCTCGGCCCGTCCGGCATGGCAACGTCGATCTTCTTGAGGAAGTCGAGGAACCCGGTCGCCCGATGCCGTTTGTAGCATTTCCCGATCACTGCCCCCGTGGCGATATCGAGCGCGGCAAACAGCGACGTCGTGCCGTGTCAGAAGTATGTGGGTTCTGCGTTCGGCGACACCCGACGCCATCGGCAGCACCGGCTGTTCGCGGTCCAGCGCCTGGATCTGCGATTTTCATCTACACAGCACGATAGCCCGGTTCGGCGGCGACATGTAAAGGCCGACGATGTCCTGCACCTTGTCGACGAACAGCGGATCGGTCGAGAGTTTGAACGTCTCGCCCGATGCGGCTGGCCGAAGGCGCCCAGATGCGCCGGATTGTCGATGCGACAGGCCTGTTGCTGCGGCCATCGATCGGATCGACCAATGGGTGGCATCCTTCGGCGCGCTGTTCAGTGTGCGTTCGATTACCGCAGCAACCTGATCGTCCGATACGGTGCGGGCCGACCGGGCCGGTATTCGTCGGTCAAACCCTCGATCCGCTCCTTCACAAACCGCCTGCGCCATTTGCCAACAGTGTGCTCATGCACACCGAGCCGCGCACCAGCCTCCTTGCTTTGAAGCCCTTCCGCGCAGAGCAAGATCATCCTGCACCGGTCCGAGAGCGACCGCGCCGCCTTGTGTCGCCGAACCTGTGCTTCGAGGAAGGCCCGTTCCTCCTCACTCAGAACGACCTCGTCTGCCAAACGCCCCACCATCGCATCATCTCCCGATATACATCAAGTTAATGGTACGAATTACGGTTACAGAGGACTAATCGCTCCCGGAAACTGAACTCAAACCCCGTCCCGACGGCCCGCTCCGGCAGAGCAGGACCCCCCGGCCCGGACCAAACGCCTGCGCGCCAATGCTGCACGTCACGGCGGCATTCCTTTGCCTCGTCATCTTCCCGGTCCGGAACGATGCGCATCGGGACCTGAACGAACCGGGTAGAAGCATTCCCTTGCGGCCCTCCGGCAAGGCTGGCACCGTCGCCGACAAGCGGCACCAGGAGCGGGAGGAGCGGAGAACGCGGGCGCTGATCCAGCGGACCTCCGGCGCGACCGTCTCCATCGACGGGCGGGCCGTGGGCGAGATCGGGACGGGCCTCGTCGTCTTCGTCTGCGCGATGCGCGGGGACGGCGAGGCTCAGAGCGCATGGCTTGCCCGGAAGACGGTCAACCTGCGCATCTTCCGCGACGTGGCCGGCCGCATGAACCGCTCCCTGCTCGACGTGGCGGGTTCCGCGCTCGTCGTCAGCCAGTTCACCCTGGCCGCCGAGACGAAAGGCAACCGCCCGGGCTTCTCGACGGCGGCCCCGCCGGCGGAGGGCGAGCGCCTCTACGAGCACTTCGCCGCACAGATCCGGAGCCACGGCGTCGTGGCGACCACCGGCTCCTTCGGCGCCGACATGAAGGTCTCTCTCGTCAACGACGGCCCGGTGACCATCTGGCTCGACACCGCGACGCCGTGAGCGACAGGGCACATGCCGGTACCGGGGCCATCGTTCGTGCCGATCCGCAGAGACGGGGTCTTGCAGAGACTTCTCAGAAGCGCATGGTCCAGTTCACCCCGAGCCCGTGCAGCGTCGAGTGCTCGCTGAAGACCCCGTAGTATCCCAGCTCCACCCGCGAGCTCGAATTCTCCGAGCCGATGTCCAGGCCGGCGTTCACGCGGCCCAATAGCCGGTCGAAGCCGGAGGCATTCTGGAAGCGCCCCGCCGACTCCGGCGCACCGATGAAGGCCGAGTCGATCTCGAGACGGTCCGTGTCGAAGAGCGTGAAGCCTCCGCGCAGGAACGGGTGGACGAGTGCGCCGGCATCGCTCCGGAAGGTCCCGCCGACCTCCACGGTGGGCGACATGCTCAGCACCCATTCGCTGGTGCTGCCCACCTCCATGCCGAAGGCGGCTTCCCCGGATTCGTCCGCCTGGCTGGCATAGATGTAGCTTGCGTCGAGATCGATCGACGGCCGGGCATAGACCTGGCTCCCCGGGTTCTGCAGGGTATAGGCGGCCCGCAGCCCGAGATTGGCCTGGGTGATCGTCTGGGTCGATTCCGCCGAAACGAGCGAGACCGCGTTCCCGTCCGGCAGGGTGCCCGACACGCCCACGTAGCGCGTGCTCTCGAACTGGCCGAAGCTGCCGGTCAGCGCGGCGCCGAGCACGAGCGGGCCGGTCCGCCGGAAGATCGAGACCCCGAGGTGCCCGCGGTCGGCGTCGCTCGAGAAGCTGTCGCCGCTCGTCACGTCGAGGCTCTCGTAGCCGAGCGCGAATCCCGCGGTCCAGTTGTCGTCGATGGCGCGCTCCACACCCCCGATCATGCTGTTGCTGCGGATCCCGAGGCTCCGGTAGCCGTCGAAGGGATCCTGCTCGAACCGGTCGCCCTGGGTCTCCAGCCACCAGCATTCGCCGCGCGCGAGGTCGAATTCGCGGGACTTGCGGCGCTCGCAATCGCCGATCCCGGCGGCAAACCCCAGTCCGGAGAAGAGGGTCGCGACACGGTTGGCGGCATAGCCCTCGGTCGTCAGGCGGTCGAGGGTCGCGGCCACCTCGCCGGCATCCGTCATGTTCCCGATCAGGGCGAAGAGCGGCCCCAGGGCGGCCGAGCCGTCGCCGGTCAGGATCGCGTTGATGTGGTCGCCGACCGCCCCCTGGTTCCCGGTCATCCCCGGCAGCGAAAAGTCGGGGGTGGCGGCCAGCTCGATCGATCCGATGGCGATCGAATAATCGATCGTCGCGGTGTCGAGAACCGTCGCGCCCCTGTCCACGGCAGCGCCGCCGGATTCGATGATCGTCAGCGGGAACAGTCGCTCGAGGCTCAGGAGCGTCGGCGCCACCAGCCCGTCGAAGGTCACCGAGCCCGTGGTCCTGATCAGGTCGCTGCCGTCGCCCGCCGCGCCGCTGGCCCGGTAGCTGACATCGATCTGGAACCGGCTGGTCGGGGTCATCAGGAGCGAGCCGACCAGCGTCGTGGTCTGCGGCACGTTCCGGGTGGTGGTGAAGTCCGACCGGCTGGCCGAGGCACCGAGCCCGGACTGCACCACGTCGCCGCCCGGCACCAGCAGGCCGGCATTGGTGAGCAGGCCGTCGCGCCCGAGGTCGAGCGTCTCGTGGGTCACCAGCGTCCCGGACGCGGCATTGGTCAAGCGGTTCCTGCCGCCGCCGAGATCGATGTTGCCGACCACGCCCGCCTTCGAGACGATCCGGTCGTTGCCGGAGCTGCCGGTGATCGCGACGTTGTTCAGCGCGAAGACGAAGCCGTTGCTGCCGAGGTCGACGCGGTTCTCCGAACCGCCGGTGACGGCGATGGCCGCCGCCCCTGTGCCCGATCCGCCCTTGATCACGCCATCGAGGCCGAGGGTGACGCGGCCGCCGCCGTTCCTGCCCTCGGACTGGGCGAGGATCGCGACGCCCCCGGCGGCATCGGCGACGACATTGCCGTCGGCCGTGAGCGCGATCGCGCCGCCGCTGCCGTCGCCGCCCGCGGATCCCCGGAAGACCTGGTCCACGAGACCGCCGCCGCCGCCGAGGCTCTGGGCCAGGATGCCGATGGCGCCAGCGCCGGCGGCATGGACGGTGCCCGACTGGACGAGGCTGATGTCGCCGCCGTCGCCGGCGTTGTCGGCGCTCGCCGTCACCGTGAGCGCGGCGGCACCGAGGTCGGTCCGGACATAGCCGCCGCCGCCGCCGATCGACTGCAGCACGATGCCGTCCGATCTGCTGCCCGCCGCGAGCACCGCGCCGGCATTGGCGAGGGTGATGTCGCCGCCGTCGCCGCTGGAACCGTCGGAGGCGCCGATCTCGACCTCGGCGCGCGTGAGCCCGGTCAGATAGCTCTGGCCCCCGCCGGCACCGATGCTCTGCAGCACCAGCCCGGGGGAATAATCCCCGAGCGTCACCGTCTCGCCACTGAGGTCGAGGTCGAGGTCCCCGCCGGGATTGTTGAAGCTCGGATCCGCGCCGAGCACCAAGGCGGCCGTGGCCTTCGCCTGCGCCGATGCGCCGCCCCTGCTGACGTCGGTCGCGAGACGGCCGCCGCCGCCGCCGATCGACTGGACCGAGACCGCCTGCGACTGGATGCCGATGGTGGCCACGCTGCCCGTCCGCGCCAGGGTGACGTCGCCGCCGCCCGCATCGTCGGTGTCCTTGGCGCCGAGATTGAGGTCGAGCGCGATCGCCGAACTCGGGTCGAGCACGAAGGCGGCGCCGCCGTTGCCGCCGCCGCCGCCGATGCTCTGGGTCAGCGAGGCGACAGAGCGGTCGCCCTGGGTCGAGAGATCGCCCGAATGGGTGGCGTCGACAGCGCTGCCGGCGGTCTGGTCGGCATCGTCGCCGCCGAGGCTGATCGAGCCCGCGAGCGCCGGCGCCGTGCCGGTCTCCGCGGTGCCGCTGGTGAAGGTGCCGAAATCGACGAAGGTATCCACATTGCCGCCGCCGCCATTGACCGTCTGGGTCAGGATCGCCTGGGCGTTCGTCCCGCTCATGGCGATGTCGCCGGTGCTGTCGACGGTGACTGTCCCGGCGGTGCCCTTGGCGCCTTCCCGCGCGCCGAGGACCGTGGAGAACAGATAGTCGAGCGCCATGGCCGCGGGCGCCGAGACCGAGAACCCGGCCGAGCCGCCGCCGCCGCCGACCGATTGCGCGAAGATGCCATAGGCGTCGTCGCCGCCGACGGCGATCGTGCCGCTGTGCCTGACCACGACGTCGCCGCCATCGGCCCCGTCGCCACCGGCGCCGCCGACGGCGATCTTCGAATAGGACTTGCCCGCGGCCCGGTTGGCCAGATCGTTGCCGGAGAGCGACATCGCCAGGCCGCCGTCGCCGCCGCCGCCGCCGACCGATTGCGCCAGCACGCCATAGGCCTTGTCGCCGCTCACGGCGATGGCGCCGACGTTCCGGACCGTGACCGCGCCGCCGGTATTGCCGCTGCCGCCCGCGCCCCCGAGGGCGAAGCCGAGCGAGGGGTCGCCTTCGGTGCCGGACCTGATGCTGAGCGTGCCGATCACCGAGGTGCCCCCGATGCCGCCGCCGCCGCCGACCGATTGCGCGACGATGCCATGCGCCGCCCCGCCGGTCGTCGTGATCTGCCCCCGGTTGGTGACCGCCACCGTCCCGCCGGTGCCACCCTGGCCGCCGGTGCCGCCGATGGCGAGCTGCGCCCCGCGCGCCTGCTTCGCCCCGGCGCCGGGCTTGCTGAGCGACACCGAGATGACGTTGCCGCCCTGGCCGCCACCGCCGCCGACCGATTGCGCGAGCACGCCGTGGCTCTCGCTGCCGAGGGTCGCGATCAGGGCGCCGCTGTCGTTGACGACGCTCACGTCGCCGGCCGCGCCGCCCGTGCCCCCGGTGCCGCCGAGAAGCATGGCGTTGTTCGAGGTATTGTCGGCCGAGGTACCCAGGAAGATGTTGGTCACGTTCTGGGCATCGCCGCCGCCGCCGCCGACGGCCTGGGCATAGATCCCGGCCGATTTCGTGCTCCGGGTGCGGATCTCGCCCTGGTTGCTGACCGAGACGTCCCCGGAGACCGCGCCGGTGCCGCCGGTGCCGCCCACCGAGATGCTCGCCTGGTTGCCGATGCTGCCGCGGAGGTTGACGATGTTGTTCTGGACCAGCCCGCCCTTGCCGCCGCCGCCGCCCACGGATTGCGCGAAGATGCCGTGCGCGCTGCCGCCATAGGTGCCGATCGTGCCCTGGTTGACCACGTCGACCTGGTCAGAGGCCATCCCCGCGCCGCCCGATCCGCCGATGCTGAGCGAGGCCGTGGTGCCGATGTCCGAGCCCTTGACCGTGTTCTTGAGAAACGACATCGCCGTGACGCCGGACTTGGCATAGCCGCCGGTGCCGCCGGCGCCGCCGACCGATTGCGCCAGGATGCCGATCGAGCGGTCGGCGCCCGTCAGGATGCCGGCGGTGCTGGCGACGGAGACCTTGCCGCCGGTCCCGCCGGTACCGCCGGTCCCGCCGATCGAGATCGAGAGCGACTTGCCCGCCCCGGCCGAGCCGCTGGCGCCGCCGCCGGTGCCGCCGCCGCCGCCGACCGATTGGGCGAAGACCCCGTGGGCATCGGTGCCGAGCGTGGTCAGCGCGCCCGTGGCCGCCACGTCCACGTCGCCGGCCGCGCCGCCCTGCCCGCCCTCGAGCCCGACGCTCAGCTTGAAGCTGCTTCCCTTGTCGTCCGAGGTCTTCGGGGTGCCGAGCGTCACCGAGGTCGCGGTGGAATTGCCGCCGCCGTTGCCGACCGACTGGGCGAAGAGCCCGTGCGAGCGGTCGCCCTGCGTCAGCACCGTTCCCTCCGAGCTCGCATGAACCGATCCGGCGGCGCCGCCGGTGCCGCCTGTGCGGCCGATCTGGATCGCCACCGAGCCGCCCTCGCCCGCGTTCGTCAGGCTCGAATAGCCGGCATTGCCGCCGCCGCCGCCGACCGACTGGGCGAAGATGCCGTGGGAATCGGCGCCCGTGGTGACGACCGCGCCGACATTGTCGAGCGTGACCGCCGCGCCCGTCCCGCCGTCGCCGGTGCCGCCGCCGACCGCCAGGCCGAAGCCCTTGGTCTGCTCGGAATTGCCGGATTGGTAGATCATGCCGAAATTGAGCGCGGCATTGCCGCCACCGCCGCCGAGGGACTGGCCGAAGACGCCGTGGCTGCTGTCGTCCAGGGTGAGCACGTCGCCGAAATGCGCGATATCGACCGTGCCCGCATTGCCGGCGTTCCCGGCGGAGCCGCCGATGGCGAAGAGCCCGGACACCGAGGTCTTCTCCCCGCCCGCCGGCGTCGGGTTGGTCTTGCCTTCGAGTTCGTCGAGCACGCTGTTGTAATTCGCGATGACCGAAGCGTCGACGCCGGTATGGGTGGGCGTCTTGCGGTCGCTGGAGCTGCCGCTGTCGCTCTTCGAACCCGCCGCCTTGCTGAACCCGAGCACCGCGTTCACGCCCGCGTCGCCGCCGCCGCCGCCGATGCTCGACGCCTCGATGCCGTTCGCGCCGACGCCGTCGGTGGTGATGAGCCCGGCCGCCGCGGCGGCGGAGCCGCGCGTGACGGTGACGCTGCCCGCGTCCCCGCCGCCCGCGCCGAAGCCGCCGACGCCGATGCCGACCGGCGAGGAGTTCTTGGTGCCGATCGCGGTGACGTTGACGCCGCCGGTGCCGCCGCCGCCGCCCAGCGACTGCGCGAAGAGCCCCCGGGCGTGATAGCCGGTCGCGGTGATGTCGCCGTCCGAGGTCACCGCGACATCGCCCGCGTCCGCGCCGAGGCCGCCATGGCCGCCGAGCCCCGCGACGATGCTGAGATCGGTCGCCCCGTCCGAGGTCTTCGAGCCGTTCCAGTTGAGCTGGCCCGAGACGTTGAGGGCGCCGTTGCCGCCGCCGCCGGCGACCGATTGCGCGAAGATGCCGTGCTTCCAGTTCCCCGCGACGTCGATGGCACCGGCGTGATCGACCGTGACACCGCCCGAGACATTGCCCGCGCCGCCGAAGCCGCCGATGCCGAAGGTGATGCTGGGGATCTTGCCGTCCTTGTCGATGGCGACGCCGCCCGAGACGTTCAGCCCGCCGTTGCCGCCGCCGCCGCCGAGCGACTGGGCCAGCAGCCCCGCCGATCCCTCGGTCTCGCTCGCCTCGCTGTCGAAGAGGCCGAGCTGGGTGAAGAGACCCTTCAGCCCCTTCGATTCCGCCAGGCCTTCCGCCGCGTCGACGATGTCGTCGCCGAGGATGCTGCGCAGCGTCGTCTCGAAGCTGTCGGTGGAGGGCTCCACCAGGTCGTCGGGATCGGTGGTGACCGCGATATCGGCCCGGGCCGTCACCGCGACGTCCCCCGCGGTCCCGGCATTGCCACCAAAGCCGCCGACGCCGACGATCAGCGAGCTGTCGGAGACGATCCCGCCCGAGACGTTGAGGCCGCCGTTGCCGCCGCCCCCGCCCACCGATTGCGCGAGGATGCCCGAGCGGCCGGTGCCATGGGCGTCGATCGTGCTGCCGGCGCCCACGTCCACGGTGACGGCCCCGGCATCGCCGCCGGTGCCGCCGAAGCCGCCGACGCCGACCAGCACCGCATAGGACTTGCTCGCGTCGGTCTGCCCGGCGCCGGGCTTGCTGCTGATCGAGAGGCCGGCCGATACGCTGGTGCCGCCGCTGCCGCCGCCGCCGCCGATCGATTGCGCGACCAGCCCGTCGGCACCCGACTTGGCATCGACCGCAAGCGACCCGCCCGCCTGCACCGTCCGCGGGATCGCCGTCAGGGCGCCGGTATAGCTCAGATCGACGTCGCCCGCATTGCCGCCGCCGCCGCCGAAGCCGCCGACGCCCGCCGATATCGAGAGGATGGTGTCCGAGCCCGAGGGCTTGGTCAGCGACAGCGAGCCCGAGACATTCGTGCCGCCCACCCCGCCGCCGCCGCCGAGCGATTGCGCCATGAGCCCGTGCGACTTGTCGCCCCGGGTGTCGATGGTGCCGGCAACGTCGAGCGCCACGGGGCCGGCGTCGCCGCCGCCGCCGCCGAACCCGCCGACGCCGAGGCCGATGGCGGCCCCGGACTTGCCGGTCAGGCTCACCGCGCCCGAGACGTTCAGCCCGCCCGAGCCGCCGGCGCCGCCGACCGATTGCGCCAGCACGCCGATGCTCTCCGCACCCTCCGTGGCGATGCTGTCATGGGCCGCGGTGGTCCGCACCGTGCTCGAGACGCTCTTGCCGGCGCCGGCGCCGGCGCCGAAGCCGCCGAGGCCGAGGCCGATCGCGCCGCCGTTGTTCTGGCTCAGGCTCACCGCCGCCGAGACATTGGTGCCGCCGTTGCCGCCGCCGCCGCCGAGGCTCTGGGTCACGATGCCGCCGCTGCGGTATCCCGTCGTCAGCACGCCGCCCGTCACGCTCGACACCGTCGTGGCGCCGGCATCGGCCCCGAGACCACCGAAGCCGCCGACGCCGATGCCGATGCCCGCGCTCACGTCGCGCGAGAGCGAGAGCGCGGCCGAGATATTGGTGCCGCCGTTGCCGCCGCCGCCCCCGAGGCTCTGGGTCAGGATGCCGATCGAATCCTCGCCCGCGGTTTCGACCAGGCCCGCGACGCTGTGATCGACCGATCCGGCCGCGCCGCCATCGCCGCCGAAGCCGCCGACGCCGATGCCCAGCGCGCCGGAGAAATCCGGCGCCAGCGAGATCGCGCCCGAGATGTTGGTGCCGCCGTTGCCGCCGCCGCCTCCGAGGCTCTGGGCGACGACGCCGGCGGAGCGGTCGCCGGTGGTCGAGAGGATGCCGTCGAAGCTGCCGTCCACATCCCCGGCCGTCCCGCCGCCGCCGCCGAAGCCGCCGACGCCGATCGCGGCAGCGCCGGAGCCGGTGCCGGCGATGCTGATCGCCCCGCTGACGGTCAGCCCGCCGTTGCCGCCGCCGCCGCCGAGCGACTGGACGGTGACGCCGGCGGAATCGTCGCCCGTGGTGGTGACGTCGCCGGTCACGGCGCCGCTCGCCGAGGCGCCGTCGCCGCCGTCGCCGCCGCTGCCGCCGATCCCGACGCCGACCGCGCCGCTGCCGTCGCCGGCGAGGCTCAGCGCCGCCGATACGTTGACGCCCCCGTTGCCGCCGCCGCCGCCGACGGATTG
>JACKKC010000032.1 GCA_020637615.1 Rhodovulum sp.
CCGACCAGCGCTCGCGCGCGATCGCCGCGTCGCCGCGCAGCCGGGCGGGGTCTCCATGAAGCAGGATCCGGACGTCGCGCCCGCCCGCGCGCAGGCGGCGCGCCGCGACGAAGCCGTCGCCGCCGTTGTTGCCCGGCCCCGCCACCACGAGCACCGGCCCCTCGGGGTGGCGGGCGGCGGTGGCCTCGGCCACCGCGCGTCCGGCCGCCTCCATCAGCGTCATGCCCGGCACGCCCCCGGCGATGGTCAGCGCGTCGGCCCGGGCCATTTCGGCGGCGGTGAGGAGTTCGAGCATGTCAATGCGCCTCCAGCGCGGCCTGGATGCGCAGGTATTCGGAGATGTTCTCGAGATCGACGATCCCCGCCAGCCGGCCGCCGCGGGTGATGCAGACCAGTCGGGCGTTCTTCGCCCGGAGGTTCTCCAGCAGCACGGCGAGCGAGGTGGAGACATCGGCGGTCTCGACCGGCGCGGCGACCTCGCTCACGAGCCCGTCGGGGCCGAGGTCGCGCAGGCCGCGCAGGATTGCCGCCTGGGTCAGCACCCCGGCGATGCGGCCGTCCTCGACGATCGGGAAATCCTTCTGGGTGCCGGCGAGGGTGAGGTCGATGGCGCGGGAGAGCTTGTGCCAGGGCGCGATGGTCTGGAAGTCGGTGATCATCGCCCGCCCGGCCGGCTGGTGGGCGAGCCGCGCCTCGGCCTCCACCGCGCCCGCCTCGGCCCCCGCGCCGATCCAGACGAAGACCGCGATCAGCACGAGGAACGGGTTGCCGGTCAGCCCGAGGAAGCCGAGCAGGACCGCCAGCGCCTGGCCGATGCGCGCGGCGAGCCGCGTCGCGCGCACCCGGTCCATGCGCAAGGACAGCACCGCCCGCAGCACCCTTCCGCCGTCCATGGGAAAGGCGGGCAGCATGTTGAAGACCGCGAGCAGCAGGTTGGCCGCGAGCAGGGTCGGCAGGATCGTGCCGCCGGCGAGATCGGCCCCGGTCAGCGCGCCGGCGCGACCCGCGACCGCGAGGCCGAGCCAGAGCGCCGCGGCGATCACCAGGTTCACTGCCGGGCCGGCCAGCGCCACGAGGATCTCCTGGCGCGGATCCTTGGGCATGGAATCGAGCAGCGCGAGCCCGCCGATGGGCAGGATCGTGATGCTGCGCGTGCCGATGCCGAAGCGCCGAGCGGTCAGCGCATGGCCGTATTCGTGCAGCACCACGCAGAGAAAGAGCAGGAGGATCAGGGCGAGGCCGGTGAGCACGCCGGCCAGCGTGCCGGTCTCGTTCCAGGAGACGAAGGCGAACCAGGCCAGCAGCAGCAGGAAGGTCACATGGACATAGACGTCGATTCCGGCGAATCGGCCGAGCCTTGCGGACCATTTCATGCGCGAGAACCCCGCTCTTGCCCCGGCGGCTTGACACGGATCATGTCCGGCCGTCCGAACCGCGCTATGGTGCCCCGGAACCGACGGCCTGCGCAAGAATGCCGCGGGTGGCGGGAAGGGGCGGGACTATCGCATGTGGAGATCCTTCTTTCTTCTTCGATCGTCCGAGAACAAGACTAGGGCAGCGCCCGGCCCGGGCGGGTGCGGAGCGCCCGCGTCGTGCCGGAGGCAGGCCTCCGGCGTGACGGGGGCGGGGCGGACACTGCCCGGCGGTTCCCGACGGGCCGGATGGTGACGCCGGGCCTGCCCGGTGCTCGAGCGCATGGGTGCGCTGCCAGATTCATTTCCCCGGGGCCAGGAGGCGGCTGCCGCGTCGCGGGTATGCAGGCAGATGGGGGCTGAGCGATGACCATCCGCAACCTGCATCATGCGCTGGCGCCGGCCTCGGTGGCGGTCTTCGGGGCCACGGAGCGCGCGGGCTCGGTGGGCGCCGTGGTGATGCGCAACATCCTCGCGGGCGGGTTCGAGGGCAGGGTCTGGCCGGTCAATCCCAAGCATCGCTGCGTCATGGGGCTCGACTGCCTCGCCCGTGCCGCGGATCTTCCGGAGGCGCCCGATCTCGCGGTGGTGGTCACGCCGGCCGCGACCGTGCCGCGGCTCGTCGCCGAGATCGGCGCCAGGGGCTGCAAGACCGCGGTGGTGATCACGGCCGGCATCGGTAGTGCCGGCGGGTTGCGCCAGGCGATGCTCGACGCCGCGCGGCCGCATCTCCTGCGCATCATCGGCCCGAACACCGTCGGGCTGATCGTGCCGCCGGTGAAGCTCAACGCGAGCTTCGCGCATATGGGGGCGGCGCCGGGCAACCTGGCGCTGCTCTCGCAATCGGGGGCCATCGCCACCTCGCTGATCGACTGGGCGGCGGAGCGCGGCATCGGCTTCAGCCAGATCGTCTCGCTGGGCGACATGGCGGACGTGGATACCGGCGATTATCTCGACCTGCTCGCGGGCGATGCCGGGACGCGGGCGATCCTGGTCTATTGCGAGAGCATCCCCCAGGCCCGGAAGTTCCTCTCCGCCGCGCGCGCCGCGGCGCGGCTGAAGCCGGTGATCGCCGTCAAGGCCGGGCGCTCGCAGCAGGGCGCGCGGGCCGCAGCGACCCATACCGGGGCGCTCTCGGGCGGCGACGCGGTGGTGGAGGCGGCCCTGCACCGCGCCGGCGTGCTGCGGGTGCGCGGGCTCGCGGAGCTCTTCGCCGCCGCCGAGACGGTGGCGCGGTTCCGGCCGCTCGACCGCGCCCGGCTCGGGATCGTCACCAACGGCGGCGGCGCCGGGGTGCTTGCGGTCGACCGGCTCGCCGACGGCGCCGGGACGCTGGCCGATCTCGCGCCGGTGACGGTGGAGCGGCTCGGGGCGGCGCTGCCGGGGAACTGGAGCCGCGGCAATCCGGTCGACATCGTCGGCGACGCGCCGCCCGGGCGCTATCTCGCGGCGGTGGAGGCGGTGGCCGCGGATCCGGGCGTCGACGTGCTCCTGGTGATGAACTGCCCGACCGGGCTGGCGGCGCCTGCCGATGCCGCAAAGGCGGTGGCGGGCGCGGTGGAGAAGGGCATGATCGGGCGCAAGCCGGTGCTCTCCTGCTGGCTGGGCGGCCCGACCGCCCGCGAGGCGCGCGCGATCCTGCACGGCGCGGGGGTGCCGACCTATGAGACGCCCGCCACGGCGGCGGAGGCGGTGGGGCATCTCACCGACTGGGGGCGCGCCCAGGCGGCGCTCTTGCGCGTGCCCGACCGGGGCACCGAGGCGGAGCTGAAGGCGACGCCGGGCGATGCCCGGGCGAAGGCCGGCGCGATCTTCGCCGCGGTCGCCGCCGAGGGCCGCAGGATGCTGACCGAGCCCGAGGCCAAGGCGGTGATCGCCGCCTACGGCATCCCGGTTCCGGACCTGCGCGTCGCGGCCACGCCGGATGAGGTGGGGCGGACTGCCGCGGAGATGCTCGGCGCGGAGGGCGGCGAGCTGGTGGTCAAGATCCTGTCGCGCCGGATCAGCCACAAGTCCGACGTGGGCGGCGTGGCGCTGGGCCTCGACAGCGCCGAGCGCGCCGAGGCGGCGGCGCGCGGCATGGCGCGCCGGCTGGCGCGGGCGCGGTCCGAGGCGGTGCCGGAGGGCTTCGTGCTGCAGCCGATGGTGCGCCGGCCAGGGGCGCAGGAGCTGATCCTCGGCCTCGCCCGCGACCCGGTCTTCGGGCCGGTGATCCTCTTCGGCGCCGGCGGGATCGCGGTCGAGGTGATCCGCGACACCGCCGTGGCGCTGCCGCCGCTCGACGCCACGCTGGCCGGCGACCTGGTCGCGGGGACGCGAATCGGCCGGCTGCTCGCGGGCTACCGCGGCCAGCCGCCCGCCGACGAGGTGGCGGTGAAGGGCGCGCTGATCGCGCTGTCGCATATCGTCGAGGATTTCCCCTGCCTGCGCGGGCTCGACGTCAATCCGCTGCTCGCCGACGCCGCGGGCGTGATCGCGCTCGACGCGCGCATGGAGATCGACCCGGCCGAGATCCACCGTACCGGCCCCAATCCCGATCTGGCGATCCGGCCCTTTCCGGCGGCCTGGCGCCGCGAGGTGGCGCTGAAGGACGGGACCTATGCGATCCGGCCGATCCGGCCGGCGGATGCGCTGCTCTATCCGCAGTTCCTGGAGAAGCTGGAGGCCGAGGACATCAGGCTGCGCTTCCTCGCGCCGCGCCGCCATTTCCCCGAGCAGATGCTCGTGCGGCTGACCCAGCTCGACTACGACCGGGACATGGCCTTCGTCGCGCTGGCGCCGGACGGGACGCTGGCGGGCGTGTCGCGAATCTCCTGCGATCCCGACCACACCACGGGCGAATATGCCCTGCTGGTGCGCAGCGACCTGCACGGGCGGGGCATCGGCACGACGCTGATGCGCATCCTGATCGACTATGCGCGCGCCGACGGTGTCAGGGCGCTCGAGGGCATGATCCTGAGCGAGAACGCCGGGATGCTCGACCTCATGCGGCGATTCGGCTTCGACTTCACGCTGGAGCCCGAGGATCCGGGGGTGATGATGTCGCGGCTTTCGCTCTGACGGGGATGGGGGATTGCATATGGCCACGCGACCCCGTCCGGGCGCGCCCAGCGCGACCATCCCGCCCGGCCGGGCGCTGCCCTCATTTGGCGCGGGACGGTCGGAGACGAAAGAATGAGATCCAGATGCGATCGCCCCCCACGGAGAGCGCGGCGCTTGCCCCGATCCGGCGGCGTCTCTAGGATCGAAGAGAGGGCGGCGGATCCGGCGGTGCCGGGAACCGGGGGACGCGCGGGGGTGCGGGACCTGATCGCCGGATGGAGGGAGCGAGGATCATGAGCGAAGCCCGGAAGACGCCGCTCCACAGGATGCACGAGTCGCGCGGCGCGCGCATGGTGCCCTTCGCCGGCTACGAGATGCCGCTGAACTATCCCGCCGGGATCATGAAGGAGCATCTGCACACCCGCTCGGCGGCGGGGCTCTTCGACGTGAGCCACATGGGCCAGGTGGTGGTTCGCCCGAAATCCGGGCGGATCGAGGATGCCGCGGCGGCGCTGGAGCGGCTGATCCCGATGGACGTGATCGGGCTCGGCGAGGGGCGGCAGCGCTACGGCCTCTTCACCAACGATGCCGGCGGGATCCTCGACGACCTGATGTTCGCCCATCTCGGCGACCATCTCTTCGTGGTGGTCAATGCCGCCTGCAAGGCCGACGACATCGCGCATCTGGAGGCGGGCCTGGGCGAGACCTGTACCGTCGAGCCGCTGGAGCGCGGGCTGATCGCGCTGCAGGGGCCGCAGGCCGAGACCGCGCTCGCGCGGCTCGCGCCGGACGTGGGCCTGATGCGCTTCATGGACGTGCGCCAGATCGACATCAAGGGCATCGACGCGCTCGTGGCGCGCTCGGGCTATACCGGCGAGGACGGATTCGAGATCTCGGTCCCGGTGTCCGCGGCCCATGATCTCACCGACTGGCTGCTCGCCTTTCCGGAGGTCGAGATGATCGGGCTCGGGGCGCGGGATTCGCTCCGGCTGGAGGCGGGGCTCTGCCTCTACGGCCACGACATCGACGCGACCACGACGCCGGTCGAGGCGGCGCTGGAATGGGCGATCCAGCCGGCGCGGCGGTCGGGCGGCGCGCGGGCCGGCGGCTTTCCCGGCGCGGCGGTGATCCTGCAGCAGATCGCCGGGGGCGCCGAGCGCCGCAGGGTGGGGCTTCTGCCCGAGGGGCGGGCGCCGATGCGCGAGGGCACCGAGCTCTTCGCCGCCGAGGACGGGCCATCGATCGGGCGGATCACCTCGGGCGGCTTCGGGCCGAGCCTCAACGCGCCGGTGGCGATGGGCTATGTGGCGATCGACCACGCGGCGCCGGGCACGCGGGTCTTTGCCAGCTTGCGCGGAAAGATGCTGCCTGCAACAGTGGCCAAGATGCCTTTCATCCGACCGGGCTACAAGCGGCGGTGACAGGGCGCCTATCCAGGGAGAACCGCATGCTGAAATTCACCGAGGAACACGAGTGGCTGAGACAGGACGGCGACGAGGTGATCGTCGGCATCACCGAGCATGCCACCCAGCAGCTCGGTGACCTGGTCTTCGTGGAGCTGCCCGAGGAGGGCGCGACCGTGGCCAAGGGCGACGAGGTCGTGACCATCGAATCGGTGAAGGCCGCCAGCGACATCACCGCCCCGCTCGACGGGCAGATCACCGAGGTCAATTCCGCCATCGTCGAGAACCCCGCGCTGGTGAACGAGGATCCGATGGAGAACGGCTGGTTCTTCAAGATGACGCTCGCCGAGCCCTCCGAACTCGAGGGGCTGATGGACGAGGATGCCTATCGCGACTACATCGCCTGAGACCAGCTCCGGGTGATCGCTTCGGCCCGGTGACCGGCTACCGTGAGGGCAGGAACGACAAGCGCGCGCCAGTCAGGCGCGCGCGGATTGCCAGGCGACGGCGCAGCCCCCTCGACCTTCGCGCTCGAGCGCATCTTGCGTCGGCCCGAAGCGTCCACTCGGCCACCATCTTTGAAAAACCGTTTAACAACAGCGGTTTAGGTTAGGTTTCATCGTGAAACGGCCCCCGGGCCGACGCGCCGGGACCGCAGGACCGGTCGCGCGCCGGGGCCGGATCGACGTCGTCGGGGCCAGTCGAGCGGGCGGAATTCGTACGAAGCCGTCAGGGGGCGAAAAGCTTCCGGAGGAGCCCGAGGCCGGCGACGAGAACCACCGCGCCGACGATGCCGGCGCCCAAGGTGCCGCCGAAGCTGCCCGCGGTCTCGATCCCGAAGGATGGCAGAAGAAAGCCGGAGCCGACCGAACCGACGGCCCCCGCCGCGGCATCGCCGGCAATTCGCGGGCCCGATCCCCGCAGGGCCAGCCCGGCGAGGAGCCCGGTGGCGGCGCCGAGCGCCGCCAGCACCAGGATCGCGCCCAGCAGCCCGAGCTGCGCCCCCGGATTACCGTCCAAACGCCCGCCCCCGCGGATGTCGTTCAGCGACGCGAACCGCCCGGGGGCGGCGTCCGGTCACCTCATTCCACGACAGAGAGGTCTTCGACGATCCCGTCGTTGGACGCGAGGCAGCGCCAATTGGCGCCGTCGCTCGAGGTGAGCATCACGGTGGTCCCGGCCTCGGAGAAATCGGAGCTCGTCACGGTCGCGTTCGCGCCCGTCATGTTGCGGTTGACCGCCGAGATGCAGGCGGATTCGGCGTCGGGCGTGCCGGAGCGCATCGCTGTCTCGGAATAGGTGGTGTCGTCGCAGGCCGCGACGCCGAGCGCCAGCCCGGCCATGAGCGCGAGTGCTGCAGGATATTTCATTCTCGGTCCCTCCCTGATGCTCGACCAACCGGTAGCTGCCTGTGCCGATCCATGCAAGGTTTGCGGTTCTCTGCCGGGGGTGACGGGCGGCGGATCGCGCTTTATGGCTTGATCTTCCGAAACACAGCATGGGAACCCGCAGATGAGAATCCTTCTTGCCGTCGCGATGGTCGTGGCGGCTGGCGCCGCGCAGGCGAAAGTCCCGTTCCTGAACGCGACCTGCGGCGACGGCACCGAGGTCCATGCCGACGAGGGCGGGCCGGTCTACATCAACGGCAACGAGGCGTCGCTCTCGGCGTCGAACGAGAGCTACTACGAGGCGAAGCACGAGGGGGTGACCATCTCGATCAGCGTCAGCCCCGACGGATCCGCCGATGTCAGCTACACCGGGAGCGGCGGCGCGAACGGGATCTGCCAGGTATCCGGTGGTGGCGGCGACGAATGCCCGGCCGACGTGAGCGAGGCCGACCGCGCCAACTACCCCGCCTGCAACTGACGCACGCGCGCTCGCAGAGCGCGCAACGCAGCCACGAAGCGCCGCCCCTGCGCCAGCGGGGCGGCGCCTTTCGAAGCCTGTTCCTTCGGGTCGCGGGTATCGTCCGGGTTCGGGGCGACCGCCGTCCCGGCCGAAGGCAGATCTCGCTTTCGGGCGAAGACGAGGCGGTGCCGCCGCCGCGAGGGGCGGCGGCCATGCGCGGTCTTGCCCAGCCTCGGCGGTTCGTCCCATAGTGCCGCATTCTCCAGCTGCGGGGGTAGCGGACGCGCCATGGCCTTCAAGGAAACCGAGTATCATCCCTATGATTTCGCCAACCGCCGGCACATCGGGCCGAGCCCGAAGGAGATCGCGGAGATGCTCGCCGTCGTCGGCGCCGCCGACCTCGACGCGCTGATCGACGCGACGGTGCCCTCGGCGATCCGGCAGAAGGAGCCGCTCGACTGGGGGCGCGCGCTGAGCGAGCAGGCGGTGCTGGTGCAGATGCGCGAGATCGCGCAGAAGAACCGGGTGCTGACCAGCCTGATCGGCCAAGGCTACCACGGCACGGTGACGCCGCCGGTGATTCAGCGCAACATCCTGGAGAACCCGGCCTGGTACACCGCCTATACCCCCTATCAGCCCGAGATCAGCCAGGGCCGGCTCGAGGCGCTCCTCAACTACCAGACCATGATCTGCGACCTGACCGCGCTCGACGTGGCCAATGCGAGCCTGCTCGACGAGGCCACGGCCGCGGCCGAGGCGATGGCGCTCGCGAAGCGCGCGGCGAAATCCAAGGCCACCGCCTTCTTCGTCGACCACCATTGCCATCCGCAGACCATCGCGGTGATCGAGACCCGGGCCGAGCCTTTCGGCTGGGAGGTGATCGTCGGCGATCCCTTCAACGATCTCGATCCGAAGGCGGTCTTCGGCGCGATCTTCCAGTATCCCTGCACCTACGGCCATGTGCATGACTTCACCGGCCCGATCGAGGCGCTGCACGGCGCCGGCGCGCTTGCCTGCATGGCCGCCGATCCGCTGGCGCTGGCGCTCCTGAAGCCGCCGGGCGAGATGGGCGCGGATATCGCGGTGGGCTCGACCCAGCGCTTCGGGGTGCCGCTGGGATTCGGCGGGCCCCATGCGGCCTATATGGCGGTGAGGGATCCGCTGAAGCGGTCGATGCCGGGCCGCATCGTCGGCGTCTCGGTGGATGCGCGGGGCAATCGCGCCTACCGGCTCAGCCTGCAGACCCGCGAGCAGCACATCCGGCGCGAGAAGGCCACCTCGAACGTCTGCACGGCGCAGGCCCTTCTCGCGGTCATGGCCTCGATGTACGCGGTCTTTCACGGGCCCGAGGGGCTCCGGGCGATCGCGCAGCGGGTGCACCGCAAGACCGTGCGGCTGGCCAAGGGGCTGGAGGCGCTCGGCTTCAGCGTCGCGCCGGCGGCGTTCTTCGACACCATCACCGTGGAGGTCGGCGCGCTCCAGGGGGTGATCCTGCGCGCCGCCGAGGCGGAGGGCGTGAACCTGCGGCCGGTCGGCGGGAACCGGATCGGGATCACGCTCGACGAGCGGACGCGGCGGTTCCACACCCAGGCGGTCTGGCGCGCCTTCGGCGGCGAAGGGCTGGACCTGAAGCTCGACCACGGCCACCGGCTGCCGGAGGGGCTGGTGCGAACCAGCGCCTATCTGACGCATCCGATCTTCCACATGAACCGGTCCGAGGCGGAGATGACGCGCTACATGCGCCGGCTCGCGGACCGGGACCTGGCGCTCGACCGGGCGATGATCCCGCTCGGATCCTGCACGATGAAGCTCAACGCCACCGTGGAGATGATGCCGATCTCCTGGCCGGAGTTCGCCGACATCCATCCGCTCGCGCCGGCGGAGCAGACCCAAGGCTATGCCGAGATGATCGCCGATCTCTCCGACAAGCTCTGCGCGATCACCGGCTACGACGCGATCTCGATGATGCCGAATTCCGGCGCCCAGGGCGAATATGCCGGGCTCCTGACGATCCGGGCCTATCACGCCAGCCGGGGCGAGGCGGACCGCGACGTCTGCCTGATCCCGACCTCGGCCCATGGCACCAATCCCGCGAGCGCGCAGATGGCGGGGCTGAAGGTGGTGGTGGTCGACGCGGCGGAGAACGGCGACATCGACGTGGAGGATTTCCGCGCCAAGGCCGAGGCGGCGGGCGGGCGGCTCGCGGCCTGCATGATCACCTATCCCTCGACCCACGGGGTCTTCGAGGGCACGGTGCGCGAGGTCTGCGAGATCACCCATGCGCTGGGCGGGCAGGTCTATCTCGACGGCGCGAACATGAACGCGCTGGTGGGGCTGGCCCGGCCGGGGGATTTCGGCGGCGACGTGAGCCACCTCAACCTGCACAAGACCTTCTGCATCCCCCATGGCGGCGGCGGGCCCGGCATGGGGCCGATCGGCGTCAAGGCGCATCTCGCCCCCTTCCTGCCTG
This sequence comes from Rhodovulum sp., assembly GCA_020637615.1. Classification (GTDB taxonomy): domain Bacteria; phylum Pseudomonadota; class Alphaproteobacteria; order Rhodobacterales; family Rhodobacteraceae; genus Amaricoccus. The sequence goes on from JACKKC010000032.1 coordinate 10,176, forward strand.
GGCGGGAGGGCGGTGCGGGCCGGGTGAGTGCCGCGGATTACGGCTCGCCCTCGCTGCTCGTCATCTCCTGGGCCTATTGCCTGATGATGGGCGGCGCCGGGCTGACCCAGGCGACGCGAATCGCCATCCTGAACGCCAATTACATCGCGAAGCGGCTGGGCGATGCCTATCCCATCCTCTATTCGCGCAACGGCCGGGTGGCCCATGAATGCATCGTCGACACCCGCCCGATGAAGGATCGCGCCGGGGTCACGGTGGACGATGTCGCCAAGCGGCTGATCGACTGCGGCTTCCACGCGCCGACCATGTCCTGGCCCGTGGCCGGAACGCTGATGATCGAGCCGACCGAGAGCGAGCCCAAGGCCGAGCTCGACCGCTTCATCACCGCGATGCTGGCGATCGCGGCGGAGGCGCGCGCCATCGAGGCGGGGGAGATGGACGCCGAGGTGAACCCGCTCAAGGGCGCCCCGCATACGGTCGAGGATCTGGTCGGCGACTGGGACCGGCCCTACAGCCGCGAGCAGGCCTGCTATCCGCCGGGCGCCTTCCGGGTGGACAAGTACTGGTCGCCGGTGAACCGCGTGGACAATGTCTACGGCGACCGGCACCTCGTCTGCTCCTGCCCGCCGATCGAGAGCTACATGGAGGCGGCGGAATAGCATCTTCTCGAAGCCGCCCCGGCAGGGTCACGGCGCCGGGGCCATGACGCGCGTGCTTCTCGCCTGCGCGCTCGGCCTTGCCGGCGCGCTGCTCGGCATGGCGGCCGGGCTGCCGGCGCCGGCGCTGCTCGGCAGCACCCTGCTGGTCGGGGCGGCGAGCATCGCCCAAGTGCCGCTGGCGGTGCCCGACGGGCCGCGCAACCTCGCCTTCGCCACGATCGGCTGCTCGCTCGGGAGCGGCATCACGCCGCATTTCGTCGACGATCTCGCCCGCTGGCCGGTGAGCCTCGCCCTGCTGGCGCTGGCGGTGGTGACGATCATGGTGGTCTCGACGCTGATCCTGGTGAAGGGGTTCGGGCAAGAGCCCGAGGACGCGGTGCTGGCGACCGCGCCCGGGGCGCTGTCCTATGCGCTGGCGCTGGCGGTCTCACGCCGCCGCGACCTGCAGAGCATCATGGTCTTCCAGACCCTGCGCCTGATGGCGATCACCCTGACCCTGCCGCCGGTGCTGCAACTCGTGGGCGAGCCGGGGCAGTTCTGGAGCGGGCTCAGCGACGCCGTCGTGCCCTATGCCGCGGCGCTGCCGACGCTCGCGGTGGCCTTCGCCGCCGGGACGCTGGGGGCGCGGCGCGGCATGCCGGCGGCGCATCTGCTCGCGGGCATGCTCGCCAGCGGCGCTCTGCACGTGACGGGGGTGGTCGAGGGGCGCTTCCCGCCCCTGCTCATGCTCTGCGGCTTCGCGGTCACGGGCGCGGTGGTCGGCGTGCGCTTCGGCAAGATCACCTTCGCCGACCTGCGCCGACTCGCCGGGGCCTCGGCGACGGTGATCGCGACCTCGGTCACGCTCTCGGCGCTCTTCGCGCTCGCGGCCGCGCGGGCCGCGCATATCCCCTTCGGCCAGGCCTGGGTCGCCTTCGCGCCGGGCGGCGTGGAGGCCATGGCGGCGATGGGCCTGGCGCTGGGCTACGACCCGGCCTTCGTCGCCACCCACCACCTGCTGCGCATCGTGCTGGTGATCCTGATCCTGCCGCTCCTCGTGGCGCGGGCAAGGCGCTGGATCTGAGCGGTGCGGCCACCGGGCGGACGCCTCCCTCCGGCCCGATCGCGGCAGTCTCCCCGAAGCCGTTGCCCGCAGTTGACCTAGTGCGCCGCGGCGGCTAAGCCTCTCGATGGGTTACGGCGGACCCGGCCAACTGGGCTCGCCGGTGGGGAACGGAGGGCGCCCTTGGACGAAGTTCTGCGCGAGTATCTTCCGATCCTGATCTTCCTCGGGCTGGCGATCGCCCTGGGGCTGGTTCTCCTGCTCGCCGCGGTGGTGGTGGCGGTGTCGAACCCCGACCCCGAGAAGGTCTCCATCTACGAATGCGGCTTCAACGCCTTCGACGACGCGCGGATGAAGTTCGACGTGCGCTACTATCTTGTCTCGATCCTCTTCATTATCTTCGACTTGGAGGTGGCGTTCCTCTTTCCCTGGTCGGTGAGCTTCCAGCATATCGGCGAGTTCGGCTTCTGGTCGATGATGGTGTTCCTCGCGGTGCTGACCATCGGCTTCGCCTACGAGTGGAAGAAGGGGGCGCTGGAATGGGAGTGATCGAGCCGCAGGCGGCGCTGGCGACCTCCGCCGGGCCGGACAAGGAAGCGGCGGCGCGGGCGCTGTCGGACGAGCTCGCCGACAAGGGCTTTCTCGTCACCTCGACCGCGGACGTGATCAACTGGGCGCGCACCGGCTCGCTGCACTGGATGACCTTCGGGCTCGCCTGCTGCGCGGTCGAGATGATGCATACCTCGATGCCGCGCTACGACCTCGAGCGCTTCGGCACCGCGCCGCGCGCGAGCCCGCGGCAATCGGATCTGATGATCGTGGCGGGCACGCTGACCAACAAGATGGCGCCGGCGCTCCGCAAGGTCTACGACCAGATGCCCGAGCCGCGCTACGTGATCTCGATGGGCTCCTGCGCCAACGGCGGCGGCTATTACCACTACAGCTATTCGGTGGTGCGGGGCTGCGACCGGATCGTGCCGGTGGACGTCTACGTGCCCGGCTGCCCGCCGACGGCGGAGGCGCTGCTCTACGGCATCCTGCAATTGCAGCGGAAGATCAGGCGCACCGGCACGATCGTGCGCTGAGAACCGGAAGTCGGGGGAACGATGGACACGGCACTGGTCGAACTGAAGGAGACGCTCGCGCTCCGCCGCGAGAGCGCGATCCTGACGGCCGAAGTGGCGCGGGGCGAGCTGACCGTCACCACGACGCCGACGCAGATCCGCGATTTTGTCGCCTTCCTGCGCAGCGATCCCACCTGCCGCTTCACCACGCTGATCGACATCACCGCGGTTGACTGGCCGGCGCGCGAGAAGCGCTTCGACATCGTCTATCATTTCCTGTCGATGCATCTCAATCAGCGCATCCGCGTGAAGGCGGAGCTGCGCGAGGACGAGATCCTGCCCTCGATCGTGGAGCAATTCCCCGCGGCCGACTGGTACGAGCGCGAGGTCTTCGACATGTACGGGATCCTCTTCTCGGGGCACCCGGACCTGCGCCGGATCCTGACCGACTACGGATTCCGCGGCTATCCCCTGCGCAAGGACTTCCCGACCACCGGCTATGTCGAGGTGCGCTACGACGAGGAACAGAAGCGGGTGGTCTACGAGCCGGTGCAGCTGGTGCAGGAATACCGGCTCTTCGATTTCATGTCGCCCTGGGAGGGCGCGGAATACATCCTTCCCGGCGACGAGAAGAAGGGAGCGTGAGGCGATGGATTTCATCCTTTTCCTGATCGGCGCCGCACTCACGATCATCCCGATGTGGCGGCTGATGGAGAAGGCGGGCTACAATCCGCTCTGGTCGCTGGCCTGCGTCACCGGCATCGGGCTGGTCATCCTGTTGTGGCTCGTGGCGATGCGGCTTGCGCCCAAGCCGGGCGGGGGGTTCTGAGGCGATGGACGGCGGAAGCACCGACGCCCTGACGGGCGAGCAGAAGATCCGGAACTTCAACATCAATTTCGGCCCCCAGCATCCGGCGGCGCATGGCGTGCTGCGGCTGGTGCTCGAGCTCGACGGCGAGATCGTGGAGCGCTGCGACCCGCATATCGGGCTCCTGCACCGCGGCACCGAGAAGCTGATGGAGAGCCGGACCTACCTGCAGAACCTGCCCTATCTCGACCGGCTCGACTACGTGGCGCCGATGAACCAGGAGCATGCCTGGTGCCTCGCGATCGAGAAGCTGACCGGGACGGAGGTGCCGCGCCGCGGCCAGCTGATCCGGGTGCTCTATTCCGAGATCGGGCGCATCCTGAACCATCTGCTGAACGTCACCACGCAGGCGATGGATGTCGGCGCGCTCACCCCGCCGCTCTGGGGGTTCGAGGAGCGCGAGAAGCTGATGATCTTCTACGAGCGGGCCTGCGGGGCGCGGCTGCATGCGGCCTACTTCCGGCCGGGCGGCGTGCATCAGGACCTGCCGCAGGATCTCATCGACGACATCGGCGCCTGGGCGAAGGCCTTCCCGGCGGTGCTCGACGACATCGAGGGGCTCCTGACCGAGAACCGCATCTTCAAGCAGCGCAACGTCGACATCGCCGTGGTGAGCCAGGAGGAATGCCAGGCGCTGGGTTTCTCCGGCGTGATGGTGCGCGGCTCGGGGATCGCCTGGGACCTGCGGCGCAGCCAGCCCTACGAATGCTACGACGAGTTCGATTTCCTGATTCCGGTGGGCCGGAACGGCGATTGCTACGACCGCTATCTCTGCCGGATGGAGGAGATGCGCGAATCGACCAAGATCATCGAGCAGGCCATCGCCAAGCTCAACGAATGCCCGGGCCAGGACGTGATCACCCGCGGCAAGATCACGCCGCCGCGACGCGCCGACATGAAGACCTCGATGGAGGCGCTGATCCATCACTTCAAGCTCTATACCGAGGGCTTCCACGTTCCCGCCGGCGAGGTCTATGCCGCGGTGGAGGCGCCCAAGGGCGAGTTCGGCGTCTATCTGGTGGCCGACGGCAGCAACAAGCCCTGGAAGGTCAAGCTGCGCGCGCCGGGATACCCGCATCTCCAGGCGATGGACCATGTCTGCAAGGGGCACATGCTCGCGGACGTCTCCGCCGCGCTCGGCTCCTTCGACATCGTTTTCGGGGAGGTTGATCGCTGATGCTTCGCCGTCTCCATCCCGACCAGCCCGATAGCTTCGCCTTCACGCCCGCCAATCTGGACTGGGCCAAGGGGCAGATCGCGAAATATCCCGAAGGACGGCAGGCCAGCGCCGTGATTCCGCTGCTCTGGCGGGCGCAGGAGCAGGAGGGCTGGGTCACGCGGCCGGCGATCGAGGAGATCGCCCGCATGCTCGGCATGGCCTATATCCGCGTGCTCGAGGTCGCGACCTTCTATTTCATGTTCCAGCTGCAGCCGGTAGGCAGCGTCGCGCATGTGCAGGTCTGCGGCACCACCTCCTGCATGATCTGCGGCGCGGAGAATCTGATCGCTGTCTGCCGCGAGAAGATCGCGCCGAGCGCCCACGCGATCTCGGCCGACGGCAAGTTCTCCTGGGAGGAGGTCGAGTGCCTCGGCGCCTGCTCCAATGCGCCCATGGTTCAGATCGGCAAGGATTACTACGAGGATCTGACGGCCGAGAGCTTCGCCGGCCTGCTCGACGCCTTCGCGCGCGGCGAGGTGCCGCAGCCCGGGCCGCAGAGCGGCCGCTACGCCTCGGAGCCGAAGGGCGGGCTGACCAGCCTGAAGGGCAAGGAGGCGTCGGAGCGCCACAACGGATCGGTCGCCCTGGCGCTGGCGCTCGGCGACACGGTCGCGCGCATAACCGGCGAAGCGGTGCCGGCGGCAGCGCGGCCGGCGGCGCCGAAGGCCGAAGCCGCCGCGGGGCGGCCGGAGGGCCTGAGCGCGCCGCGCGGCGGTGCGGCGGACGATCTCAAGAAGATCAAGGGCGTCGGCCCGAAGCTCGAGGAGCTGTTGCACAGCCTCGGCTTCTTCCATTTCGAGCAGATCGCCGGCTGGAGCGAGGCGGAGGTCGCCTGGGTCGACGAGAATCTCGAGGGCTTCAAGGGTCGCGTCACCCGCGACGGCTGGGTGGAACAGGCCCGGAAGCTCGCCGCCGGCGAGGAGACGGAATTCTCCCAGCGGGTGGACAAGGGCGAGGTCTACTGACATGCGCCTTGGGGAGGGCTGAGGATGGCTGAAGGCCGCGGGGATCAGGAGAGTTTCCTCTCGCCGACGATGACCTGGATCGCCGCGGCGGTCGCGGGGCTGATCGTGGCGCTGGTGCTCGCGGTGATCTTCGGCGTCGGCTGGCTCGGGAGCTTCGTGCTCGGGCTGATCGTCCTCTTCGGGGCGGGCTGGGTATTGGGGCGCATCGCGGCGCCCGATCAGCCGCCCGCCATGCTCAAGTCGCCCGCGGAGATCGGGCGCAGTGCGGCCGCCGCCCCGGAAGCCGCCGCAGCGCCGCCGCCGGCCGAGCCGGCTGCGCCGCCGGCCGAAGCTGCAGTGCCGGCGCCCGTCCCGGAACCCGAAGCGGCCCCGGCGCCGGCCGACGAGAGCCCCGCGCGCGAGGCCGAGGCCGCGCCCGCGGCGAAGGAAGCGGAGCCCGCGGCCCCGGCGCAAGAAGCGGAACCCTCGCCCGCGGCACGCGACATGGCGATCAGCGAGCGGGTGCGCCAGGCCGCGCGGGCGGCCGGCGAGGCGGCCAAGTTGATGCAGGATCCGGTCGAGCCCGTCCGGCCCGCGTGCCTCGAGGCGGCGCGCGACGGCGCCGCGGACGACCTGAAGCGCATCAAGGGCGTGGGGCCGAAGCTCGAGGAATTGCTCAACAGCCTCGGCTACTACCATTTCGACCAGATCGCGGCCTGGAGCGCGGCCGAGGTCGCCTGGATCGATGCGCATCTGGAAGGCTTCCACGGCCGTGCGACGCGCGACGAATGGGTGGCGCAGGCGAAGCTGCTGGCGGCGGGCGAAGAGACGGAATTCTCGAAGCGCGCCGACAAGGGCGCGATCGACTGAGGCGGCGCCTGCCGGCGGCAGGATAAACGTCCGGCCCCGTGCCCGGACATGGAGATGAGGCGAATGCTCGCGGACAAGGACCGGATCTTCACCAACCTCTACGGGATGCATGACCGCAGCCTCAAGGGCGCGCAGTCGCGCGGCGCCTGGGACGGCACCGCAGCGATCCTCGCGCGGGGGCGCGACAAGATCGTCGAGGAGGTGAAGGCGAGCGGGCTGCGCGGGCGCGGCGGCGCGGGCTTCCCGACCGGGCTGAAATGGTCCTTCATGCCCAAGGGCAGCGACGGGCGGCCGCATTACCTGGTGGTGAACGCCGACGAATCCGAGCCGGGCACCTGCAAGGACCGCGAGATCATGCGCCACGACCCGCATACGCTGGTCGAGGGCTGCCTGATCGCCAGCTTCGCCATGGGCGCGCATGCCTGCTACATCTACATCCGGGGCGAATACATCCGCGAGCGCGAGGCGCTGCAGATCGCCATCGACGAGGCCTATGACGCCGGGCTGATCGGCAGGAACGCCTGCGGCTCCGGATGGGATTTCGACCTCTACCTGCACCATGGCGCCGGGGCCTACATCTGCGGCGAGGAGACCGCGCTGCTCGAGAGCCTCGAGGGCAAGAAGGGCATGCCGCGGCTGAAGCCGCCCTTTCCCGCCAATACCGGGCTCTACGGCGCGCCGACCACGGTCAACAACGTGGAATCGATCGCCGTGGTGCCGACCATCCTGCGGCGGGGTCCCGGCTGGTTCGCGAGCTTCGGGCGGCCGAACAACGTGGGCACCAAGGTCTATGCCATCTCCGGGCATGTGGTGAATCCCTGCGTGGTCGAGGATGCGATGTCGATCCCGCTGAAGGATCTGCTGGAGAAGCATTGCGGCGGGGTGCGCGGCGGCTGGAAGAACCTCAAGGCGGTGATCCCGGGCGGATCCTCGGTGCCCTGCCTGCCGGCGGATGTCTGTTCCGAGGCGCTGATGGATTTCGACTGGCTGCGCGAGCAGCGCTCGGGGCTCGGGACCGCGGCGGTGATCGTGATGGACCAGTCCACCGACATCATCAAGGCGATCTGGCGGCTCTCGAAATTCTACAAGCACGAGAGCTGCGGCCAGTGCACGCCCTGCCGCGAGGGCACGGGCTGGATGATGCGGGTCATGGACCGGCTGGTCACCGGCGAGGCGGAGCCGGCCGAGATCGACATGCTGCTCGACGTGACCAAGCAGGTGGAGGGCCACACGATCTGCGCGCTGGGCGATGCGGCGGCCTGGCCGATCCAGGGGCTGATCCGGCATTTCCGTGACGAGATCGAGGACCGGATCAAGGCCAAGCGGACCGGGCGCGTCAGCGCGGTGGCGGCGGAATGAGCCATCATCTCGCCCAGCTCAACATCGGCCGGCTGGTGGCCGACACCGACGATCCGCGCGTCGCCGAGTTCATGGGCGCGCTCGACCGGGTGAACGGGCTCGGGCGTCGCATGCCGGGATTCGTCTGGATGTTGGAGGGTTCCGGCGAGCCCGGGACCGGCAATACCGAGACGAAGATCGACGGCGACCCGCGCTTCGTCTCCAACCTGACCGTCTGGGAGAGCGCCGAGGCGCTGGAGACCTTCGTGTTCGGCACCATCCACCGCCAGTTCTACGAGCGGCGGGCGGAATGGTTCGAGCTGCTGGGCGAGCGGCATTTCGTGATGTGGTGGGTCGAGCCCGGCCACCGGCCGACGCTCGACGAGGGGCTCTTGCGGCTCGCGCATCTGAGGGAGCACGGCGACAGCGACCAGGCCTTCGGCTGGGCGCATCTGAAGGGAGCCGGGGCGGCGCGCGCGGAGCGCTGCGCACCGGTGGCGGCGGAGTAGGACATGAGCGACCTGCGCAAGATCAACATCGACGGCATCGAGATCGAGGTCGATCCGCGGATGACGCTCCTGCAGGCCTGCGAGGAGGCCGGCGTCGAGGTCCCGCGGTTCTGCTACCACGAGCGGCTGTCGATCGCCGGCAATTGCCGGATGTGCCTCGTGGAGGTGGTCGGCGGGCCGCCGAAGCCCGCGGCCTCCTGCGCGATGCAGGTCAAGGACCTGCGACCCGGACCGGAGGGCCAGCCGCCGCAGGTCAAGACCACCTCGCCCATGGTCAAGAAGGCGCGCGAGGGGGTGATGGAGTTCCTGCTCATCAACCACCCGCTCGACTGCCCGATCTGCGACCAGGGCGGCGAGTGCGACCTGCAGGACCAGGCCATGGCCTACGGGGTCGATTTCAGCCGCTTCCGCGAGGCCAAGCGCGCCGCCACCGACCCCGACCTGGGGCCGCTGGTCGGCACGAAGATGACCCGCTGCATCTCCTGCACCCGCTGCGTGCGCTTCATCACCGAGGTCGCCGGCGTGCCGGAGATGGGCCAGATCGGCCGCGGCGAGGACAGCGAGATCACCTCCTATCTCGGCGCGATGCTGACCTCCGAGCTGCAGGGCAACGTCATCGACCTCTGCCCGGTCGGCGCGCTGACCTCCAAGCCCTATGCCTTCACGGCGCGGCCCTGGGAGCTGAAGAAAACCGAATCGATCGACGTGATGGATGCGCTCGGCTCCAACATCCGGGTGGATGCCAAGGGGCGGGAAGTGATGCGCATCTTGCCGCGCAACCATGACGGCGTGAACGAGGAATGGCTGGCGGACCGCTCGCGCTTCATCTGGGACGGGCTGCGCCGCCAGCGGCTGGACCGGCCCTATCTGCGACGGGACGGCAGGCTCGTGCCCTGCAGCTGGGGCGAGGCCTTCGCGGCCGTGGCCGGCGCCGTGAAGGGCAAGCGGGTCGCCGCGCTTGCCGGCGATCTGGCCCCGACCGAGGCGGTCTTCGCGCTCAGGGAACTGGTGACGGGGCTCGGCGGCGCAGTGGAATGCCGCACGGACGGCGCGAAGCTGCCCGCGGGCAACCGCTCGGGCTATGTCGGCACCGCGACGATCGAATCGATCGAGAACGCCCGGCAGATCATGCTGATCGGCACCGATCCGCGCTCCGAGGCGCCGGTGCTGAACGCGCGCATCCGCAAGGCCTGGCTGCGCGGCGCGGTGGTCGGGCTGATCGGCGAGCCGGTCGACCTGACCTATCCCTATACCCATCTCGGCACCGATCGCGCTGCGCTCGACAAACTGGCGGGACAGGATTTCGACGCGATCCGCGAGGAAGACTCGATCGTGATCCTGGGCAATCGCGCGCTCGCCGGCGAGGATGGCGAGGCGGTGCTCGGGGCCGCGATGGACCTGGCGTCGCGGACGAATTCGGGCCTTCTGGTGCTGCACACCGCCGCCGGGCGGGTCGGGGCGATGGACCTCGGCTTCACCACCGACGGGGGCATGGCGGCGGCGCTCGACGGGGCGGAAGTGGTCTACAACCTCGGCGCGGACGAGATCGACATTCCCGCCGGCCCCTTCGTGATCTACCAGGGCAGCCACGGCGACCGGGGCGCGCATCGGGCGGACGTGATCCTGCCGGGTGCTGCCTGGACCGAGGAGGGCGGCATCTTCGTGAACACCGAAGGGCGGCCGCAGATGGCGAGTCGCGCCGGCTTCCCGCCGGGCGCCGCGCGGGAGAACTGGGCGATCCTGCGGGCGCTGTCGGCGGAACTCGGCGCGACGCTGCCCTTCGACACGCTCGGCGCCCTGCGTGCGGCGATGTTCGAGGCAGCGCCGCATCTGGGCGAGATCGACGTGGTTCCGGAGAACGCCTGGACGCCGGTGGCGCGCGGCGAAATGACCGGGGGCGATTTCGTCCGCGCGGTGCGGGCGCATTATCTCGTCAATCCGATCGCCCGCGCGAGCGCGGTGATGGCCGAACTGACCCGGCTCGCCGAGAGCCGGTCGCGACCCCTGGCGGCGGAGTAGGGCATGGACGGTTTCTTCGACGCGGGCTTCGGCCTCTTCCTGCTGATCCTGGCGGAATGCCTGCTGGTGACGGTGCTGATCCTGGTGGCCCTGGCCTTCCTGATGTATGCCGACCGCAAGATCTGGGCGGCGGTGCAGATACGGCGGGGGCCGAACGTGGTGGGGCCCTGGGGGCTCCTGCAGAGCTTCGCCGACTTCCTGAAATACATCGTCAAGGAAGTCGTCGTGCCCTCCGGGGCGGACAAGGCGGTCTATTTCCTCGCGCCGATGATCTCCTTCGTGCTGCCGGTGATCGTCTGGGCGGTGATCCCCTGGGCGCCGGGCTGGGTGATCTCGGACATGAACGTCGGGATCCTCTTCATCTTCGCGATCTCGTCGCTGCACGTCTATGCGATCATCACCGGCGGCTGGGCGTCGAACTCGAAATACCCGTTCCTCGGCGCGCTGCGCTCGGCGGCGCAGATGATCTCCTACGAGGTGTCGCTGGGGCTGATCATCGTCGGCGTGCTGGTCTCGGCGGGCTCGCTCAACCTCAGCCGCATCGTCGAGGCGCAGGCGGGCGACTGGGGGCTCTTCAGCTGGTTCTGGCTGCCGCATCTGCCGATGGTGTTCCTCTTCTTCTTCTCGTCGCTGGCGGAGACCAACCGGCCGCCGTTCGACCTGCCCGAGGCGGAGAGCGAGCTCGTCGCCGGCTACCAGGTGGAATATTCCTCGACGCCCTTCCTGCTCTTCATGATCGGCGAGCTGATGAGCGTGGTCTTCATGTGCGCGCTGATCTCGGTGCTCTTCTTCGGCGGCTGGCTCTCGCCGATCCCCGGGCTGCCGGACGGGGTTTTCTGGATGGTGGCGAAGATGGCGTTCTTTTTCTTCCTCTTCGCCATGGTCAAGGCGATCGTGCCGCGCTACCGCTACGACCAGCTGATGCGGATCGGCTGGAAGGTGTTCCTGCCGCTGAGCCTGGGATGGGTGGCGCTGGTGGGTCTCTTCGCGCAATACGGGTTGTTCTGGGGCGCCTACCAGCGCTGGATAGTCGGGGGCTGATCCATGGCAATTCCGCTCGACAAGGCCGCGCGCTATTTCCTGCTCACCGACTTCTTCGCCGGCTTCTGGCTCGGCATGCGTTACTTCTTCCGGCCGAAGCCGACGCTGAACTATCCGCATGAGAAGGGGCCGCTATCGCCCCGGTTCCGCGGCGAGCATGCGCTGCGGCGCTATCCCAGCGGCGAGGAGCGCTGCATCGCCTGCAAGCTCTGCGAGGCGATCTGCCCGGCGCAGGCGATCACCATCGATGCCGAGCCGCGCGAGGACGGCAGCCGCCGCACCACTCGCTACGACATCGACATGACGAAATGCATCTATTGCGGCTTCTGCCAGGAAGCCTGCCCGGTGGACGCGATCGTCGAGGGGCCGAACTTCGAATTCGCCACCGAGAGCCGCGAGGAGCTCTTCTACGACAAGGCGAAGCTGCTCGCCAACGGCGACCGCTGGGAGGCCGAGATCGCCCGCAACCTGGAACTGGACGCGCCGTACCGCTGAGGGGGACCACGACATGGCGTTCGCCGCCGTAGCCTTCTATTTCTTCGCCATCGTCGCGGTCGTTTCCGGGGCGCTGGTGGTCTTCGCGCGCAACCCGGTGCATTCGGTGCTCTGGCTGATCCTCGCCTTCTTCTCGGCGGCCGGCCTCTTCGTGCTGCTCGGGGCCGAGTTCGTGGCGATGCTTATGCTGATCGTCTATGTCGGCGCCGTTGCCGTGCTCTTCCTCTTCGTGGTGATGATGCTCGACGTGGATTTCGCCGCGCTCAAGGCGGGCATGGCGCAATATCTGCCGGTCGGCCTGCTGATCGGGCTGGTGCTCCTGGTGCAGCTCGGCTTCGCCTTCGGGGCCTGGGAGATCTCGGACGAGGCGCTGAGCCTGCGCGCCGCGGTCACCCCGCCGCCGGATCAGGTGGAGAACACCGCCGCGCTCGGCATGCTCGTCTACACGCGCTACGTTTTCCTCTTCCAGATGGCCGGGCTGATCCTGCTCGTGGCGATGATCGGGGCCATCGTGCTGACGCTGCGCAAGCGGGTCCATGTCAAGCGCCAGGACGTGCTGGGGCAGATGTATCGCGATCCCAAGACCGCCGTCACGCTGGTCGACATCAAGCCGGGGCAGGGCGCATGATCGGACTGGGACACTACCTCACCGTCGCGGCGATCCTCTTCGTCACCGGCATCTTCGGCATCTTCATCAACCGCAAGAACGTCATCATCATCCTGATGTCGATCGAGCTGATGCTGCTGGCCGTCAACATCAACCTCGTGGCATTCTCCGCCTATCTCGGCGATCTCGTCGGCCAGGTCTTCACGCTCTTCGTGCTGACGGTGGCGGCGGCGGAGGCGGCGATCGGGCTCGCGATCCTCGTCTGCTTCTTCCGCAACCGTGGAACGATCGCGGTCGAAGACGTCAACGTGATGAAGGGGTGACGCCATGACCACGATCATCCTCTTCGCACCGCTGCTCGGCGCGCTGCTCTGCGGCTTCGGCTACAAGTGGCTGGGCGAACGCGCGGCGATGATGACGGCGACGGGCCTGCTGTTCCTCGCCTGCCTGCTCGCCTGGATCGTCTTCTTCTCCTTCGACGGCCAAACCGAGAGCCGGGCGTTCTTCCGCTGGATCGTCTCCGGCAGCCTGAGCGCGGATTGGGGATTCCGCCTCGACCGGCTGACCGCGATCATGCTCGTGGTGGTCACCACGGTCTCCGCGCTCGTGCATCTCTACAGCTTCGGCTACATGGACCACGACGTGAACTTCAAGGAAGGCGAGAGCTACAAGCCGCGCTTCTTCGCCTATCTCTCGTTCTTCACCTTCGCCATGCTGGCGCTGGTCACCGCCGACAACCTGCTGCAGCTCTTCTTCGGCTGGGAGGGCGTCGGTGTCGCCTCCTACCTCCTCATCGGCTTCTACTATCGCAAGCAGAGCGCGGGGGCCGCGGCGATCAAGGCCTTCATCGTCAACCGGGTCGGCGACTTCGGCTTCCTGCTGGGCATCTTCACGCTCTATTTCCTGGTGGATTCGATCGCCCTCGACGACATCTTCGCCGCCGCGCCGACGCTGGCCGAGACGCAGGTCTCCTTCCTCTGGCGCGACTGGAACGCCGCGGAACTGGCGTCCTTCCTGCTCTTCGTCGGCGCCATGGGCAAATCGGCGCAACTCTTCCTGCACACCTGGCTGCCGGACGCCATGGAGGGCCCGACGCCGGTCTCGGCGCTGATCCATGCCGCGACCATGGTGACGGCGGGCGTGTTCCTGGTCTGCCGCATGTCGCCGGTGCTGGAATGGGCGCCGTCCACCCTGACCTTCATCACCTATATCGGCGCGGCCACCGCCTTCTTCGCCGCGACCGTGGGCCTGGTGCAGAACGACATCAAGCGCGTCATCGCCTATTCGACCTGCAGCCAGCTCGGCTACATGTTCGTGGCGGCGGGCGTGGGCGCCTATCCGGTGGCGATGTTCCACCTCTTCACCCACGCCTGGTTCAAGGCGCTCCTGTTCCTCTGCGCCGGCTCGGTGATCCACGCGATGCATCACGAGCAGGACATGCGCAACTACGGCGGCCTGCGCAGGAAGATCCCCTATACCTACTGGGCGATGGTGATCGGCACGCTCGCGATCACCGGCGTCGGGATCCCGCTCACCCATATCGGCTTCGCCGGCTATCTCTCCAAGGACGCGATCATCGAGAGCGCCTGGGCGGGGGCGAATCCCGCCGCGGGCTTCGGCTTCGTCGCGCTGGTCGTCGCGGCGGCGATGACGAGCTTCTATTCCTGGCGGCTGATCTTCATGACCTTCCATGGCGAGGAGCGGGGCGACCATCACGCGCACGAGCATGCCCACGAGAGCCCGCGCTCGATGCTGGTGCCGCTCGGCGTCTTGGCGGCGGGATCGATCCTGGCCGGCATGATCTGGTACAACCCCTTCTTCGGCGACCACGAGCGCATGAGCGCCTTCTTCGGACTGCCCGCCCATGCGGAAGCCGGCGCGGAAGGCCATGGCGAAGCGGCTACTGAAGCGGACACGCACGCGGCGGCCACCGAAGCCGCGGAGGCGGAGCCCGGCCATGACGCGGCCGCCGCACCGGAGGCCGATCACGCCGCCGCCGCGCCGGAGGCGGACCATGCCGCCGCGGCGCCCCATGCGGCCGCCGGCGCGGTCTTCTTCGCGCCCGACAACACGGTGATCGACGACGCGCATCACGCGCCGGTCTGGGTCAAGGTCTCGCCCTTCCTGGCGATGCTGCTCGGGCTCGCGATCGCCTACTGGTTCTACATTCTCGATCCATCGCGGCCGAAGGCGCTGGCCGAGAACCAGCCGGTGCTCTACCGCTTCCTGCTCAACAAGTGGTATTTCGACGAGATCTACGACGCCGTTTTCGTGCGGCCGGCGATGTGGCTCGGCACCTTCCTGTGGAAGAAGGGCGATGGCGCGACCATCGACGGCGGCATCAACGGGCTTGCCATGGGCTTCGTGCCCTTCGTCACGCGGCTCGCGGGGCGGGCGCAGTCGGGCTATCTCTTCCACTACGCGCTCGCCATGGTGCTGGGACTGCTCTTCCTGACGCTCTGGCTCGCCATCCGGAGTGCGGGACAATGAACAGCCTGCTCTCGCTCATCACCTTCCTGCCGCTGATCGGCGCGGTGGTCCTGCTGCTCTTCCTGCGGGGCGACGACGAGGCGGCGGCGAAGAACGCCAAGCTGCTCGCGCTGTTCACCACCACCGCGACGCTGGTGCTGTCGCTCTTCGTGCTCGTCGGCTTCGATCCCGGCGACACCGGCTTCCAGTTCCTCGAGGAGCGACCCTGGCTCGGCGGGCTCAACTACAAGATGGGCGTCGACGGCATTTCGGTGCTCTTCGTGATGCTGACGACGCTCCTGATGCCCATCGTGATCGGCGCCAGCTGGCATGTGGAGACCCGCGTCAAGGAATACATGATCGCGTTCCTCATGCTCGAGACGCTGATGCTCGGCGTCTTCTGCGCGCTCGACCTGGTACTCTTCTACATCTTCTTCGAGGGCGGTCTGATCCCGATGTTCCTGATCATCGGCATCTGGGGCGGCAAGGAACGCATCTACGCCTCGTTCAAGTTCTTCCTCTACACCTTCCTCGGCTCGGTGCTGATGCTGGTGGCGATGATCGCCATGTACATGCAGGCGGGCACCACGGACATCCCGAAGCTGATGGACTTCGCCTTCAGCTCCGAGACCATGTCGGTCCTCGGCATCACCGTGGTGGGCGGGGCGCAGACGCTGATGTTCCTGGCCTTCTTCGCGAGCTTCGCGGTGAAGATGCCCATGTGGCCGGTGCACACCTGGCTTCCGGACGCGCACGTCCAGGCGCCGACGGCAGGCTCGGTGGTGCTGGCGGCGATCCTCCTGAAGATGGGCGGCTACGGCTTCCTGCGCTTCAGTCTGCCGATGTTCCCGGTCGGCTCGGAGGTGATGCAGGATTTCATCTTCACGCTTTCGGTGATCGCCATCGTCTACACGAGCCTCGTGGCGATGATGCAGGAGGACATGAAGAAGCTGATCGCCTATTCCTCGGTGGCGCATATGGGCTTCGTGACCATGGGCATCTTCGCGCTGAACCGGCAGGGCATCGACGGGGCGATCTTCCAGATGCTGAGCCACGGCTTCATCTCCGGCGCGCTCTTCCTCATCGTCGGGGTGATCTACGACCGGATGCACACCCGCGAGATCGCGGCCTATGGCGGGCTCGTGGTGCGCATGCCGGTCTTCGCGCTGATCTTCATGCTCTTCACCATGGGCAATGTCGGGCTGCCGGGCACCTCGGGCTTCGTCGGCGAGTTCCTGACGCTGGCCGGGGTCTATCAGGTCAATACCTGGGTCGCCTTCTTCGCCGCCACCGGCGTGATCTTCTCGGCGGGCTACGCGCTCTGGCTCTACCGGCGCGTGGTCTTCGGCGATCTCATCAAGGAAAGCCTCAAGACGATCCGGGACATGAGCCGGCGGGAGAAGCTTCTCTTCGCGCCGCTCGTCGCCTTCACCCTGCTGCTCGGGGTCTACCCGGCGGTGGTGCTCGACGTGATCGGCCCGTCGGTGGCGGCGCTGATCGACCATTCCGAAACGGCGCTCGCGGCCCAGGCCACGACGCTCGCCCAGAACTGACCGCCGCGAGGATCCGCGATGCTTGCCCATAACCTCTCCGTGGTCGCACCCGAACTGGTGCTGGCGGTTTTCGCGATGGCCGCCCTGATGTGGGGTGCCTACAGCCGCCGGCGCGATCCCAGCGGCACGATCCTCTGGGCCTCGGTGGCGATGCTGGTCCTGGCCGGGCTCTTCGTGGGGTTCCAGCCGGAGGGCGCGCGCACCGCCTTCGACGATTCATTCATCTCGGACGGGTTTGCGCGTTTCGCCAAGGTGGTGATCCTCTTCGGCGCCGCCGCGGCGCTGGCGATGAGCGGCGAGTACCTCAAGCGCACCGAGATGCTGAAGTTCGAGTATCCGGTGCTGATCGTCTTCTCGGTCATCGGCATGATGACCATGGTCTCGGCCATGGATCTGATCGTGCTCTACATGGGGCTCGAATTGCAGAGCCTTTCGCTCTACGTCGTCGCGGCTTTCCGGCGCGACAGCCTGCGCTCCACCGAAGCGGGGCTGAAGTATTTCGTGCTCGGGGCGCTCTCCTCGGGGCTGCTGCTCTATGGTGCAAGCCTGACCTACGGCTATTCCGGCACCACGGCCTTCGCGGGCATCTCGCAGGCCGTGGGCGAGGGGCCGCTGTCGCTCGGGCTGATCTTCGGGCTGGTCTTCCTCGCCGCGGGCATCGCCTTCAAGGTCTCGGCCGCGCCCTTCCACATGTGGACGCCGGACGTCTACGAGGGATCGCCCACGCCGGTCACCGCCTTCTTCGCGACGGCGCCCAAGGCGGCCGCGGCGGCGATGTTCGCGCGGCTGCTCTACGACGCCTTCGGCGGCGCGGTGAGCGAATGGCAGCAGATCCTCGCCTTCCTCTCGGTCGCCTCGATGTTCCTCGGTGCCGTCGCCGCGATCGGCCAGCGCAACATCAAGCGGCTGATGGCCTATTCGTCGATCGGCCACATGGGCTATGCGCTCATGGGACTGGCGGCCGGGACGGAGCAGGGGGCGCAGGCGCTCCTGATCTATATCGCGATCTACGTGACCATGAACGTGGGCGTCTTCGCCTTCATCCTCAACATGCAGCGCGACGGCAAGCCGGTGACCGACATCGGCGCGCTGGGCCTCTACAGCCGCGTGGAGCCGGCGCGGGCGGCAGCGCTCGCGGTGCTGCTCTTCAGCCTCGCCGGGGTGCCGCCGCTGGTCGGCTTCTTCGGGAAGTTCTACGTGCTGATGGCCGCCGTGGATGCCGGGCTGATCTGGCTCGCCGTCGCCGGCGCGGTGGCGAGCGTGATCGGCGCTTTCTACTACCTGCGCATCGTCTATCTGATGTATTTCGGCGAGGCCGCCCCGCCGCTCGAAGGCGCCATGCCGGCGATGCACTGGGCGCTGCTCGGCGGCTCGGCGCTCGCCATGGTGCTGGGCGTGGTGAATCTCTTCGGGGTGGAGACGCTCGCCGCCTCGGCCGCCGCGACCCTCGTCCAGTAGGGTGGGCGACTGGCCGGAGGGCGTCGGCCGCGAGGTCTTCGCCCGGCTCGACAGCACCAACGCCGAGGCCCTGCGCCGGGCCGTCACCGGCGCGAGCGGCCCGGTCTGGCTGCTGGCGCTGGAACAGACCGCGGCGCGTGGCCGCAGGGGGCGGCCCTGGGCGAGCCTGCCGGGGAATCTCGCCGCGAGCTTGCTGATGCGCCCGCCGGGGTCGCCGGCGCTGGCCGCCCTGCGCTCCTTCGTGGCGGCGCTGGGGCTTCACGACGCGCTGCTCGCGGCGACGGGGCGGGCGGAGCTCTTCGCGCTGAAATGGCCGAACGACGTGCTGCTCGCGGGACGCAAGCTTGCCGGCATCCTGCTCGAGACCGGCGGGCGCCCCGAGGCGCCGGCGCTGGCCATCGGCATCGGCGTCAACCTCGCCGCGGCGCCGGCTGCCGCGGAGGTGGAGCCGGGGGCGATGGAGCCGGTGGACCTCCTGAGCGGGGCCGGCGTCTCGATCGCGCCGGAGGCCTTTCTCGACCTCCTGGCGCCGGCGGTCGACCATTGGGAGCGCCGGCTCATGCAGGAGGGCTTCGCGCCCCTGCGCGCCGCCTGGCTCGCCCGTGCCGCGCGGCTCGGCGAGACGGTCACCGCGCGCCTGCCCGGCCGCGAGATCGGCGGGCGCTTCGAGACCATCGACGAGAGCGGCGCCCTGGTGCTCGTCACGCCCCAGGGGCGGGTTAGCCTGCCGGCGGCCGAGATTCAGTTCGGGCATAGTCCTTCGGCCGGGGAGGCGCCGCATGCTGCTCGCCATTGACGTCGGCAACACCAACACGGTCTTCGCGCTGCACGACGGCACGGAGATCGTCGCCGAATGGCGCTGCAGCACCGAGCGTGCCCGCACGGCGGACGAGTATTTCGTCTGGCTGCAGCAGCTTATGGCCAATGTCGGGCTCAGGCCGCAGGTGCGCTCGGTGGTGATCTCCTCGGTGGTGCCCCAGGTGGTCTTCAACCTGCGAATCCTCTCCGACCGGTACTTCCACACCCGGCCGCTGGTGGTGGGCAAGCCGGAGGTCAATCTCGGGCCGCCGCCGCGGGTCGATCCCACAACCCACGTCGGCGCCGACAGGCTGGTCAATACCGTCGGCGCCTTCGACCGCTATGGCGGCGACCTGATCGTGGTCGATTTCGGCACCGCCACGACCTTCGACGTGGTGGGAGAGGACGGTGCCTACGAGGGCGGGGTCATCGCGCCCGGAGTGAACCTCTCGCTCAAGGCGCTGCACGACGCCGCCGCGGCCCTGCCCTTCATCGACGTGTCCAAGCCAGAGCACGTGGTCGGGACCAATACCGTTGCCTGCATGCAATCGGGCGTCTACTGGGGCTATGTCGGGCTGGTCGAGGGCATCTGCGCCCGCATCCGCGCCGAGCGGGACCGGCCGATGACGGTCATCGGCACCGGCGGCCTCAGCACCCTCTTCGCCCAGGGCACGGACGTATTGCAGGTGATCGACACCAAGCTGACCATACACGGCCTGGTGCTCATCGATCGCATGAACATGGAGTGACGCGGAAGACATGGCCAGGAAGGATCGGCTGATCTACGTCCCGCTCGGCGGCGCGGGCGAGATCGGCATGAACATGTATCTCTACGGCTTCGGGCCAAAGGACGCCGAGCGCTTCATCCTCGTCGACGTCGGCGTGACCTTCCCGGACATGGCCTCGACCCCGGGCGTCGAGCTGATCATGGCGGATCCGTCCTGGATCCAGGCCCGCGCCGACCGGCTGGAGGCGATCTTCATCACCCATGGCCACGAGGACCACGTGGGCGCGCTCGGCATCCTCTGGCCGCGACTCAAGGCGCCGGTCTATGCGCGGCGCTTCACCGCGGCGCTTGCCAAGGGCAAGATGGAGCGCTCGGGCCACGACACCGGCGCGGTGCGGCAGGCCGACGCCTGGCCGCATGTGACCCATGCCGGCCCCTTCACCGTGGGCTTCGTGCCGGTGTCGCATTCCATTCCGGAGGCGTCCTGCCTCGTGATCGACACGCCCGCGGGGCGGATCCTGCACAGCGGCGACTTCAAGGTGGACCCGACGCCGCTGGTCGGCGAGCCCTTCGAGCCGGCGACCTTCCGGGCGATCGGGGATGCCGGCGTCAAGGCGCTGGTCTGCGATTCGACCAACGTGTTCTCCGATCATCCCGGCCGGTCCGAGGCCTCGCTCGCGGCGCCGATCACCGCGCTGGTGCGCGGCGCCGAGGGGCTGGTCGCGGCGACCACCTTCGCCTCCAACGTCGCGCGGCTGAAGACGCTTGCGCAGGCGGGCAAGGCCGCGGGGCGCGAGGTGGTGGTGCTAGGCCGGGCGATGAACACAATGCTCAGGACCGCCCATGCCGCCGAAGTGCTGGACGACTTCCCCAAGACCATCGACCCGCTCGACGCCGACGGCATTCCGCGCGACCGGCTCATGCTGCTCGCGACCGGCAGCCAGGGCGAGCGCCGCGCCGCCACCGCCCAGCTCGCCGCGGGCAAATACATGGGCTTCGAGCTGAAGAAGGGCGACACCTTCCTCTTCTCCTCCAAGACCATCCCCGGCAACGAGGTGAGCGTGGCGCGCATCCTCAACCAGCTGAGCGAAAGGGGCGTGCGCGCCATCGACGACAGCGACGGACGCTACCACGTCTCGGGCCATCCGAACCGGCCGGATCTGGAGGCGATGCACGACCTGGTGCGGGCGCGGGCCATCGTGCCGATGCATGGCGAGCACCGGCACCTGGCCGCCCATGCCGAGCTCGCCGAATCCCGCGGCACCGCGGCGGTGGTGGCGCCCAACGGCACCATGCTCGATCTCGCCGGCGAGGCGCCGGTGGCGGTGGAGCGGATCGAGACCGGGCGGCTCTATCTCGACGGCTCGGAACTGATCGGCGCGACCGACGGCGTGGTGCGCGACCGCATCCGCATGGCGATCCGCGGCCATGTGTCGGTGAGTGTGGTGATCGACGAGGACGGGCGGCCGCTCGGCGACGTCTGGGTCCAGGCGACCGGCCTTCCCGACGACCCGCGGCTGCGCGACGGGATCGAGGGCACGCTGGAGGCCGAGATCGGCCGGGTGCTCGCCCGCGCCCGCAAGGCGGAGATCGCCGACGACGACGCGCTGGAGGAACTGATCCTGCGCAGCTGCTCCAAGACCTGCGACGACGCGATCGGCAAGAAGCCGCTCTGCAGTGTCATGATCAGCCGGCTGGAAGGCTGAGAGGGTAGCGCCGCACTGGCGGCCGGCCGCATGGTCTCCCGTCTTGAATTGCCCGAAGGCTGATGAGACCATCGTTCCGGAGGTGCGCCCTGGACAACAAGATCCAATCCCGGGATCTGGTCGGAAGCCTCCTCGACGTATCGGTCAGCCCGGAACGTCTGGGGGAGTTGATCGCGCTCTGGGATGAGCGGATCGTCGATTCCGGGCAGGATCGTGTCCTCTGGCTGACTGGCGCCGCCGGTTCGGAATTCGCGCGCCAGGTGGCCGGAGCCGTCCGGATCCTGGAGAGCTTCAGGGCCGCGGAGCGGCAGCACTTCAACGATACGCTGCAATCGATCTGCGGCGCGTCGATGGTGCTCACGGAGGACGGCGAGGTGATCGCGGCCAATGACGCCGCGCGCGTCGCCTTCAGGCTCTCGCCAGGCGACACGATCCGGTCCATGCCGCTCGACGGCGCGACCTGCACCGAGTTCGCGCAGCGGGTCGCCGAGGTCGCCGGGGCCGGCGCGCTCCGCGAGGATGTCGTGCGTCTGCGGCCGGACGGCCCGGAGCGGGTCGTCCAGGTCCATCTCCGGCCCCTGCAGGGCGGGAGAGCGCGGTCGCTGGTCCTTGCGGTCACCACCGAACAGGCTTGGTCGGTGGAGGTCTCGCGCCTGCTGGCCCGGGTCTTCGACCTGGCCCCCGCCGAGATCGAGGTTCTCCGCCTCCTGACCGGAGGCTCCACCGTCGCGGGCATCGCCGGGGTCACCGGGCGGAGCCGGGGCAC
>JACKKC010000033.1 GCA_020637615.1 Rhodovulum sp.
AGGGGTTTCGATCCGGTTAACTCCGCGGGCAAATCCTTTCTGAATCAACAGCTTGCCAGGATGTGCGCGCGCGCGCATCCCCCTCCCGCCGCCCCCTGCCCTCTGCTATGCTCGCCCGATGCACGCCCTCTGCCGCGACTGCCTGGCCGCCTGGGACGGCGCCGGCCGCTGCCCGGCCTGCGGTTCGCGCCGCACGCTCGCCCATGCCGAGCTGACCGGGCTCGCCATCGCCCATCTCGACATGGACGCCTTCTACGCCTCGGTGGAAAAGCGCGACGACCCCAGCCTCGCCGACCGGCCGGTGATCGTCGGCGGCGGGCGGCGCGGCGTGGTCTCCACCGCCTGCTACATCGCCCGCATCCGCGGCGTGCGCTCGGCCATGCCGATGTTCAAGGCGCTCGCGCTCTGCCCCGAGGCGGTGGTGGTGAAGCCGCGCATGGCGACCTATGTCGAGATCTCCCGCGAGATCCGCGCCCTGATGCTGGAGCTCACGCCGCTGGTCGAGCCGCTCTCCCTCGACGAGGCCTTCCTCGACCTCACGGGCACCGAGCGCCTGCACCGCGCCCCGCCGGCGCATCTGCTCGCGCGCCTGCAGTCCCGCATCGAGGCCGAACTCGGCCTCACCGCCTCCATCGGCCTCTCCCACAACAAGTTCCTCGCCAAGATCGCCTCGGACCTCGACAAGCCACGCGGCTTCGCGCTCATCGGCCGCGCCGAGACGGCGGCCTTCCTCGCCCCCCGCCCGCTGTCGCTGATCTGGGGCGTGGGCAAGGCCGCGGTCCGGGCGCTCGAGGCCGAGGGGCTGCGAAGCTTCGCCGACCTGCGCTCCCGCGACCGCAAATGGCTGATCCGTCGCTTCGGATCGCTCGGCGACCGCCTCTGGCATCTCGCCCAGGGCGCCGACGACCGCCCCGTCTCGCCCGACCGGGCCATCAAGTCGATCTCCCACGAGACCACCTTCGCCGAGGATATCGCCGACGAGAGCGCCCTGCGCTGGCATCTCTGGTCGCTCGCCGAGCAGGTCTCCGCCCGCGCCAAGGCGAGGAGCCTGGGCGGCCGCACCGTGACGCTGAAGCTCAAGCGGGCCGACCACCGCATCCTCACCCGCCGCCAGGCCCTGTCCGCTCCGAGCCAGATGGCCGAACGGATCTATCGGATCGCCCTGCCTTTGCTGCACCGCGACATGGACCAGGCGCCCTTCCGCCTGATCGGAATCGGCCTCGCCGGGTTGGTTCCGGAAGCCGCCTGCGACCCCGGCGACGATTTCCTGGACCGCTCCGGCGCCCGTATTGTCGCCGCTGAACGTACAGCCGACCGGATTCGCGCCAAATTTGGTCGTGACTCGATCCGATTTGGCCGGTCGATCCGCTAGGACCCTGCCCTCATCCGGGCATTTGCCCGAAAATTGGGCGGGATCTTCTCGCGGGCGCTTTTTTCGGGTTTTTTTGCGCTGCACCCGTTGACTATGCTGCGGCGCGACATAAACTCATATTCGTGATGCGTTGCATCATACACGCCCTATGGGCGTTTCCTCCCTAAACTTGGGCCGTGCCTCGTGCACGGCCCCTTTTTTTCGGGAACCGCTATTCCGCCGCCACGCGCATCTCGCGGGGCCCGAGTTCGCTCAAGCGGGCGACCGCAGCGCCGATTCGCCCCCGGATCTGCTCGAAGCACGGCAGCCGCTCGACCCTCGCCTCGTCCATGTAGAGCGCCCGGTCGATCTCGATCTGCAGGGCATGCACACCCATCCGCGGCCGGCCATAGGCCTGGGTGATGTAGCCCCCTGCGAAGGGCGCGTTGCGCGCGACCACGAAGCCCGCCGCCGTGAAGATCTCGGTGGCGGCATCGATCAGCCAGCGGTCGCAGGCCGCGCCGAACCGGTCGCCGAGGATCACGTCCGGTCGCCGGCCCCAGACCACCGGCGCGGTGGCGAGCGCGTCATGGGGCATGGAATGGCAATCGAAGAGGATCGCGCTGCCGAAGCGCGCCCGCGCGCCGTCCACCAAGGTGGCGAGTTCGGCGTGATAGGGATGCCAGTGGGCCGCGATGCGCTGCTCGGCCTCGGCGAGCGTCAGCTTGCCCTCGATGATCGGCCGTCCCTCGGCGACGACCCGCGGGATGACCCCGAGACCCGCCACGATCCGCGGATTGACGGCGCGCCGCGCCGCCCCGTCGATCAGCGCCGGATCGAGGTCCTCGGGGCCGCGGTTGAGGTCGAGAAAGGCCCGCGGCACCCGCGCTGCGAGCAGGGGCGCGCCGCATTCCGGCGCCCGGGCAAAGAGCTCGTCCACGAAGGCATCCTCGGACGAGCGAATCTGCAAGGGATCGAGCCGGCTCGATTCGAGAAAGGCGGCCGGATAATCCCGCCCGCTGTGCGGGGAGTTGAACACCGCGCAGGAGCTGCGCTCGACCGGCATCCGCAGCGAAAAGACCTGCTCGTTCATTCGGCAACCCCGGAGGCGACGACGGAGTATAGCCTCTCCGGGCCGTCAGGCAAAATCACTTGAACCCCATTGCGGCTGCGTATATGGACGCGGCATCGAAGCGGAGCCACTCCGTACTTCGGGCGTATAGCTCAGCGGGAGAGCACTTCGTTGACATCGAAGGGGTCACTGGTTCAATCCCAGTTACGCCCACCATATCCCCGGCGATCATCCGGGGCGCCCGCAAGGGCCGTCTGAAACCCAAGGCGCAGGCCGGGCCGCGCGCCGCAAGAGGAGAGAGGCCATGAAGGTCAGAAACTCGCTTCGCTCCCTGAAGCAGCGCCACCGCGATTGCCGCGTCGTGCGCCGCAAGGGGCGCATCTTCGTCATCAACAAGACCCAGCGCCGCTTCAAGGCCCGCCAGGGCTGATCCGCGCCGCAGGATTGCATCAGGGGCCGCACCCGCCCGGGCGCGGCCCTTTCTTCGTTTGGACGGACCGGTCCTGGAAGGCGCGCCCGCGCGCCCGCCCACGGCAAGGTCGGCCCGGCCCCGCGCGGGACAGGAAGCGACGGCTCGGGTCGCTGGCACCAGTTGGCGGTCGGCATCAGGGGCTTCGCCGCTGCGAGCCGAAAGCCCGCCTATCGTTCCTGGAGCGCCAAGCGGATTCCGAGGGCGCAATAGACGCCCCCCACCACCTTGCCCTGCCACTTGAGAACGGTGGGATTCCGTCGGAGGAAATTGCCGAGACGGCCGGCGGCAAGCGAATAGGCGACGGTGCTGAAAAGCCCGATCGCTGCGAAGGTCAGCCCCAGGATTGTCAGTTGCAGCACGATGGAACCTTTCTCCGGCGCGACGAACTGTGGCAGGAACGCGAGGAAGAAAAGCGCGGTCTTGGGGTTCAGGACTTCGGCCAGGATCGCCTGCCGGAACGCTTGGGGCGCAGAGATCGGGACGCGCCCCTGCCCCAGATCGACCGCTGCCTTCTCGAAAGCCGCCTTCAGGCCGAGGTAGACCAGATAGGCCGCACCGAGGAACTTCACGATGGTGAAGAGCGTCGCGGAGGCCGCAATGATGGCCGAAATGCCGACAACGGCCATGATGGTATGCAGAAAGTCGCCAACGGTGATGCCCGCTCCCGTCGCGATGCCGACCTTCGTTCCGGACGTCGTCGCGCGCGCGACCGTCAGAAGAGTTGCCGGTCCCGGGATGAAAACAAAGCCGAGAACGATCAAAGCGTAAGCCGCCAAAACCTCCGGTTCGATCATCCGCCGCTCCCCATGAATGTCCGAAGGTTCAGAAGCTCACAGTGCGTCGCCGAAGGCAAGTACCGGCACCGGATGCTCGCCCCTCTACGTTCGGTCTTTGCGATCCAGCAATAAAAAGGAAACGGCCCGCCGGGGCGGGCCGTTCGTGCGTTGCTTGGAGGCTGCGGGCTCAGGCGGCGGCTTCGGCCTTGCCCTCGATCGCGGATTTGCCCGCGATCTCGATCTTGCGCGGCTTCAGCGCCTCCGGCACTTCGCGCACGAGGTCGATGTGCAGCAGGCCGTTCTCGGTCACCGCATTCTCCGCCCGCACATGGTCGGCGAGTTGGAAGCGCCGCTCGAAGGCGCGCGTGGCGATGCCGCGATGCAGGAAATTGGCCTTGTCCTCGGATTCGGCCTTGCGCCCGGTCACGACCAGCTGGCCGTCGCGGGCCTCGATGGAAAGTTCGGCTTCCGAGAACCCGGCCACCGCGATGGTGATGCGATAGGCATCCTCGCCGGTCTTCTCGATGTTGTAGGGCGGATAGGCGTTCGAGCCCACATCGGAGGCCATGACCTGGTCGAGCACGGAAGCCAGACGGTCGAAGCCGACGGTCGAACGATAGAGGGGGGTGAGGTCGAAATGACGCATGATGCATCCTCCTTCAGAAGCGATACAGGGTTCGGGCCTTCCCTCGGGACAGGCCCTTTGCAGTGGAGCCGGCCCGCTCCGCGGCACCGGATGGCGATTATCTGGGAAGGCCCGCCGGGGCTTTCAAGGCTCCGAAGCAGGTGCGGCGCCTGCGGAATCCGGCACCGCCCCGCCGAGTCCCGCCTCGAGCGCCGCAAGCTCGGGCTCGGCCAGCACCGCCAGCGTGACCTCGCCGCCCGAATCCGTCGCCCCGATCGAGGAGACCACCGCCCAGAGCTCCCGGCCCGCCTTGCCGGGCACCAGCACCGGCGCGCCCGAGGCGCCCAGATTGACCTCGCAATCGAGCGCGGCCACCTCGCGGATGCGCGCGACGATGCGGCATCCGTCCTGGATCGAGGCCGCCTGCGCCCGGTCGCGGGCATAGGAGACGATCTCGATCACCGCCCCGCCTTCGGGCATCGGTCCTGGACGGAAGGCGGGCGCCTGCTCCGCCGGGATCGCGGCATCGAGCTCCAGGAGCGCGATGTCCCGCCGCAGGTTCTCGAAGCTCGGCTCGCCGTCATAGACGTAGTCCGGCGGGACCGCCGCCCGCGCCACGCCGCGCAGCGCCGCATGCGCGTCGCGGCGCAGCCCGGCGACGAAGCGCAGATCGGCAAGCGGCACCGGCCGGCGCGTGAGGGGATGATAGAGGCAATGCGCGGCCGTCACCGCGTGCCGGTCCGAGACGAGCGCCGCGGTGCAGAACCGCCGGCCCGCCACGTTTAGCCGGCCGACGCCGCGGAAATCCGCCGCCTCCACTTCCCCGAGCATCCGCCGCACCCGCCCGTCTTCGGCCGGCGCCGCGAGCGGCGGCGCCGTCAGGCAGAGCGCGAAAAGCAGGATGCGCCTCACCGCCCGCCCAGCGCCCGCGGCTTCGGCCCGCCGGTCGCCCAATCGAGCAACTCGACGGTATGGACCACCGGCACCGAAGTGCCCGAGCCGATCTGCATCATGCAGCCGATATTGCCGGCGGCGATCACCTCCGGGCCGCGATCGAGCAGCGTCGCGAGCTTGCGCGCCTTGAGCGCAGCGGAGATCTCGGGCTGCATCAGGTTGTAGGTCCCGGCCGAGCCGCAGCAGAGATGCGCGTCCCGCGGCTCGACCACCTCGAAGCCCGCTGCCTTCAAGAGCGCCTTGGGCGCAGAGCGGATCTGCTGGCCGTGCTGGAGCGAGCAGGCGGCGTGATAGGCGACGCGCAGCGGCGGCGCCTCCGCACCGGCGAGCCCGAGATCCTCCATCACCTCGCTCACGTCCCGCGCCAGCCCCGCCACCTGCGCCGCCTCCGCCGCCAGGGGGTCGTTGCGGAACATGTGGCCGTAGTCCTTGACCGTGGTGCCGCAGCCAGAGGTGTTGATCACGATGGCATCGAGCCCTGCGCCCTCTACCTCTCGCGTCCATGCCCGGATGTTTTTCGCTGCCGAGGCATGGCTTTCCGCGGCCTTCCCCATGTGATGGGTGAGCGCGCCGCAGCAGCCCGCGCCCTCGGCGATCACCACCTCGCAGCCATGCCGTGTCAGGAGCCGGATCGTCGCCTCGTTGATGTCGGTGTTGAGCGCGCGCTGGGCGCAGCCGGTCATCAGCGCCACCCGTCGCCGCCGCTCACCCTCTGCCGGGAAGACCTGCGGATCGTCCATGCGGCTGACTGGCGGGATCGACTTCGGCGCCATCTCCAGCATGGCCCTCAGCCGCGGATCGGGCAGGAGCCCCGCGAAAGGCCGCCCGATCCTGGCCCCGAGCAGCGCCAGCCGGAACCGCCGCGGATAGGGCAGGATGCGCGCCAGCGTCCAGCGGAGCAGTTGCTCGAAGCGCGGGCGCCGGTAGGTCTTCTCGATATGGTCCCGCGCATGATCGACCAGATGCATGTAATGCACCCCCGAGGGGCAGGTCGTCATGCAGGCGAGGCAGCTGAGGCACCGGTCGATGTGCCGGACGGTCTTCTCGTCCGCGGGCCGTCCCGCCTCCAGCATGTCCTTGATGAGGTAGATGCGCCCGCGCGGGCTGTCGAGTTCGTCTCCGAGCACCTGGTAGGTTGGACAGGTCGCGGTGCAGAAGCCGCAATGCACGCAGGCCCGCAGGATCTCGTTCGACCGCGCGATGCCGGGGTCGCGCAGCTGCTCGGGGGTGAAGTTCGTCTGCATCGCGCCTCCCCGCTCAGGCCGGAACCGGATCGTGCGGCGCCATCAGGCCCGGATTGAGCACGCCCTTCGGATCGAAGCGCGCACGCAACCCCGCCGCGATCGCCGCCACCGGCGGCGGCTCGGGATGGAAGACGCCCCAGCGGGCGCGGGCCTCGGCGCCGGCGCGCACCAGCGTCGCATGGCCCGGCACGCCGCCGAGCGCAGCCCGCAGGTCGAAATCCTCCGGCGCCAGCGCCCAGATCAGGCCGCCGCCCCAGTCGAGCATCACCTCCGCCGGCCCCAGCCGCGCCGCGACCCGCGCGCCGTCGGTCGGCTTGGCCGAGATCCGCCAGACCGCGCCGTCGCTCCCGCCGAGCCGCGCCGCGTCGCGGATCGCCGGCCAGTCGCCCGGCCCCTCCACCACCCGCGCCATCCCGAAGCGCCGGAGCGCACGCGCCAGTTCCCCGGACCGGTAGGCGACCGAGCCGGCGAGCCCCTCGAGCCGCAGCAGCGTGGCCGAGGCTTCTCCCGCGCCCGCGGGCAGATGCGCCGCCGCCGAGACCTGGAAAGGCGTGCCGAGCGCTGCGGTCATCGCCCCGACCGCCTCCTCGGCCGAAAGCCCGTCGAACACCACGCTCGCGGTGGCCGCTGGCCCGGGAAGCAGCTTGAACGCCACCTCCGTGATCACCCCGAGCGTGCCGTGGCTCCCGGCCAGCAGTTTGACGAGGTCGAGCCCGGTCACGTTCTTCATCACCCGCCCGCCGTTCTTGACCACCGCCCCGGTCCCGTCGACGAAGCGGATGCCGATCATGCTGTCGCGGCAGGCACCGGCCTGGATTCGCCGCGGCCCGGAGGCGTTGGTCGCCACCACCCCGCCGATGGTCGGCGTGCCGGTCCGCCCGGTCAGCGCCCGCGCATCCCAGGGCTCGAAGGGCAGGACCTGTCCTTCCGACGCCAGCGCCGCCTCGACCTCGGCGAGCGGCGTGCCGGCCCGCACCACCAGCGTCAGCGCGCCAGGCTCGTAGAGGCTGATGCCGCTCAGGCCCACGGTGGAGAGCCGAGCCGCCCCCTCCGCAGCGAGCCCTGCGCGCGTGCCGCCGCCGCGGATAGCAAAGCCCCCGCCCTGCGCCCCGGCCTCGCGGATCAGCCCGGCGAGCTCCGCCTCGGTCTCCGGCTGGAATTCGGTCATGGTCGCGGCCATCGCCTCCTTGCGCGATCATGTCCGCAAACCCCGAAGCAAGGCAAGCCATCGCAATGGCGGCCTGGGCGCACTATCCTTACCAGGAAGAGGCAATCGTCGGGAGACAGTCTTGGGCCGCATCTTCTGGACCGGGATGGGCAGCGCGTTCCTCGCGCTCGGCGCCATCGGCGTCCTGCTGCCGCTGGTGCCGACGACGCCCTTCGTGCTGCTGGCGGCCTTCGCTTTCGCCCGCGGCTCGCCGCGCCTGCGCCACTGGCTCGAGAGCCATCCGCGCTTCGGCCCGCCGATCCAGGACTGGGAGCGCTACGGCGCCATCGCCCCGCGCGCCAAGCGGCTGGCCACGGCACTCATGGCCCTGACCCTCGCGCTCAGCCTCCTCGCCGGCCTGCCGCTCCGCCTGCTCGCCATCCAGGCCGCCTGCCTCGCCGGTGCCGCAACCTTCGTGCTCACCCGCCCCGACGGTCCACGGGACTGAACCGCCGTCCCGCCCCCTTTGACTTACCGATGCAGCCTTTGCCCGCGCGGAGGCGCCGTAGCAGTCCGGCCGCGAATCCAGCGGCGACGGCCGCTCAGATCGACCCTGCCAACGGAACCTTGCCGCCCTCCCATCGTCGTGTGATTGCTTCGCTGCGCTACCGCAACGGCCACGCACCGGCCGCCGGGGCACGGTCGGGAGTGGGACCAACCGCCCGGCACCCCGCCCGGATCACGCCGCCCGGCGGGCCTTCGAGCTTTCCAGCGGGAAGACTTTGGCCGGGTTCAGGAGCCAGTCGGGGTCGAAGACGTCCTTGACCCGCAGCTGCGCCTCGATGTCCTCCGGCGCGTATTGAACCGCCATCAGGTCGCGCTTCTCGACGCCGACCCCGTGCTCGCCGGTCAGGCACCCCCCGACCTCGACGCAGAGCGTCAGGATATCGGCGCCCAGCGCCTCGGCCTTCTCGAGCTCCCCCGGCGCATTGGCATTGTAGAGGATCAGCGGGTGCATGTTGCCGTCCCCGGCATGGAAGACATTGGCCACGCCGAGCCCGTAGCCCGCGGTCATCTCGCCGATACGCCGCAGCACCTCCGGCAGGGCGCTGACCGGGATGGTGCCGTCGAGGCAGATATAGTCGTTGATCTGGCCCATGGCGCCGAAGGCCGCCTTCCGCCCCTTCCAGATCAGCGCGCTTTCCGCCGCCGAGCGGCTCTCGCGCAGCTCCAGCGGATCGTGGCTTCGCGCGATCTCGGTGATCTTGGCCAGCTGCTCGGCGATCTCGGCCTCCGATCCCTCCACCTCGACGATCAGGAGCGCCTCCACGTCCGGATAGCCGGCATGGGCGAAATCCTCGCAGGCACGGATGCAGGGCCGGTCCATGAACTCGATCGCCACCGGCAGCACGCCGGCCTTGATGATGTCGCGCACGCAGGCGCCGGCGACTTCGTTGGAGCCGAAGCCCATCAGCACCGGGCGCGCGCCCTCGGGCTTCCTCAGGATGCGCAGCACCGCCTCGGTCACCACGCCGAGCTGCCCCTCGGAGCCGCAGATCACCCCGAGCAGGTCGTAGCCCGCCGCGTCGAGATGCGCGCCGCCGAGTTCCACCACAGTGCCGTCCATCAGCACCATGGTCACGCCGAGCAGGTTGTTGGTGGTCACGCCGTATTTCAGGCAATGCGCGCCGCCGGAATTCATCCCGATATTGCCGGCGATGGCGCAGGCGAGCTGGCTCGAAGGGTCGGGCGCGTAGAAGAAATCCTCATCCTCCACCGCCCCGGTCACGCTGAGGTTGGTCCGCCCGGTCTGCAGGCGGATGAAGCGGTTCTCGTAATCGGTCTCCAGCACCGCCGTCAGCCGCGCCACGCCGAGGACCACGCAGTCGGCGGTCGGCAGCGCCCCGCCCGCGAGGCTGGTCCCCGATCCGCGCGGCACCACCGGCACGTGCTCGCCATGGCAGAGCCGCAGCACCGCGGCGACCTCCTCGGTGGAGGCCGGCAGCACCACCGCCAGCGGCGGACAGCGATAGGCGGTCAGCGCGTCGCATTCGTAGACCTTGACCTCGGCGGGATCGGAGATCACCGCGTCCTCCGGCAGGATCGATTTCAGCTTCGCGACGATCGCCTCCTTGCGCGCGAGGATCGCCGGATCGGGATCGGGCATCTGCATCGGCTTCTCCCGTCAAGGGCCGAGGGACGGCAAGCGCCGGATGCTACCACGGCCGGTCGGGGCGAAAAAGGCCGCGCCCCAAGCGCCCAATCGGTCCCGCAACAAGACGAGGGCAGCGCCCGCCGGGCGAGACGGTGACTCTGGGCCCGACTTAAACCCGGGCGGACCGAGCCGCGTCTTCGAATGCCCTTCTCCTGCCTAGCGCCCCTCGATGCGCCAGGCGCCGAAGGCCAGTGCCACGGCGAGGATCAGCATGAGCCATGCCGGCGCCAGCGCCACCTGCCGGATGTCGCGAAGCTGATAGGCCTCGCGGTCGGCGAGCCCGATCCAGCCGCGTCCCGCGGCGACCCGGCCCTCGCGCACGCGGCGGATGTCCGGCACGCCGTCCTCCAGCCGCAGGATCCCGCCGCGCGTCGCCGCCGCCAGCGGCGCGAGCGCCGCTCCGTCCGACACCGGGTTCTCGAATTCCCGCGGCGCCGAGGGCCCGACCACCGCCACCGCCGCGAGATCGCCGTTCTCCAGCCGCCAGACGCCATGCTCGGCCGCGGCGATCCGGCCTTCCCAACGCCCCGGCGCCACCTCCTTCATCGCCACCTCCTCGCTCGCGCCCGAGGGGCTGGTGGCGGTCACCGGCGGGATCTCGGCCTCGAGCGTGCGGCGCGTCACCGCCACGTCGCCGCCGTCGCCGGTGCCGAGCAGCACGTTCTCCTCCAGCTCCGGCTCCTTCATCAGCCAATGGGCCAGACGGCGCAGCAGCTCGAGCTGCGGTCCGCCGCCCTCGTAACCGCGGCTCCAGAGCCAGGCCTCGTCGGAGGCCAGCACCGCGACCCGCCCCTCCCCCTGGCGGTCGAGCACCAGGAGCGGCCGGTCGTCCGGGCCGGTCATGACCACCTCGCCCTCCGGGGCGTCGAGCTCGACGATGCGGAACCAGCGGCCCCAGCCCGGCGTGCCGTCCGCGGCCGGCGGGCGCGGGGCATGGGATTCGAGGTCGGCGGTGACCGGATGGCGATGGCCCAGCTCCGGGATCCGCGGCGCGAAGCCCCGCTCCACCACCCGGGCGGTGGGCTGGACCGGCAGCACCCCGCGCAGCGGCGAGCGGTAGAGGCTCTCGGCGCCGGCGAAATCCTCGCCCGCGGCGACCAGGAGCGCGCCGCCGTCGCGCACGTAGCGGGCGATGTTCTCGAAATAATCGTTCGGCAGGATGCCGCGGCGCTTGTAGCGGTCGAAGATGATCAGGTCGAACTCGTCGACCTTCTCCATGAAGAGCTCCTGGGTGGGGAAGGCGATCAGCGAGAGCTCGAAGACCGGGACGAAATCCTGCTTCTCCGGCGGGCGCAGGATGGTGAAATGCACCAGGTCGACGGCGCTGTCGGATTTCAGCAGGTTCCGCCAGGTGCGCTCGCCGGGATAGGGTTCGCCCGAGACGAGCAGCACCCGCAGCCGGTCGCGCACGCCGTTGATCGAGACCACGGCAGCATTGTTGCGCTCGGTCAGTTCACCCGTCACCTGCGGCGTGGCGAATTCCAGCACGTTGACCCCGCCGCGCCCGAGCGTGACCGGCAGCGTGACCGATTCGCCCACCGGCACGTCGAAGCGCAGCGGCGTGGTGCCGTCGAGCGCGATGGTCAGCGGCGCGAACCCGCCATTCTCCGGCGCCGTGCCGATGTCCTCCACGCGCAGGGTCACGCTGACCGGCTCGTCGATGATCGCGAAGGCCGGCGCCGTCTCGATCACGATGCGGCGGTCCCAGTCCGCGGCGCTGCCGCTGAGCAGCACATGGACCGGGCCGGGGAATTCCGCCAGCGCATCGGCGTCGTGCACCTGACCGTCGGTCACCAGGATCGCCCCGGCGATCCGGTCGGGCGGGATTTCCGCCGCCGCCTCGGCCAGCGCGCCGAGGAGCCGGGTCCCGTCCTCTCCCCGGTCGCGCACCCGGATCTCGCGCAGCTCCAGCCCGCCGGTCTCGCGGAGCCGGTCGAGCCGTGCCCCGAGGCCGTCGATCGCCGCCGTCACCTGGTCGGGCCGGAGCCCGATCCGGTTCGAGGCGCTCTCGTCGATCACCACGAGCGCGATGTCGGCAACCGGCAGCCGGTCCTCCTGGCGCCAGGACGGCTGCGCCAGCGCCACCAGCAGCACCAGCGCCGCCAGCGCGCGCAGCCACCAGCCGCCCAGCCCCCGCCACAGCGCCAGAACCAGCGCCACGAGGCTCAGCCCGGCCAAGGCGGCGATCAGGCCTAGCGGCAGCTGCGGGTCGAAGGCAATCATCGACATCTGCTACTGGCCCAGCCGGTCGAGCAGCGCGGGCACGTGAACCTGGTCGGATTTGTAGTTGCCCGTCATCACGTGCATGATCAGGTTCACCCCGAAGCGGATAGCCATCTCGCGCTGGCGCTCGCCGGCGATGCCGCGGCCCACGGGATACATCGGCTGGCCGTTCTCCTGCATCGCCCAGGCCGAGGCCCAGTCGTTGCCGCCGATCACCACGGGCGTGACCCCGTCGTTGAGGTTGCGGAACGGCATGCCCTCGACCTCCTCGGCTGCCGGCGCGGCCTCCACCCAGACCGTCGAGGCGTCCCAGCGGCCGGGAAAGTCCTGCAGCAGGTAAAAGGTCCGCGTCAGGACGTGGTCGAGCGGCACCGGTTCCAAGGGCGGCACGTCGAGCCGGCTCGCGATGCGCTGCAGCGCGCGCCCGTTCGGGGTCGTCCCGCCCAGGCTGCCGCCGAGATCGGCATCCCGCGTGTCGAATAGGATCATGCCGCCGAAGCGCAGGAAATCGTTGAGTCGCGCGGCCGCGGCATCGGAAGGCGCGGCCTGCCCCTCGGTGACCGGCCAGTAGAGGAAAGGATAGAGCGCGATCTCGTCGCGCTCCAGATCGACCCCCACGGGCTCGGCGGGCTCGACCGCCGTGCGGTCGAAGAGCGCCCGGCTCAGGCCCCTCAGCCCGGCCTCGCTCACCGCATCGACGCGGGAGTTCCCCGTCTTCACATAGGCGAGCACCGTGCGGTTCGCGGCATAGAGTGCGGCGGCCTCCGAGCTCGTATCCTGCGCCCGAGCCGCCGTCCCGGCCGCGCCCGCGAGCCCCGCGGCGAGCAGGACCAGCGCCGCGCCCCGCGCCACCGCCCGCGCGCCGCCGCTCCCGAGCCGGCCCGAGATGCGCAGCGTCGCCAGCACGTCCGCGGCGAGCAGCACCAGCGCCAGCGCCAGCAGCCAGGGGCCGAGCCGGCGCTCCGCGGGGCGGTCGAGCGCCTCCTGCACCAGCGCATCGGGCAGGCCGGCCATCGGCGCGAGCCGGTCGTCCCGGCGCATCACGTTGAGCGCCACTCGCCGCTCGCCGCTGCCGTAGATCCCCGGCGGCATCTCCGCCGAGGGCCTATCCTCCGCCAGCGCCGCGCCCTCGATCCCCGAGACGAGGCTCGGCGTCTCCAGCTCGCCGAACCCGTTCATCACCTGGAGCGGGGTCCAGATCCCGCCCTCCACCGCCTCGGGCGCCGGCCCGAGGCCGCCGGCGCTCTGGGCCAGCCGCTCGAGCATCTGCACGAAGAGCCCCGAGAGCGGCAGGTTCGACCAGTCGGCATTGGCGGTGACATGGAAGAGCACGAGCCGCCCGTCGCCGATCGCCCGGCCGGTCACGAGCGGCGTTCCGTCCTCGAGGCTCGCCATCACCCGCTCCGGCAGATCCGGATCGGGCTGCGCCACCACCTGCGCCGAGATGTCCACGTCCTCGGGCACCGGCAGCCCCGCGAAGGGGCCGCCCTCGGGAAACGGGCGCAGCTTGCGCGGCGCGCCCCAGGACATCGCCCCGCCCACCGACCGCCCCCCGGCGCGCAGCCGCACCGGAAGCAGCGGGTCGGGTTCCAGCTGCCCCGCGCCCGAAGCCGCCAGCCGCGGCCCGGCGAAGCGCACCAGAAGGCCGCCGGCCTCGATCCAGGGCATCAGCAGCGCGCGCTCGGCCTCGCCGATCGCCCCGACATCCGCGAGGATCAGCATGTCGGGCGCGGTGTTGAGCATCTCGCCCAAGGGCGCCTCGACGACCTCGGCGAAGGGCTCCAGCGCCTTGCGCAGGTAATGCAGCGGGTCGACCAGATCCTGCCCCTCGCCGCCGGCCCGCCCCGAGACGAGACCAACCTTGCGCCGGCGCACCGCATCATCGGCGAGCACCACCCCGCCCGCCGAGGCGCCCTCGGCGAGCTGCAGCCGCATCACCCGGTTGCGCAGCTCGATCGGCATCGCGACCGGCACGTCGACGCTGTCTGCACCCGCGCCAAACTCGGCCGTCGCCGAGCCCAGGACCCGTTCGATGCCGTTCGGATCCGGCCCGATCGCGAGGATGCCGACCGGCACCGCCCCGGCGACCCCGGCCCGCAGGGCGCGGACCCGTAGCGCGCCCTCCTCGAGCCAGGGCGGGGTCAGCGCGAGCGCGCTGCGCCCGGCGCGCGCCAGCGTCACCGGCCCGCGCGCGAGCAGCGCCTCGGCGAGCGCGCCTTCGCCACCGTCCCCGATGCCGTCGCCGAGCCAGAGCGTCTCGAAATCACCCGCCTGCGCACCCGCGATCCAGGCTGCCCAGGCGCCGCGGTCCGGCGCCCAGGGCTGCGGCGCGAATCCGGCGAGCCGCCCCTGCCATTCCGAGGCCGCGCGCCAAGGGATCCCGCCCTCCGCCGGCGGCGCCGCAGCCAGCGAGAGAACCGCCGCCGTCCGGCCCTCGCGGCTCGCATCCTCCAGGGCCGCCGCGACCCGGTCCATGCGCGCGTTCCAGCCCGGCGCATCGGCCCAACCGCCGTCGAGCAGCACCAGGAGCGGCCCGCCCCGGCCCTCGGCGCGCGGGTTCAGCACCGGCCCCGCGAAAGCGATGATCGCCGCCGCCAGCGCCAGCATGCGCAGGGCGAGCAGCCACCAGGGCGTGCGCTCGGGCATGCGTTCCGGATCGTCGAGGCCGAGCAACAGCCGCACGCCCGGGAAGGCCCGCCGCGCCGGCGCCGGCGGCACCGCGCGCAGGAGCCACCATAGGATCGGCAGCGCCGCCAGTCCCAGGAGCAGCCATGGCGCGAGGAAGGCAACCGGCCCGATGCTCATGCCCGCCTCATGCGCGCTCGCCCACGGCCATGTAGAGCCAGAGCAGTGCGGCGCGCGGGCTCTGGCTGGTGCGATGGAAGAGGCAGCGCCAGCCGAGCCGGCGCGCCAGGTCCTGCAGGTAGGCGCGCCGTTCCGCCAGCCGCCGGACATAAGCCTCGCGCAGCGCCCGTGCCCGCTGGGTCTCGAATTCGGTTCCTCCGCCCATGCTCTGGAAGATCACCCGCCCGTCGAAGGGAAAGACCTCCTCGCTTTCGTCGAGCACCTGGACGAAGACGCCCTGAACGCCACGGTCGGCGGCCTGGGCCAGCGCCGGGGTCAACGCCTCGGGATCCCCGAGGAAATCGGAGAGAAAGACCGCCCGCGCGCCCTTGGGCATCCGGTCGGGCGGCGGCGCGCCATATTCCGGGCGCTCGTCGGCCGGCTCGGCGCCGAGCTCCATGGCGAGCCGATTGAGCTGCGCCCGCCCGCTGCGCGGCTGGGCGGCGGCGCTGCCCATCAGCGCCACCCGCTCGCCCGCCTTGATCAGCAGGACCGAGAGCGCCAGCGCCAGGAGCGCCGCCCGCTCGCGCTTGGACCGCGCGGCGGGATCGGACCGGAAGTCCATCGACTGCGCACCATCGACCCAGAAGCAGACGGTCTGCGCCGCCTCCCATTCCATCTCACGGATGAACTGCAGATCCGACTTGCCCGACCGCCGCCAGTCGACCATCGACCGCGCATCCCCCGGCACCGCCTGCCGGTACTGCCAGAAGTTCTCGCCATGGCCGGCCCGCCGCCGTCCGTGCACGCCCATCGCGACATTGCCGGCGAGGAATTCCGCCTCCGCCAGCAATGGCGGCAGCGCGCCAGCGATCTTCTCGGCGTCACGCCGCAGCCCGATCGCGCCCTGGGGCTTCTCCCTGCCGCGAAGGCGGGGCTCGATCATGCCGCCGCCTCCGCGCCGGTCGCCTCGCCCACCAGCCGCGCGATCAGCGCGTCGAGCGTCTGGCCCTCGGCCCGTGCGGCGAAGCCGAGCGCCATGCGGTGGATCAGCACCGGGTGGGCGAGCGCGGCCACGTCCTCCACCCCCGGCACCAGCCGCCCCTGGATCAGCGCCCGCGCCCGGATCGCCAGCATCAGCGCCTGGGCGGCACGCGGCCCCGGCCCCCAGCTCACCGCGTCGCGCACGGCGGGATGGGTATCCTCGGTGCCCGGCCGCGCCGCGCGCACAAGATCGAGGATGCGCTCGACCACCGCCTCGCCGACCGGCAGCCGCCGGATCAGCCGCTGCGCCGCGATCAGGCTCGCCGCATCGAAGACCGGCTCGGCGGAGGCCTCCTCGACGCCGGTGGTCGCGAGGATGATCTCGCGCTCCGAAGCCCGGTCGGGATAGCCCACGTCGATCTGCAACAGGAACCGGTCGAGCTGCGCCTCCGGCAGCGGATAGGTGCCCTCCTGCTCGATCGGGTTCTGGGTCGCCAGAACGTGGAAGGGCGCGGGCAGCGCCCGGCGCTGGCCGGCGACCGAGACCTCGCGCTCCTGCATCGCCTGCAGGAGCGCCGATTGCGTCCGCGGGCTCGCGCGGTTGATCTCGTCGGCCATCAGCAGCTGGCAGAAGATCGGCCCGTCGATGAAGCGGAAGGCCCGCGTGCCGTCGGCACCCGTCTCCAGCACCTCGGCCCCGAGGATGTCCGCCGGCATCAGGTCGGGCGTGAACTGGATGCGATGCGCCACGAGGCCCAGCACCGTGCCGAGCGTCTCGACCAGCCGGGTCTTGGCCAGGCCCGGCGCGCCCACCAAGAGCCCGTGGCCGCCGCAGAGGATCGCGATCAGCGTCTGCTCGACCACCTGCTCCTGGCCGACGATGCGCCGCGCGATCATCTCGCGCGCCGCCACCAGCCGCGCGCCGGTCGCCTCGATCTCGGCCATCATCTCGCCGCTCTCCGCCATGTCCCGCCTGCCTTTCCGCGCGCGTTGCCCGTCCTCCCTACAGGATCTAGCATGTCGCGAGGCGACAGTAACGCGGCTTGGCGTGCCGGCAATGGGCAACGGAGTTCACAATCCGGACAGTTTGCGCGCAGGCGGCAGGCTCGCCCGCCAAGGATCGGCTCAGGCGCGGTGAGCGCCGCCCGGCGCCCGGCGGGCCGCCCCGGGACGGAGATCGGATCGAAAATCGGGCCGTTGCTCGTTTTCGCTCAGGCCTCGCGGCAAGAATTGCCTTGGCGCGCGAATTATGCGCTTCCGCCGGCGGATTGCTGGCCGGGGAGATTGACACTAGGCTGCCGGCCAGACGCCACGCGACTGGAGGCCCGGGCCCATGGCCACCGCAGACCCGCCGCAGCCTGCGAACAGGCCCACGACGGACACCCTCGCTGCCGCAGCCAGAAGTGCTGCGCGCAAGGGGCCGGCGCCGGTCCATCTCTGGAACCCGCCCTTCTGCGGCGATCTCGACATGCGCATCGCCCGCGACGGCACCTGGTTCTACCTCGGCACGCCGATCGGCCGCAAACCGCTAGTCCGGCTCTTCGCGTCGATCCTCAAGCGCGAGGGCGACCGGTTCTATCTCGTGACTCCGGTGGAGAAGGTCGGCATCAAAGTCGAGGACGCGCCCTTCGTCGCGATCGACTTCGAGGCCGCGGGCACGGGCCCCGAGACATCCATCCGCTTCACAACCAATGTCGACGAGGAAGTGACCGCCGGCGAAGGCCACCCGATCCGGGTTGCCCGCGACCCCGGGACTGGCGAGCCGGCGCCCTATGTCCATGTCCGCTCCGGGCTCGAGGCGCTGATCGACCGCAAGAGCTTCTACCGCCTCGTGGAGATCGGGCAGACGCAGACCATCGACGGCGTGGCGCAGTTCGGGGTCTGGTCGGGCGGCACCTTCTTCCCCTTCATTCCGGCCGCAGAGCTCCGAGCGGAGACCGCCGGATCGTGACGATGGCCGGGAGGCGCCGCCGCAGGGCCCGAGGATGGCCCCTCGCCCGGCCGCCGGCCGGGCGGGCGCTGCTCGCCCTCTGCCTGTTCGCGGGTATCCCGGAACCGGCGCCGGCGGGCGAGGCCGTCTTCAACCTCGGCTACAACGGCATCCTCGACAGCGAGGAAGAGGCCGGAGTAGCTCTCGGCCTCGGCGTTCATTCCCGGCCCTTCTGGACGATCCGGCGCCTCGCCTTCGGCTTCGGCGGCGCCCTGACGATCGATGCCGACGGCGACGCCTGGGCCGGGCTCGGGTTCGATGCCTATTACCCCTTCGGCGCGGACTTCCGGCTCGACCTCGGGGTCATGGCCGGGGCCTATTCCTTCGGGGATGGCCACGACCTCGGCTCCGAGCTCGAGTTCCGCTCCCGGATCGGCGTCAGCCGACCGATCGCCGAGGGACCCTGGCGGGCCGGTTTCTCCGTCGAGCACATGTCCAATGCCGGCATCGGCGACACCAATCCCGGCGTCGAGACCTTCTTCCTGACCCTCGGCCGGACCTTCTGACGCGACTTCCGGGCGGCGCGCGTGGCGCGGCCTCCTCCAGAGACAAGTCCCCGGTCCGTGGCGTCGGTGGGGCGGCCGGGCCGTTGCGACTGCCCGGGAACGGCACGGCGCCCCGGATCCCGAGCGGGGCGAAAATCCTCCCGTCCCTCGGCCATCCTGGCGCGTGAAGGCAAATGCGGCGCGGTTTCTTCTGCTAGGCGCTAGCCGGGACGACGCAGGCCCTTCGCGGGGAACGGCAGTGCCCTCCGGCCCCGGCGGGATTCCGCGACAGAGCCTGCGCAACCGCAACCGACCCTGTGGAGACAAAGGAAGACATGGATACCTCGGAGCAGAAATCGCCGGCCGCCCCGCAACCCCGCCCCTCGCGCCGGGACCTGCTCGCCGTCGGCGCGGGACTCGCCGCCTTGGCCGCCATGCCGGCGAGGGCCCAGGAGAGCGACGGCGAGCCGGAGTTCCTCTTCGTGCAGACCGCCACCGGCATGGCCTTCGATTCCGACCGGAACCGCCTGACCCTGCGCGGGGTCAGCCCGGTCACGCTCTTCTTCTCCGACCGCCCCGAACGCATCGTCGGCAACATGAAGACCGAGCGCTTCGTGCCCTTCTGGAGCGAGGGCCCCGACAGCTTCGCCTCGAACCCGCCGAACGCCGACCTTTCGGTTGTGGGGAAGGACAGCCTGATCGAGGCGGTGGTGGAACTGCGCGACCCGGTGATCGAGAACGGCGACCTGCATTATGCCGTCAAGGTCCTCGGCGGCCACATGCCGGAGCTCGGCGACAACGCCTCGCTCTTCATCGACATCATCGGCCGCCCGCTGACGCCGGTCTCCTTCGCCGGCGCCGGCCGCCGCGCCTATCGCCGCGCCGTCCTCTACTGACGGAACGCAGGAGGAGGACATCGTGGTCGTCATTCGACCAATAGCGTCCGGCCGGCCCCGCGCCGTTC
The DNA here is from genome assembly GCA_020637615.1 of Rhodovulum sp. Taxonomy (GTDB): domain Bacteria; phylum Pseudomonadota; class Alphaproteobacteria; order Rhodobacterales; family Rhodobacteraceae; genus Amaricoccus. Next base: position 19,287 of record JACKKC010000033.1, read on the forward strand.
ATGCCCGGCGCGGGCACTTGTCCCAGTCGTCACCGCCGAAATGCTCCAGCATGATGTCGGTGAGCACCCGGATCTTGTGCGGCACCGGCTCGGCCGGCGGCGGCCGCAGCACGTAGAGCCCGAGGGCCGGGATCTCGTAATCGTCGAGCAGGGTGACGATCTCGCCGCGCCGGACCGCCGGACCGGCGAGAAAGCTCGGCATCGCCGCGATCCCCAGCCCGGCCACCACGCCGGCGAGCTCCGCCGCCCCGCTGTCGGCGGTGAAGCGGCCGCGCGGATGGAAGGTCGTCGTCCGCCCGTCGCGCCGGAACTGCCAGACCGCCTCGCCATGCGGGATCACCTCATGCTCGGCGAGCGCGGCCGGGCTTCGCGGGGTCCCCCGCCGCGCCAGATAGGCAGGGCTCGCCACGAGGACCGCGCGGATCGGCGAGATACGCCGGGCGATCAGGCTCGAATCCGCGAGCGTGCCGAGGCGGATCGCCGCATCGAACCCCTCGCCCACCACGTCCACCCGCCGGTCGCTGTAGGAGGCGTTGATCTCCAGCCGCGGATTGCGCAGTGCCAGCTCCGCGAGAACCGGTGCGAGATGCGTGGTCCCGAACGAGAGCGGCGTCGCCAGCCGCAGGCGGCCGGTCGCCTCACCCTGCCGGCTGAGCGCGTCCCGGCCGGAATCGAATTCGGCGATCATCCGCTCGGCATAGGGCCGGAAATCGGCCCCCGCCTCGGTCAACGACATGCCCCTCGTGGTCCGCGCCAGCAGCGGCGCCCCCAGCTCCGCCTCGAGCCGCGCCAGCCGCCGGCTGATCATCGACTTGGACATGCCCAGCCGCGTCCCGGCGCGGCTCAGGCCGCCGCTGGCGACCACTTCGGCGAAGGCGCGGATATCCTCGAGGTTCGGCATGGGAATCGTTCCGGATTCTGCAAAAGTATTACCCGGACTCTGCATCTGGCGTCGCGTTCCTGGCAACCGCATATTCGCCCTGTCACGCAACGAGATCACACGAAGGATACCCGCCATGAACAACATTCTCGTCATCGACAGCGCCGTCAGCGGCGACTCCTCGGTCTCGAAGGCGCTGGTGCGCGACGCCGTCGCCGCCCTCGCCGAGCAGGCGCCCGCCAGCATCGTCCATCGCGACCTCGGCCGCGACCCGGTGCCGCATCTCACCGAGGAGACCCTCGCCGGGGTGCGCGGCACGCCTGGAACCGAGGCCGAACTGGCAACGCGCGCCCTCTCCGACGAACTCGTCGCCGAGCTCCGTGCCGCCGATGTCGTGGTGATCGGCGCGCCGATGTACAATTTCAGCATCGCCACCGGCCTGCGGTCCTGGTTCGACCATGTGCTGCGCGCGGGCGAGACCTTCCGCTACACCGAGGCCGGGCCGCAGGGCCTGCTCGGGGGCAAGCATGTCATCGTCGTCGAGAGCCGCGGCGGCCTCTACAGCGAGGGCCCGGCCCAGGCGGTCGATTTCCAGGAACCCTATCTGCGGCACCTGCTCGGCTTCATCGGCCTGCGAGACGTCACCTTCGTGCGCGCCGAGCGCATCGGCTTCGGCCGGGGAACGGCAGTGCCCTCCGGCGGCAGAGATTCCACGACAGGCCTGCGCAGCGCAACCCGACCCTGTGGAGACAAAGGGAAGACATGGATACCTCCGGGCAAGAAATCGCCACACAGCCGCCCCGCAACCGCCCCTCGCGCCGGGACCTGCTCCGCGTCGGCGCGGGACTCGCCGCCTTAGCCGCCATGCCGGCGAGGGCCCAGGAGAGCGACGAAGCGAGGCCAGGTCCCTCTTCGTTACGGTGCCACCGGCATGGCCTTCGATTCCGACCGGAACCGCCTGACCCTGCGCAGGTCAGCGTCACGCTCTTCTTCTCCGACCGCCCCGAACGCATCGTCAGCAACACAGACCGAGCGCCGTGCCGCTGGAGCGAGGCCCCGGCAACCGCCTCAGCGAACCCGCCGAACGCCGACCTTTCGGTTGGCGGAAAAGACAGCCTGATCAGGCGGTGGTGCGTTTACGCGACCGGTGATCGAGAACGGCGACCGCATTATGCCGTCAAGGTCCTCGGCGACACATGCCGGAGCTCGGCGACAACGCCTCGCTCTTCATCGACATCATCAGCCACCCGCGGCGCCGGTCGCCAGCCGCCAGCGGCGCCGCGCCTATCGCCGCGCCGTCCTCTCTACTGACGGAACGCAGGAGGACATCGTGGTCGTCATTCGACCAATAGCGTCAGCCAGCCCCGCGCCGTTCATGCCCGCGCGTTTTTGTCCAGCACCAGTGTCGGTGAGCACCCGGATCTTGGCTGGCACCAGCTCGGCCGGCAGCGGCCTGGCAGCAGGGCCAAGGCCGGGATCTCGTAATCGTCGGTAAAGGGTGACGATCTCGCCGCGCCAGACCGCCGGACCGGCGAAAGCCTCGGCATCGCCGCGATCCCCAACCCGGCCACCACGCCGGCGGCTCCTTTCCTTGCTGTCGGCAGTAAGAAGCGGCCGCGCGGATGGAAAGGTCGTCGTCCGCCCATCGCGCGCCGGAACTGCCAAGCCGCCTCGCCATGCAGGATCACCTCATGCTCGGCGAGAGCGCGGCGGCCAGGCCGCAGGGTCCCCCGCCGCGCCAGATAAACGAGGCTCGCCGAGACCGCGCGGATCGGCGAAATACGCCGGGCGATCAGGCTCGAATCCGCGAAGGCGATGCCGGGGCAGATCGCCGCATCAGACCCCCTCGCCCACCACGTCCACCGCCGGTCGCCAGAAGACGTTGTTGATCTCAACCGCGGATTGCGCGATTGCCAGCTCGCGAGAACCGGTGCGAGATGCGTGGTCCCGAACGAAACGGCGTCGCCAGCCGCAGGCGACCGGTCGCCTCACCCTGCCGGCTGAAGCGCGTCCCGGCCGGAATCGAGTCGGCGATCATCCGCTCGGCATAGGGCCCGGAAATCAGCCCCGCCTCGGTCAGCGACATGCCCCTCGTGGTCGCATGGCAGCAGCGCCCCAGCTCCGCCTCGAGAGCCGCGCCAGCCGCCAGCTGGTCATCGACTTGGACATGCCCAATGGCCGGCAGCTCAGGCCGCCATGGCGACCACTTCGGCGGCGAAGAGCGCGGATATCCGGTTCGGCAGCTGGAATCGTTCCGGATTCTGCAAAGTATTGCCCCGGACCTCTGCATCTGGTCGCGTTCCACTGGCGGCGCATATTCGCCCTGTCACGCAGCAGGATCCACTGAAGATTCCCGCCGCAAGACAGCATTCTCGTCATCGGCAGCGCCGTCAGCGGCGACTCCTCGTCTCGAAAGGCGCTGGTGCGCGACGCCGCCATCCGCCCTCGCCGAAACGGGCGCCACCGCCGTCCATCGCGACCTCGGCCGCGACCCGGTGCCGCATCTCACCGAGAGACCCTCGCCAGGGGGTGCGCAGCACGCCTGGAACTCAGGCCGAACTGGCAACGCGCGCCACCTCCGACGAACTCGTCGCCGAGCTTCGTGCCGCCGATGTCGTGGTGATCGGCGCGCCGATGTACAATTTCAGCATCGCCACCGGCCTGCGGTCCTGGTTCGACCATGTGCTGCGCGCGGGCGAGACCTTCCGCTACACTGAGGCCGGGCCGCAGGGCCTGCTCGAGGGCAAGTATGTCATCGTCGTCGAGAGCCGCGGCGGGCTCTACAGTGAGGGCCCGGCCCAGGCGGTCGATTTCCAGGAACCCTATCTGCGGCACCTGCTCGGCTTCATCGGCCTGCGCGACGTCACCTTCGTGCGCGCCGAGCGGATCGGCTTCGGCCCCGAGGCCCGCGCCGAGGCGATCGCCGCCGCCACCGCGGCCCTGCGCGACGCCGCGGCGCCTGCGCTGGCCCGCGCCGCCTGATCGCGCTGCCCCGGCGGCCGGCCCGAGCCGCCGCCGGGGTCCGATGCTTCAATCCATCGGCGACTTGTAGAATGCCGCCGCGCCTCCGGCCTTCCCCATGACCGCCATCGCCTCCCCGGCGGTCATGAGCTTTGTCGTCGACGCCGCCGAAGCCGTGCCGGAAGCGCCCACCACCATGGCGGCCGTCGCCATGGCCGCATCGTCCGGCGCCTCGATCAGGCAGACGACATCGTATTTCCCGAAGGCGAAGAACAGGTGGTGCAGCTTGCCACCAATGCCTTCGATCAGCTTCGACGCCGCGGCCGCGCGATCCGTCGGATTGGCGATCATCGCCTTCACGGCTTCGGTCGAATAGGCCACTTGATAGAGATAGAACGGCATGGCGTTTCCCCGTTTTCCCCCGGGCTCTCGCCTGTCCGTCATTCTGTCCCCGTTCCGGACCGGCGGGCCGGTTGTCTGCCGCCCTTGCGGCGGCGATGCAGCCGGGACCGGGCTGCGCCCGCCATTTTAGCACGCCCGCGCCCGGCCGCGGCGGGAAACGCAGCCTCTTAAACATTCCATTATTGATATGTGACGCACCCCGCCCTATGTTGAAGGCGATCCCGAACCGCAGGAGCGCCGATGCAACCCGACGTGCAAGCCTTCTTCGACGAGGCCACCTTCACGGTCTCCTTCGTCGTCACCGACCCCGAGAGCCGGAAATGCGCCGTCGTCGACAGCGTGCTCGACTTCGACTATTCCTCCGGCCGGACCGACACGAAATCCGCCGACGCAATCGTCGCCTTCGTGAAGGAGCAGAGCCTCGAGGCGGTCTGGCTGCTCGAGACTCATGTCCATGCCGACCATCTCTCCGCCGCGCCCTATCTCCAGGAGCGCCTCGGCGGCAAGATCGGCATCGGCGAGAAGATCACCGTTGTCCAGGACACCTTCGGCAAGGTCTTCAACGAGGGCACCCGGTTCCAGCGCGACGGCTCGCAGTTCGACCGGCTCTTCAAGGAAGGCGATCGTTTCGAGATCGGCGCGCTTCAGGGCCGCGTCCTGCACACGCCCGGCCACACGCCGGCCTGCCTCACCTACGTGATCGGCGATGCCGCCTTCGTGGGCGACACGCTCTTCATGCCCGATTTCGGCACGGCGCGAGCGGATTTCCCCGGCGGCTCGGCCGAGGCGCTCTATGCCTCGATCCAGAAGATCCTCGCCCTGCCCGACGAGACCCGCATCTTCGTTGGCCACGATTACAAGGCGCCGGGCCGCGACACCTTCGCCTGGGAGACCACGGTCGCGGAGCAGAAGGCGCTCAACGTCCATGTGGGCGGCGGCGCCACGGCCGAGGATTTCGTCAGGATGCGCGAGGCCCGCGACGCCACCCTCGACATGCCGAAGCTGATCATCCCCTCTATCCAGGTGAACATGCGCGCCGGCCAGATGCCGGAGCCGGACGACTCCGGCAAGCGCTTCCTCAAGGTGCCGGTCAACGAGCTCTGATGCCGGCGGCCGCTGTCGTCTGCTCCCGTCCCAACCCGGGGGCCGGGTGTCCCCAGCCCGATCGACCCGTGGCGATCGGGCCGCGCCGGCCCTGCCCGGGGCCGGCGCGCGTCGCACGCCGTCCAGGGCCGTCCCGCCCCGATCCTCATACGACGCTGAGGCCGCACCTCCCTCGCCCTGCGGCTCGTGCCTCCGGGCGACCGGACCGGACGACGCGCCACCGGCGCCTCGCCTTGTCGGTCCGGGGGCATGCGGCGCGGGCCGCGCGGGGCGCGGCCTTTTCCCCACCCCGAGATTAGTCCTCGGCGTCGCTCCGGTCGGCAGAGACCAGCTCGCGATCCCGCCCCGATGGCTGCCGGCCTCAATGCGCCATGAGCACCGCGGTCGGCGGGGATTTCATCATGCTGGTCGTGGTGCCGCCGAAGATCCGCTGGCGCAGCCGCGAATGCCCGAAGCCGCCCATCACGATCAGCTCGGCGTCGAGATCCATCGCCGCCCGGCGCAGCACCTCGGCCTCGTCGCGGCCCTCGCGCGGCAGGCGGTGCACGTTGGTCGAGATGCCGTGCCGCCCCAGATAGGCGCTCAGATCGGCGCCCGGCTCGGGCCCGTGCCCCTCGAAGGAGGGCACCGGATCGATCAGCACCACGTCCACCCGCTCTGCCGCGCACATCAGCTCGATGGCGTCGCGCACCGCCTTGGAGGCCTCGACGCTGGCGTCCCAGGCGACCATCACCCGGCGCGGGTCGGGAAAATGCACCGCGCCCTCGGGCAGGAGCAGCACCGGGCGGCCCGATTCGAACAGCGCCCCGTTCAGCACCCAGTTCTGCATGGCCTCGCCGTCTCCGCCCACCGGCGGGATCAGCGTGAGATCGGCGTAGCGCGCGAAGCGGGCCGCGAGCGTCGCCACCGTGCCGCGGTCGATGTACTGGGATTCGACCATCGCCGAGACGCCCGCCTCGCCGAGCCGAGCCTCGACCTCCCGGGCGCGCTCCTCCGCGACGCTCTGGCCCTCGCGGATCTCGCCGGCCCAGATGTCGTTGGAGACGACCCCGTAGGGCGAGGCCGGCGGCGGCGGCGCCACCCCCAGCACCAGCACCGCGAGATGGGCGTCGAGCGCTCTGCAGATGCCGGCGGCGCGGTCGATCTCGGCATCGCCCTGGCTCGTCCCGACCGCCAGAAACACGGTCTTGAAGGGCATGGATCCTCTCCTCGTCTAGGTTTGTCTCAAGCTTAGGCTTGCGCTGCGCCACCGGGCCTTGCGATAGATCAAGTGTCCGCCGGCCGTGCATGCTATCGTGCCGCGCGACCCCAGACCAGCACGGGAGGAAGCCATGGCCCTGGAACAGTTTCGTGTGCAGATCGCGATGCTGATGGACGAGATCGCCAAGGCGCCCGAGGATCGCCACGAACTGCAGGAGAGCCTGCGCGAGAAGCTCGCCGAGATGCAGGCCATGGGCCTTCCGCTGCCCCACGACCTCGTCGATCTGGAGGAATATCTCGAGGAGGATCTCGAAGGCGCCGCCCGCCGCCGCCGGCGCGGCAAGGCCGACCCCGCGGCGGAGGAATAGCTACCCTCGCCCGGCGCCACCGCTGCCGCCGCCGCGTCCCACGACCGCGGCGATCCCGTTCGCGAGCAGGAGCAGCACCACCGCCGCCACCACGATCGAGGGCCCCGCCGGCGAATCGAGCCGGAACGAGGCCGCGAGACCACCCGCCGAGGCGGCGGCGCCGATGCCGGCCGCGACCACCGCCATCGCCTCGGGCGTGGGCGCGAAGGCCCGCGCCGCCGCCGCCGGCACGATCAGCATCGCGGTGATGAGCAGCGCGCCGACGACCTTCAGCGCCACCGCCACCAGGAGCGCGAGCGCCACCGTCAGCAACAGCCGCTCGCGCGCCGCCACGATGCCGGCGGCCGCCGCGAGATCGGCGTTGAGCGTGGCGAGCAGCAGGCCGCGCCAGCGCCAGATGAGCAGCGCGAGGATCAGCGCCCCCCCGGCCCAGATCACCAGGAGGTCGCTCCGGCTCACCGCCAGGATGTCACCGAAGAGATAGCCCATCAGGTCGACGCGCACCCCGGGGATCAGGCTCAGGGCCACCAGCCCCGCCGCCAGCGCCCCATGCGCGGCGACCCCGAGCATGGTGTCCATGGCATAGGTCCGCCCGGTCGCCAGCGAGACGGTCAGGGCCATGGCGAGCGCCGCCAGAGCCACCCCCGCCACCACCGGCAATTCGGTCGCGAGCGCCAGGGTCACGCCGATCAGGGCGGCATGGGCCGTCGCATCGCCGAAATAGGCCATGCGCCGCCAGACGACGAAGCAGCCGAGCGGCCCGGCCACCAGCGCGACGCCGATCCCGGCCAGCACCGCGCGCAGGAGGAAATCGTCGAGCGGGCTCACGCCTCGGCATCCGCGGGATGGTGGTGATGGCCGGGCGCGCCCTCGGCATGGGCATGATCGTGCTCGTGACGATAGAGCGCCAGCGCCCCCTCGGTGCCGAAGCCGAAGAGCGCGCGGTATTCCGGCGCCGCCGAGACCACGGTCGGTGTGCCCTCGCAGCAGACATGGCCGTTGAGGCAGATCACCCGGTCCGAGGCGCTCATCACCACATGCAGGTCGTGGCTGACCATCAGCACCCCGCAGCCCATCTCGGCGCGCAATTCCTCGATCAGCCGGTAGAACCGCGCGACGCCGGGCTGGTCGAGCCCCTGCGCGGCCTCGTCGAGCACGAGGAGCTGCGGCCGGTGCAGGAGCGCATGCGCCAGAAGCGCCCGCTGCAGCTGCCCGCCGGAGAGGTCGATCATCTGCCGTCCCCCCAGCCCCGCGATTCCGACGCGTTGCAGGGCATGCTCCCGCTCCTCCCGGCCGCCGCCCGCCAGGCCGAGGAAGCGCGCCACGGTCAGCGGCATGGTGTGATCGATCGCCAGCCGCTGCGGCACGTAGCCGATGCGCAGGCCAGGCGCGCGCCGGACCTCGCCCGTGCTCGCCCGCTCCGCGCCGATCAGCAGGCGCAGCAGCGTGCTCTTGCCCGATCCGTTCGGCCCGACGATGGTCACGATCTCGCCGGCCTCGACGGCGATGTCGACCCCGCGCAGCACGGGATGGCCGCCGAGCGTGACCCCGAGCTCCTTGGCCGAGACCAGCGGCGCGCTCACGCCGCCTCCGCCTCGCGGCAGCGCGCGCAGAGCCCCTCGCCCTCGATCACCATCCGCTCCACGGAAAATCCCTGCCCGGCCGCCGAGGCCGCCAGCCCGGCGCCGAGCTGCGGCAGGACCGCCTCCGCCACGCCCCGGCAGCCGCGACAGATCAGGAAGACCGCCACGTGCTCCGAACCACCATGGGTACAGGCGACGAAGGCCGAAAGCCGCTCGATGCGATGGACGAAGCCGTTCCGGACCAGGAAATCCAGGGCACGATAGGCCACCGGCGGCTGGCTCCCCAACCCGGCCTCCCGCAGCCGGTCGAGCAGCTCGTAGGCGGTCATGGCGCGATGCGCCTCGAGCAGCGCCTCGAGCACGCAGGCCCGCGCCGGCGTCATCCGCAGCCGCCGCGCCGCGCAGGCAGCCTCGACGGCCGCCAGCGCCTGCGCCCGGCAGGCCTGGTGATCATGCGGGCCGAAGGCCTCCGCCTCGATGTCGCTTGACCGGGTCATATGTTACTTTATAACAGATCGTGCCGCGTGAAGTCGGCATCCTAGTCGGGCCCGTGTCGGGCCACAAGTGCCGCAATTGGAGGGAGCATTCATGGCAACAAGGGCAGTTGCTGCCGTTCTGGGGCTCGCCGCGATCCCGGGAGCAGCCGCGGCGACGCCGCCGGTCGTCGCGACCGATATCGCGCCGGTCCAGTCGATCGTCGCCCGGGTCATGGCGGGGGTCGGGACACCGGGCCTCGTGGTACCACCCGGCGCCTCGCCGCACGGCTACGCGCTCCGCCCGTCCGAGGCGGAGCTCCTGCAGGAGGCCGGGCTGGTGGTCTGGGTCGGACCGGCGCTCGACCCCTGGCTCGCGGGGCCGATCGACACGCTGGCGCCCGAAGCCGCCCGCGTCACGCTCCAGGACGCGCCCGGCATCCGCCTCCTGCCGATTCGCACTGGAGGCCCCTTCGAGCCGCACGAGCATGACCACGCCGCCGAAGCCGCGGACGCCGGCCATGACCACGACGCAGAGGACGCCGAGCACGATCACGACCACGAACACGGCGGCCCCGACGGCCATCTCTGGCTCGACCCCGAGAATGCAGTCGCCGCCGCCCGCGCCGTCGCCGCGGCCCTCGCCCCGCTCGACCCCGAGAACGCCGCCGCCTATGCCGGCAATGCCGAGGCCTTCGCGACCGAGATGGCGGAATTATCGAGCGAGATCGAGGATCGCCTCGCCCCGGTCCGCGGGCAGCATTTCATCGTCTTCCACGACGCCTACCAGTATTTCGAGGACCGGTTCGACACGCCCGCGGCCGGCAGCGTCTCGCTCCAGGAGGGCGTGGCCCCCGGCGCCGCCCGCGTCGCCGAGATCCACGACCGGGTACGCGACGCGCAGATCACCTGCGCCTTCACCGAACCGCAATTCGAGCCGAAGCTGCTCGGCACCGTCATCGAGGGCGCCGGCGTGCGCACCGGCGTGCTCGACCCGATCGGCGCGGCGCTGCCGCCGGGGCCGAACCTCTACCCGGCGCTGATGCTCGGCCTCGCCGACAGCCTCGCGGAATGTCTCGGCGGCTGATGCCGGACCGGTGATGCCGGCCCCCTGCCCCCCGCCCGCGATCTGCGCTAGCATCCCTGCGAGCGAGCCAACGGACGACAGGGGAACTGCATGTGGCAACGCTGCCCCGCCCGCCGAAGCCCGGGGCGTGCCCGCCGGCAGCATCCTGCCCGGCGGACGCCGCCGGGCGACGCCCGTCTTGGGGCGGGAGGATCGCAGGCGGACGGATGAGTTCCAGATGCGACAGCCCCGCAATAGACGGCCGCGACCCTTGCGCCCCCGTCTGACCCTGTCGATCCTCGCGTGCCTGCTGGCGCCGGCGGCCGTCGAGGCCCATCCCCACATCTTCATCGATGGCGGGGTGGATTTCCGTTTCGACGAACGGGGCCGCCTCGCCACGCTGGAGGTGACCTGGATCTACGACGCGATGACCTCGCTCCTGATGCTGGAGGATCTCGGCATCGACGCCGCCGAGCCGCTCGGGGCCAGTGATCGCGAGCGGCTCGCCGCCTATCAGACCACCTGGGAGGCGGGCTTCGACGGCGACAGCTATCTCTGGGACGGCGAGCGCCGGATCGGCCTCTCGGGCCCGCTCGAGCCCGGCGCCGAGATCCGGGACGGGCTGGTCGTCATCACCTTCAGCCGGGAGGTCGAGACGCCCTTCCGCCCCGGCCCCGGCACCGTGACCGAGATCTACGACCCGAGCTATTTCACCGCCTATGCGGTCACCGACATACCGCGGCTCGAAGGCCCGGTGGACGGCTGCCGCGCGGAGGTCGTGCCCTTCCGCCCGACCGCCTCGCTCCAGCCGCTGCTCGACCGGCTCGGCGCCGTCCCGATCGACGAGACCCCGGACGAGGCGCTCGGCCGGCTCTTCGCCGACAAGGTGCGCCTGGCATGCGACTGACCGCGGCGGTCCTGCTCGCGGCGGCGGGGGCGGCCGCGCTCGCTCTGTGGCTGAGCGGCGGCCACCACCTGCTCTTCTGGTGGGCGGCGCGCTGGCAGCACGCGCTCCAGGACGCGCTCGCCCTTCGCATCCAGGACATCCGCGCCGGCCGCTCCGCCGCCTTCTGGTCGCTGCTCGGCCTCTGCGCCGGCTACGGCTTCCTGCATGCGGTCGGGCCGGGACACGGCAAGCTCCTGATCTCCGGCGCCGCCATCGGCTCCCGCGCCACGGCCTTCCGTATGGGACTCGTCGCCGTCGCCGGCAGCCTCGCCCAGGCGGCGGTGGCGATCGGGCTCGTCTACGGCGCCATGGCGCTCCTCGAACTCACCGCCCGCAGCACCGCCGAAGCCGCCGACCGCTGGATCACCCCGGTCGGCAATCTCGCGGTGGCGCTGGTCGGTGCCCTGCTGCTGGCGCGCGGGCTGCGCGCCCTCGGCCCGGCCCGCGCCGGTCGGGGTGCGGCGGCGCAGGGCCATGCGGCGCATCATTGCGGCCACCACCACGGGCCGACCGCGGCCGAGGCGGCCGCCGCCGACAGCCCTGGCACGATGCTGGCGCTCATCGCCGCGATGGCGATCCGCCCCTGCACCGGCGCGCTCTTCGTGCTGGTGCTCGCCTGGCGGATGGACCTCGCCGGCGCCGGCGCCGCCGCGGTCGTCGCCATGGGCCTCGGCACCGCTGTCTTCACCCTGATCGTGGCCACCCTCGCCGTCGCCGGCCGGGACGCGGCCTTCCTCGCCGCCGGCGACGGCCGCGCCGCCCGCCTGCTCGGCCCCGGGCTCCAGATCGCCGTCGGTGGCCTCATCTTCGGCATCGGCGGCACGCTGGCCCTGGCGGCGCTGCCGCTATGACGACGGCCGAAAATCCAATCCCAACCCGTTGATACAATGTCGCATTCCGGTCGGCGGCGGCCCGTCCCCGAAGACATGGCCGAGATGCCCGCCGCAGCGCCGGCAATGCACCTCGGTGCGCGGCAGGACGAGCCGGAAATCCTGCCTGGTGCCGACATTGCCCGGCACCGCCGCCCAGAAGCTCGGCCAGCCGGTGCCACTGTCGAACTTCGTCGCCGCGTCATAGACCGGCAAGGCGCAGCCGGCGCAGAGATAGAGCCCGGCGCGCTTCTCGCCGTTGAACGGGCTGGAATAGGGCCGCTCGGTATGCTCCTCGCGCAGCACGGCGAATTGCTCTGGCGTCAAGCGCGCCCGCCATTCCGCCTCGCTCAGGCTGACCTCGAAAGCCTCCGACGCCACCGCCGTGCCGCCGCGGGCCGCGAGCGCCGCCACACCGGCGAGAAACCTCCTGCGTCCGATCATCGCGCCCTCCCCGCATCGCCGCCACGCGCTGCACCACCCCGGACGGCGCTGGTCTTCCCTTCGGTCAGGGCCCCGCATTCGTTTCGCACCCGCGCTGCGCCCATTTTCATGATGGGCGCCGGTCTCGCGCCGGCAAGGAAGGGGAATCTCATCTGGCAACACGACCCCGTTCGCCCGAACTCTGGCCGTGCCCAATGTCACCATCCGGCCCGGCGGGTACCGCCGGGCAGCGCCCG
>JACKKC010000034.1 GCA_020637615.1 Rhodovulum sp.
ACGCCCGAGGCCCGATTCATGGAAGGAACGCCCGATGAACGACTGGCTGCTCACGCTGAAGACAGCGACACCGCAGGAGGGCTATGAGCTGGCGGTCAGGATGGCGCGCGTCGCCGTCAGGATGACCCAGCCCGATGCCGGGGTCCGCGACCGGCTGCGGCCGGTCTATGCCGAGAACGCCGATGGCCTCATCGCCTCGAGCCAGGTGGTCGCGACGCATTTCGCCACCGTGGCCGCGGCCAACGGCTACTGGAGGGGCGCCGATGGGCGGGATTGAGCGGGACGGCGAGGGCTTCGTGGTCCCGGCCGGGACGCTCGCGGAGGCCTTCGGCGTGAGCGAGGAGGAGATCCGGGAGAAGATGCGCGACGAGAAGATCACCTCGCGATCCGAGATCGGCGTGGGCGAGGACGAGGGCCTCTGGCGGCTGACCTTCATCTACGGGGATCGCGCCTGCCGGTTCATCGTCGACGAAACCGGCAGGATCCTCAAGCGCGCGGGCTTCCCGATCCGTACGACACCCAAGGCCCCGTTCCGGAAGGAGGGCCTGCCGCGCGGCTGACCGCACGAGCGCCGATCCCGCCGGCGCCAATGTGATGCACCGCTGCCGGACGGCGCGCACCTCTGCCCCGATCCTCCCCGAAAGGACCCTGGATCCCATCCCTTTCCGGTTTGATAGGTCCTGAGCCTTGGAGCAGGGCCCTCGCCATCGCGGCATGCGCCGTGCAGGAGATGGCGGTACTCGGCATACGCCCGATGACGCGCGCCATCCGCCCCACGTTGCACGTGCAGAGGCGCGCGGATATGGCGATGCCGAACGAAGTGATCGCGCGAGCCATCAAGATTTCGCTCGCGACAGGCCAAGCGGGCTCCCCCGCCACCGGTAGCTCCTTCCGGAGGCCTTACTCCTTTGTGGCCTTCTTCGCGGCGTGGTGAATGCGGCTATCCGCCCGCGCCTTCAGCTTGAAGTAAATCTTGTTTTATGCCTCGCGCACTTCGTCCCGCTTGCGCTGGGCCGTCGCGAGTTCGGCTGTCTCCTCGTGCGTCAGATGATCTTTCCATGCCATCCAGCTTGGATGCCGTTTCTCGGCATGTTCTGCAAGCCGGTCTCATGCCTATTGGTGTACGCATTTCATTGGCGTACAAATCGCGCTGGTCGATGCATGGTCCATCGGGAGCGACGAGCGCACCCGGCGCGAGCCGGGCGGCCCCGGCGCATCTGAGGGTGATACGACGGATAACGATCTGATCGGTCCCGCCATCCGGATCCTCCAATTGGCGGTCAGTGCTGCGATACTGATCACCGCCAGCCGGAGGAAGTCAGGCTCGGGGGACGGGCGAAAGCCCGGCCTCCATATCGAAAAATAGCGCGGCACCCCCCGTCGCGCAGGACGGAGGCACGGATGGACATCCTGCAGATCATCCTAGGCGTCGCAAATCTGGCGCTCCTGGTGCTGATCTATCGCCGCATGAACTGATCGCACCGCCGCGGGCGCCCCGTGTGCCCGCGGCTTCGCCCGGCGCCGCGCCCGCGCGATCGCGGTGCCCTCGTCGGCATCCGCCAGCACGCAGCGCCCGGCTGCGTTGCGATAGGCGTCCTGGCCCGCCGTGATCGTGTCGCCGGAAAGCCCGGTTTCCGTCGTGGCCTCGGTGATTGCGGTGGTGTTCGCGCCGCCCGGCAGCGAAGGTGTCTCGGTGATCTCGATGCGCCCAGCGAGCCGCAAGGAGAGGAGGATGCTGTGAGCCCCAAGAGAGCGATCAACGACGAAGAGGATGCCCGGATTCAGCGAATGATCGCAGGCGACCCGGACGCCCCCGAAGCGACGGATGAGCAGATCGCCCAGAAGAAGCCATTCGCCGAGGCTTTTCCCGAGCTGGCCGAAGCTATGCGGCGAAACCAGGGCGGGCGGCGGAAGTCCGCCAACCCCAAGGTCGTTATTTCGCTGCGCCTCGACTCCGAGGTGTCGGAAAAGATCAGGGCAACCGGCCCCGGCTGGCAGAGCCTCATCAATGAGGCATCGAAGAAGGCGCGCGTGTGAGGCCGGATGGAGCAACCGCAGTGAAGAAGGAGCGCATCGTGATGCCGGCTGATCCCGACGACCCCGAGGACTTCGATGTCAGCGTCGAGGCGCTGGACCGTGCGCAGCGTGCCCAGCTGATCCGCCGGACCCGCACCCGCCTCGCCCTGTCCCAGGCCGAATTTGCCGCCCGGTTCCACGTGCCGGTCGGCACGCTCCGCGACTGGGAGCAGGCCCGGGCCACCGCGCCGGACTTCGCCGTGGCCTACGTCCGGGTTATCGCCAGGCACCCGGATATGGTCGCGCAGGCTGTGGCATGGGGCACCGCACCATCGACGAGAGGATCGCCAATGCCCGAGAACGAGCGATTGACAGGCCCCGCATCCGGCCCGGACGCCCCCGAAGCGACGGATGAGCAGATTGCCCAGAGACAGCCATTCACCGAAGCCGATCCTGACCTGGCCGAAGCGATGTGGCGGAAACAGGTGGCGGACGAGGACGACGCCCCCGACCTGAGCACGCCTTACTGGCAGGAACGCTTCGCCAAGGTCAAGGTCCGACGCGGCAGGCCCAAGGACGGGTCTGGCGACACTTGACAGGTACGGCGGTCTGGATGGCTGGATGGCGACTTCTGCGACGTTGACTTGGAGGACCACCTTTGTTGGGCAATCCGCTTCTCAAGGGACTCCGTCCCACGCATCCCGGCGAACTGCTTCGCGAGGACATTCTGCCGGCGCTCGGTCTTTCGAAGGCCGCGATCGCCAAGCGGCTCGGCATCTCCCGGGCCAGGCTCTACGCCACTCTCGGCGAGAAGGCTCCCGTCACCCCGGCGATGGCGCTCCGCCTTGCCCGTCTTATCGGCGGCAATGCCGAGATCTGGCTTAGCATGCAGCGTGCCTACGACCTGCGGACGCTCGAAGCCGAGAGGGCCGACGATCTCGCCGCGATCCAGCCGGTCGCAACCCGAGGCCGACCTTGATAGCGCTCGCCTGAGCGAATACGCTTCTGCCCGAGCGTCGGCCAGGAGGTTGCTTCGACGCCTCTCTAAGGGAATTGGCCCCGGTGAGTTCGTACTTGGTGGCGCTCGCATCTTCTTGCCTGAGAATATCCCGGTGTCAGGCCGTCTTCCTGCCTTGCCGGTGTTTGAGGCCAGCTTTGGGCAATTGGAACCCTGTGGATCCGGCCCGTTCATCGGCGCTCCTCCTGCTCGCGCAGCACCGCGATGCTCTGCGCTTCGGTAATCCTGCTCTTCTTCACGTCCGTCTCCTTCGGATGACGGACTCTCACTCAGATCGAGGGACCAGAAAGGGGGCAGAGCAGCTTCCAGGCTCTGTGCCGAAGAACCTGAGCGACAGATGTGAGAGCGCGAAGCGACACTGATGGCAGTCAGGCATTTCAGCCCTTCCCCAATGCCTACTTGGGAGGATCATTGAGAGCTATGGAGTGGACATATTTTTTATCGCTTTCTCGCATGACCCGCTCTGAACTGCCACTTTCCGCACAAATCGGGTGTTTATACTGTCCTATCAACCGGATCTTCCGCGAAGAACGATGACTGGCTTGCGGCGGGGGGTCTCACCCGGCCGGCCATGTGGGAGGTCCTGCCAGTGTAGCCGCCGACGTGCCCGTGCCGATTATTGGATGGCCCGCGGCTCACCTGCGTCGAAATAGTCTCTACGCACCGTAGTGTGAGGAGACGGATGAATGGACGCGTCGGCGATGGGGATGGAGCTTGGCAAGAACTCGTGCAGCGTCGCTGGTATGGACGAAGCCGGGAGCGTGGTCTTCCGCCGTCGGGCGGACCGAGCCGACTTGATGGTGATGGTGCGGCGAGACCCGTGCCGCATTGTCGCGATGGAAGCCTGCTGCGGGCGCATCGCCGGAGCGGGTCCTCCTTGAAGACGGCGACGAAGTGCGGCTTATGTCGCCCGAGTATGTCCGGCCGCAATCGCGACACCGCGTCGCTATCCGCCTGGACAATGGTTCCCGGAGTGGGTCGGCGGCGATTTCTGGCAGCTTCGCCGCTCCGGGCACCCACCAGGAGGACACGGGAGAAGTGCTGGGCACCG
This sequence comes from Rhodovulum sp., assembly GCA_020637615.1. Lineage (GTDB taxonomy): Bacteria > Pseudomonadota > Alphaproteobacteria > Rhodobacterales > Rhodobacteraceae > Amaricoccus. Next base: position 4,086 of record JACKKC010000034.1, read on the forward strand.
GGAACCGACCACCCAGTGGAGCACACCTGTCGTGTGCTCACGATGCGCGTCGTCTCCGGCGATACGAGGGCATGACGATCCGCCCACCTCGCGACGCCTAAGAATACATGAACACGGTTTCGTGCGGGACGACCCGAAATCCTAGTCAGGGTGATTGTTAGGCATCGCAGCAACCGCTGGAGTCACCCTGATGCCTTACACTCCCTACTACCCCGGATCGAAGCTTGCCGGCAGCCGGCTGCTCCGGATGAGTGACGTCGTCGAACTCATGGCGCTGAGCCGTGCCACCATCTACCGCCAGATCACCGCCGGAAGCTTTCCGGTCCCGATCAAGATCGCCGGGGCCTCCCGGTGGCTCGCCTCCGAGGTCACGGCCTTCATCGAAGGCCGGGTGGCGGAACGCGCGGAGCGCCCCGACCATGGCTGACGACGTGCTTGAGGCCGCGCTGACATAGGCCGCGGCCGGTATCCAGATGTTTCCCTGTCGTTCCGACAAGGCTCCGCTGATCAAGAACCGCCGGCAGATCGCGACGACGGACGAAGCGACCATCCGGTCCTGGTGGGACGACTTGCCCGAGGCCCTCGTCGCCATTCCGGCTGGCGCAGGCGCGGGGCGGTTCGCGATCGACTTGGACGTAAAGAACGTTCGCCACGGCATCGCGGTCTATCGGGACCTGGGCGCGCCGAAGACCGAACTCGCTGTCCTGACGCTGTCCGGCGGCGGACACGCCTATTTCCGTTGACCCGGCGAGGGATGGGGCAATTGCGCGTCCAGGATCGGGCCCGGCATCGATACGCGCGGCGAAAGCGGCTACGTCATCGCCTCGCCCAGCAGGATCGGCGGCAAGCCGTATCGCTGGGGCAGCCCCGCCATGCAGGCGGCACCGCTGCGCGGCGACGTGCCCGAATTACCCGAGGTCGTGCGGGCCAGGTTCGCCGACACGGTGCGCCCGCCCGCCCTCCGCCCCGGCAAGCCCTGCGAAAACTGGGCCAGCAAGGCCCTGCGGCAGGAGGCCTCCGCCGTCGAGAGCGCTCCCGAGGGGGAGCGGAACGACTGCCTGAACCGGGCGGCTTTCAACCTCGGCCAGATCGTGGCCGGGGGCAGCCTCGATGAGTCCGAGGTCGAGGCATGCCTTCTCGGAGCCGCGCTCAAGGCGGGTCCGGATGAGGCCCCGGGTGCGCAACACGATCGCATCCGGCCTTGGCGGCGGGGCGAAGCAGCCGCGCGGACCTGCCGGCGAGGTGAGCCCGACCGACGACGAGTCCGAGGCCTGGCCGGTGCCTGACCTGACCATCCTGCAGACGGCGCGCCATGACCCGCCACCGCTGCCGGTGCCGGCGATCTTCGGCGACGCCTGGGGGCAATGGATCGAGGCTGCCGCCGAGGGCAAGGGCGCGCCCTGCGACTATGTGGCGGGCGCGCTTCTTGCCGTGGCCGGCAGCCTGATCGGCAAATCCCGCTGGGCGCATCCCTACGGAGACTGGCGGGAACCGCCGGTGATCTGGTCGGTGCTTGTCGGCAACCCCAGTTCCCGGAAGAGCCCTGGCCTCGACGCGGTGCGCGCGCCGCTGGAGGCGCTCTCGGACCGCCTCATGACGGCCGCTGCGCCCGCTCTCGAGGCCTGGCGCAAGCGGAAGGAAATTGCGGACCTGCACGACGCTGCCTGGCGCGAGAAGTACAAGCAGGCGGTCAAGAAGCGCGAGTCGCTTCCAACCTACCCTGCCGAGGCGGATGCCGGCGACGAGCCCCTGGGTCCGGTCCTCGAAATCAACGACGCGACGGTCGAGGGCCTGACGAAGTTTCTTGCCCGGCAGCAGCGGGGCACGCTGGTGGTTCGCGACGAGCTCGCCGGCTGGCTCGGGGGCATGAACCGCTACCACGGCGGCAGCTCGGATCGTCCGTTCTGGATCGAGGCCTATTGCGGACGGCGGCACGCCGTCGATCGAGTGTCCAGGGATGGGGAGGAGGTCCGGCGTCTGTCGGTGTCGCTCGTCGGATGCATCCAGCCCGAGCCGCTGAGCAGCCTGCTGCTGAAACCCGACGACGACGGCATGGTCGCCCGCTTCTGTCCCTTCTGGCCCCTTTTGTCACCGCCCAAGCGGCCGGTGCGGATGTCCGACAGCGGCTTTGCGGAGCAGGCCTTCGGCAGGCTCCACGGCCTGAAGATGCCGACCGACTATGAAGGTGATCCCAAGCCGGATTTCATTCCCTTCTCGGAGACCGCCCAGGCCCGGCTGGATGCCTTCACCCGGGAGGCCTTCGAATGGGAGAAGGAAGCTGAAGGTTCCGGACTGCTCGTCTCCTTCATTGGAAAGACCAACGGATTGAGCGTCCGTATCGCACTGATCCTGACCTTTCTCGATTGGGCCGCGAGCGACCAGATCGATCCGCCGGTCGAGATCTCCGAGGACTACTGCCTCCGGGCCGTCGGGTTCGTTCGTGACTACGCCCTCCCATGGCCCGCATGACCTATGCCGAGGCTGCACTGAAGCCGGTGGATCGGGCGGCGGTCATGGGCGGTAGATGAGCGTGTCGTTGTGCTGGAACGTGCCGCCCCGCATATCCTGGTGGCGGCGCCCTGATCATGAAGACCGGCCTGGACCCATCCGACGCACTCAAGTTGATGCGCAATCAGGTGGATGGCAGCACCATCTGGAGCGTGCTGGGCAAGACCGGCAAGGAAATCGCCACCCGATCGGCCCGACCTTGCAGAATGCCCTGGGCGCCGCGCCGGAGCATGACGCGGTTACGATCCTCGTGAACTCCAGGGGCCAGCCATGGACCTGCAACGGCTTCTCGACCGTCTGGCACCGCTTCAAGAAGGCACTTGAAGCGGAGGGCTTGGTGCGGTCTGGACGACCCTCGAGGGGCTGCGCCATACCGCCGCCACGACCCTTCGCGAAGCTGGTCTGGGTGAACGGCAGATTGCGGACCTGCTGGGGCAGAACACCCCCTCGATGGCCCGCCATTATTCCCGGTCGGCCAACCTCGCAGATCGCAACCGGATCACGATGGATGCTCTCAAAAAAGAGAACGAACGCCGATCACAGGTTGTCAAACCTTTTGCGAAAAGTGTCAAACCGCAAAAGGCCAGCGAATGAATATCGGGAGGAATCAGAAGGTTGAATGGTGCCCGGGGGCGGATTTGAACCACCGACACGCGGATTTTCAGTCCGCTGCTCTACCCCTGAGCTACCCGGGCCCGCGACGGGCGAACCGTCGAACGCCGCCGCTGATTAGGGGAACGGCCCGGCCCTGTCCAGCGGAAATCCTGCGATGGGCGAAGTCGGCGCGGCAGGAGCCGGGATCGAAGGGGAGCCTCGCCGTCAGCCGCCTTCGCCCGCCGGCTCTGCGTCGCACTTGAGGATGTCGCGGATCTCGGTGAGGAGCTGTTCCTGGCTCGGCGCGTCGGGCTCCTCGGGCTCCGGCTCTTCGACGTCCGCCAAGGCCGCCTCCTTGATCTTGTTGACGCCCTTGACCAGCAGGAAGACCACCCAGGCGACGATGGCGAACTTGATCACCGCATTGATGAAATTGCCGTAGCGGAAGGTCGCGGCGTTCTCGCCCTCGCCGAAGCGGATCACCTGGTCGGAGAAGTCGATGCCGCCGACGAAGAACCCGATCAGTGGGTTCACCAGATCGTCGACGAGCGAGGTGACGATCGCCGTGAAGGCCGCGCCCATGATGATGCCGACGGCCATGTCCATGACATTGCCGCGAGCGATGAAATCGCGGAATTCCTTGAGCATTCCGATCTCCCTCCTGTGCGCCCGCCGGTCGTCAGGTCCGCAGGCTGCCTCCCGTCGCGGCCTCGACTGCCGCGATGATGCGGGCCGAGACGGCCTCGATTTCCCTGTCGGTCAGCGTGGCCTCGGCCGGCTGCAGCCGGACCGCGATGGCCAGCGACTTCCGGCCCGCGCCGAACTGCGCCTCGGCTCGCGGGCCGGAGAAGACGTCGAAGACCGAGACGCCGTCGATCAGCGCCTTGTCGGCGCTTCGGGCGGCCTTCACCACCTCGCCGGCCTCCACCTCCGCATCGAGCACGAAGGCGAAATCGCGCTCGACCGCCTGGAAGTCCGAGGCGACCAGGGGCGGGCGGGTGGCGCTGCGGGTCTTGGGGAAGGGCAGCGCCTCGAGCTGGATCGCGAAGGCCACCGCCGGGCCGCGCAGGTCCAGCGTCCCCAGCACGCGCGGATGCAGCTCGCCGAAGGCCGCGAGCACGGTCTTCGGGCCGAGGGTGATCACCCCCGAGCGGCCGGGGTGGAACCAGGCCGGGGCGCCGCGCCGGAGCGTCGTCCTGGCGGGCGCGCCGATCGCCGCGAGCACGGCTTCGGTATCCGCCCGCGCGTCGTGGAGGTCGACCGGCCGGCGACTGCCGTGGGCGTCGCGTGGCGCGGTGGCGCCGACCCGGATCCCGGCGGCGATGCGCGCCTGCTCGCCCGGCTCGCCGCCGGCGAAGGACTGGCCGACCTCGAAGAGCGCGAGATCGGCGAAGCCGCGCGCCTGGTTGCGCGCGGCGGCGCGCAGCAAACCGGGGAGAAGCTCGGGCCGGAGGTGGCTCATCTCCGAGCTGATCGGGTTCTCCAGCCGCGTCGCCTCCTGCCCGCCGCCGAAGGCCGCGGCCGCCTCGCGGTCGATGAAGCTGTAGGTGACGCATTCGTTGTAGCCGAGCGCGGCGATCCGCCGCCGGGCCTGTCCCTCGCGGCGCTGCATCGGCGTGAGGATCGGGCGCGCCACGCCGGCGGGGCGCCGCAGCGGCCGGCCCTCGAGCCGCGAGAGCGAGGCGATGCGGGCGATCTCCTCGACGAGATCCGCCGGGCCCTGGACGTCCGGGCGCCAGGAGGGCACCGCGACGTCGAGCGTGGCCCCCTCGCCCTCCGGCGCGAAGCCCAGGGCCGAGAGGATGCGGATTTGCTCGCCGCGCGCGATCTCCATGCCGACCAGGCGCTCCACATGCGCGGGGTCGAGCGGGTAGCTGCGTGCGGTTCGCGGCATCTCGCCGGCGATGGTGACCTCGCTGGCGGTGCCGCCGCAGAGATCGAGGATCATCCGCGCGGCGAGCTCGACCCCGAGCGGGGTGAAGGCGGGATCCACCCCGCGCTCGAAGCGGTAGCGCGCGTCGGAATTGATGCGCAGCCGCCGCCCGGTGCGCGCGGTGCGGTGGGGGTCGAACCAGGCGGATTCGATGAAGACGTTCACCGTCTCGGCGGTGCAGCCGGTGCGCATGCCGCCGATCACGCCGCCGATCGCCTCGGGGCCCTGCTCGTCGCAGACCAGGGTCTCGCTGCCGTCGAAGGCATAGGTCCGGCCGTCGAGCGCGGGCAGCTGCTCCCCGGGCCGGGCGAGGCGCACGGTGATCGCGCCGTGCAGCTTGTCGGCGTCGAAGACATGAAGCGGCCGGCCGCGGTCGTAGGTGACGAAATTGGTGATGTCGACCAGCGCCGAAATCGGCCTGAGCCCGATGGCGCGGAGCCGGTCCTGCAGCCATTGCGGCGAGGGGCCGTTCTTCACGCCGCGGATCAGGCGGCCGACGAAGAGCGGGCAGGCCTCGCCGGCCACGTCGGGTGCGAGATAGACGCCGACCGGGCAGGGCTCGGCGCCCTCGACGGGCGCGACCGCGGGCGTGCGCAGGCGGCCGAGGCCGCGCGCCGCCAGGTCGCGGGCGATGCCCGAGACCGCCAGCGCGTCGGGCCGGTTCGGGGTGACGGCAATGTCGATCACCGGGTCGAATGGGACGACGTCGATGTAGCGGGCGCCGACGGCCGCCGAGGGATCGAGCTCGACGATGCCGTCATGCTCGTCGGAGAGCTCCATCTCGCGCTCGGAGAGCATCATGCCGTGGCTCTCGACGCCGCGGATCCGGCCGACCTTGATCGTGGTGTCGATGCCGGGGATGTAGTCGCCCGGCGCCGCGACCACGACCTTGATGCCGGCGCGCGCGTTCGGGGCGCCGCAGACGATCTGCTTCTCGCCCGCCGCGGTCGCCACCCGGCAGACGCGGAGCTTGTCGGCATCGGGATGCGGGCTCGCCGCGATCACCTCGCCCACGGTGAAGGCCGCCAGCCGCGCGGCCGGGTTCGTCACGCTCTCGACCTCGAGCCCGAGATCGGTGAGGGCGAAGGTGATCGCGTCGAGGGTCGCGTCGGTGTCGAGATGTTCCTTGAGCCAGGCGAGCGTGAATTTCATCCGTAGGTTCCGTCGGCGGAGGTGCGCGGCGGGTTTAGCGGATGCGGCCCCGGGGCGAAAGGGCCGGTTCCCGGGGGCGGATTCTGCCTTCGGGGCATGCAGGTCGGCACTGTCCCCATGGGGACAGGTTTCAACAGGCTGATATGATTGAATAAAAGTGTTAACGCGCAGGATTCTGGTGTTCGGGGACAATCGGGATGGCTTTCCCGGGACGCGATCGCCTCACATATTCTCCGGGCAACTACCTTGGACCGGAGCCGGTCCTCCCGTGCTGGCGCCGCCTTCTCCCGCGGAATTGGCAGGTGACAGATCCGCGCGCTCCGGCCGACGAACCGGCGCGAGGCAGTGCCTCGCTGTTGCCGGTCCAGGATGCCCCCGATCCAGATGTGCTGCCCGGATGTCGTATCGGGCAATGGGCGTACTGCAACGCGTGGCGTCAGCGCAGCGGCGGGAAATGGCGGGCGAGGATGGATTCGAAGCGCCGGGCGGCGGCGGCGGGGCTGAATTCGGTCTCGATCAGGCGCCGCCCGGCGCGGCCCATGCGGGCGGCGGCGGCGGGATCGGCGACGAGGTCGGCGACCCTTGCCGCCATGGCCGGGAAATCCCCGTCGGGGAAGACGAATCCGGTCTCGCCCTCGCGCACCACGAAATTGGTGCCGTTGTCGGAGCCGCAGATCACCGGGATCCCGGCAGCGAGCGCCTCCATGGGCGAGACCGCGGCGCGCTCGGCGGAGCTCGCCAGCACCAGGAGGTCGTGCTCGGCATAGAGGCGGCGGCTGGCGGCGTAATCGAGGTTCTCGCGGATCCGGACCCGATCCCCCACGCCCTGCGCGGCGATCTCCTCGGTCAGGGCGGCGAAGACCGGGCTCGTGCCTTCCTCGCGCAGGCCGAGCAGGGTCAGCCGGATGTCGCCCCCGCGCAGCAGCGGCGCGAGATGGCGCACCAGCGGCCGGTGGTTCTTGCGCGCCTGGTCGAGCTTGCCGACCGCCAGCACCGAGAGCGGCGGCCGCTCGGTCCATTCCGTCCGGACGGGGCCGGGCTCGATCGCGAAGGGCAGGAAGTCGCAGGTCTTGCCAGGCGGGGGCGGCGGCGGGTCCGGACAGATGGCGTTGACGGTATGGGCCGGCCAGAGCCCCAGGCGGAGCAGCATCTGGCGGCCGGGGCCCATCGTCTCGCAGCCGGTCCGGCGCTGGATGTAGAGCAGGAAGGGCAGGCCGCGCAGCCGGCAGAGCGCGTGCAGCGCCAGGCTGGTGCGGCTGGGGTTGCGCGCGACCACGACATCGGGGCGCACCGCGGCGAGGATCCGCGCCAGGGCGCGGACCGGCGGCGGGCGCCGCAGATTGTCGCCGGTGTCCCAGCCCGGCAGCAGGGTGACGGCGACGCCGGGCCGGTGGAACTCGGTCGCGTGGCCGGCGCGCACGAGGAAATGCAGCTCGTGGCCGGCAGCCTGCAGGCCGGCCACGAGCCCGTCGTGGTTGGGATGGTAGCGCGGGACGGAGAAGAGGATGCGCACCCTGGACGGCGTCAGCGGCCGGGCCGGCCCGAGGGAAGTTGCATCTGGCGATGCGACCCCATCCGGCCCGGCGGGCACCGCCGGGCAGCGCCCGCCCCGTCGCCGTCACGCCGAAGGCGTGCCTCCGGCACGACGCGGGCGCTCCGCACCCGCCCGGGCCGGGCGCTGCCCTCATTTCGTGGCGGGACGGTCGGAGAAGAAAGAACGAGCCCCAAATGCCATAACCCCGGCCAGCCCTGCGGCGCCGGCAGGGCAGGCGCACCGGCGCCGCGATGGCCGGGCCGCCGTGGACCGCATGTGGAGCGGGCGCGCAGCTCGGGGAGGCCGTTTCCGGGCAGCGCAGGCGTGGTGTCCATTGTCGGTCCCGTCGGCGGTGATGCGCGGCGGGTCTAGCGGATGCGGAGCCGGGGCGAAAGGCCCGGCAGCGCCGGCCGGGGACGCCCTGCCCGGAGGGACCGGGCAGGACCCGGGCGTCGCGGCGCTGCCGCTCAGTCGTTCTTCGCGCCGGAGATCAGCTTCTCGGCGTGGGTGAAGATCTCGTGCCGCTCGATGCCCATGCGCTTGAGCTGCGCGTCCGGCAGCCGGGCGAGGGCATGCGCCATCTTCGCGGTCTGCACGCTCTTCACGAAGACGGTCACCGCCGAGGACAGGGTCGCCCAGAGGGAGGCCGACGGCGCCTGCCCGGCATGGGGCGCGCCCGAAATCGCACCGCCGCTCATCGGGACGACGCGGCGCTGACCGCCTCCCGGGCGATGCGGCGGATGTCGGCGCGGGCGATGCCGAGGTCCAGGAGGTCGCGATCGGACAGGGCGCCGAGTTCGGCGGCCGTACGGCTGTAGAGCGCCCGGCGCTCCCGCCATGCGTTGAGGTCGGCGAGGATCGAGCGCAGGGGTCCGGGGAGGGCGTCGGGCCGGGGCGCTGCGCCCGGGGCCGATATCGAGGTGGCAGACATTGGCGAAACTCCTTGCTTTTGCTGCTCTGCAACATATCTGCTGCACTGCAACAGTTACGATTGCGGGGGCTTCCGGCAATCCCGCGATCCGGCACAGGGGTCTTGCCGGGACGGAACAGAAGGCGTTAACGCTCTGGAAACACCCTCTCAGATGCTCGTGTTCGTCAAGGTCGTGGAAAGCGGCAGCATTTCGGCCGCCTCGCGCGCGGGCGGGCAGACGCCCTCGGCGGTGAGCAAGCAGGTCGGCCTGCTGGAGGAGCATGTCGGGCATCGTCTGCTGCACCGCACGCGGACCGGCGTTTCCCTGACCGCCGAGGGGCGGGACTATTACGAGAAATGCAAGGCGCTGGCGCGCAGCTTCGAGGCGGCCGAGGCGCATATCCAGGGCCTCGCCGGCCCGCCGAAGGGCATGCTGCGGGTCATCTCGAGCGTGGCCTTCGGGAAGTCACAGCTGGTGCCGGCGCTGCCCGCGTTCCTCGGCCGCTATCCCGGCATCCGCCTCTCGCTCGAGCTCACGGACCGGCCGGTCGATCTGGAGGAGGAGGACATCGACGCCGCGATCCGCTTCGCCGAGCAGCTGGACAATCCCAGGGTCATCGCGCGCAAGATCATGGAGAACGAGCGCATCCTCTGCGCCTCGCCGGCGTTCCTCGCGCGATTCGGCACCCCGCGGCGCTTCGCCGATCTCGCGCATTTCAACTGCCTGCGCACTTCCGACAGCGGCGGCCGCAACGCCTGGCGTTCGGTCGAGGACGGCGAGGAGCTGGCGATCGATGCCGAGGGGAATTTCGAGGGCAACAGTGCGGACGTGGTGTTCGAGGCGGCGCTGGCGGGGCTCGGGATCGCGCGGCTCTCGAGCTATCTGGTCGCCGACAGCATCCGCTCCGGCGCGCTGGTCCGGGTCCTGCCCGAATACACCCAGAAGCACGCGGATATCGCCGTGATCTTCGCCGAGAGGCGCCTGCTCGCGCCGAGGATCCGCGTCTTCATCGACTTTCTCGTCGAGCATTTCCGCGGCCGGGGGCCGCAGACGGCGCCTTCCGGGTCGCCTAGCGGCTGAGCCCGGCCTGGAGCGTCGGCACGTCGAGCGCGCTGAAGCCGTAGTGGCGCAGCCAGCGCAGGTCGCTCTCGAAGAAGGCGCGCAGGTCGGGGATGCCGTATTTCAGCATCGCCAGCCGGTCGATGCCCATGCCGAAGGCGAAGCCCTGCCATTGCTCCGGGTCGATGCCGGCGGCGGCCAGCACCTTGGGATGCACCATGCCCGAGCCGAGGATCTCCAGCCAGTCGTCGCCCTCGCCGATCTTGAGCTGGCCGCCCGCCCAGGAGCAGCGGATGTCGACCTCGGCGGAGGGTTCGGTGAAGGGGAAATGCGAGGCGCGGAACTTCAGTTCCACCCCGTCCACCTCGAAGAAGGCGCGGCAGAATTCCTCCAGCACCCATTTGAGGTTGGCCATGGAGATGTCGCGGTCGATGGCGAGCCCCTCGACCTGGTGGAACATCGGCGTATGGGTTTGGTCGTAGTCGGCGCGGTAGACGCGGCCCGGCGCGATCACCCGGCAGGGCACGCCGTAGTCCTGCATGTGGCGGATCTGGACCGGCGAGGTATGGGTCCTGAGCACATGCGGCGGGCGGTTGTCGCCGGTCGCGCGGGCCATGTAGAAGGTGTCCATGGTCTGCCGGGCCGGGTGCTCGGGCGGGATGTTGAGCGCGTCGAAATTGTACCAGTCGCTCTCGACCTGCGGGCCCTCGGCGACGCTGAAGCCGAGATCGGCGAAGATCGCGGAGATCTCCTCCATCGCCTGGCTGACCGGGTGGATCGTGCCCTGGGGCAGCGGGCGGGGATCGAGGGTGATGTCCGACCATTGGCCGGCGACGCGGGCATCGAGTGCGGCATCGGCGAGGCGCGCCCGCGCCTCGGCCAGCGCCGCGGCGATCTCGTCCTTGAGCGCGTTGAGCGCGGGGCCGGCGGTCTGGCGCTCCTCGGGCGTCATGGCGCCGAGCCCGCGCATGCGGAGCGAGACCTCGCCCTTCTTGCCCAGGGCCGCCAGCCGCACCCCTTCGAGCGCCGCCTCGTCGCCCGCGTCGGCGATGGCGGTCAGATATTTCTCGCGCAGGCCGGTCAAGCCGTCCATGTCAGACCCTTCGACATCCGGAAAATCCGCCCGGGACGCCTATCACACGGTCCGGTGATTGCAAGCCGGGCGGAGGCGTCTCCCGGAGGGCGGCTGCGCGGCCTTTCGGCCGTTCCGTTCCGCATCTTCCGCGATTTCTCCGGCGCGGCATCCGGGAACGAGGCCCGGCCACCGGGATAGGCCACGCGCGAACCGAAGCCTGGCGCCCCTTCCGAAGCGGGCCGCCAGACGGCCCGAACGCGTCCTCCCCTTCCCCCTGCGGGCAGATCCGCGCCCGGATCGGCCTCTGGCATCCGGCGGCGCGAAGCGCGGCCGAAAGCCCATTTGCGATCGAACCGTCGCATGCCGCACCGGAGCTGCTGGGAAGCCCGGCGCCAGCCCCACCAGCTGGCCCCGTTCGTCGGCCGGCGCATTGTCGGCGAGGGCCGCGCTACTGCTGTAACATCATCCGCTGCGCTTCGAGCTCCAGGTTCCGGTAGGGCTCGCCCGAGACCGTGACGCCGACCGCCTGGATCGTGCCGCCCTCGAACCTGCCGGGGGTCTGGTAGAGCTCGCTGACCGCGTCGCCGCTGTCGTAGCCGACGCAGAGACCGTCGCCCGACAGGGTGAACTTCGCCGGCTGCGTCCGCATGTCGCCGGACGCCGCGGCCTGGTCGTTCACGTAGAGCGTGGTCGTGCCGAGCGACTCGCCGTTGTCCCCGGTCCCGGTCTTCTCGAACGCCATCCCGAGCGTGTACTTGCCCGGCGCCAGCTCCACGTCGGACTCGAACACCTGCTCCGGTTTGATGCCGAGGAAGTTGTAGACGTAGTAGAGCTTGCGGTCCTTGATGAAGAGCGCATGTCCGCCGAAGCGGGAGCCGTGGGCGAAGAGGACGCCCGAGGCGTCGGGATCGGTGATCTCGACATTGGCGAGGATCTTGTAGGACCGGCCGCGGACGTTCACGGCGACGCCTTCGGGCACCGGGGCGGTGTCGGGGTAGTAGATGTAGGTGTCGCGCGGCGCCTCCTCGGTGGGGCGCTCGGTGCCGAGCACCTCGGCGGCGCTGCGGTCGTCGAGCGGCAGCACGTTGTTCTTCGCCGCCTCGTCGAACCAGGCCGCGATCAGTTCCTGCAGCTTCTCGGGATTTTCCTGGGCGAGGTTGTGCGCTTCAGAGCGGTCCTCGGCGACGTTGTAGAGCTCCCACTCGTCTTGATCGAAATGGCCCTTCCCGACCAGCGGCGCGTGCAGCGCCACGGCCTTCCAGCCGTCCTTCCAGATACCGCGCGTGCCGAGCATGGCGTAGTACTGGACGTGCTTCTCGGTGGGCGCGTCCGGTTCGGCGTCGAAGGTATAGACCATCGAGACGCCGGAAAGCGGGTACTGGTCGACGCCGTGATTGACCTTGGGCATCTCGGTCCCGGTGATCTCGAGGATCGTCGGCACGATGTCGACCGAGTGGTGATATTGCTGCCGGATTTCGCCGCGGGCCGGGATGCCCGCCGGCCAGGAGATGATCAGCGGGTCGTTGGTGCCGCCGGCGTATTGCGAATAGCGCTTGAACATCTTGAACGGTGCCGAGAAGGCCGAGGCCCAGCCGGTCGGGTAGTGGTTGTAGGTGTCGGGGCCGCCGAGCACGTCGAGGTACTTCAGGTTCTCGGCGAGGTCGTCGGGGTAGTTGTTGAAGAACTTGTTCTCGTTGACCGAGCCGTTGGGCGTGCCCTCGCCCGAGGCGCCGTTGTCGGCGGCGTAGATGATGACCGTGTTCTCGTATTGATCGGTCTCCTTGAGGTAGTCGATGATGCGGCCGATCTGGTCGTCGGTGTAGGAGGAGAACCCGGCGTAGACCTCGGCCATGCGCGCGAAGAGCCGCTTCTCGTCGTCGTTCAGGCTGTCCCAGGGACGCACCGCATCGGCCGGGTTGGCCACGTCCTCGGGCAGCGGGTTCATCGGCGTGTCGACGGTGCCTTCGGGCAGGATCCCCCGCTCGATCATCCGGGCGGTGACCCAGGTCCGGTAGGCGTCATAGCCGTCGTCGAACTGGCCCGCGTACTTGTCCGCCCATTCCTGCGGCACGTGGTGCGGTGCGTGGTTGGCGCCGGGGTTGAACCACATGTACCAGGGCTTCGACGGGTTGGTCGCCTTCTGGTCGCGCAGCATGGATATCGCCTGCTCGGCCAGGTCCTTCGACAGGTGATAGCCCTCCTCCGGCGAATAGGGCTGCTCGATGAAGCGGTTGTCCTCGGTGAGGTCGGGATACCAGTTGTTGGTCTCGCCGCCGAGGAAGCCGTAGAAGCGGTCGAAGCCCTGCTGCGTCGGCCATTCCTTGCGGCTGGCGCCCGAGGCCACGTCCTGTTCGGGGACGTTGTGGTTCTTGCCGATCCAGAAGGTGCTGTAGCCGTTGTTGCGCAGCACCTCGGCGATGGTGGTCACCTGCGGCGGCAGGCGGCCGCTGGCGCCCGGGAAACCGTTCGCCGCCTCGGTGATCGCGGCCATGCCGTTCAGGTGGTGATTGCGCCCCGTCAGCAGCGTCGAGCGCGTCGGCGAGCAGAGCGCGGTGGTGTGCCATTGCGTGTAGGTCAGCCCGTCCGCGGCGAGGCTGTCGAGCGTCGGCATGCTGATCCGCCCGCCATAGGGCGACCAGGCCCCGAGCCCGGTGTCGTCATAGAGGATGAACAGGATGTTCGGCGATCCCTCGCGGGCCGGCGTGGGGATGAACGGGGTCCAGTCGGCCTGCGAATCCCGCACATCGAGCTCGATCTTGCCATTGAACCCCGGGTAACCGAGCGGCTCCTTCATGCTGGCGTTCTCTTGCGCCATTGTCGGTGCGGCCAGCAACGCGCAGATGGCCGAGCCCAGGACGGCAGTTTTCCAGGTCATGTCGTGTCCTCCCCGCGACTTGCCTGAGCGACATATAGCACATCTTCGCATCGGGGCGGCGCTCGAAAGCCTCGTGTCGATGCGCTGGCGGGTTTCGACCCGGACGCCATGGCTGAGGCGGCGGGCTCCGAAGGCGGTCGCCTCTATGCATCCCCGTCCCGGTGGCGCCCGAGGGTCGGGGTACGGGCCCGGCGTTCAGTCCTTCCAGGGCAGGCCGCCGGCGAAGCTCTTGTAGCTCACCGCCGCGGCATAGCCCGCATCGACGGGCAGGGTGACGCCGGTGATCGCCGCGGCCGCGTCGGAGCAGAGGAAGGCCACCACGTCGGCGATGTGGCGCGGCATCACCAGCATGTCGAGCGCCCCGGAGGCGCGGATGACCGCCGGGTCGCGCTCGCCGGCGTCGATGCGCGCCTGCATCGCCGGGGTGATCACATAGGTCGGCGCCACGGCGTTCACCCGCACCCCGTGCCGGCCGAGCTCGACCGAGAGGATCTGGGTCAGCCGCAGGATCGCGGTCTTGGAGGGGCCGTAGGCCGGCAGCGGCAGCGCCGAGAAGGAATTGACCGAGCCGATCGTCACGATCGCGCCGCGGCCCGCCGCGCGCATCTGCCGCCCGAAGGCGCGGCAGCTCAAGACCGTGCCGCGGTAGTTGACCGCCCAGACCCGGTCGTGGATGGCCATGTCCTCGTCCATGACCGTCGCCACGGTCTCGAGGATGCCGGCGGAGGTCACGAGGATGTCGGGGGCGCCGGTGTCGGCCTCGATGCGCTCGGCGATGGCGAGAAGCGCCGCCTCGTCGGTCACGTCGATGCCCGCGGATCGCGCCCCGCCGCCGATGTCCGCGGCCACCTCGGCGGCGCGGGCGGCATTGGCATCGAGGATCCAGACCCGCGCGCCCTCGGCGGCGAAGCGCCGCGCGCAGGCCTCGCCGAGGCCGCTGGCCCCGCCCGTGATCACCGCCGTCCTGGTCATGCCCGCCTCCGCTGTCGCCCGGCCGCGAACCTAGCGCGGGCGCGGGCCCGCGTCACCTCGCAGAAACGCCGCCGGGGATGCCGGCGGCGTGCGGTCTGGTTCCGGGCTTAGGCCGGGGAAGCGATCAGGCGAGCGCGGCCTTGGCCTGGTCGACGATGGCGCCGAAGGCTTCGGGCTCGCGCACCGCGAGATCGGCGAGCACCTTGCGGTCCACCTCGATCCCGGCGCGGTCGAGGCCGTTGATGAAGCGCGAATAGGTCAGGTCGGCGTCATGGGCGCGCACGCCGGCGTTGATGCGCTGGATCCAGAGCGCGCGGAAGGTGCGCTTGCGCGCCTTGCGGTCGCGCGTGGCGTATTCCATCGCCCGGTCGACCGCCTGGGTGGCGGTGCGGAAATTGGTCGAGCGGGCGCCGTAATAGCCCTTGGCGGCCTTGACGACCTTGCGGTGACGGGCGTGGGAGGCCGGGCCTCCTTTGACACGGGACATCTGCGTTCCTCCGGATCAGCGGTGATAGGGCATGTAGGTCTTGACGATCTTCTCGTCCGGCGCCGAGAGCACCGTGGTGCCGCGGGCGTTGCGGATGAATTTCGTCGACCGCTTGATCATGCCGTGCCGCTTGCCGGCCTGGGAGGCGACGATCCGGCCGTTGGCCGTCACCTTGAAGCGCTTCTTGGCGCTCGCCTTGGTCTTCATCTTGGGCATTTCCGTCTCCTTGATCGGATGTGGTTCGGACGCGCCGAGGCAGCCCTTTTCGCCGGGCGGGTCGAGAAGGCGGGCTTATAGGCGGGGGCGCGGGGCCGGTCAAGCGCGTCCGGTCGCCGGCCGGGTCGGGCGCGGCCCGGCGGTGCCCGCCGGGCGGGATGGATGTCCTGACCTGCCCCTAGCCCTGGCGGGGCCTTGCGGGCGCGCCGGTCCGGCGCAATTCTCGCCGCAGGCGGGGGCGCAGGGAGCCGCGTGATGGAGATAGGCGAGGAGGATCCGGCCGTGGCGGATGTCGCCGCGCTGCTCGCGCTGCACCGGAACGACGCCCACCGGCATTCGTCGCCGGGGTCCGGGCCTGCGCTCGACGTCGACGCATTGCGGGCGCCCGGCATCAGCTTCTGGACCGCCCGGGACGGCGGGCGGCTCCTCGGCTGCGGCGCCATGCGCGAGATCGACGCCGGGCATGGCGAGATCAAGTCGATGCATGTCGACCGGGCTTCGCGCGGCCGGGGCGTCGGCGCGGCGATTCTGGCGCATATCCTCGAAACCGCCCGGAGCCGCGGCTACCGGCGCGTGAGCCTCCAGACGGGGGCCGATGCGACCTTCGCGGCGGCCCGGGCGCTCTATGCGCGCTTCGGTTTCCTGCCCTGTCCACCCTTCGGCGGCGATCGGGAGGACCGGCACAGCATCTTCCTGTCGCTCGATCTCTAGTCCCGCGGCCCCCGGGGAGGGCCGGCGTGGGGCAGGCTGAGGGGGCGGCGGCGTCAGTCCTCGCCGCCGCCGGCGTAGATCTTCTTCTCGTCGCAGGGGGCCACGCGCAGGATGTTCGTCGAGCCCGGCTGGCCGAAGGGGATGCCGGCGGTGACGATGATGCGGTCGGCGTCGGTGGCGAAGCCGTGCTCGCGCGCCGCCCGGGCGGCGTTCACCACCGCCATCTTGAAGCGGTCGACCTCGGCGGTGACCACGCAATGCAGGCCCCAGCTCAGCGCGAGCCGGCGGGCGGTGCGCACCAAGGGCGTCAGGGCGATGATCGGCACCTTCGGGCGCTCGCGCGCCGCGAGGAGCGCGGTGGTTCCGGAATGCGAGAAGCAGCAGATCGCCTTGACGTTGGTGGTCTCGGCCACTTCCCGGGCGGCGACGGTGATCGCGTCGGCGACGCTGTGGCGGCTCGGCGTGCGGGAGGCCTCGATGATCTGGCGATAGACGGTGTCGCTCTCCACCGAGGCGGCGACGTTGTTCATGGTGGTGACCGCCTCGACGGGATAGTCGCCGGCGGCCGATTCCGCCGAGAGCATCACCCCGTCGGCGCCCTCGTAGATCGCCGTCGCCACGTCCGAGACCTCGGCGCGGGTCGGGACCGGGGCGGTGATCATGCTCTCGAGCATCTGCGTCGCCACGATCACCGGCTTGCCCACGGCGCGGGAAAGCCGCACGAGGCGCTTCTGGATCGGCGGCAGGCTGGTGACGGGCAGCTCGACCCCGAGGTCGCCGCGCGCGACCATGATGCCGTCGGAGGCCTCGAGGATCTCGGCGAAGGCCTTGACCGCGGCGGGCTTCTCGATCTTCGACATGATCGCCGCGCGCCCGTCCACGAGCTCGCGGGCCTCGTGCACGTCCTGGGCGCGCTGCACGAAGCTGAGCGCCAGCCAGTCGACGCCGAGCTCGCAGACGAATTCCAGGTCGCTGCGGTCCTTCGCCGACAAGGCCGCCAGCGGCAGCACCACGTCGGGCACGTTGATGCCCTTGCGGTTCGAGATCTCGCCGCCGACCTCGACCACGGTATCGGCGTGCTCGGGGGAGACGTTCGTGACGCGCACGCGGATCTTGCCGTCGTTGACCAGCAGCGTCGAGCCCGGCTCGAGCGCGGCGAAGATCTCGGGGTGCGGCAGGCAGACCCGGGCCGCGTCGCCCTCGGCGGGGTCGAGGTCGAAGCGGAAGGCCGCGCCCTCCTGCAGCGTCTCCGCGCCCCTGGCGAAGACGCCGCAGCGCAGCTTCGGCCCCTGGAGGTCGGCGAGAATCCCGATCGGCCGGCCGACCGCCGCCTCGACCTCGCGCACCGCGCGGTGGCGACGGGCGATGTCGTCCTGGGTGCCGTGGCTCATGTTGATGCGGAAGACGTCGGCACCCGCGAGATAGAGGGCGCGGATGGTCTCGGTGCTCTCGGAGGCGGGACCGAGGGTTGCGACAATCTTCACGTTGCGCTGACGGCGGAGCTGAGTCATCTGGGGCCAATCCTTTGCGGGTCGGCCCGCTTATACCGAAACGGTTCGGTGATGAAACGAAAAACCCCGAACCGGAGCGCCGGATTCCGCGCATCCCTCGCTGGCCTCCGCCAGGCTGCCCGCATAGTGTGCAGCGCAACTCGAACCTCGGATGATGCCCATGACCGGCCCGGCTGCCTATGAACGCGTGAACGTCGACGGATCGGCGGGGATGCTGATCCTCTGCGACCATGCGACCAACGCGGTGCCGGAGGCGGTGAACGGCGGCTCGCTGGGGCTTTCCGATTCGGAGATGGCCCGGCACATCGCCTATGACCTCGGGGCGCGCGGGGTCGCGATGGCCCTGGCCGAGATGCTGGACGCGCCGGCGGTGCTGTCGCGCTTCTCGCGGCTGGTGATCGATCCCAACCGCGGCGAGGACGATCCGACGCTGGTGATGCAGCTCTACGACGGCACCATCGTTCCGGCCAACCGCGGCATCGAGGCGCAGGAGGTGCGCCGGCGGCTCGTGGCCTATCACCGCCCCTATCACGCGGCGATCGACGCCCAGATCGGGCAGATGGTCGAGGCCGGGCATGCGCCGGCGCTGATCGCGATCCATTCCTACACGCCGCAGCTCGTGGGCCGTCCGCCCCGCCCCTGGCAGATCGGCGTGCTCTGGCATCACGACGGCCGCATCGCCCGCCCGCTGCTGGCGCGGCTGCGGGCGGAGCCCGACCTGACGGTGGGCGAGAACCAGCCCTATTCCGGCCAGCTCGAAGGCGACACGCTGAGCCGGCACGGCACCAAGCGCGGGCTGCGGCACGTGCTGATCGAGCTGCGCCACGACGAGATCGAGAGCGAGGCCGGCCAGCGCGCCTGGGCGGCGCGGCTCGCCCCGATCCTCGCCGAGGTGGTCGAGCGGACCGTGGCGGAGGCGCTTTAGGCGGATCGTCGCGGGGCGGGACGCCGCCGTTTCCGGGCCCGGCCCCGGAGTCGCGCGGGACCTTGCCTGTCGCCCCGATCCGGCCCACCTTCGAGGGGGAGACGACGGCCCGCGCGCCGGGCTGCGGGAGCGCCGGAACCGGAGGAGGGTTCACGATGGATGACGGGACACGGATCGAACTGGAGGCGGCTGCCTTTCGCGCGCTGCGCGACCACCTGCGCGCCCGGACGGATGTGCAGAACATCGACCTGATGAACCTGGCCGGCTTCTGCCGGAACTGTCTCAGCCGCTGGTATCAGGAGGCCGCCGCCGACCGCGACATCGCCATGAGCAAGGAAGAGGCGCGCGAGCTCTTCTACGGCATGCCCTATTCGGATTGGACCGCGCGCTACCGCACCGAGGCGAGCCCCGAGGCGCTGGCGAAGTTCGACCCCTCCGAGCTCGGGCGATAGGCTTCGGGGCCGGGAAGGGTCATTCCTGCTCCTCTGACCTGATCCTCTGACCTGATCCTCTGGCCTGATCCTCTGGCCTGATCCTCGGGCGGTCGCCGTGCGGCGTCCGAAAATCTGCGGCTCGCGCCTCCGGGCGACCTGACCCGGCCGGGCCATCCCATTTGGAGCCATTCTTTTTTCCACGGACTTCCCGCAGCAGGACGAGAGAAGCGCCCGCGTCGTGCCGGAGGCACGCCTCCGGCGTGACGGGGCGGGGAGGGCGCTGCCCGGTGGTGCCCACCGGTCGGGGTGGTTGCGCCGGGCGCTTCTGGAGTTCGGGCGGAAGATCAGTCGAGGCCGGCGAGATAGCTCACGATCGCGCGCGCGCTCGGCGCGTCCCAGTCGGCGCCGCCCATCAGCCGGCCGATCTCGGCGCCGTCGCGGTCGAGGATCACCGTCACGGGCAGGCCCGGCACGTTCATCGCCGCTGCGAGCGCGCCCTTCGGGTCGAGATGGGTGGCGAGCGCGGTCACCCCGACCTCGGCGTTGAAATCCTCGATCGCCTCGAGGCTGTTGCGCCCGGTGGCGATGGCGATCACCTCGAAATCCGGGCCGCCCAGCTCGCGCTCGAGCGCGTCGAGCGCGGGTTTCTCGATGCGGCAGGGCGCGCACCAGGTGGCCCAGAAGTTCACCAGCCGGATCCGCCCGTCGCTGTCGGCGAGCGACATCTCCGCGCCCTCGGGGTCGGTGAAGACGGTGTCCGGCGCCGGGATCGCGGCCTCGTGCACCACGAGCTTGCGCATGTCGCCGTCGCGCAGCGCCATCACCTCGGCGCGCTCGGCCTCGGTCAGCGGCCGGGCCAGCGCGGGATTTGCGAAGGCCGCGAACGCGGTGTAGACGAGGGCCGGGATCAGGGCGGGCAGGCGCGTCATGGCAATTCCCCGGGGCAGGACAGGCGGATGAACGACAGCAGCGGCTCGAACGCGATGTGGGGCGGGCGCTTCGCCGCCGGGCCCGACGCGATCATGGAAGCGATCAATGCCTCGATCGGCTTCGACCGGCGCCTTGCCGCCCAGGACATCGAGGCGAGCCGCGCCCATGCCGCCATGCTCGGCGCCACGGGCATCGTGAGTGTTAGCGATGCGGAGACGATCCGGGAAGGCCTGCTCACGGTCTTGTCAGAGATCGAGGCCGGCGCCTTTCCCTTCTCCGCGGCGCTCGAGGACATCCACATGAACGTGGAGAGCCGGCTGAAGGCGCTGATCGGCGAGCCCGCCGGGCGGCTGCACACCGCGCGGTCGCGCAACGACCAGGTGGCGACCGACTTCCGGCTCTGGGTCCGCGGCCAGTGCGACGCTGCGATCGCGGGCCTGACGGCGCTGATGCGGGCGCTGGTGGTCCAGGCCGAGGCGGGGGCCGGGCTGGTGATGCCTGGCTTCACCCATCTGCAGGTGGCGCAGCCGGTGACCTGGGGCCATCACATGCTGGCCTATGTGGAGATGCTCGACCGGGACCGGGGCCGCTTCGCGGATGCGCGCGCGCGCATGAACGAGAGCCCGCTCGGGGCGGCGGCGCTGGCGGGCACCTCCTTTCCCATCGACCGGGACGCCACCGCGGCGGCGCTCGGATTCGACCGGCCGATGGCCAATTCGCTCGATGCGGTGAGCGACCGGGACTTCGCGCTGGAATTCCTCGCCGCGGCGAGCATCTGCGCCACGCATCTGAGCCGCTTCGCGGAGGAGCTGGTGATCTGGTCCTCGGCGCAGTTCCGCTTCGTGGTCTTCAGCGACCGGTTCTCGACCGGGTCGAGCATCATGCCGCAGAAGAAGAACCCCGATGCCGCCGAGCTGGTGCGCGCCAAGGTCGGGCGCATTACCGGCGCGCTGGTGGCGCTCTTGACGGTGATGAAGGGGCTGCCCTTGGCCTATTCCAAGGACATGCAGGAGGACAAGGAGCAGGTCTTCGACGCCGCCGACGCGCTGATGCTGGCGCTGGCGGCGATGGAGGGCATGGTGCGCGACCTCGCGCCGAACGAGGCGGCGCTGCGGGCGGCGGCGGCGAGCGGCTTCTCGACGGCCACCGATCTCGCGGACTGGCTGGTGCGCAGCCTCGGCCTGCCGTTCCGCGAGGCCCATCACGTCACCGGAACCCTGGTGCGGCGCGCCGAGGAGCGCGGGGTCGATCTGCCCGACCTGACGCTCGAAGAGATGCAGGCGGCGCATCCGGGCATTTCCGCGGAGGTTTATCGGGTCTTGGGAGTGGACAACTCTGTGGCGAGTAGGGCAAGCTACGGCGGCACGGCACCCGTCCGGGTGCGCGCCCAGGTCCGCCGCTGGCAGGAAGCGCTCGCGTGAGGGCCGGGACGCGGATCGGGATCGGTCTCTGCCTCGCGCTGGCGGCGCTGGCGGCCTGCGGGATCAAGGGCGCGCCCAGCGCCCCGGAGACCGCGGAAGTCCCGAGCCCCGGCTGAGGCGGCGGCGCGCGGGATCTCCGTGGCCGGCCCCGAATCCGTCGAAAGGTCCATCGATGCTCCAGGCACTCCAGCGCAGTCTTCTCGCCACTCTTCTCGTCCTCGCCGCGGCTCTGCCCGCGCTGGCGGGCGGGCCGGTGCTCGTCACCGTGACCGGCGCGGTCGGCAGTACCAACCGCGGCCCCTTCGATGCGGGATACGACAAGCTCTTCGCCTTCAACGACGTGACCTTCGAGCGGGCCATGGAATTCGACGTGGATGCGCTCCGGGCGCTGCCGCAGACCACCGTGACCACGGATTTCCCGAAGGACGGGCCGGAGGTGACCTTCACCGGCCCGGCGCTGGCGGAGGTGCTGGCGGCGGCGCAGGCCCAGGGCGAGACGGTGACGATCCAGGCGATGGACGGCTACGCGGTCGAGATCCCGATGGCGGAGATGATCGGCAAGGGCGCGGTGGTGGCGATCGAGCGCGACGGCAAGCCGCTCGGGATCGGCAGCTTCGGCCCGACGCAGATCGTCTTTCCGCGCTCCGAGCGCGCCGACCTCGCCGACATGCCCGACGATTGGTGGGTCTGGCAGATCTATCACATCAAGGTCGAGTGACCCGAGCGCGGGTGCCGGGTTCGGGGCCGGCCCCGCTGGGCGATCGCCTGCGACGACGCGACCTCATGCACTGGCGTCCCGGGACGGCCGCGCGCGCGGCGTTGTAGCGGCCATTCCTCTCGGATAGGGTTCGCCCTCCGCGGCCGGGCCGATCGCCGGGCCGTTCCACCCGCCTTCCGAGAGGGGTTGCGCGCATGGCCGCTTTCGCCTTCCAGCCGCCGCCGGCGCCCGGCGGCTTTCCGGCCGCCTGATGGACCATTTCCTCTATCGCGACGGCGTGCTGCACGCCGAGGAGGTGCCGCTGCCGGAGATCGCCGCGGCGGTGGGCACGCCGGTCTATGTCTATTCCGCGGCGACGCTGACGCGGCACTACCGGGTCTTCGAGGAGGCGCTCGCCGGGCTGCCGCATCTGATCTGCTATGCGATGAAGGCCAATTCCAACCTCGCGGTGCTGCGCCTGATGGCCTCGCTCGGGGCGGGGATGGACGTGGTCTCGGAGGGCGAGTACCGCCGGGCGAAGGCCGCCGGCGTTCCGGGCGAGCGGATCGTCTTCTCCGGCGTGGGCAAGACCCGCGCCGAGATGCGCCTGGCGCTCACCGGCGGGATCCGGCAGTTCAACGTGGAATCCGAGCCCGAGCTCATCGCGCTGAACGAGGTGGCGCTGTCGCTCGGCCTGCGCGCGCCGATCGCCATCCGGGTGAATCCGGACGTGGATGCGCGCACCCATGCCAAGATCGCCACCGGCAGGTCGGAGAACAAGTTCGGGGTGCCGATCGCGCGCGCCCGCGCCGCCTATGCCGAGGCCGCCGCCCTGCCGGGGATCGAGGTCGTGGGCATCGACGTGCATATCGGCAGCCAGCTGACCGAGCTCGCGCCCTATGCCGCGGCCTTCGCCAAGGTGGCGGAGCTGACCGATCTGCTCCGGGCGGAGGGGCACGACATCCGGCGGCTCGATCTCGGCGGGGCCTGCATTCCTTACGCCGTTGAACGACGCGCCGCCGCTGCCCTTCGACTACGGCGAGGGTGGTGTGGCGCTGCAATGGCTCATCTCGCTGCGACGAGATCGAGCTGGCGGCTGATCGCCGGCAATGCCGGGATCTCGCTGGCGCGGGCAGGATCTGGCGCAAGGCGGGCGAGGGCGTGATCGATCCTCGACGCGGCGATGAACGACCCTGGTCCGGCTCGGCGAGCGACGCCTGGCACGACGTGATCCCGGTCGAGGAGCCCGCGCCGGGGCGGAGTCGCCCCCGTCGACATCACCGTCGGCCCGGTCTGCGAGACCGGCGGACACCTTCGCCTGCGGCCGGCCGATGCCGTTGCCGGCGCGGGAGGACCTGGTGGCTTCCAGCCTGCCGCCGGCGCCTATGGCGCGGTGATGGCCTCGAATACAATTCCCGGCCGCCGGTGCCGAGTGTCCGGTTCCGCGATCACTGCCGGTGGCGCGCCCGGCCGAGCTTTGACGAAATGCTGAACCGCGATACTATCCTCGGAATGGCTTCGGCCCAGGCCGGGCCGGAGAGCGGAGCGGATGAAGCGCGGCAGGACAGGTCGGGCGCCGGAGGATCCCTTCCGGAAACTCGTGGCACGGAGCCGCTGCGCCATGGTTCTGAGGGTCTGCTGCGCGCCTTCTGGCCGCCGCTGGCGTCTTTTCTCGCCGCCGCCTGGGCTTCGCCTTCGCTGCCTTCGGGCTTGCCGCTGAGGCGCCGGACCCGGCAGCAGATGCTGGCGGCGCCGGGCGCGCTGCTCGCGGCGCTCGGGCTCGCGCTCTGGGGCGCCTGCAGCTCTGCTGGCCGGGAGCCGGGCGGCGCAGTGCGGCGTGCGGCTCGACGCGAGCCTGCCGGGCGGCCGCTGGAGACGCTGGAGGACCGGTTGGCCATCGGCGCGACGATCCTGGGCGCTGGCGGTCTGCGGCGTATCGCGCGCGCATGGCGCGGATCGCGGTAAACCGCGCGGCACTGCGCCCGGATCTGCGGCTCGCCGCCCGCGATCCCTGGGCGCTGCGGCTGGCGGCGCTGGTCGCGGTCGTCGCGGCGCTGGTCTTCGTGCGGGATTCCCGGCGGTCGAATCGATTTCCGCCGCGCTCGCCCTGATGCGGCGGCTACCGTCGCGCCGGGCCAGAGCTACGAGGGCTGGGCGGAGCCGCTTTGGTTCATATTCCGGGCCGGCTGACGCTCTATCTCCGGAGGTCTCGCGCGGCGCGCCGGTCTGCTGCCGCGGGGACGCGGATCACCCGCGGGCTCCATGGATCGCCGGAGAGCTTCGATCTCGCTGAGGCGGTCTCGTTCCTTTCGGCGCGGCTACGAGGCCGCGCCTGGCATCGCGAGCGCCGAGCTCGAAGCTCGCGCACTACTTTTTGGCGCGGTCACCGCGGCGGGGCGAGACGGGCCGCTCGCCGAATGGACCTTCCTGCTGCCGACGCCGCGCTGACGATCGTGCTGGCCGAGGCCTGTCGCCGGCGAGCCCATGGGCGAGACTCCAGGATCGTCTACCGCCGAGATTACGGAATCGGGCGCAAGGCGCTGAGATCGCGCTCGATCTCGACTGCGTGCGGATCGCCGCTACGGGCTGCGCGGCGCCGGAGGAGCGGCCGGCGCTCGCGGTCGAGCTGCCCCTGCCGATGGCGCGGACCGCGGCGGAGGTGGAAGAAACCCTGGTCGAGGATTTCAGCCAGCATCCCTGGGCCGGGCTGCCGGTGACGATCCGCCTCACCGCCGAGGATGCGATCGGCCAGACCGGGGTCGCGGAGGGGATCGCGACGATCCTGCCGGGGCGCAGGTTCTACGACCCCCTGGCGGCGGCGCTGGTCGAGCAGCGGCGCGACCTGCTCTGGTCCGAGGCGAACGCCCGGCGGGTGCTGCAGGTGCTGCGCGCGGTGAGCTACCGGCCCGAGACGGTCTTCGACAATACGCGGGCCTATCTCGTCATGCGCATGGCGCTGCGGCGGCTGGCGGGCGCGACCGAGAACGGCACGGTGCCCTCGATCCGCGACGAGGTCGCCGGGGCGCTGTGGCTGGCGGCGGTCCTGCTCGAGGACGGCAATCTCGGCGATGCCGCGGAGCGGCTCAAGCGCGCCAAGGAGCGGCTGGCCGAGGCGCTGCGCAACGACGCCAGCGACGAGGAGATCGCGCGACTGATGGACGAGCTGCGCGATGCGACCCGCGACTACATGGAGCAGCTGGCGCGGGAGGCGATCGAGCGCGGCCAGACGCAGCAGGCCGAGCGCCAGCAGGGCCAGCCCATGAGCCAGGACCAGATCCAGGCGCTGATGGACCGCATCCAGGAATTGAGCGAGCAGGGGCGCAAGGCCGAGGCCGAGGCGCTCCTGGAGATGCTCCAGCAGATGCTCGAGAACATGGAGATGCAGCTCGCCGAGGGCCAGTCGGGAGGCAGCGAGGGCAGCCAGGGACAGCAGTCGATGCAGGGGCTCGCCGATGCGCTGCGCGAGCAGCAGGGGCTCGCCGACGAGAGCTTCCGGCAGCTCCAGCGCGAGTTCCGGCAGGGCCAGCTGGGGCAGGGCATGCCCGAGGGCGAGCCGGACGAGGGCGGTGCCGGCGAGGGGCCGATGGACCTCGCCCAGCGTCAGGAGGCTTTGCGCCAGCTGATGGATGCCCTGCGCGACGGCCTGCCCGGCGCTGCCGGCGACGCGGTGCGCGAGGCGCTGCGCGAGGCGGAACGCAACATGGGCGAGGCCCGCGACGGGCTGGAGGAGGGCGATACCTCCGGCGCGCTCGACCGCCAGGCCGAGGCGATCGACGACCTGCGCGACGGCATGCGGGCGCTCGGCGAGGACCTGCGGCGGGCCGAGGCCGGCGGCGACCAGCAGGGCGCCGCGAGCGGCCAGGCGAGCGCGGACCGCAGCGACGATCCGCTCGGCCGCCCGGTGGGGACCCGCGGCAGCCTCGGCACCAACCAGCGGCTCCTGCCGGAGGCCGATGCCGCGGCGCGGGCGCGCGCCATCCTCGACGAGATCCGCCGCCGGGCCGGCGACCTCGGCCGGCCGGAGCTCGAGCTCGACTACCTGCGCCGGCTGCTCGACCAGTTCTGATCCGGGCCCGCTTTCCCTCAATCCCCGTCCCGCGCGCCTGCCCTTCCCGGGGAGGGCGGTACCGTCAC
Source organism: Rhodovulum sp. (assembly GCA_020637615.1). GTDB lineage: Bacteria > Pseudomonadota > Alphaproteobacteria > Rhodobacterales > Rhodobacteraceae > Amaricoccus. The sequence continues at coordinate 30,165 of JACKKC010000034.1, forward strand.
GGGAGGACGGGCGCCGGTCGGAGGCGAATTCGGCCGGTCCTTGCGATCAGGCCCGGTTGATGATGGCGGCGAGGCCTTCCGCAAGCCGCTGGCGCAGGTCGTCGACGAAATGCACATAGGCATCGATCGCCGGCGCCGCCTGGGGCAGGCGTGCCACGATCAGGTCGTGGAAGTTGTAGACCGCCAGCGCCAGGACGAAGACGGCGAGGACGCTGGCGAGCCCCTTGGCGAAGCGGCTCTGCGCCGGCGCCTCCGGTGGCGGGGCGTCCGGGTCGACCGTCAGATCGAGCCGCGAGGCGGAACGTGCGGGCGCGGGCTCGGGCGGCGCAGGCTCGGCCGGGTCTTCGGCCTCGGCCGGCGCGTCCCTGCCTTCGGGCACGGCGCGGGGCTGCGGGAC
>JACKKC010000035.1 GCA_020637615.1 Rhodovulum sp.
GGTGCCGCATTCGCCGCGGGCGATGCTGCGGCGCCAGGTCGCGCGGCTGAGGGAGGCCGGGCTACAGGCGATGATGGCCTCGGAGCTCGAATTCTTCCTCTTCGCCAATTCCTACGGCGACCTGCATGCCGCCGGCTATCGCGGCATGGCGCCGGTCAGCCCCTATAACGAGGATTATCACATCTTCCAGACCACCAAGGAGGAAGAGGTGATGCGGGCGATCCGAACCGGGCTGAACGCCGCGGGCGTCGCGGTGGAATGCTCCAAGGGCGAGGCGAGCGCGGGCCAGGAGGAGATCAACGTGAGCTATTCCGACGCGCTCTCGGCCGCTGATGCCCATGTCCTCGTCAAGAACGCCTGCAAGGAGGTCGCCTGGTCCAAGGGCCGCTCGGTCACCTTCATGGCGAAATATTCCTCCCAAGCGGCGGGCTCGTCGAGCCATGTGCACCAGTCGCTCTGGACGCTCGACGGCAGGCCTGCCTTCTACGACCCGGCCGAGCCGCATGGCATGTCGAAGCTGATGCGCCAGTATCTCGCGGGCGTGCTGGCGCATGCGGGCGAGATCACCTGGTTCCTCGCGCCTTACGTCAACAGCTACAAGCGCTTCATGGCCGGGACCTTCGCGCCGACCAAGGCGGTCTGGTCCACGGACAACCGCACAGCGGGTTACCGGATCGTCGGCGAGGACACCAAGTCGGTGCGCGTGGAATGCCGGGTCGGTGGGTCCGACCTCAACCCCTATCTCGCCTATTCGGCGCTGATCGCCGCCGGCCTCGACGGCATCGCGCAAGGTATGGAGCTCGAGCCCGAGTTCCGCGGCGACGCCTATGGCGGGCAGGCGCGCGAGATCCCCAAGACCCTGCGCGACGCGATCGCGGCGCTCGAGGGCTCGGCGATGCTGCACGCGGCCCTCGGCGAGGAGGTCGTGGCGCATTACCTGCATGCGGCGCGCTGGGAGCAGGCGGAATGCGATCGGCGCGTAACCGATTGGGAAGTCACCCGCGGCTTCGAGCGGGCCTGAGATGGCGGGGCCCGGCGCCATGGACGAAATCCGCTGCATCTCGCCGGTGGACGGTAGCCTCTATGCCGCGCGGCCGGTCGAGCCGATCGAGCGGGTCCGCGCCCGGCTCGGCCTTGCGCGGGAGGCGCAGGCGCGCTGGGCGGCGCGGCCGCTCGCCGAGCGCATCGCCCTGGTGCGCGAGGGCGTCGCGCGTCTGGTGGCGATGAACGACGCCATTGTGCCCGAGCTCGCCTGGCAGATGGGCCGACCGGTGCGCTACGGCGGCGAGATGGGCGGGGTGCGCGAGCGCACCGCCTATATGGCGGAGATCGCCGAGGCCTCGCTCGCGCCGACGATGATCGAGGACAGCGACCGCTTCCGGCGCTATCTCGCGCGCGAGCCGCTCGGCCTCGTCTATGTGGTCGCGCCCTGGAACTATCCGTTCCTGACGGCCATCAACACCATCGTGCCGGCGCTGATCGCGGGCAATGCCGTGGTGCTCAAGCACGCGAGCCAGACGCCGCTCGCCGGCGAGCGGCTGGCGGAGGCCTTCGCCAACCTGCCCGAGGGGCTCTTCAGCAATCTCTTCATCGGCCATGCGACATCGTCGGAGCTCCTGCGCGAGCGCGCCTTCGACTTCGTCAATTTCACCGGCTCGGTACGCGGCGGCCAGGAGATCGAGCGCGCCGCGGCCGGCACCTTCGTCGGCATCGGTCTGGAGCTCGGCGGCAAGGATCCGGGCTATGTCTGCGCCGATGCCGACCTCGGCGCCGCGGTGGAGACGCTGATGGACGGCGCGATCTACAATTCCGGCCAGTGCTGCTGCGGCATCGAGCGGATCTACGTCCATGCGAGCCTCTTCGAGGACTTCGTGGACCGCGCGGCGGCGCTGGTCTCGGCCCATCGCCTGGGCAACCCGCTCGAGGAGGCGACGACGCTCGGGCCGATGGCGAGCCTGCGCTTCGCCGATGCGGTGCGCGGCCAGATCGCCGAGGCGCTGGCCGCCGGCGCGCGGGCGCATGTGGATGCCGGGCTCTTTCCCGCCGACACGGGCGAGACGGCCTATCTCGCGCCGCAGATCCTCACCCGCGTCGATCATTCCATGCGGGTGATGATGGAGGAGAGCTTCGGCCCGGTGGTGGGCATCATGGCGGTCGAGGACGACGCGCAGGCGATCGCGCTGATGAACGACTGCCGCTACGGCCTGACCGCCTCGATCTGGACCCGGGACGCCGACCGGGCCGCGGCGATCGGGCGGCGCATCGAGACCGGCACCGTCTTCATGAACCGCTGCGACTATCTCGACCCGGCGCTCTGCTGGACCGGATGCAAGGAGACCGGCCGCGGCACCTCGCTCTCGACGCTCGGCTACCTGAGCCTGACGCGGCCGAAGTCCTATCACCTCAGAAGGCTCTGAGCCATGTCCCCGCATGCGACCTGGACCTATCCCACGGCGATCCGCTTCGGCGCCGGGCGGATCGCCGAGCTCGCGGAGGCCTGCCGGGCCGCCGGCATCGCGCGCCCGCTCCTCGTCACCGATCCCGGCATCGCCCGCCTGCCGATCGCGGCGCGCCTGCGCGGGCTGCTGGCGGCGGCGGGGCTCGGGGCGGGGGAGTTCTCGGAGGTGCAGCCGAACCCGACCGAGGAGAATGTCGCGGCCGGGCTCTCGGTCCTGCGCGCGGGCGGGCACGACGGCGTGGTCGCCTTCGGCGGCGGCTCGGCGCTCGATTGCGGCAAGGTGGTGGCCTTCCTGCACGGCCAGACCCGGCCGATGTGGGATTTCGAGGATGTCGGGGATTGGTGGATGCGGGCGGATCCGGCCGGGATCCTGCCCGTGGTCGCGGTGCCGACCACCGCGGGCACCGGCTCGGAGGTCGGGCGCGCCGGGGTCATCACCAATCTCGCAACCCGCACCAAGAAGGTGATCTTCCACCCGTCAATGATGCCGCGGCAGGTGATCTGCGACGCCGAGCTCACCCTCGGCCTGCCGCCGGCGCTGACCGCCGGCACCGGCATGGACGCCTTCGCCCATTGCCTCGAGGCCTATTGCGCGCCGGGCTATCACCCCATGGCCGAGGGCATCGCCGTCGAGGGCATGCGGCTGGTGCAGGAATACCTGCCGCGCGCCTATCGCGACGGCAGCGACCTCGAGGCCCGCGCCAACATGCTCGCGGCGGCGGCGATGGGCGCGACGGCCTTCCAGAAGGGCCTCGGCGCGATCCATGCGCTCTCGCATCCCGTGGGCGCGCTCTACGGCACCCATCACGGGCTGACCAACGCGGTCTTCATGCCCTATGTGCTGGATTTCAACCGCGAGGTGCTCTGGGACAAGATCGACCGGCTCGCCGGCTGGCTCGAGATCGACGAAGGGTTCTCCGGCTTCCTCGATTTCGTGCTGCGGCTGCGCCGGGACCTCGGCATCCCGCATACGCTCGACAAGATCGGCGTGGACAAGGCGCGATTCGACGAGATGGCCCGAATGGCGATCGCCGACCCGACCGCCGGCGGCAACCCCCGCGCCCTGACCGAGGACGATGCCCGCGACCTCTACGAGCGCGCGCTCGAAGGCCGGGTGGGCTGACAGAATCGCCAGATGGACCGCCGGCGCTGCAGCGACGCCGCCGAGCTTGCCATGACCGCCTCGCCACAAGGCGATCCTGCAGACATCGCCGGGCAGGCCAGCGCCACCATCCCGCCCGGCGGGCACCGCCGGGCAGCGCCCGACCCGCCCCGTCACGCCGAAGGCGTGCCTCCGGCACGACGCGGGCGCTTCGCTTCCGCCCGGGCCGGGCGCTGCCCTCATCTTTGGGCGGGACGGTCGAAGAAGAAAGCGAAGCTCCAGATGCGATGCCCCGGCCTGACAGGCAGGCGCGCGGATTTGTCACGGATCGAATTCGCGAAGCGAATGCGCCGCCGCCACGGGGGCCACAGCACTCACCTTGAAAGCCGCGCAAACCGGTCCCGGCGTTGACAACCGGGCGCGGCGCGGGGCATTCGGGGGCTCCTGACAGCGGGACGCGTCCGATGCGCAAGGATCGAGAACCTGCCGACAACGAGGCGATCCTGCGCGGGGCGGGACTGCGCATCACCCGTCAGCGCCGCATCATCCTCGACATCCTGCATGCGACCGAGGGCCATCCGGACGCGGCGGCGATCCACGCCCGCGCCGTGGCCCAGGACAGCCGCATCTCGCTCGCCACGGTCTATCGCACCATGCGGGCGCTGGAGGATTCGGGCGCGATCCAGCGCCATGCCTTCGAGGGCGGCCCCGCGCGCTTCGAGCAGGCGCCCCCCGACCATCACGACCACCTGATCGATCTCGACACCGGCGAGGTGGTGGAATTCAAGAGCGACCGGATCGAGGCGATCCAGGAGGAGATCGCGGCGCGGCTCGGCTACGAGATCGTGCACCACCGGCTCGAACTCTACGGCCGGCGCGTCGCCAAGGGCGTCAAGGACCGGAAGTGACCGCGGCCGGGCCGAGCGCCCGGAGCGCGCCGGTAAAGCCCATCAGCGAGAATCCGATCCGCACCGGCTGATCCTCGATCAGCGTCAGGGTCACGGTGCCGCCGCGCTCGCGCCTGAGCGCGGCGAGCGTCTCCGCGTCGAGCGGCAGGCGCGCCTCGCATGTGCCCGACGAGGCCGAGCAGCTGCGCCAGGGCACCTGTCGCTTGATCCCGGCACCCAGGGCGAGATCGACGCCGTCGGGCAGGAAGAGCGGCAGCGGCGTCGCGATCACCAGCGCGCGCTCGCCCGCCCCGGAGACGCCGAGGCGCAGCACCTCGCGGCCCCCCGCCCCGAGCACACGGGTAGAGATCGCACAGGCCCCCTCCGGGCAATCCATCCGCCAGTCGAGGAAGCGTTCGGGTGCCGTCCCGCCGCGGTGGCCCGGCGGATCGGCGGCGGCCGGAGCTGCCCAGGCCGCGGCGAGGCAGGTCGCGACAAATGCGAGCATCGGTAAGCGGCTGTTAGCCACGATAGCCCCCCGGCATTAGGACTTGGTTAGACCTGTTCGCTGAATGTGCCCCTACGCGGCTGAAGGGCCGGCGCGGCGAGGCCGGAATGCGGCCGGGCGCTGCAGTTGTCAGAATGGCGGTCATCGGTTCCGCATGGGCGGGATCACGCTTGAAAACGCGGCGTCGAAGGCGTCGCTCGCCACAAGGAAACTACCTATGTCCAGCATTCTCACCAATACCAGCGCCCTCGTCGCCCTGCAGACGCTCAAGTCGATCAACACCGGCATGGGCAAGGTCCAGAACGAGATCTCGACCGGCATGCGCGTCTCGACCGCCAAGGAGAACTCCTCCAGCTGGTCGATCGCCTCCACCATGAAGTCGGACGTCGGCTCCTACAAGAAGCTCAGCGAATCGCTCACCTCCGCCTCGGCGATGGTCGGCGTCGCCCGCTCCGCCGCCGAGCAGATCTCCGACAAGCTGAAGGAGGTGCAGGAAAAGGTCGTCCAGGCGCTCGAGCCGGGTGCGGACACCGCCAAGATCCAGGCCGACGTCACCGCGCTGACCGACACGATCACCTCGATCGCCCAGTCGGCCCAGTACAACGGCATCAACCTGGTCAACGCGACCGCCGCGTCCGTGAACGTCGCCGGCTCGATCGTGCGCACGGCTGGTGTGCTGACCGTGCAGAACATCGCAACCGGCGCGGCCAACCTCGAGGCGCTCGGTGCGGCGCTCGTGGTCGGCACGGCGACCCCGAACGACATCGACACGCTGATCGACACCGCCAACGCGGCCGCGGCGACCTTCGGTGCCGCCCAGGCGCGGATCGAGGCGCAGAACAGCTTCCTCACGAAGCAGGCCGATGCGCTCAAGGTCGGTGTCGGCGCGCTGGTCGACGCGGACATGGAAGAGGCCTCCTCGCGCCTCCAGGCCCTGCAGGTGCAGCAGCAGCTGGGCGTCCAGTCGCTGTCGATCGCCAACCAGGCGCCGCAGAGCGTTCTCGCGCTCTTCCGCTAAGTCATCTGAACGGGGCGGGCGCGAGCCCGCCCCGGCTCCCCTCCGATCTCGACGCAATTCCGGGTCGCTCGCCTGAACCGGTCCCGGTCCCTCAGGGGTTACCAGATGAACAAGAACGACCACGCCCGCTCCGGATACCGCGCCGCCGCGACCCCGATCCGCACCCAGCGCGACACGGAATACCAGGTCTTCGCCCAGGTCACCCACCGTCTCAAGGCGATCGACGAGGCCGACAAGTCGAATTTCCCGCAGATCGCCCAGGCGGTCTTCGACAACCAGCGCCTCTGGGGCATCCTCGCCGAGGATCTGATGGAGGACGGCAACGGGCTGCCCATCGAGCTCCGCGCGCAGATCATCAGCCTCGCCGAATTCGTGCGCCGGCACAGCCTCGCGGTGCTCGGCGGCCGCGCCTCGGTCTCGGCGCTGATCGACATCAATACCGCCATCATGAAGGGCCTGCGCGGCGATGTGGAGGTGGCGGCATGAGCGGTCTCGTCCTCAAGCTCGGCCCGCGCGAGCGCATCATGATCAACGGCGTCGTCATGGAGAACGGCGACCGCCGCACGCGGCTCAACGTGCTCACGCCCGATGCCAACGTGCTCCGGCTGCGCGACGCGATCCATCCCGACGAGGCCAACACGCCGGTCCGGCGCGTCGCCTATATCGCCCAGCTCGTGCTCGCGGGCGAGGCGGATCCGGAGGAGGGCCGGCGCCAGATCCTGCGCGGCATCGAGCAGCTGAGCCAGGTCTTCCAGGACGCCGACAGCCGCGCCCATCTCGCCGCCGCGACCGAAGCCGTGGCCGAGGGGCGGTTCTACCAGACGCTGAAGGCCCTGCGCGGGCTGCTGCCGCGCGAGACCCGCCTGCTCGCCGTCCGTCCGGCCTCGTGAGCGGAGGCGCGCCGATGAGCTTCCAGCCGACCATCCCGCTCCCCGGAATCGCCGGCTGGCGCTTTCTCGAGCGCACCCAGGCCGCCCAGCAGGCGGCCTTCGACAAGGGGGCGGAGCTCAAGCGCGACATCGCCTATTTCGAGGCCAATATCGGCGGCGTGACCAGCGCCGCCGAGCTCGTGGGCGACCGCCGGCTGCTCAAGGTCGCGCTCGGCGCCTTCGGGCTCGAGGGCGAGCTCGACAAGCGCGCCTTCATCCGCAAGGTGCTGGAGGAGGGCACCACCGAGCCGCGCGCCTTCGCCAACCGCCTCACCGAGCCCGCCTATGCCAAGCTTTCCGAGGCCTTCGGCTTCGGGGATCCCGGCGGCGCCCGCACCGGGGAGTCGGGCTTCGCCGCGCGGATCACCGACGCCTACCGCACCCGCGCCTTCGAGGCGGCGGTGGGCGAGACCAGCAACGACCTGCGGCTGGCGATGAACTTCCGCCGCGAGATGGTCGAGATGTCGCGCGGCCCCGACGGGGCGAACTGGTTCTCGGTGCTCGGCTCCAAGCCGCTGCGCCAGGTCTTCGAGAAGGCCTATGGCCTGCCCGCCGCCTTCGCCAAGATCGACGTGGACCGGCAGCGCGAAGTGATGCGCGACAAGACCGCCGCGCTCTTCGGCACCGACAAGCTGACCGCCTTCCAGGATCCGGCCGCGGTGGAGAAGGTGATCAACCGCTTCCTCGCCCGCGCCCAGATCGAGGCCGGCGCCGCCGCCGCCGGCCCGGCCTCCGCGGCGCTGACGCTCCTGCAGAACGCCAGCGGCGAGGCCTCGCAGGGCCTTTTCAATCTGCTCGCCGCCCGGTCCTGATTGCGCGGCAGGGGAGCCCTCAGGCGACCGCATCCGGGGCGCATTCCTTCTTCTTCGACCTTCCGAAAGCAAAACAAGGGCAGCGCCCGGCCCGGGCGGAAGCGAAGCGCCCGCGTCGTGCCGGAGGCACGCCTTCGGCGTGACGGGGCGGGGTAGTGGTGCTAGGCGCGCCTGGAACTCGGGCGGACGCGTTCGCGTCGCCGGATGCGATCGCCTCGCGCGATCCCGGCGCGGCCCTTGACGGGCCCGGCCATTGCGGGTTGCCTGAGCGCCGACCCCGGCGGCGAGGAAGGCCCGATGCCCTACGATTACGACCAGCAGAACATCTTCGCGAAGATCCTTCGCGGCGAGATCCCGAACCGGACCGTGCGCGAGACCGAGCACACCCTGGCCTTCGAGGACATCCGCCCGCAGGCGCCGGTGCATGTGCTGGTGATCCCCAAGGGGGCCTATGTCAATTTCGACCATTTCGGCGCCGAGGCGACCGAGGCCGAGATCGTCGACTTCACCCGCGTGGTGGCGGCGATCTGCGCCGAGCGCGGCGTGGCGCCGGGCGGCGCCGGCGAGGGATACCGCCTGATCTCGAATTCCGGCGAATCCGGCGCCCAGGAGGTTCCGCACATGCATGTGCATATCCTGGGCGGGCGGGGGCTCGGGCGCATGCTCGAGCCGGCCTGAGGGCGCGCGCGCCCGAACCGCCCCTGCACGCGAGCTTCCGCGGCTGCCGGGGCACGGCCTGCGCCTGCCTGGGCGGGTGCACGCGCAATTCGCGCGTCGCATGGGAAAAGGCCATGCGCCGCCACGGGTCGCAACGCTGCGTGCGCCTGCCGGGGGGCAGGCAGGCGCAGGCCGTGCTGGCGTCCGGCCGGGAATGGGCACTCGTGCGCACCGCCAGGGCTCGAAGGGCTTTCCAAAGACGGAATCAGGCCGCCCGGCCGCGGGTCAGGGAGACGAAGACGTCCTCCAGGTCGGGCTCCTCGGTCGCCACGTCGCGGATGGCGATCCCCGCCCGGCGCAGGAGGTCGAGCACGGTCTCGGCGCGGGTCTCGCTGCGGCGATAGGAGAAGACCAGCGCGCCGTCGCCCCGCAGCGCGACCTCGATGCCCGGCGGCACCTCGGGCAGCGCCGCGACGGCCTGCTCGGGGGTGATGACCAGCGACTTGGCGTCGAGGCGCGAGACCAGCGCGGCGGTGCGGTCGCGCGCGATCACCGCGCCGTGGTCGACGATGGCCACGCTGTCGCACATCGCCTCGGCCTCCTCGAGGTAATGCGTGGTCAGGATCACGGTGGTCCCCGCGTCGTTGAGCTCGCGCACATAGGCCCAGAGCATCTGGCGCAGCTCGATGTCGACGCCGGCTGTCGGCTCGTCGAGCACCAGGACCGGCGGACTGTGCACCAGCGCCTTGGCGATCAGGAGCCGCCGCTTCATGCCGCCCGAGAGCGTGCGCGCATAGGATTCGGCCTTCTCCGCGAGGCCGACGCGCGCGAGGATCTCCTCGGTGCGGCGCTGCCGCTTCGGCACGCCGTAGAGCCCGGCCTGGACCTCGAGCGCGGCGCGCGGGGTGAAGAAGGGATCGACGTTCAGCTCCTGCGGCACCACGCCGATGGCGGCGCGGGACTGGCGCGGGTTGCGATCCTGGTCGAAGCCCCAGATCCGCACGCTGCCCGCGGTCTTCAGCGTCAGGCCCGCGAGGATGTTGATCAGCGTCGACTTGCCCGCGCCGTTCGGCCCGAGCAGGCCGAAGATCGCGCCCTCGGGCACGTCGAGGTCGATGCCGCCCAGCGCCTCCTTGGGCGGCGTGCCGCCCTGGCCGGCATAGACCTTGCGCAGGCCGCGGATCTCGATGGCATTCTCGCCCATGGGGCTCCCCGCGCCCGGGCCGGTGCTGCCGGGCATTGCCCCCCGGCTATCATGCGGGCTAATCAGAGGTCAAACCGCGCCAGGCCAAGGGAATCCCGTCATGCCGATTGCAGCCCCGGAGACGATCGAGACCACCAGCACGCGCATCGCCTGCGACGGCGGCGGACCCCTGGGCCATCCGCGGGTCTGGCTGGAGATCGACCCGAAATCCGGCTTCGTGGAATGCGGCTATTGCGATCGCAAATACGTGCTGAAGCCGGGCAGCGCCCCGGACCATTGAGGTGGGCGGCTTCGGCAGGGGGCACCACCTGCACCTGATCGACGGGTCGGGCTTCATCTTCCGCGCCTATCACGCGCTGCCGCCGCTCACGCGCAAGTCCGACGGCCTGCCGGTCGGGGCGGTGGCGGGCTTCTGCAACATGGTCTTCAAGCTGGTCGAGGAGGCGCGGGGCGACGACGCGCCGACCCATGTGGCGGTGGTCTTCGACCATTCCGCCACGACCTTCCGCAACGCGATCTACCCCGCCTACAAGGCGCAGCGGCCAGAGCCGCCGGAGGATCTGCGCCCGCAGTTCGGGTTGATCCGCGACGCGACGCGCGCCTTCAACCTGCCCTGCATCGAGCTCGAGGGCTTCGAGGCCGACGACATCATCGCCACCTATGCGAGCCAGGCGGCGGCGGCCGGCGGGCGGGTGACGATCGTCTCGGCCGACAAGGACCTGATGCAGCTCGTCGCCCCCGGCGTCGAGATGATCGACACGCTCAAGAACCGGGTGATCGGGCCGGAGGAGGTCGAGGAGAAATTCGGCGTGCCGCCGGAGAAGGTGGTCGACGTTCAGGCGCTGGCGGGCGATTCGGTCGACAACGTGCCCGGCGCGCCGGGGATCGGCGTCAAGACCGCGGCGCTGCTGATCGGCGAATACGGCGATCTCGACACGCTGCTCGCCCATGCCGGCGAGATCCGCCAGCCCAAGCGCCGGGCCGCACTCCTGGAGAACACCGAGCAGATCCGCATCTCCCGCGAACTCGTCACGCTGCGCCGCGACGCGCCGGTGCCCGAGCCGCTGGAGGCGCTGGAGGTCCGGGACCCGGACCCGAAGGTGCTGCTCGACTTCCTCGCCGGCATGGAGTTCCGCACGCTCTCGGCGCGGATCGCGGCCAGGCTCGGGGTCGAGGCGCCGGTCATCGCCCGGCCCGAGCCGCCGGCGGGGGGCGCCTCCGGCGGGGCATCGAGCCCCGCCGAAGGCGGCGCGGCGGGCGCCGCGCGGGACGGCCCCCCCCCGCCGCAGGGACCGGCCACGCCGGATCTGCCGCCGATCGACCGCAGCCGCTACGCGATCCTGCGCGATGCGGCGGCGCTCGAAGCCTGGGTCGCGCGCATCCGCGACTGCGGCGCCGTGGCGGTGGATACCGAGACCACCTCGCTCGACGAGATGCGCGCGCGGCTCGTAGGGATCTCGCTCGCGACCGGGCCGGGCGAGGCCGCCTATATCCCGCTCGGCCATGCCGCGGGCGCGGGCGACCTCTTCGGCGCCGAGGCGCGGGCCGAGGGCCAGATGCCGCTCGCGGAAGCGCTGGCGCTGCTCAGGCCGGTGCTCGAGGATCCCTCGGTGCTGAAGATCGGCCAGAACGTGAAATACGACGCCAAGATCCTCGCCCGCCAGGGGATCGCGCTCGCCCCGATCGACGACACGATGCTGATCTCCTATGCCCTGCACGCGGGGCTGCACGGCCATGGCATGGATTATCTCTCCGAGACCTATCTCGGCCATGCCTGCATCCCGATCAAGTCGCTGATCGGCAGCGGCAAGGCGGCGCGGACCTTCGACCGGGTGCCGGTGGAGGAGGCCGCGCCCTATGCCGCCGAGGATGCGGAGGTGACCTGGCGGCTCTGGAGGGTGCTGAAGCCGCGGCTGCCCTTCGCGCGGGTCACCCGCGTCTACGAGACCCTGGAGCGCCCGCTGGTCCCGGTGCTGGCCGAGATGGAGATGGCCGGCATCCGGGTCGACCGGGCGCGGCTCTCGCGGCTCTCGGGGGATTTCGCCCAGAAGATGGCGGGGCTCGAGGCGGAGATCCACGGCCTGGCCGGGGGGAAGTTCAACGTCGGCTCCCCCAAGCAGCTCGGCGAGGTGCTCTTCGACCAGATGGGGCTCGAGGGCGGGCGAAAGGGCAAGACCGGGGCCTATGCCACCGGCGCGGACGTGCTCGAGGATCTCGCGGCCCGGGGTCACGAGCTGCCGGCCCGCGTGCTCGACTGGCGCCAGCTCTCGAAGCTGAAATCGACCTATACCGACACGCTGCAGGAGGCGATCAATCCCGAGACCGGGCGGGTGCATACCTCCTATGTCATCTCGGGCGCCGCTACCGGGCGGCTCGCCTCGACCGACCCGAACCTGCAGAACATCCCCGTGCGCACCGAGGAGGGGCGGCGCATCCGCGAGGCCTTCGTGGCCGAGGCCGGCAACGTGCTGGTCAGCCTCGATTATTCCCAGATCGAGCTCCGCATCCTCGCCCATGTCGCCGACATCCCGGCGCTCAAGGCGGCCTTCGCCGAGGGGCTCGACATCCATGCCATGACCGCCTCGCAGATGTTCGGCGTGCCGATCGAGGGCATGGATCCGATGGTGCGCCGCCAGGCCAAGGCAATCAATTTCGGGGTGATCTACGGCATCTCGGCCTTCGGCCTCGCCAACAACCTGCGCATCCCGCGCGAGGAGGCGAAGAAGTTCATCGACACCTATTTCGAGCGCTTCCCCGGCATCCGCGAATACATGGACGCGACGGTCGCCTTCGCCAAGGCGCGCGGCCATGTGGAGACGCTCTTCGGGCGGCGCATCCATACCCCGGAGATCAACGCCAAGGGGCCGCATGCCGGCTTCGCCAGCCGGGCGGCGATCAACGCGCCGATCCAGGGCTCGGCGGCGGACATCATCCGCCGGGCAATGATCCGCGTGCCCGAGGCGATCCGCGGCCTGCCGGCGCGTATGCTGCTCCAGGTCCATGACGAACTCCTCTTCGAGGTCGAAGAGGGCGCGGTCGAGGCGACCATCGCCGCGGTGCGCGGCGTCATGGAGCGCGCCGCCGCCCCGGCTGTGCATCTCGACGTGCCGCTGGTGGTCGATGCCGGCCAGGGGCCGAACTGGGCGGCGGCGCATTAGCCACGGCGATGCCGCCGCTCCAGCGATTCTCCTTTTGCCGCGCCGCGGCCGTTCGCCTGAACGCGAACCGGCAGAAGCGAGGCGCTGCCTCGCGCCGGTTCGTCGGTAGGAGCGCGCGGATCTGTCACCTGCCAAATCCGCGGGAAAATGCGGTTCCGGTTCGGTAAACGACTCTCGCCGTCGATTCTTGTCCCGCTGGCCAGATGTCCCCAGCCCGATCGACCCGCGGCGATCGGGCCGCCGCCGGCCCTGCCGGGGAACGGCGCGCCTTGCGCACCGTCCAGGGCCGGCCCGTCCCGCCCCTCAGCCGATGGTGAAGCTGCACCTCCCTCGCCCTGCGGTGCGCGCGTCCGGGCGACCTGACCGGGCAAGGCGCCACCAGCGCCTCGCCGTCATCGGTCCGGGGGAATGCTCCGCGGGCCGCGCGGGGCGCGACCTTCTGCCGCGGCTAGGCTTCGGAGCTATTTGCCGTCGAAAGCGCGGAACCTGCGGCACCGCGCCGCGGCCGCCCTCACTCCGCCCATACCTCCCGCACCCAGTCGCTCGGCAGCAGGAAATGCCGCAGGTAGCGCAGCGGCGGGTCCGGCCGGTCGGCCGAGAACAGCCCGCGCAGATGCTCGGCCCGGCTCATCGGCCGGTAATGCTTGCCCCAATGCCCGGCGATGGCATGGGGCGGCAGCAGCCCGCCGGGGAAGATCACCACCTTCGCGCCCGTGGGGCGCTTCGGCGGCAGCAGGAAGTTCAGCGGAAAGGTCCGGGCGCAATCGAGGCGGAAATGCTTCACCCAGCCCGAGGGCCAGAAGCTCACGCCCCCCGGCGCCTCGCGCGTCACGAAGCGCTGCTCGAACTGGTAGCTGTCCGCCACCGCCTGCGGATCGGCCAGGAAGCGCTCCTGCAGCGGCAGGAGCTTGCCCACCGGGAAGCGGAAGAGCGAGGTCTGGCCCAGGGCCTCGAAGGGCGTGTTGGGATTGCGCGCCAGGATCACGTCCTCCGGCGCGCCCTGCTCGAAGAAGCCGTCCATCGAGCCGGTCACCACCAGGTCGAGATCCATGAAGAGCACCGGCCCCTCGAGCCGCCCGAGCCGCGCGCTCCAGAGCCGCGCCTTGGGCCAGATGCCCTTGGTCCCCTTGGGCATCTCGACCTCGAGCGGCGGCAGGTCCTCCACCTGCACCTCGGGGCGGAACCCCGCCGCGCTGTCGGTGAAGCAGGTGAAGGAGAAGGGCGGGGTGATGTTGCGCGCCACCCCGGCATAGAGCCGGTTCACGTAAGGCGCCCCGTAGCGCCTGCCCCAGTTGATGCAGATGACCTGCTTCATCCGCATCCCCGCAGACCGCCGTCAGAAATCGACCGCGATGCCCCTGCGCTCCCAATCGCCGTAGCGCACGGGCTCCGGCCCCTCGCGGCCGCCGAGCTCCCCGGGCAGAGCGAGCGGCACCGCGGCGGCGCGGCGGGCTTCCGCCTCGGCCAGCGCCCGCGCGGCGGCGGCGGCGATGCGGCGCTCCCGCTCGGCTTTCGCGGTTTTCTCGGCGTGCTCGTCGGGCATATTGTCTCCTCGGCCGGACGGTATCATATGGCCGGGGGGAAGGCCGCTGCAAGGGCGGAGGGTGGGCATGAACTTTTTCAGGACGATGCTGCTGCTGGCGGCGATGACGGCGCTCTTCATGGGCGTCGGCTGGCTGATCGGCGGCTCGGGCGGCATGCTGATCGCGCTCCTCTTCGCCATCGGCACCAATGCCTTCGCCTTCTGGAACTCCGACCGGCTGGCGCTCGGCATGCACCATGCCGAGCCGGTGACGCGGGCGAGCGCGCCCGATCTCCACGCCATGGTCGGCGAGCTCGCGGCCAATGCCGGCCTGCCGATGCCCAAGGTCTATCTGATCCGCTCCGACCAGCCCAATGCCTTCGCCACCGGGCGCAACCCCGAAAACGGCGCGGTGGCGGTGACGACCGGCATCCTGCAGCTTCTCGACCGGGACGAGCTGCGCGGGGTGATCGCCCACGAGCTCGCGCATATCAGGAACCGCGACACGCTGACCATGACCGTGGCCGCGACCGTGGCCGGCGCGATCTCGATGCTGGCGCAATTCGGCTTCTTCTTCGGCCACTCCAACAACGACCGCAATCCGCTCGGGCCGCTGGGCGTGCTGCTCGCGGTGCTCTTCGCGCCGCTGGCGGCGATGCTGATCCAGATGACCATCAGCCGCACCCGGGAATATTCCGCCGACCGGCTCGGCGCGGAGATCAGCGGCGACCCGCTCGGCCTCGCCGGGGCGCTGCGCAAGATTTCCTCCTATGCCGGGCGGCTGGAGCTGCCGAGCGCCGAGCGCAATCCCGCCTCGGCCTCGATGTTCATCGTCAATCCCCTGAGCGGGGCGCGCATGGACAATCTCTTCTCCACCCATCCCAACGTGGAAAACCGCATCCGCGCGCTCGAGGCCATGGCCGGCGACATGCGATCCCGGCCCGCGCTTCGCGAGAGCTCCATCCCCGTGACCGGGCGCCGCGGCGCGCGGCGTTGAGCGCGCCCGGCCTCGCCGAGCGGGGGGCGGCGGCGGCGCTGCTCTCCGGGGTCCTGGCGCGCGGGCGCAGCCTCGCCGACCAGACTGGCGATCCCGACGGCCCGCTGGCGCGCCTCGCGCCGCCCGAGCGCGCGCGGGCCCAGGGGCTCGCGACCGGTACCCTGCGGCACCTGGGGCGGATCGACGCCCTGCTCGCCGGCTTCTTCCGCCGGCTGCCGCCCGCGCCGGTGCGCGACCAGCTGCGGGTCATGGTGGCCGACCTGATGCTCGCCGGCACCCCGCCCCATGCGGCGGTCGACAGCGCCGTGCGGCTGGTGCGCGCCCTGCCCCGGGGCCGGCAATTCGCCGGGCTCGCCAATGCGGTCGGACGGCGCGTGGCCGAGGGCGGCGCGGCGCTCTGGGAGGCGGTGCCGGAGGCGCCCCCGCCCGGCTGGCTCGGCGAGGCGCTCGCGGCGGAATACGGGGAGGCGGCCGGCGCGGCGATCCTGCGCGCCCATCGCGCCGAGCCGCCGCTCGACCTGACCCTGAAGCCCGGCGAGGCGCCGGGGCCCTGGGCCGAGGCGCTGGGCGCGGAGCTGCTGCCGACTGGCAGCCTGCGGCTGGCGCGGCCCGGCCAGGTCTCCCGGCTCCCCGGCTACGACGCGGGCGCCTGGTGGGTGCAGGACGCCGCCGCCGCCCTGCCGGTGCGGCTTCTGGGCGAGGTCGCGGGGCGGGCGGCGCTCGATGTCTGCGCCGCGCCGGGGGGCAAGACGCTGCAGCTGGCCGCGGCCGGGGCGCGGGTCACCGCGCTCGACCTCTCGCCCCTGCGCATGGCCCGGGTCGCGGAGAACCTGGCGCGCTGCGGCCTCGCGGCGGAGACGGTGGTCGCGGATGCCCGCGCCTGGCGCCCCGAGCGGCGCTTCGAGGCGGTGCTGGTCGATGCGCCCTGCTCGGCCACCGGCACGATCCGGCGCCACCCCGACCTGCCCTTCCTGCGCAAGCGGCGGGACCTGGCGCCGCTGCTGGCGCTGCAGGCCGCACTGCTGGCGCGGGCCTGGGACTGGCTCGCGCCGGGCGGGCGGCTGGTCTTCTGCACCTGCTCGCTCCTGCCGGCGGAGGGCGAGGCGCAGCTCGCCGCCTTCCGCGCCGCGCATCCGGAGGCCGAACCCATCCCCCCGGCGCCCGGCTCGCCCGGCATCGCGCCCGAATGGATCGACGCCCAGGGCGGCCTGCGGCTCCGGCCGGACTTCTGGCCCGAGCGTGGCGGCATGGACGGCTTCTACGCCGCCTGCCTGCGAAAGCCCGCCATCGCGGCGTGACAAGTTCCCGCCGGGCGGCGATAAGGGCCGCCGACAAACCCAGCGAAAGCCGCGCCGCCCGCCCATGTCCCGAACCGCGCTGACCCTGCAGGCCCTGGGCGAACGCCTCGCGCAGCCGACGCGCGCCATGCGCAACCGGCTGATGGCGCATCGGGCGCGGCTGGGCACCCGGCCGCAGGTCGCCAAGACCCTGCCCGAGCCGGTGCTGGTCGGCGACGCCGATCTCGGCGAGGGGCTGATCGCCGGGCGCTGGGTGGCGCGCGGCCGGGTCACCGAGCTCGGCGCGGCCTCGATCTGGCAGGCGCGGCTCGCCGATCCCGCACTCGAGGCCGAGCGCCAGGGCTGCCTCTGGCTCGACGACCTCGCGGCGCTGGGCCGGCGCGCGGCGCGCGAAAGGGCCCAGGCCTGGGTGCAGGAATGGATCCGCCGCTTCGGCACCGGCGGCGGCCCGGGCTGGACGCCCGAGACCGCCGGCCGCCGCACCAAGCGCTGGACCTCCCATTGCGCCTTCCTGACCGAGGGCCTGGACCGGGCCGCGGCCGACCGCTTCTGGTTCGCGCTCGCCGCCCAGCAGCGCTACCTCGCCCATACCTGGGGCGACGCCGAGGAGGGCCTGCCGCGGCTGCGCGCGCTGGCGGGGCTGGTCTGGTCGGGCATCGCCCTGCCCAATTCCGGCCACCGGCTGGCGATGGTCGAGCTCGGCCTGCTCGCCGAGGCGCTCGTCGACATGGAGGGCGCGACCCCGAGCCGCTCCCCGGAGGATCTCGCCGAGGTGCTGATCCTCCTGATCTGGACGGCGCGGCTCCTGGAGAACGCCGGCCAGCACGCGGCGCCGGCGCATCTCGCCGCCATCGTGCGCGGGGTGCCGATCCTGCGGCTCCAGCGCATGGGCGACGGCAGCCTCGCACGCTTCCACGGCGGGGGGCCCGGCTCGGCGGACCGGATCGACCAGGCGCTGGCGGAGCTGCGCACGGGCGTCCAGGTCCGGCCGAAGCTGCCCATGGGCTATGCCCGCCTCGCCTGCGGCCGGGCGATCGTGCAGATGGACGGCGCGCCGCCGCCGGGCGAGGAGCATGCCCTCACCGCCCATGCCAGCGCGCTCGCCTTCGAGATGAGCCTCGGCCGCCAGGCGGTGGTGGTCAACGCCGGGCCGGGCCGGGGCTTCGGGGCGCCGGCGGCGATCGCGGCGCGGCAGACGGCGGCGCATTCCACCGTCGAGATCGGCGGCGCCTCCTCGGCGCGGATCGAGACGCGCGGGCTCGCCGCCCGCACCCTGGGCGCGCGGCTGGAGGCGGGCCCCTCGCTCGTCTCGGTGCGCCAGGCCCAGGACGCCACCGGCCAGTGGCTGCTCGCCACCCACGACGGCTATTCGGCGAGCCACGGCATGCTGCACGAGCGCCGGCTCTTTCTCGACGCCCGCGGCCAGGAGCTGCGCGGCGAGGACATCCTGACGGTGCCCGACGCCCGGGCGCGCGCCCTTTTCGACCGGATGGCGACGGGCGGCAAGCTCGGCTTCGCCGCGCGCTTCCACCTGCATCCCGCGGTCGCGGCCGAGTTCGACGCCGCGCGCGACCTCGTCGCCCTGACCCTGCCGAGCGGCGAGGCCTGGACCTTCCGCGCCGCCGGCGGCGCGCTCGCCCTCGAGCCCGCGCTCTATCTCGACCCCTCCGAGGCCGCGCCGGGGCAGAGCCGCCAGCTGGTTGTCCGCGCCGAGGTCGTCGATTATCTCGGCCAGGTCATCTGGTCCTTCAACCGCGTCGCCGAGGCGCCCGCCGCGGCCTGATCCCGCGCCGCAGACGAGGAGAACCCGTCCCATCATGTCCCCCGATCTCGTGCCGGTCCGGACCGCGCTCATTTCCGTCTCCGACAAGACCGGCCTCGCCGATCTCGCCCGCGCGCTGGTCGCGCGCGGCATCGCGCTCGTCTCCACCGGCGGCACCGCGGCGGCCCTGCGCGCGGCGGATCTGCCGGTGCGCGACGTGGCCGAGCTCACCGCCTTCCCCGAAATGCTCGACGGGCGGGTGAAGACCCTGCACCCGATGGTGCACGGCGGCCTGCTCGCGCTGCGCGACGAGCCCTCCCACCGGGCGGCGCTCGACGCCCACGGCATCGGCGAGATCGACCTGCTCGTGGTCAATCTCTATCCCTTCGAGGCCACGGTCGCGGAGGGCGCCGATTACGCGGCCTGCGTGGAGAACATCGATATCGGCGGCCCGGCGATGCTGCGCGCCGCAGCCAAGAACCACCGCTTCGTCGCCGCCGTGACGGACGTGGAGGATTACCCCGCCCTCATCGCCGAGCTCGAGGAGACCGGCGGCGCCACCCGCGCCGCCTTCCGCCAGGCGCTGGCCCAGACCGCCTTCGGCCGCACCGCCGCCTATGACGCGGCGGTCTCGGGCTGGCTCGCCGGGGCGCTCGGGATGCCGGCGCCGCGCCGCCGGGTGCTGGCCGGGCGGCTCGGCGAGAGCCTGCGCTACGGCGAGAACCCGCATCAGGGGGCGGCCTTCTACCGCGACGGCAGCGCGCGGCCGGGCGTGGCGACGGCGCGCCAGCTCCAGGGCAAGGCGCTCTCCTACAACAACATCAACGACACCGACGCGGCCTTCGAGCTCGTGGCGGAATTCGCGCCCGAGGCCGGCCCGGCCTGCGTGATCGTCAAGCACGCCAATCCCTGCGGCGTGGCGCGCGGCGCGACCGCGCTCGCGGCCTATCGCGCCGCCTACGATTGCGACCGGACCTCGGCCTTCGGCGGCATCGTCGCGCTGAACGGCCCCCTCGATGCCGAGACCGCCGAGGAGATCGCCGGCATCTTCACCGAGGTGGTCATCGCCCCGGAGGTCAGCGAGGCGGCCGCGGCGGTCTTCGCGGCGAAGAAGAACCTGCGGCTCCTGGTCTCCGGCGGCCTGCCCGAGGCCGGCGCGCCGGGCCTCGCCTGGCGCCAGGTCGCGGGCGGGCTGCTGGTGCAGGATCGCGATGCCGGGCGGGTCGGCCGCGAGGCGCTGCGGGTGGTGACCCTCCGCGCGCCGGAGCCGCGCGAGCTCGAGGATCTGCTCTTCGCCTGGAAAGTGGCCAAGCACGTCAAGTCGAACGCCATCGTCTATGCCCGCGACGGGGCCACCGTCGGCATCGGCGCCGGCCAGATGAGCCGGGTCGATTCCACGCGCATCGCCGCGCGCAAGGCCGGCGACATGGCTGCGGTTCTGGGTCTGGCCGAGCCGCCGACCCGCGGCGCGGTGGTGGCCTCGGACGCCTTCTTCCCCTTCGCCGACGGATTGCTCGCCGCCGCCGAGGCCGGCGCGACGGCGGTGATCCAGCCCGGCGGATCGGTCCGCGACGACGAGGTGATCGCCGCCGCGGACGAGGCCGGCCTCGCCATGGTCTTCACCGGCATGCGGCATTTCCGCCACTGACCGCGCCGGCGGCTTGCGCGCCCCTCACGCGGCGTTCGAATAGCGCGCAGGACCGCCACAGTCCCTCCCGTGCTTCATCGCCTGCTCTACGAAGGTCCTTCTGCCAGCGGCGCCTTGCCCGGTCCGGTCGCCCGGAGGCGCGAG
Source organism: Rhodovulum sp. (assembly GCA_020637615.1). GTDB lineage: Bacteria > Pseudomonadota > Alphaproteobacteria > Rhodobacterales > Rhodobacteraceae > Amaricoccus. The sequence goes on from JACKKC010000035.1 coordinate 20,105, forward strand.
CCGCGGGTCGAGGGCGGTGCAGCATCACCATCGGTTGAGGATCGGGACGCGTCGGCCCGGGGCGGCGTGCGAAGCGCGACGGCCCCCGGGAGGGCCGGTGCGGCCCGATCGCCACGGGTCGATCGGGCTGGGGGCCAACCGCCGGCACGATATGATGTCGTTAACTATTTTTCCTTTATAAAACAGCATGTTGCATTCTGTCCCCATGGGGACACCCCTCCCGGCGCCCGAATCCGCCCGCGCGGCGGCCAGGCTCCGACTTCGGGATTCCGCTCGGCCCGCGCATGCGTTAGGGTCCGGCCAACCCGCCGGAGCGACCAGACATGCCCCGCAGCAACCTCGCCCGGGCCGCCATCATCGCGGCCATCGTCTTCCTGATCGACCGCGCCTCGAAGATTTTCGTCGTGGAGCTGCTCGACCTGCGCCATCGGCTGGCGATCCCTGTCTTCGATCCCTGGTTCAACCTGACCATGGCCTGGAACCGCGGCGTCAATTTCGGCCTCTTCGACATGGGCGCCGCCGGGCGCTGGTTCCTGGTGGGCCTCGCGCTCGTGATCGTCGCCGGCCTCGCGCTCTGGGTGCGGCGCAGCCAGGGCTGGGCGGCGGCGACCGGGGTGGGCGCGATCATCGGCGGCGCGCTCGGCAATGTCTGGGACCGGCTGCAATACGGCGCCGTCGCGGACTACCTGAACATGAGCTGCTGCGGCATCCGCAACCCCTACGCCTTCAACGTGGCCGACGCGGCGATCTTCGGCGGGGTGGCGGTGCTGGTGCTCTTCGCCCGCACCCCGGACCGCGACAAGGCGCCGGAGCCGCGCAACAGGACGTGACGCGCCGATCCGAGTGCGCTAGAGACGGTGCCTGTCGACGGGGATCAAGATGGCCGGACCGGCAAGCGGAAACTTCTTCGGAGCCTCGCTGCTCCTGGCCGGCGCCGTCGCGCTGGCCGGATGCAGCGGCGGGCTCGCCGGCGCCCTGCGCTCCTCGGGCGTGAAGGGCACGCCGGACGAGTTCCTCGTCCTGCCCACCAAGCCGCTCGAAATGCCGCAGAACCTCGCGGCCTTGCCGGTGCCGATGCCGGGCACCGCCAATCTGGTCGACTACCACCCCGGCCCCGAGGCGGTGGCCGGGCTGACCGGCCGGGCGGGTCCGGCGGGCGTGGCGAACGGCAACGCCCTCGTCGCCCGCGCCGGGGGCGCCGATCCGCAGATCCGCACGGCCCTCGCGGCCGAGGACGTCGAATACCGGCGGACCCACCGCGGCCTGCTGCTCGAACGCTGGTTCGCCAAGGATCAGGACGCGCTGATCTACAAGGACATGACCCTCGATGCCGGCGCCGAGTTCCAGCGCCTGCGCGCCCGGGGCTACCAGGTGCCCTCGCCACCGCCTTCACTCGTGAGCGAGTGACGATCACGCCTGCGTGGCCTCCGGTTGATCTTGGCACCGCCGGCGATACTCTGCGCATCGCAGTCACGCCGGGAACAGCCGCCATGCGCCTTGCCATCGCCTTGCTTCTCGCCGCCGTGGGGTCCGCGGCGCGGGCCGCCGACGGCGACATCCAGAGCTTCACTCTGCCGAATGGCCTGCAGGGCGTCGTGATCGAGGATCACCGCGCGCCGGTCGTCACCCAGATGGTGTGGTACCGCGTCGGCTCGGCCGACGAGACCCCGGGCGAATCCGGGCTGGCGCATTTTCTCGAACACCTGATGTTCAAGGCGACCGACGAGCTCGCGGACGGCGAGTTCAGCAAGATCGTCGCGGCCAACGGCGGCGATGACAACGCCTTCACCTCCACGGACTACACCGCCTATTTCCAGCGCATCGCCGCCGACCGGCTCGATCTGGTGATGGGGATGGAGGCCGACCGCATGACCGACCTCGATCCGGGCGCGGAGGCGGTGCTCTCCGAGCGCGACGTGGTGATGGAGGAGCGCCGGCAGGTGGTTGAGAACGATCCCGGCGGGCTCTTCGCCGAGGAGCGCCGCGCCGCGCTCTACTACAACCATCCCTACGGGCGGCCGGTGATCGGCTGGATGCACGAGATGGAGCAGTTCGACGAGGAGAAGGCGATGGCCTTCTACCGGGCGCATTACGCGCCGAACAACGCCATCCTCGTGGTCGCGGGCGACGTGGAGGCGGCCGAGGTCGAGCGGCTGGCGCGCGAACATTTCGGCCCGATCCCGGCCTCGGACGCCATCGGCCCGCGCATCCGCCCGCAGGAGCCGCCGCACCGGGCGGCGCGGCGCCTGGAATTCCGCGACCCGAGGGTCCGCCAGCCCTATGTCACCCGCAGCTGGCTCGCGCCGCAGCGCAGGCCCGGCGACCAGCGCGAGGCGGCGGCGCTCTACGTGCTGGCAGAGCTGCTTGGCGGCCCCGGCATCACCTCGGTGATGGCGCAGGAACTGCAGCTCGCCGAGGGCGTCGCGATCGATGCCGGTGCCTCCTACGCCGATGCCGGCGTCGATCCGCAGAGCTTCAACGTCTACGTGGTTCCGAAGCCGGACGTGAGCCTCGCCGAGGCCGAGGAGCGGCTCGACGCCCTGCTGGCGCGCTTCGTCGCCGAGGGCCCCGACCCGCAGCAGCTGGAGCGGATCAAGACCCGCATCCGCGCCGACCGGATCTACGACCGCGACAACCTGCAGTACCGCGCCCGCGAGGTCGGCAGCGAACTCGCGACCGGGCTGACGCTCGAGGATGTCGAGGCCTGGCCGGACCTGCTCCAGGCGGTCACCCCCGAGGAGGTCCGGGCGGCCGCGCAGGCGGTCTTCCGGCCGGAGAACGCGGTGACGAGCCTGATGATGGCGCCCGAGACGGTGGAGGTCGTCGGCCAATGACCCGCATCCTGCACGCCCTCGCGGCCACGCTCCTCCTGGCGCTGGCCTTCGCCCTGCCGGCGCGGGCTGCCATCGACATCGTTCCCGTCACCTCGCCGGGCGGCATCACCGCCTGGCTCTACGAGGACAGCACCATCCCGATGGTCTCGCTCGAGGCGAGCTTCCGCGGCGGTGCGGCCCTCGACCCGGAAGGCCAGGCGGGCGTGGTCAACCTGATGACCGCGCTTCTGGAGGAAGGCTCGGGCGATCTCGACGCCACGGCCTTCGCCCAGGCCCGCGACGACCTGGCGGCGGACTTCAGCTTCGACGCCAGCCGCGACGAGGTCTCCGTTTCGGCGCGGATGCTGTCGGAGAACCTCGACGCCTCGGTCGACCTTCTGCGCGCGGCACTCGTCGAGCCCCGGTTCGATGCGGATGCCGTGACGCGGGTGCGCGGCCAGGTCGTCTCGAACCTGCGCAGTGACGAGACCGACCCGGACGCCATCGCCTCCCGCGCCTTCTATGCCCAGGCCTTTCCTGGCCATCCCTATGCCCTGCCGCCGGACGGCACGCTCGCCACCGTGGCCGATCTCGACGCGGAGGCGGTGCGGGCGGCGCATCGCGCGGCGCTGGCGAAGGACCGGCTGATGATTGCCGTGGTCGGCGACATCGACGCGGAGCGGCTGGGACCGATGCTCGACCGGCTCTTCGGCGACCTGCCCGAGACCGGCGCCCCGTTGCCGGCGGTGGCCGAGCCCGCCACGGCCGGGACGCTCAGCGTCATCGACCTCGACATTCCGCAATCGGTCGTGGTCTTCGGCCATGCGGGCATTCCGCGGGACGATCCCGACTTCATCCCCGCCTTCGTGATGGACCAGATCCTCGGCGGCGGCGGCTTCGGCTCGCGCCTCACCGAAGAGGTGCGCGAGAAGCGCGGGCTGACCTACGGCATCTACACCTATCTCGCGCCGGGCGATTTCGGCGCGCTCTACATGGGCCGCTTCTCCAGCGCCAATGGCCGCGTCGCCGAGGCGCTCGGCATCCTGCGCGAGGAATGGGCGCGCATGGCCGAGGAGGGCGTCACCGAGGCGGAGCTCGAGGACGCCAAGCGCTACCTGACCGGCGCCTATCCCCTGCGCTTCGACGGCAACGAGCGCATCGCCGACCAGCTCTTGGGCCTGCAGACCGCAGGCCTCGACATCGACTATGTCAACGAGCGCAACGATCTGGTCGAGGCGGTCACGCGCGAGGACATCGCCCGCGTGGCCCGGCGGATCCTCGATCCCGATCGGCTGACCTTCGTGGTGGTCGGACGGCCGGAGGGCGTGCAGGCCACGAATTAACCGTGGCGGGCCGGCCCGTGCCCATGCTAGAAATTGGGGCATGAACCTCGCATGCCCCAACATAGAGCACAAGCTGCCGGCCATCCGCCAGCTCGATGCCGCCGCGGCCAACCGGATCGCGGCGGGCGAGGTGGTCGAGCGGCCGGCCTCCGCGATCAAGGAACTGGTGGAGAATGCGCTCGACGCCGGCGCGCACCACATCGACATCGCCTATGCCGACGGCGGCAAGCGCCTGATCCGCGTCACCGACGACGGCCACGGCATTCCGGCCGAGCAGCTCTCCCTGGCGCTCTCCCGCCACGCGACCTCCAAGATCGACGGCACGGATCTCACCCATATCCTCACCTTCGGCTTCCGCGGCGAGGCGCTGCCCTCGCTCGGCGCGGTCGGCGGGCTCACGATCACCTCGCGCGCAGCGGGTGCCACCGAGGCCGCCTCAGTCAGCGTGCGCGGCGGCGGCCCTTCGCCGGTGCGCCCCGCCGCCCTGGCCGGGGGCACCCGCGTCGAGCTGGAGGGGCTCTTCTCCGCCACCCCGGCGCGGCTGAAGTTCCTGCGCAGCGATCGCGCCGAGGCGCAGGCGATCGGCGAGGTCACCCGCCGCCTGGCGATGGCCGCGCCCTGGGTCGGCTTCCGGCTCGACGACGTCTCCGAGCCCGGGCGGCCGCGCGCGATCCTCGACCTCGCGCCCGAGAGCGGCGATCTCTTCGGGGCGCTGCGCGGCCGGCTGCGGGCGATCCTCGGCCCGGATTTCGTCGCGAACGCGGTCCTCGTCGATGCTCTGCGCGACGGGGTGCGGCTGTCGGGGCTGGCGGCGCTTCCGACCTTCTCGCGCGGGGCGGCGGTGTCGCAGCATCTCTTCGTCAACGGCCGGCCGGTGCGCGACAGGCTGCTGCTCGGGGCGCTGCGCGCGGCCTATGCGGACCTGCTCCCGCGCGACCGGCATCCCGCGGCCGCGCTCTTCCTCGACTGCCCGCCGGAGCTCGTGGACGTGAACGTGCATCCCGCGAAGGCCGAGGTGCGGTTCCGCGATCCCGGCCTGATCCGCGGCCTCCTGCTCGGGGCGCTGCGCGCGACGCTCGCCGAGGCCGGCCATCGCGGGGCGAGCACGACCGCCCGGGGCATGCTCGGCGCCTTCCGGCCGGAGGCGCCCGCCACCGCGGTCCGGCCGCCGGCCTGGAGCCCGCCGCGCTCCGGCTCGGGCGGCTTCTCCGAGGACATGCTCGGTGCTGAGGGCTGGTCGGCGCGGGTGGAAACACCCGCGAGCCCCGAGGAGGGCGCATCCGCGCCCGAGGAGGGGCTCCCCCCCGCCGACCTGCCGCTCGGCGTGGCGCGGGCGCAGCTCCACGAGACCTATGTCATCGCCCAGACCGCCGACGGCATGGTGATCGTCGACCAGCACGCGGCCCACGAGCGGCTGGTCTACGAGCGGCTGAAGGCGCAGGCGCTCGCCAAGGGGCCGCCGTCGAGCCAGATCCTGCTCATCCCCGAGATCGTCGAGCTCGACGCGGCGGCCTGCGCGCGGCTGCTCGAAGCGGCGGAGGACCTCGCCGGGCTGGGGCTGGTCTACGAGAGCTTCGGCGGATCGGCGCTCTGCCTGCGCGAGACGCCCGCGATCCTCGGCGAGGTCGACGGGCGGCGCCTGCTCGCGGATGTGGCCGATGCCCTCAGCGAGGAGGCGGAGGGCGGGCTCAGGGCCCGGCTCGACGCCGTGCTCAGCCGCATGGCCTGCCACGGCTCGGTGCGCGCGGGCCGGCGGATGAACGTGGCGGAGATGAACGCGCTCCTGCGCGACATGGAGGCGACGCCCTTCTCGGGCCAGTGCAACCACGGACGCCCGACCTGGATCGAGCTCAAGCGCGCGGACATCGAGCGGCTGTTCGGCCGGCGATGATCGACGCCGCCGGCCTTTCGGCCCTGCTCGACGATCCGCTGGTGCGGGCGGCCGCCGGCCTCGCCGTCGTTTGGCTGCTCTGGCGGCTCTGGCGCGCCGGCCGCGGCCCGGCTCCGCTCGCCCGCCACCTGGCCGAGCTCGACGGCGCGGTGCGGGCGCTCAACGACGGGCAGAACCAGCTGCACGGCGGCATCGTGCATGTGGCCGAGGCCCAGGCCGCCGCCCAGGCGCGCATGGCCGAGGCGATGGAGCGGCGGCTCGACGAGGTGGGCCGCCTGCTCGGCGACAGCCTCGGGCAGAGCGCGCAGCGCACGGCGCGCTCGCTCGGCGATCTCCAGGCGCGGCTGGAGACGATCGACCGCGCCCAGGCCAATATCACCAAGCTCTCCGGCGACGTGCTGGGGCTCCAGGACATCCTGTCGAACAAGCAGACCCGCGGCGCCTTCGGCGAGATCCAGCTGCGCGAGATCGTGACGAGGGCCCTGCCGCCCGACGCCGCCACCTTCCAGGCCACGCTCTCGAACGGCTGCCGGGCGGATTGCCTGATCCACCTGCCGCATCCGCCCGGCCCCATCGCGGTCGATGCGAAATTCCCGCTCGAAGCCTACGAGGCGCTGGTCGCCGCCACGACCCCAGCCGCCAAGGCCGAGGCGCAGCGCCGCATGCGCGGGGCGCTGCGCAGCCATCTCCGCGCCATCGGGGAGAAATACATCCTCGAGGGCGAGACGGCGGAGGGCGCGCTGCTGTTCCTGCCCTCCGAGGCGGTCTATGCCGAGCTCCACGCCAACTTCGGCGAGCTGGTGCGCGAGGGCTTCGATCTACGCGTCTGGATCGTCTCGCCCACGACCTGCATGGCGGTGCTGCACACCCTGCGGGCGGTGCTCAAGGACGCGCGGCTCCGGGCGGAGGCCGACGCCATCCGGCGCGAACTGGGGCTGCTGCACCGCGACATCGAGCGGCTCGGCGGGCGGGTCGCGAGCCTCGAGCGGCATTTCGACCAGGCGCGCCGGGACGTGGAGGAAATCCGGATCTCCACCGACCGGGCGCAGCGGCGCGCCAGCCGGCTCGAATCGGTCGACTTCCGCGGCGAGACCGATCCTGATACCCTGCCGATGGCGGAAGCCGCCGGAGGGCCGCCCCGGAGCTAGGCGGCACCTGTTGCCTCCCGGTCACGCTGCGGTGCAACATGGCCCCGCCGGATCCGGGGCAATGGATCTCCCTCCGTCCGGCATGGCAGCCTGACGGCACCGGGGGGACAGGGAACAGTATCGGGGACAGGGCAGGGGCGCAGATGGCACAGCTCGCACTCGGCGATTATCCGGACCGCTACCGTCTGGCGAACGAACTGCATGCCCGGCCCTTTCCGGTGCTGGAGCCGCCGACGCGGGCCGTCCTCCTCGCAATCAAGGAGCCCGAGGCCGCGGCCGACCGCGACCGCACGGCGGATCTCGAGCATCTGACCGCGCTGCTCGACCGCTTCGGCGCGCCGCATCCGGCCCCGGGCGCGAACCATTATTCCGGGGCGCTGGGGCGTGCCTTCCTGAAATGGGAGATGCATACCGAATTCGTCACCTACACGCTCTTCTCCGGGCAGATGGGCGCCGAGCCGTTTTCCGACGAGGTCTTCAAGCTCTTCCCGCAGGACTGGCTGGCGGCGGCGCCCGGCAAGCTCGTGACCTCCTGTATCCTCTGGATCCAGCCCGCGCCGCCCGAGGTGATGGAGGTGATGGTCGAGCGGGATCTGCCGGTGTGGTTCGATCCCGACAGCCTCGCGGCCAGCCGGGTCTCGGATGCGGAGGCGGTGGTGGCCGCGGATTTCCGCATCGATGCCGCGGGCCACACGCGCATCGCGGTCCTCGCCAAGCCCACCATCGACCGGCACCGCCTCGGCCGCATCGTTCAGCGCCTCTTCGAGATCGAGGTCTACAAGTCGATGTCGATGCTCGCCCTGCCGCAGGCGCGCAGCGTCGCGGCCAGCGTGGCGCGGATCGACCGCAACCTGACCGACAGCGTCACCGCCATGGCGACCGGCACCGGCCGCGAGGCGGAGACCCTGCACGAGCTGCTCGCCGTCTCGGCCGAGATCGAGCTCCT
>JACKKC010000036.1 GCA_020637615.1 Rhodovulum sp.
GGGTGCGGCAGCGCGCGGTGGCGGGTCGGCGCCGTCACAATTCATTCACCACGACATTCCTTGAGACGGGGGCGCGAAAGCATTACACTTCATGGGCCGGCGCCGGGCTGGTTGGCGCGACGTGAAGGAGGAATCCGCACTGGATCCGCACACCCCGGCCACTGCGGCCGAGACTTCCGCGACGGGACTTCGGCCCGTTCCGGGAGACATCGACGGCAAGACCCTGCTGTCGGCAATCCTGGCCTCGCTCGAAGACGACAAGGCCGAGGACGTCATCACCATCCCCCTCGCAGGCAAGTCCGAGATGGCCGATCACATGGTGGTCGCCACGGGCCGCTCCTCGCGCCAGGTCGGGGCGATCGCGGAGCATCTCGCCGACCGGCTCAAGCAGGATCACGGCATGATCGTGCGCAGCGAGGGCAAGGAACTGGGCGACTGGGTCCTGATCGACGCCGGCGACGTGATCGTGCATGTCTTCCGCCCCGAAGTGCGCGAGTTCTACCAGATCGAGAAGATGTGGGCGCCCCAGGCCGCCGCCCGGCCGAGCCCCGCCGGCACCGCCTGAGCCGGGCGTCTTGCGGGTCGCGATCCTCGCGGTCGGCCGGCTGAAATCCGGCCCCGAGGCGGATCTGGTCGCGGATTACCTCGCGCGTTTCGCGCGGGCGGGCCGCGCGCTGGGCCTGGGACCCGCCACCGTGATCGAGATCGACGGCCGCCGCGGCGGAGGCCCCGAGGCCGAGGCGGCGCTGATCGCCGCGAAGCTGCCTGCGGGCGCGCGGCTCATGGCGCTCGACGAACGCGGGCGGGCGATGTCCTCGCCGGAATTCGCGTCGATGCTGCGTCGCCACGCCGATTCGGGGCTGCGCGATCTCGCCTTCGCCATCGGCGGCGCCGACGGGCTGGCGCCGGGGCTTCGGGCGCGGGCCGACGACGCGCTCTCGCTCGGGCCGATGGTCTGGCCGCACATGCTGGTGCGCGCGATGCTGGCCGAGCAGCTCTACCGCGCCGCCTCGATCCTCGGCGACGGGCCCTATCACCGCGGCGGCTGATCGCGGGTGAGCCGCGCCACCACCCGGTCGCCGTAGCGCCAGACGAGCGCCGCCACCGCGAAGTTGCGCGTGCCGCGCCCCAGCACGATCGCCAGCACGAAGACCGGGAGCGACAGGCCGAAGAGCCCGGCGCCGATCATCGCCACCTGGGTGGGCAGGGGCGTCACCGCCATGGCCATCATCGCCCAGAAGCCGTAGCGGGCGAGGAATCCTTCCATCTGTGCCATGCCCGCCTCCCAGCCGAGCGCGGCGACGATGCGCGCCCCGACGGTGTCGAAGAAGAGCGCGCCGATGGCGTAGCCCGCGAGTGCGGAGGCGAGATAGCCGGCGAAGGCGATGGCGGCGATGCGCCAGATCCGGTCGCGGCGCAGCTGCATCAGCGGCGCGATGACCGCCTCGATGGGGATCGGCAGCACTGCGCCCTCGAGGAAGGCGAAGCCGAAGAGCGCGGCGCCGGTCCAGCGCGACTGCACGATCCGGTCGAGGATGTCGGAGGCGTCTCTGGCCGGGTGCATGGCTCTCGTTCCGCGGCGGGGCGGGCGGAGACTAGCCGCTCAGCCCCGCGCGGCCAAGGCGCGGGCCAAGGGCGCGGGCGGGCCGAAAGTGGGCTGGACCGCCTGCTTCAGACCGTCTAAACCAAATGCAAATCCGGGCCGAGGCTCTGGCTGGCTCCGGGTGGGGATGCGCCCCGCGGGGGGCCAGGACAGGGAGCGGAGCGCATGGCGCATGTCGATGAGGACACCGGCAACCGGAGGGATTTCCTCTTCATCGCAACAGGCGCGGCGGGCGCGGTCGCGACCGGCGCCGCGGTCTGGCCGCTGATCAACCAGATGAATCCCAGCGCCGACGTGCAGGCGCTCGCCTCCATCCAGGTCGATGTCGACGGGCTCGAGGTCGGCAGCCAGCTGACGGTGAAGTTCCTCGGCAAGCCGGTCTTCATCCGCCGCCGCTCCCCCGAGGAGATCGAGGCGGCGCGGGAGGTCGAGATCTCGCAGCTGGTCGACCCGCTGGCGCGCAACGCCAACCTGCCCGCCGACGCGCCCGCGACCGACGCGGACCGGACCATGGACGAGGCCGGCGAATGGCTGCTGATGACCGGGGTCTGCACGCATCTGGGCTGCGTGCCGCTCGGCGAGGCCGGCGATTTCGGCGGCTGGTTCTGCCCCTGCCACGGATCGCACTACGACACCGCGGGCCGCATCCGCAAAGGCCCGGCGCCGCAGAACCTGCATATTCCGGTGGCGCAGTTCGTCTCCGACACCGTGATCCAGCTGGGCTGAGGAGGGCATCATGAGCGGCATCCCGCACGACCATTACGAGCCGAAATCCGCCCCCGAGAAGTGGATCGAGAGCCGGCTGCCGATTATCGGGCTGCTCTACAACACGCTGATGATCCCGACCCCGAAGAACCTCAACTGGATGTGGATCTGGGGGATCGTTCTCACCTTCTGCCTGGTGCTGCAGATCGCCACCGGCATCGTGCTGGTGATGCACTACAACCCCAGCGTCGGCGGCGCCTTCGCCTCGGTCGAGCACATCATGCGCAACGTCAATGCCGGCTGGGCGCTGCGCTACACCCATGCCAACGGCGCCTCGCTCTTCTTCTTCGCGGTCTATTTCCACATCTTCCGCGGGCTCTACTACGGCTCGTACAAGGCGCCGCGCGAGATCACCTGGATCATCGGCATGGTGATCTACATCCTGATGATGGCGACGGTCTTCATGGGCTACGTGCTGCCCTGGGGCCAGATGTCCTTCTGGGGCGCCACGGTCATCACCGGGCTCTTCGGGGCCATCCCGCTGATCGGCGAGTCGATCCAGACCTGGCTGCTGGGCGGACCGGCGGTGGACAACCCGACGCTCACCCGGTTCTTCAGCCTGCACTACCTGCTGCCCTTCGTCATCGCGGCGCTGGTGGTGGTGCATATCTGGGCCTTCCACACCACGGGCAACAACAACCCCACCGGCGTGGAGGTGCGGCGCACGTCGCGCAAGGAGGCGGAGGCCGACACCCTGCCCTTCTGGCCCTATTTCGTCATCAAGGACCTCTTCGCGCTGGTCTTCATCCTGACGATCTTCTCGGCGGTGGTCGGCTTCATGCCGAACTTCCTCGGCCATCCGGACAATTACATCGAGGCCAATCCGCTGGTCACGCCGGCGCATATCGTGCCGGAGTGGTACCTGCTGCCCTTCTACGCGATGCTGCGCGCGATCACCTTCGACGTGCTCTTCATCAACTCGAAGCTCTTCGGCGTGATCGTGATGTTCGGCTCGCTGATCGTGCTCTTCCTCGTGCCCTGGCTCGACACGAGCCGGGTGCGTTCGGGGCGGTTCCGGCCGATGTTCAAGGTCTGGTTCTGGCTGCTGGTGGTCGATTTCGTGGTGCTGATGTGGTGCGGCGCCATGCCGCCGGAGCAGCCCTTCGTGATCATCAGCCAGCTCGGCGCGCTCTACTGGTTCAGCTTCTTCCTGGTCATCCTGCCGCTGCTCGGGGTCCTGGAGAAGCCCAAGGCGCCGCCGGCGACGATCGAGGACGATTTCCGGGCGCATTACGGCGATCCCGGGGAGGCCGCCGCCCAGGGCAGCGCCCAGCCGGCCGAATGAAGAACGCGAGGGGACAGGGACAATGACCGCTAGAACGCTTCTCTCCGGGCTCTTCGCAATCGGACTCGGCCTCGTCGGCCTCGGCACCGCCCCGGCGGTCGCCGCGGAGGGCGAGCGCCACGTCCACGACTTCAGCTTCTCCTTCGAGGGCCCGTTCGGGCGCTACGACCAGTCGCAGCTCCAGCGCGGCTTGCAGGTCTATACCGAGATCTGCTCCGCCTGCCACGGGCTGAAGTTCGTGGCCTTCCGCACCCTGGAGAACGAGGGCGGGCCGGCGCTGTCGGAGGAGGCGATGCGCGCCTATGCCGCGCAGCACGAGGTCTTCGACGTCGCGCTCGACGACACCCGCGTGGCGACGCCGACGGATTTCTTTCCGCCCTCGAACGTGCCGAATGCGCCGGACCTGAGCCTGATGGCCAAGGCGCGGGCCGGCTTCCACGGGCCGGCCGGGCTCGGCCTCAACCAGATCCTCTTCGGCATGGGCGGGCCGGAATACATCGCCTCCGTGGTCACCGGCTTCACCGGCGAGGAGAAGGAGGAGGCCGGGACCACGCTCTACGAGAACACCGCCTTCGGCGGCTACATGGCCATGGCGCCGGTGCTCTACGGCGATGACGTGACCTATGCCGATGGCACGGTGGCCACGCCCGAGCAGATCGCCCAAGACGTCGCCGCCTTCCTGATGTGGACGGCCGAGCCGAAGATGATGGAGCGCAAGCGCTCCGGCCTGACGGCGGTGCTGTTCCTGACGGTGCTGACGGTGCTGCTCTATTTCACCAACAAGACGATCTGGGCGCCGCACAAGGGCAAGAAGCACGGCTGAGGCGGGCGCCTCCCCCAGGAATCATAGAAATGTGGCGGGCCTCCCGGTGGAAATCGGGAGGCCCGCTGCTTTCCGTGGGCTCGATCGGCGGTCGCCCATCGCCGGGCGTTTGATACCAGCGGCCCTTCCGAATGACCGATCATGCGGCCTGAGGTCGGTTCTCGGCACAGGGAAAAGGCCGCGCCCCGCGCGCCCCGCGACACATTCCCCCGGACCGATGACGGCGAGGCGTCAGTGGCGCCTTGCCCGGTCCGGTCGCCCGGAGGCGCGAGCCGCAGGGCGAGAGGGGTGCAGCTTCACCGCCGCTCGAGGATCGGGACGGGGCGGCCCTGGACGAGGTGCGAAGCGCGCCGGCCCCCGGCAGGGCCGGTGCGGCCCGATCGCCACGGGTCGATCGGGCTGGGGAAACCTGGTCGCGGGAGAACAAGGGGTCGCCCGCGAGGGCCGCTGTCATGAAGGCTCACATCGGGGCGAAACCGCCTGCGGCAGAAGCCTTCGGGAAGCATGGGTCGGCAGAGAATATCTTCGCGTCGCGCTCGGTCAGCGGCGCGCCGGGCTCAGCGGGCGCGGTTTCTGCGGAACATGCTGCAGTCGGGGTCGATCTGGGTATTGGGATCCATCGGCACCCGGGTCCGCCAGGAGGCGCGGCCGATCAGATGCGAGCCGACCGGGGCGCTGGCGATCATGAAGAGGAAGACGAAGAGGGCCTCGGCGACATGCAGCAGGCTCTCGGCCTTGACCATCACCGCGATGCAGATCAGGCCGAGCCCGAGCGTCCCGGCCTTGGTCGCCGCATGCATGCGCGCGAAGACGTCGTTGAGGCGGATCAGCCCGATCCCCGCCACCATGCAGAAGAAGCCGCCTGCGACGAAGAGAAAGGCGGCGATCGCGTCACTCATCGGAATCGCCCTCCGTGCGGTCGATGTAATGGGCGAAGGCGACCGTGGCGAGGAAGCTGATGAGCGCGAGGCCGATGGCGACGTAGATATAGGCGTTCACGCCGCTGATCATCTTGAAGACCACCAGGAAGACCACGAGCAGCATCGAGATCAGGTCGAGCGCCACGACGCGGTCCGAGAGCGTCGGCCCGGCGATCAGGCGATAGGCGGCCGCAAGCAGGGCCACGACGAGGAAGAGCACCGTGAGCGAGAGCGCGTTGCCGAGAAGGCCGGAGGCGGTGCTTTCGATGATCATCGCAGCGTCACCTTCAGCACCCGCGATTCGATGCCCTCCCGCACGGCCTGGCGGGTCCCGTCGCCCGAGACGCCGGCGAGCAGGTCGTGGACGAGCAGCGTCGAGCGGTCGTCGCTCACGTCCACGGTGAGCGTGCCCGGCGTCAGGGTGATGAAATTGGCCACCATGGTGATGCCGGCGTCGCTCTTGACGTGCAAGGGGATCGTCACCAGCCGCGGCTTGGTGATGTCCTTCGGCGAGAGCACGGCGCGGGCGACGAGCAGGCTCGAGACCAGGAGGTCCCAGAGGAAGAACACGAAGAGCCGCAGCAGGTACCAGGATCGGAGGATCAGGCTCATTCGGCGCCTCCCAGGACCGCCGCCACATAGGCCTGCGGGTCGATCAGGCCGGTCGCGATCGCCGCGGCGCCCTCGACCATCGGCCCGGCGTCGATGCCGATGTAGACGATCGCGCCGGTCAGGGCCAGCAGGGGCACGAGCATGGCCGCCGGCAGGCGCTCGGTGATCGCGCCGTCACCCTCGGGATGCGCCGACCAGAACACCGCCGCCCAGATCCGCGCCATGGCGAAGAGTGTGAGGAAGCCGACGCCCAGCACCATGAAGGTGAGGCCGGCGCTTCCGATCTCGATGGTCGCCCGCGCCAGCAGGAGCTTGGCCCAGAAGCCCGAGAAGGGCGGCACGCCGGCGAGCGAGAGCGCGGGGATCAGGAAGAGCAGCGAGAACCACGGCCGGACGCGCCAGATGCCGCCGGCCCTCCCGAATTCCTCGGATCCGGCCAGGCGCTTCGCCGCGCCGGCGCCGAGGAAGAGGTTCGCCTTCACCAGCACGTCCTGGAAGAGGTAGAAGAGCGCCCCGGTCACCGCCAGCGGCGTCGCCACGGCGAGGCCGAGGATCATGTAGCCGATCGAGGAGACGATGCTGTAGCCGAGCACCCGGCGGATCGAGGTCTGGCTGAGCGCGCCGAAGGCGCCGACCGCCATGGTCAGCACCGCCGTGCCGAGCAGCAGCGCCGCGATCGGCGTGCCGTCGATGTCGTAGACGAGGGTGAAGACCCGGATCAGCGCATAGACCCCGACCTTGGTCAGGAGCGCCGCGAAGAGCGCCGAGGTGCTGAAGGCGGGGGTGTGATAGGAGGCCGGCAGCCAGAAGAACACCGGGAAGAGCGCAGCCTTGGAGCCGAAGGCGAAGATCAGCACCGCCGCCGAGGCAAGGATCGGCGTCTCCGCGCCGCGCCCCATCAGCCGCCCGTGCAGGTCGGCCATGTTGAGCGCGCCGGTGGCGCCGTAGAGCAGGCCGACCCCGGCGATGAAGGCGACCGTGGCGATCAGGTTCAGGCCGACATACTTGATCGCGCCGTCGAGCTGGGCCTTGCCGCCGCCGACCACCAGCAGGCCGAAGGAGGCGATCAGCATCACCTCGAACCAGACATACATGTTGAAGATGTCGCCGGTGAGGAAGGCGCCGCAGATGCCCGCCAGCAGCGCGTGGGTCAGGGGATAGAAGCCGTAGTGCTTCTCGCCCTCGGTGACATCCGAGAAGCTGAAGATCAGCACCGCCACCGCCACCAGCCCGGTGAGCAGCACCATGACCGCCGAGAGCCCGTCGGCGACCAGCGTGATGCCGTAGGGCGCGGGCCATCCGCCCGCCTGTTCGGCGAAGGGGCCCTCCGTCGCGACGCGGATCGCGATGCGCACCGTCAGCACCAGCAGCGCCAGCGCGCCGATCAGCGAGATGCCGCGCTGCATCTCCAGCGACCGCCAGGCCAGCAGCGCCAGCACCGCCGTCCCGAAGGGAATCACCAGCGCCCAGAACAGCAACACTAGGAATTGCCCTCCGCGATCGGCTCGGCCTCGCGCATGTCGTCCATCTCGATGGTCTTGAGCACGTAATAGGAGCGGTAGGAGAGGGTGAGCGCGAAGACCAGCAGGCCGAAGCCGATCACGATCGCCGTCAGGATCAGCGCCTGCGGCAGGGCGTTCGACACGTCGGCGATGGTCTTGTCGTGCTCGGGCACCAGCGGCGGCTTGCCGAAGGTCAGCCGTCCTGAGGCGAAGATGATCAGGTTGGCGGCATTGGAGATCATCGTCAGGCCGAAGAGATAGGGCAGCGTCTTGCCGCTCATCATCAGATAGGAGCCGGCGGCGACCAGGGAGCCCGCGAGGATGGCCAGAAGCAGTTCCATGTCAGTCCTCTTCCACGTCGGCTTCCCGCGACACCACGTCCTCGAGCGCGAAGAGGATGCCGCAGACCGTGCCCAGCACCACGAAATAGACCCCGAGATCGAAGAGGAAGATCGACCCGAAGGGCAGGCCGTGCTTGTTGCCCTCGGCGTCAATGGTGATGAAGGGCCAGACCCCCTTGAGGAAATAGCCGTATTGCAGCCCGCCCCAGACGCCGGAGACCAGCGCGCAGCCGAGCCCGAAGGCGGCGATGGATTGCGGCCGGAAGCGCAGCGCGCGCTTCGCGGCCTCGAGGCCCTCGGCCTTCTCCACCAGTGCGAAGGCGGTCGCGGCCAGCAGCCCGCCGATGAAGCCGCCGCCCGGCTCGTTGTGGCCGCGCCAGAAGACGAAGACCGAGAGGATCAGGATCAGCGGCATGAGCATCCGCGTGCAGGTGCTGAGGATGAGCGACTTCACCGCAGGGTCCTCCTTCCGGCGCGCAGGGCGGCGATCGAGGCGACCCCGGCGATGACCACGACGGAGATCTCGCCCATGGTGTCGAAGCCGCGGAAGTCCACCAGGATCACGTTGACGATGTTGTGCCCCAGTGCCGAGGGCACGCTGCTCTGCTCGAAGAAGACCGTCATGAAGAGGTCGAGGTCGGTCCCGAGCACCGAGAGCTGCACCACGAAGACGCCGAGGCCCAGCACCGCCGCCACCAGCGCATTGCCGACCTTGAAGGGCATGGCCCCCGTGGGCGGCAGCCGCACCATGGCGATGGCGAGGAAGATCACCACGAGGATCTCGACGAAGAGCTGGGTCATCGCCACGTCGATCGCGCCGTAGAGCACGAAGATGATGGCGATGCCGGAGCCGACGCCGCCGAGCGCGGTGATCGCGGTCAGTCGCGAATGGGTGCGCAGCACCATGACGATCGAGACGACGATGATCACGAAGATCGCCCAGTCCATGATCTCGCGGCTGAGCGTGAAGGCGGGCCAGGTGCCGTGGCCGACGAAGAGCGCCAGCCAGATCAGCGCCCCGAGCGTGAGGAAGGTCCAGCGCAGGTAGCTCGTCATCCGGCCGTTCTGGAGCGCCCCGGTCAGGGCGCCGGCGATCGCCGCCACGCCCACCAGGGCCGCGTCGTACCAGGCCTCGGTGCGCGGCAGCGAGGGTTCGGCTGCCGCCAGCCTGTCGCGGATGGGGTCGAGCAGCAGATAGAGGCAGCCGCCCAGGGCGAAGGTCACGAGGCTCAGGATCAGCGGCGCGCCGATGCCGTGCCAGAGCGCCAGATGCGCCGGCGATTCGGCGCCGGTGACCGCATGCACCATCGGCGCGACCAGTGCGTGATCGACGGTGCCGGGGAAGAGGCCGCAGAAGAGGCCGAGGGCCGCGAGGATCGCCGGGCCGAGCCATAGGCCCCAGCCGGGATCGGCGGGCATGTCCCGCGGGCTCCGGCGCGGCCGGAAGAAGAACGGCCGGATCGCCACCATGCCGGCGCAGCCGATCATCAGCGCATTCGCCACGAGCGCCGTCCCGGCGACGAAGAGCGGCAGCACCGGGGCGTGGCCCGCCGCCTCGTAGATCACCTCCTTGCCGATGAAGCCGAAGAAGGGCGGCGCCCCGGCCATGGAGAGCGCGGCCAGCGCGATCACCGTCGTGGTCAGCGGCATGGCCGCGGCGAGCCCGGCCACCTCGGGATACTGGCGCGAGCCCGCGCCCTTCTCGATCATGCCGACCGAAAGGAAGAGCCCGGCCTTGTAGAAGGCATGCACCAGCAGGAAGGTCATCGCCGCGACCGCCGCCTCGGGCGTGGAGACGCCGAGCAGCATGGTGATGACGCTGAGCCCCATGATGGTGGTGAAGGCGAGCATGAGCTTCAGGTCGGTCTGGCGCATCGCCCAGACCGAGGCGAGGATCATGGTGAAGGCGCCCACCGGCACCAGCGTCCAGATCCACAAGTCGGTGCCGCCCAGCGCCGGCGTCAGCCGCGCCATCAGATAGACGCCGGCCTTCACCATGGTCGCGGAATGCAGATAGGCGCTGACCGGGGTCGGGGCGGCCATCGCCCCGGGAAGCCAGAACTGGAACGGCCATTGCGCGGATTTGGTGAAGCAGCCGAGCATCACCAGCACGAAGATCAGCGGATAGAGCCCGCTCGCCCGGAACATCTCGCCCATGGCGTTCATTTCCGAGAGTCGGTAGGTGCCGGCCATCCCGCCCATGATCAGGAGCCCGGCGAGCAGGGCGAGCCCCCCCATGCCGGTGACGAGAAGCGCCTGCAGCGCCGCGGCGCGGGATTTCTCGCGCTCGTGGTCGAAGCCGACCAGGAGCCAGGAGGTCACGGTCGTGCCCTCCCAGAAGACGAAGAGCGTCACCGCGTCGTCGGCGACGGTGAGCCCGAGCATGGAGATGGCGAAGGCGATGAGCGTGAGCAGCAGCGAGCCGAGCCGCCGGTCGGAGCGGAAATAGGTCGCGGCATAGAGGAAGACCAGCGCGCCGATGCCGCAGATCAGCAGCGCGAAGGCCAGCGACAGCCCGTCGAGGCGGAAGGCGAAGTCGATGCCGAGCATCGGCACCCAGGGCAGGACGTATTCCGGGATCTCGCCGTGGGACACCGGCCCGACGAAGCCGGCGAACCAGAGGGTCGCGGCGGCGGCGGCAGCGGCGGGAATCAGGCGCCAGGGCCCGGCTCCGGCCTGCGTCGTGGTGACGGATATTCCTTCGGCCAAGGCGCCCACCCCGCTTCCGCTGCAAGTCGCCGCGCTGTCCCGCCGCGCGCGCGCCCTGGCTCTCGCTCTCGCCCGCGATGTCCCCCGGCATGCGGGCTGGCGAAGTCCTTCCTGCTTTTTGTGTCGGACTTGCCGGTGTGAATCAACCCGGGCGATCGGGAATCGCAGGGCGATCGCATTTGGAGCCGTTTCTTTCGTCCTCGACCGTCCCGCCACGAAATGAGAGCGGCGCCCGGCCCGGGCGGATCGGGTGGCCTTGGCGGATGCCGTTCCCCAGGGGGGTGTCCGGCCCGCCGCCCTTGCGCGGCTCCGGCGCGCGATCCATCTAGGGATATGGACCGGCATTGCTTCAATCTTTCGCGGCTTCAGCGCGCGCTGCGGGCGCCGGCCGGGGGCTCGTCGGATTTCGATCTGAACCCCGGGGTCCGGCCGCCGGCCGGGCGTGTCTCGCGGCCGGCCTCCGTGCTCGTGCCGCTGGTGGAGCGCGGCGCGGGGCTGAACCTGCTGCTGACGCGCCGGGCGGCGCTCCTGCGGCATCATCCGGGCCAGATCGCCTTTCCCGGCGGCAAGCAGGACCCGGGCGACGGCAGCGCGCTCGGCGCCGCGCTGCGCGAGGCCCGCGAGGAGATCGGGCTCGGCCCCGAGCAGGTCGAGATCCTCGGCCATTTCGACCGGCACGAGACCGTGACGCATTTCACGATCACGCCCTTCGTGGGGTTGCTCGACGCGGGATTCGTGCCCGTGGCGGATCGCCGCGAGGTGGACGAGATCTTCGAGGTGCCGCTGGCCTTCGTGCTCGACCCCGGGAATTTCCAGATCCATGGCCGGCGCTGGCAGGGGGCCTGGCGGCGCTATTACGCGCTGCCCTACGGGCCGCATTACATCTGGGGCGCCACCGCGCGCATGCTCCGCACGCTCTCGGACCGGATGCGCGATCCGTGACGCGGCTGGGCGACCCCTGGCTCGTCGCGCCGCGCACCCAGGCGGTCTGCGCGCTGCTGACCGAGGCCGGGCACGCGGCCTATCTGGTCGGCGGCTGCGTGCGCAACGCGCTGCTCGGCGCGCCGGTGGCCGACATCGATCTCGCGACCGATGCGCTGCCGCAGGCGGTGCTGGCGCTGGCCGAGGCGGCGGGCGTCAAGGCGGTGCCCACCGGCATCGAGCACGGCACGGTGACGCTCGTGCTCGAGGGCCAGCCCTTCGAGGTCACGACCTTCCGCCGCGACGTGGAGACCTTCGGGCGGCATGCGGTGGTGGCCTTCTCCAGGGACATCGCCGAGGACGCCGCGCGGCGCGACTTCACCATGAACGCGCTCTATGCGAAGCCCGACGGCGCTCTGGTCGATCCGCTCGGCGGGCTGCCCGACCTGCGCGCCGGGCGGGTGCGGTTCGTCGGCGCGGCAGAGGCGCGCATCGCCGAGGATTACCTGCGCATTCTGCGCTTCTTCCGCTTCCATGCCTGGTATGGCCATCCCGAGGACGGGCTCGACCCCGAGGGCCTCGCCGCCTGCGCGGCGGCGCGGGATGGACTGGCGCAGCTCTCGCGCGAGCGGGTGGGGGCGGAGATGGCCCGGCTGCTCGCCGCCCCGGATCCCGCGCCGGCGCTGACCGCCATGGCGGCGACGGGCATTCTAGGGGTCGTCCTGCCCGGGGCCGACCCGGCCGCGTCGCCGCTCGTCGCGGCCGAGGCGGGCGCTCGGTGCCGCGCCGCGCTGGCAGCGCCGCCTGGCGGCGCTCGGCGAGAGAGCGAGATTGGGCCGACGCCTGCCTGCGACGCAGGCGACGCCAGGGCGCTGGCGGCGGCCTCGCGGCGCTCGACGGGCGGGCGCCGCACCGGCGCAAATCCACACTACACGACACAGGGCTGGTTGAGGGCGGCGGGATGGATTCTACAGGACGACTCCGTTGCAAGGATCGTCCCATGTCGCACCGAGCCGTCGCCGCCCTCTGCCTGACGCTACGGGGCCATGTCGGCCTCGGCAAGAGCCGCCTGGAGACGCTCTGCATGCTCGTGGTGGGCATGGTGGCGGCGCGCACCGTCAACCTCGGCCATGTCGCCAGCCAAGCGGGGCGCGGGGTGCAGATCGCCTCGACGTATCGCCGGCTGCAGCGGTTCTTCCAACACGCCGATCCGGGCGAGGACTGGGCTGCGCCGCTCATCGCACGACTGATTGGGACGGAGGGGCCGTGGATGCTGGCGCTCGACCGGACCACCTGGAAGATCGGGATGCGCGACGTCAATTACCTCGTGCTCGCGGTGGTGACCCGGCGCTTCCGGGTCCCGCTTATCTGGACGATGATCGAGGGCCCCGGCAACAGCGCCACCGGCGCCCGGGTCGCGCTGATCACGCGCCACCTCGCGCGGTTTCCGGCCGCGTCGATCCGTCTGCTGCTGGCGGCGCGGGAGTTCATCGGGACCGGATGGCTGAAATTCCTCAACGATAACAACATCCACTTCGCCATCCGGCTGCGCGAGGACCGTTTCGCCGGAGGCGAACCTCCGGTTCGGCCGGGTCACCACCGGGGACGGGAGCGAACTCACCCTCCATGCCCGGCCGCGCCGTGCCGGACGCACCCGGTTCTTCCAGGCGCGGCTCGGCGCCGGCGAGGACGCAGAAGCCCACGACGCGCCGCTCCTCAACCTCGCCGCCAAGCGCCTCGACGGCGAGTGGCTGATCGTGGTCTCCAACACGCCGCCACGCCCGGCCATCGCCGCCTACCGCAAACGCTGGGCCATCGAATGCATGTTCGGCGACGCCAAGACCCGCGGCCTGAACCTCGAGGACACCCGCCTCACGAACCCGCGCAAGCTCGCCCTCCTCATGGCGCTCGTCGCGCTCGCCATCGTCTGGGCCGGCCGCGCCGCCGCCGACAAGCTGGGCAACGCGACCCCGAAACGCGGAGCCCACGGCTTCCTCGCCCAGTCGTGGTTCCGCACCGGCTTCGACCTCATCCGTAACCGCCTCGCCGCCGGCGACGTCGACGCCGTACTGCCTTGGCGAAAGCTCGGGAAACCACTCGCGCAGCCCGCCAGAACCGGGAGAGTCGTGTAGTGTGGGGCCGGCCGGGATCCGCACGGAAATCATCGTGAAAACAATGGAATACGCCCTGCCCCGATGCGGGACGCTGCCCAAGGCCGGCGCGTCTGGAAGGCAGGGCGTCGCCGGAGCGGCCTTCAGCCGCCGGCGGCCGATGCTTTCAGATAGCCCTCCACGATCTCCGCCATCCGGTCGATGCCGAGCACCGGCGGCATGAGCGTCAGCACCGTGCCGGAGGCGTCGAGCAGATAGACGAAGGAGCCATGGGCGAAGACCGGGCGGCCCGCGGGATCCGTGAAGAGCGTCTCGATCTCGACCTGATAGGCCGCCCGCGCCGCCGCGAGCGCCGCCGCATCGCCGGTCAGGCCGACGAAGTCGCGATGGAAGGCCGGCAGTGCCCGGGCGAGGGTCTCGGACGTGTCGTGCTCGGGGTCGATGGTGATCAGGACCGGCGTCACCGCGAGCCCGTCGGCCGCCAGCGCCTCGGTCAGTTCGCCCATCGCCGGCAGGACATGGGAGCAGATGCCCTCGCAATTGGCATAGCCGAAGAAGAGGAGTTGCGGGTGGCCGCCTGGATCGGCCTCGCTGCGCGCGTGGCCGTACTGGTCCATCAGATCGAAAGGACCGCCGATGGCGCCCCCGAAGGGTCCCTCTGCCACTACCGGCGGTCCCGCCGCCACGAACGCCGCGATGAGGAGGGTGCGGATCAGAACCATTCGGCGATGAAGGCCGCGTCGACCTCCGGCCCCAGGCCGAGGTAGCCCTCCGCCTCGATCCGCGCCCGCACGTCTGGGTCGGCGCGGAACCATTCGCCGCCCTCGGCGGCGGCCTCAGGGTTGGCCGTGGCCCAGGCTTCGGTGAAGCGGTTCGCCGGCCGCGCCTCCGGCTCGCCCGGCCGCCGGATCGTCTGGATCTGGAAGAACTTCGCCGGCGTCGCCTCCGGCTCGCCCACCAGGAGGCCGTCGACCTCCACCGTCTCGCCGCAATAGGGCAGGAGATCGGCGACGGCGCCGGAGAAGACCGGCTGGCCGTTCTTCATCGGCATGACCAGCACGCCGTCGGCGCTGCGCAGGAGCCCCAGCTGCCGCGCGCCGCCGCCGCAATCCTCGGGACAGTCGCCGCCGAGCTCACAAAGCACGTCGACGACCTGCGCCTCGAAGCGCGCCATCTCCTCGCCGAGCAGGCCCCAGGACTTGGCGGCGCTGCCGGCGCTGAAATCCTGCGCCTGCGCCGCCGCCGGCAGCGCCAGCGCGAGGGCGAGAAGGCCCGCGCGGCTCATTGCCCCGGCTCCGGGATCGCGAAGCCCGGGACGGGGCCGTAATCCTCGTGGTTGTGGTTGGTGATGCCCAGGTTCTCGACGACCTTCTCCACGACGATGTAGTTCACGCCGTCGCGCTGGTAATGCAGCCCGTCGGCGACCAGCCGGTCGGAGGCGACGGTAAGCAGCGTCTCCGGCTCGGCCAGCGGGTCGGCGCCCTCGAGCCGGAGCACCAGATAGATCGTCCCGTCGTCGGCGAGCAGGCCCACCGGGATGCCGCCCTTGGCGCACCAGAGCGCGCAGGTGTGATGCGCCGAGCCCACCACCGCCTCGTAGCCGCCCATCACGCCGGAGAAATAGCACCAGCTGTCGACCATCTCGCCCTCGACCTCGATGCGCTCGGGCGCGGTCTCCGCCGAGGCCGTCGCGGCGAGCGCGGCCAGGGGCAGGCCGATGAGCGCATGCCGCAAGCCACCAGTTGCAAGGATCATCACCGCCTCCCGTCCGCCTCGACGGGCGATACGGCGGGGCGGCGGGCGATGTTACAGCGCGGGGCTGCGGTCGCCGAAAAAAGGCGGGGCGACGCGCCGTATCGGGAGGATCGCCCCGACGTCGGGCGGCGCGCATCGGTGATCCATCTCCGGCCGTGCCTCCGGAGCCTGCGCGATTCGCCGCAGGGTCCAGGCGGATCCGAGGTCACGGGCGCGGGGGGCGCAGGCCGCGCCACCAGGGATCGGCGCTGAGCGCGCGGCGCAGTCGCGTGCGCGTGGTCCAGGGCGCGCGGCGGATGTAGCGCTGCGCCTCGTCGAGGCTCTCGCCCTCGAGGCTGCGCAGATAGGCGAGCCCGGCGGCCACGGTGAAGGCCTCGCCCGTCGTCGCGCGGAAATTCGGCTCGAGATCGGTCCAGACCGCGCCGTCCCAGCCCTCGGCCGCGCACCAGGCCCCGACCGCCGCCACGACCTCCGGCATCCGGCTCTCGCCGCGGCCGGAGGCCTCGGCCCAGCCGATGCGGTGCAGCGGCGCGCGCTCGCGGGCGGCGAGGTCGGCGACCGCCTCGCCGAGCGCCGTGCGGCGCGAGCGGATGGCATGGGTGGCGCAGGGCGTGCCCTCGTCGGGGTCGAGGCAGACCACGAGGCTCATCCGGCGCTTGGGGCTGATGCGGCTGAATTCCATCGCCAGCCGCGGCCCTGCCCGCAGCGCCCAGTCGCCCGCGACCTTCGGCGCGAGGTCGTCGAGATCCCAGAGCAGCGAGCCCCAACCGAGGATGGCGATGCCGCCCGCCGTCATTGCAGGAGGCCCGCCAGTCCCTCGCCGGCCAGCTTGACGCCGAGGATCGAGAAGACGACGGCGAGGATCACCGGCCCGTTTTCGATCATGAAGGCCCTCGCGGCATCGAGCCCGCGCGTGGCCGCCTTCCCGGCGACCAGCCTGGCGGCCGTCGCCGCCAGCACCGAGGCGGATCCGAGCAGCACGAAGGCGAGGGCGGGGCCGGCCGCGCCGCGGCCGGTAAGCCCAAGCCCGGCGATGGAGCCCGCCGCGCCGGCGGCGAAGGCGATGTTCTTGGGGTTGATCCCGCCGAGCGCCGCGCCGATGCCGAAGGCGCGCAGCGGTCGGGCCTCGCCGAGCGCCGCCATCCAGCCGGGCACCGGCGCCGCCGCGCCGCCCCGGGGTCGCCCGCGCCACTTGGCTGCCGCGGCGGCCAGAAGCCCGAGGCCCGCGCCGAGCCGGATCAGGTTGGCGAGAGGTCCGGCGCTCTGGCCGGCGCCGTCGAGAAGCGCCACCGCCAGGACGGTCAGCGCCGCGAGGCCGGCGACAAATCCCGCGGCGAAGGCCGGCCCCGCGGTCGTGGCCCTCGGGCCGCTGAGGACCAGGATCGCGCCCACCACGGGAAAGGGGCTGAGGGCGACGCCCATGGCGAGCGGCAGGACCAGCGCCGCGGCGTCGAGCGCCCCGCCGGTCATGTCACGGCCATTTCGCTACCGGCGGCAGGGACATCAGCACCGCTTCGGGGTTGTGGCCGGTCTCGAGCCCGAAGCGGGTGCCGCGGTCGTAGACCAGGTTGAACTCGGCATAGCGCCCGCGCCGGATGAGCTGGATCTCGCGCTGGGACTCGGTCCAGGGCTCGGCGAGGTGGCGACGGGTGATCGGCAGGAAGGCGGTGAGGAAGGCGCGGCCCACGTCGCGCACGAAGGCGAAATCCGCTTCCGCGTCGCCGCTGGCGAGATCGTCGAAGAAGATGCCGCCGACCCCGCGCGGCTCGTTCCAGTGGCGGATCAGGAAATACTCGTCCGCCCAGGCCTTGAAGCGGGTGTAGTAGCCCGGATCATGCGCGTCGCAGGCGGCCTTCAGCGCGGCATGGAAGGCGGCGGTATCGGCCGCATCCTCGATCATCGGATTGAGATCGGCGCCGCCGCCGAACCATTGCGCGCCCGGCGTCCAGAACATCCGCGTGTTCATGTGCACCGCCGGGCTGAGCGGCGAGCGCATATGCGCGACGAGGCTGACGCCCGAGGCCCAGAAGCGCGGATCGGCGTCGAGGCCGGGCACCTCGCGCCGCGCCGTCAGGCTGCGCTGCGCCTGCGCGCCGAGCCTTCCGTAGACGGTCGAGACATTGACGCCGACCTTCTCGAAGACCCGGCCCCCGCGCATCACCGCCATCACCCCGCCGCCGGCGTCCTCGCCGCCCTCGCCGGCGCGGCGGGTCGCCTTGCGCTCGAAGCGCCCCGCCGGCAGCCCGGCGAAGGGGCCCGCGGCCTGGGCGTCCTCCAGCGCCTCGAAGGCGGCGCAGATCTCGTCGCGCAGCGTCTCGAACCATGCCGCGGCACGGGCCTTCAGCGCCTCGCCGGACTCGGGATCCTCCATCGCGTCACCTCATGGAACTCGGGTCCCGGGACTAAGGGAGTGCGGTGGCGGCGTCCAGTCCGGGCGGTGGGCACCGCTGGGCCAGGCGCTGCCCTCGTCTTGCAGTGGGACGGTCGAGGAAGGAATATTGGGCTCCAGTTGTGGTCGCCTCGGCGGCGAGCCGGAACGGGGTGACAAGGGCGCGGATTTGCGCTATCACACCTGCCGCAACCCGAAGGAGACGCTGCATGGAAATGATCCGGAGACGAGCCCGCTTCTAGCCGGCCCCGGATCGGGCCGTCTGGCCCCGTTGCACCCATCCCCTCTCGTTGCCGCCGAAAGGCCCCCCGATGTTCCGCCTCTTCGAGTCGCTCGTCGACCCCTATGCGCCCTATGCCGAGGGCGACACCCCGCCCGACCGGCTCTGGCCGTTCCTGAAGGAATACCTGCGGCCGGCGCGCAAGGTCATGCTCTGGGCGACGCTCTCGATCCTCGCCGTCGCCGTGGTCGAGGTCTGGCTGATCTGGTATGCGGGCCGGCTCGTCGACCTGCTCGGCAGCGTCGCGCCGGGTGAAGTCTGGCGCCGTCACGGCTGGGAGCTGGTGGCGGTCGCGCTCTTCATCCTGCTGCTGCGGCCGCTGATCCAGGGGGTGCAGGCCGCACTCCTGAACCAGGCGCTGCTGCCCAATGTCGGCACCCTGGTGCGCTGGCGCGCGCATCGGCACGTGCTGCGCCAGTCGGTCGGCTGGTTCCAGAACGATTTCGCCGGCCGCATCGCCAACCGGATGATGCAGACCGCGCCGGCGGTGGGCGAGGCGACCTTCCAGACCTTCGACGCGGTGGTCTATGCCGGGATCTATCTCGTCGGCGCGCTCTGGCTGCTGGCCGATACCGATCCGCGGCTGGCGCTGCCGCTGGTGGTCTGGTTCGCGCTCTATCTCGGGCTGGTGGTCTGGACGGTCCCGCGGGTCGGGGCGGCGTCGAAGGATTTCGCCGACGCCCGCTCGGCGATCACCGGGCGGATCGTGGACAGCTATACCAACATCGCCTCGGTCAAGCTCTTCGCCCATGGCCGCAGCGAGGAGGAATATGCCGGCGAGGCGATCGAGCGGGCCCGCGCCACCTTCATGGGGCAGATGCGCCTCATCACCATCATGGATCTCGGCCTGACGGCGATCAACGGCTTCCTGATCGTCGCGGTGATCGGCTATGCCATCCTGCTCTGGCAGGGCGGGCAGGCCACGGTCGGCACCGTGGCGGCGGCCGCGGCGCTGACGCTCAGGCTCAATGCCATGACCGGCTGGATCATGTGGTCGCTTTCCTCGCTCTTCGAGAACCTCGGGGTGATCCGCGAGGGCATGGAGACCATCGCCCAGCCGATCGCGCTGACCGACGCGCCCGGCGCCAGGGTGCTCGCGGTGCCGCGCGGCGAGATCGTCTTCGACCGCGTCGGGCATCACTACGGCCGCGGGTCGGGCGGCCTGCGCGAGGTCTCGCTGACCATCCGCCCCGGCGAGAAGGTCGGGCTGGTCGGTCGCTCGGGGGCGGGCAAGTCGACGCTGGTCAACCTGATCCTGCGCTTCTTCGACACCGAGAGCGGCGCCATCCGCATCGACGGGCAGGACGTGCGCGAGGTCACCCAGGACAGCTTGCGCCGCGCCATCGGCATGGTGACGCAGGATCCCTCGCTGATGCACCGCTCGGTCCGGGCCAATATCCTCTACGGCCGGCCCGAGGCCACGGAGGCGGAGATGCTCGAGGCGGCGCGGCGGGCCGAGGCGCATGCCTTCATCCCGGGCCTGCGGGACATGGCCGGGCGGAGCGGCTACGACGCCCAGGTGGGCGAGCGGGGCGTGAAGCTCTCGGGCGGCCAGCGCCAGCGCATCGCGCTCGCCCGCGTGATCCTGAAGGACGCGCCGATCCTGATCCTCGACGAGGCGACGAGCGCGCTCGATTCGGAGGTCGAGGCGGCGATCCAGGACACGCTCTACGGGGTGATGGCGGGCAAGACGGTGATCGCCATCGCGCACCGCCTCTCGACGATCGCGCGCATGGACCGCATCGTGGTGCTCGAGGAGGGACGGATCGCGGAGCAGGGCAGCCACGCCGAGCTGCTCGCCCGCGACGGCCTCTATGCCCGGCTCTGGCTCCGGCAGTCGGACGGGTTTCTCGGTGTCGGGGCGGGGGCGGAGGCCGCCGAATAGCCGGTGGCGTTCTCGGCAGCGTTGACGCATGGCCGCGCATGCTGGAATGCTCTCTCAGCGACGATAGGGGGACCTCATGGACAACGAGCCGTTGCATCAGCAGGGAGAGTATGCGGAATACGCCGACGAGGCCGCGCCGAGCCAGCGCTCGGCGCGCGTGATCTGGGGTCTGCGTGCCGGCGGCCTCGTCGTCGCCCTGCTGGTCTGGCTGCTGCTGGGCGGCTCGGAGGGACTGAGCCCCGACGCCCGCTGGGTGGCGGCGGTCGGCACGCTGATGGCGATCTGGTGGATGACCGAGGCGATCCCGCTCTCGGCCACCTCGCTCCTGCCGATCGTGCTGATCCCGATGCTGACCGAGCGCACCGTCGGCGAGGCGACCGCGCCCTATGCCAGCTCCATCGTCTTCCTCTTCCTCGGCGGCTTCCTGATCGCCATCGCCATGGAGAAATGGAACCTTCACCGGCGCGTCGCGCTCCTCACGCTGCGCCGCGTCGGGGTCGAGCCGAAGCGCATCGTGCTCGGCCTGATGCTCGCCACCGGCTTCCTCTCCATGTGGGTGTCGAACACCGCCACCACGCTGATGATGCTGCCGATCGGCCTCTCGGTGCTGGCGCTCGTGACCGAGCGCTCCGGCCCGGGCGCCGTGGAGAAGATCCCCGAGCACGAGCATCACCATCTCGGCCACGTCGACCCGGTCCGCGACGACAACCTGCGCCGCTTCGGCGTCTGCCTGACGCTCGCCATCGCCTGGTCGGCGACCATGGGCGGGCTCGGCACGCTGCTCGGCTCGCCGCCGAACGCCATCGTCGCGGGCTACGCCGCCGACGAACTCGGCCGCGACATCGGCTTCCTGGAATGGATGATGCTCGGCCTGCCGCTCGCCATCGTCTTCATCTTCATCGGCTGGTTCATGATGACCCGGGTGCTCTACCCCTTCCGCATCGCCGAGATCCCCGGCGGGCGGCAGATGATCGACGAGGAGATCGCGAAGCTCGGCCCGCTCGGGCAGGGCGAGAAGATGGTGATGATCGTCTTCGGCTCTGCCGCCTTCCTCTGGGTGGTGCCAGGCCTTCTCGCCAGCATCCCGGGCGTCGGCGCACTGCTCGGGCCGCTCGGCGATCTCGACGACACCGCCATCGCCATCGCCGCCGGCATCGCCATGTTCATCCTGCCCGGACGCGGCCGCACCGTGATGGTGCTGGACTGGAAGGACGCCGAGGACGGCCTGCCCTGGGGCGTGCTCCTGCTCTTCGGCGGCGGGCTCAGCCTCGCCGGCGCTGTTGCGGCAACCGGGCTCGACGGCTGGTTCGGCGAACAGGTCACCGGCCTCGGGGCGCTTCCGCCGGTGCTGCTCGTCGCCGCCGTGGTCGGCATCGTGCTGTTCCTGACCGAGATCACCTCGAACACCGCCACCGCCGCCACCTTCATCCCGATCCTCGGCGGCGTCGCGGTCGGCATCGGCGCCGACGCCATGTCCCTGCTGATCCCGGCCGCCTTCGCCGCCACCTGCGCCTTCATGCTGCCGGTCGGAACGCCGCCGAACGCCATCGTCTTCGGCACCGGCGCGGTGACCATCGGCCAGATGGCCCGTGGCGGCGTGGTCTTGAACCTGATCGGCATCGTGCTGATCACCGCCTTCTGCTACTACCTCGGCGGCATCGCTCTCGGCCTGCAATTCTGACCGCGGCGGGGCGCGGCCCGTCGCCGCGGCCCGCATTGTCATCCTGAGCCGACCCGCTACGATTCGGCGCCTGGATCGCGGAATCTGGCAGCCATGGCGTGCTTCTGGCGCGCGACGGCCTATATGCGCGTTTCTGGCGCCGCCAATCGGGCGGGTTCGTCAGCCGCCGGGACCGGCGGCCGCGGTCCCGGGAGGGCAAGGAGAGGACATGTACATTCCGCCCGCCTTTCGTGACGACGATCTGGGCGCGCTCCACGCGGCGATCGGCCGGGCCGGGCTCGCGACGCTGGTGACCGCCACGGCGGAAGGGCTCATCGGCACGCCGCTGCCGATGCTGCTGGCGCCGGAGGAGGGCCCGCTCGGGACGCTCTACGGCCATGTCGCGAAGGCGAATCCGCAGGCGCGGCTTGCGGTCGCCGGCGAGGCGATGGTGATCTTCGCCGGGCCCGACGCCTATGTCTCCCCGGGCTGGTACGCGTCCAAGGCCGCGCACGGCAGGGTCGTGCCCACCTGGAACTATGCCGCGATCCATGTCTACGGCGCGCCCGAGTTCTTCGAGGCCGAGGAGAGGCTGCGCGACGTGGTGACCCGCCTGACCGAGCGGCACGAGGCCGGCCGCGCCGAGCCCTGGGCGGTGTCGGACGCGCCGGAGGATTTCGTCCGCCGCCAGCTCCGCGGCATCGTCGGCGTGCGGATCGGGATCGCGCGGATCGACGGCAAGCGGAAATTCAGCCAGAACCAGAGTCTGGCCGACCGCGAGGGCGTGGTGCGGGGGCTCGGCGCCAGCGGCGAGCCGATGGCGGCCGCGGTCGCCGCCGGCATCCCCATCGGTGGGGAAAGCGCGTGAAGCGTCTGGCGAACCTGATCGAGAGCTTCGCCCATGCCGAGGGGCCGCCGCCGGAGCGGCTTGGCGCCTTCCTGCGCTGGGCGCTGGCGGGGGCCTTTCCGGTGATCGGCGGCATGCTGGTGATCAGCGTGGCAACCGGCGTGACCGAGGTCGGGGCGGCCTGGCTGGTGGGCTGGCTGATCGACCATGCCCAGTCGCTCGGCCCCGAGGCGCTCTTCGCCGAGCTCTGGCCGGTGATGCTGGCGGTGGCCGGCTTCTTCCTCGTGCTGCGGCCGGCGGTGATGGGGCTCGGCGCGGCGGTGACCGCGCTGGGGCTCCAGCCCAATCTCTATCCCCTGGTCCTCTCGCGGCTGAACCGCCACGTGCTCGGGCAGTCGCTCAGCTATTTCGACGACGATTTCGCCGGGCGCATCTCGCAGAAGGCGCAGCAGAGCGCGCGGGCGGTGACCGAGGTGGTGACCGAGACCGTCAATACCTTCGGCTTCGCGGTGGCCGCGGTGGTGGGCGCCGGCATCCTGATGGCGGCGGTCAACTGGTGGCTGGCGGCGATCGTGGCGCTCTGGATCGGCGCCTATGTGGCGCTGGTGCGCCATTTCCTGCCAAGGGTGCGGGCGCGGTCCAAGGACCGGGCCGCCGCGCGCGCCGTGGTCACCGGGCAGATCGTCGACACGATCTCGAACATCGCCACGGTCAAGCTCTTCGCCCATGGGGATTTCGAGGATCGCGCGGCCCTGAACGCGCTCGCGGGCTACCGCGACCGCACCATCCGCTTCGGATCGGTCGCCGCCGCCTTTCGCTTCTGGCTGATGTTGCTGGCCGGCACCCTGCCGGTGGCGCTGCTCGGCGGCGCGCTCTGGTTCTGGAGCCAGGGCCTCGCCACCGCCGGCGAGATCGCCACCGCCGGGCTGATTTCCACGCGGCTGGCGCAGATGTCGGGCTGGGTCTCGATGACCGCCATGGGCATCTTCGCCAACATCGGCGAGATCGAGGACGGCATCCGCACGCTCTCGCCGCGGCACCGCGTCATCGACGCCGCCCATGCCCGCGCGCCCGATGCGGTGCGGGGCGCGGTCGCCTTCGAGGACGTGCGCTTCGGCTATGGCCGCCGGGAGGCGGCGCTCGACGGGCTCGATCTGGCCATCGCGCCGGGCGAGCGGGTGGCGCTGGTCGGCCGCTCCGGCGCCGGCAAGACCACGGCGGTGTCGCTGCTGCTCAGGCTCTACGACGTGGAGGGCGGGCGGATCACCCTCGACGGCACCGACATCCGCGACCTCACCCAGGACGGGCTCCGGGCGCAGATCGGCATGGTCCGGCAGGAGACCGCCATGTTCAACCGCTCGGCCATGGAGAACATCCGATACGGAAGTCCGCAGGCGAGCGACGCGGAGGTGATGGCCGCGGCCGAGCGCGCGCATGCCCACGAGTTCATCCTCGGCTTGCGCGACTTCAAGGGCCGGACCGGCTACGGCGCCCATCTCGGCGAGCGCGGGGTCAAGCTTTCCGGCGGCCAGCGCCAGCGGATCGCGCTGGCGCGGGTGATCCTGAAGAACGCCCCGGTGCTGGTGCTCGACGAGGCGACGAGCGCGCTCGATTCGGAGGTCGAGGCGGCGATCCAGGACACGCTGGAGACGGTGATGCGCGGCAAGACGGTGCTCGCCATCGCCCATCGCCTCTCCACCATCGCGCGCATGGACCGCATCGTGGTGCTCGACGCCGGGCGCATCGTCGAGGAGGGCAGCCACGCGAGCCTGCTGGCCCGCAACGGCCTCTACGCCCGGTTCTGGAACCGCCAGTCCGGCGGCTTCATCAATCTCGCGGCGGAATGAGCCTGCGCCTCGATGCCGCCCTGGTCGCCGCCGGGCTCGCGCCGAGCCGCGCGCGGGCGCGGGCGCTGATCGCGGCCGGGGCGGTGACGGTCGCGGGGCGGCCGGGGGCCAAGGCCTCCGAACGGGTGGCGGCGGGGGCGGATCTGGCGCTGACGCACGACCCGGTTCCCTATGTCTCCCGTGCCGCGCTCAAGCTCGCCCATGCGCTCGCGGTCTTCGCGCTCGATCCCGCCGGTGCCGTCGCGCTCGATCTCGGCGCCTCCACGGGCGGGTTCACGGAGGTTCTGCTCGAGGCGGGCGCGGCGGAGGTCTGGGCCGTCGATGTCGGCCACGGCCAGATGGCGCCGCGGCTGCGCGACGATCCGCGGGTGCGGCTGATCGAGGGGCTGAACGCCCGCGACCTGACCGCCGCCCATGTGCCGCCGCCCGGCTGGATCACCGCCGACCTCGCCTTCATCGCGCTTTCCAAGGCGCTGCCGCCGGCGCTGGCGCTCGCCCGCCCCGGCGCCACCCTGGTCGCGCTGATCAAGCCGCAGTTCGAGGTTGGCCCGGCCCATGTGGGCAAGGGCGGGATCGTGCGCGACGCCGGCGCCGTCGCAGCGGCCCGCGCCGGGGTGCGCGATTTCCTCGCCGGCGCCGGCTGGGCGGTGCTCGGCGAGGCGGCGAGCCCGATCGCGGGCGGCGACGGCAATGCCGAATACCTGATCGCCGCGCGGAAGCCCGGCTAGGCCTCGGCCAGGAGCCCGGCCAGGTCGAGCCGCCGCGTGACCATGGCGATCCTGCCCTGGGCGTCGCGCGGCCATTCCTCCGGCGGGCGGTCGCGGTAGAGCTCCACGCCGTTGCCGTCGGGATCGTCGAGATAGAGCGCCTCCGAGACCCCGTGATCCGCGGCGCCGGTGAGCGCGATCCCCGCCGCCTGCACCCGGTGCAGGGCCTGGGCGAGATCGCGGCGGGTCGGGTAGAGGATCGCGGTGTGGTAGAGGCCGGTGTGGCCCGGCGGCGGCGGCGTGCCGCCCCGGCTCTCCCAGGTGTTGAGCCCGATGTGGTGATGGTAGCCGCCGGCCGAGATGAAGAGCGCCTGGTCGCCGTAGCGCGCCTGCACCTCGAAGCCCAGCACGCCGCAATAGAAGGCCGCCGCCCGGTCGAGATCGGCGACCTTGAGATGCACATGCCCGATCCTGGTGCCGGGCGGAATGGAATAGGACATCGCGCGCCTTCCCTTGCTGCGTGGTCCGCGGCACCGTAATCCCGGCCCAGCCGCCGCGACAGGCGAAACTTCCGAGGCGCCATGGACGACAGCATGCGCGAGATCACCATCGACCGGCTCGGCCGCGAGGGCGACGGGTTCGCGGGCAGGATCCGCGCCGCCTTCACCCTGCCCGGCGAGCGGGTGCGCGGGCCGGTCGCGGCGGGGCGCATGGCACCGGTGGAGATCCTCGCCCCCTCGCCGGAGCGCGTCGCCCCGGTCTGCCGGCATTTCGGCGCCTGCGGCGGCTGCGCCCTGCAGCATGGCTCGGATGCCTTCCTCGCCGGCTGGAAGGAGGGGACCATCGCCCGCGCGCTGGCCGCACAGGGGCTGGCCGCCGAAATCCGGCCGG
>JACKKC010000037.1 GCA_020637615.1 Rhodovulum sp.
GCCCGGCAGCGACGCCGCCATCGACGAGGCCATCGAGCTCTGGCCCCGCCTCGACGCCTTCTTCACCGAACGCAGCCCCGAGGGCGTCCCCGCGAGCTTCGAGCGACTGGGCACGCTGCTCGCACGATAGCCTGCGTCATGGGAACCGGCTGCGACCGCGAACCGCACTCAACAGATCCGTAGTCCGCACTTCCCCGCAGCATCGGGTCCTTCGCCGTGACACATGCCGCACGACGGGCGGCCGGCCCGTCAGTGCCCGCACTCGGCCCGAAATCGTCGCTGCGGCGCGAAGCGCAGAACCGTCGCGCAAAGCTCTTCTGAACAGATGCCGTGACGGCCACAGACCGCTAGCGAACCCCAGGGTGGCTGGTAGCGTGAGCAGAAATCTGAGCTTTTGGACGCATTCCTGATCGGGTATCCATGGAGCCGATGACGAGTTCAAAGCCAGCAATATCGAACCCGGCGCATCTACTCTCATGCCTATGCATCAACAATAAATAGAAAGGTATCCCAGCAATGTGGTTTTTGAACAAGAACTCCGCCGCGTTAGTCGCTAGTCTGATTGTCGGCTCTGCCCTTTCGGTGCCTGGATTTGCGCAAGACGATCCCGGAGGGCCAATCCTCATCACGAATGTCAATGTCTTTGACGGGATAAACGAGGAACTGATCGAAAACGCGACTGTCGTCATCGATGGCAACCTGATCTCCGAAATTTCCACCGAAGACCTCGCGGTGGCCGGCGCGAGGGTGATTGATGGTGGCGGTCGCACGATGATCCCCGGGCTGATCGACGCGCATTGGCACACGATGCTGTCCTTCTGGCCGGTCGGCAAGGTGTTGAGCAGCGACATCGTCACGCTCAGCTTTGCTGCGGCCAACGAGCACGAAAAAACGCTTCTTCGTGGTTTCACAACGGTGCGTGACGCGGGCGGCGCTGCCATTCCGATTGCCAGGGCCGTCGACGCGGGCCTGATCGACGGGCCGCGCATGTACCCGTCCGGTCCGGTCATCGGTCAGACGGCAGGCCACGGCGATTGGCGCAATCCGCTCAATATTCCCGAGGAGAAGGATCAGCCGCTGGATTACCAGCAGAGGTCAGGGCAAACGCTGATCGCCGATGGCGTTCCGGAAGTGATGAAGAGGACGCGTGAAGTTCTTCGCATGGGTGCCTCGCAGGTCAAGGCCATGGCCGGCGGCGGCGTCAATTCACTCTACGACCCGATCGATGTTACGCAATACACATTCGAAGAGGCGAAGGCGCTTTGTGATGTCGCCGCCACCTGGAACACCTATGTCATGATCCATGCGAACACCGACGCGGCCATACGTCAATGGGTCGAAGCCGGTGCGAAGTCGGTCGAGCATGGCTTCTTCATCGAGGACGAGACGGCCCGGTTGATGGCCGAGAAGGGCGTCTGGTGGAGCATGCAGGCGATGGAGGCCACCGGCGAGGATGCCTTCGTGTTCGACAACGAGGCCAGCAACAAGAAGTTCGTGGAGCTTGTCGCGGGGATCGACAAGGTGATCGAACTTTCGAAGAAACATGGCGTCAACATCGCCTGGGGGAGCGATCTGCAGTTTGACCCGACCTTGCTGCCGAAGCAGGGCAAATTCTTTGCAAGCTGTCCAAATGGTTCACGCCGTACGAAGCGTTGAAGATTGCGACGCATCGAGCAACCAACGCTGCTCAAGATGAGCGGACCGCGCGATCCATATCCTGATGGTGATCTGGGCGCTTATCACGGTGAGTGCCTACGCTGACCTTGATCCTGGTCGACGGCAATCCGCTGGATGACCTCGATCCGTGGCTGATCCTGAGCGAGAATTTCGATCTCATCATGAAAGACGGCGTCATCTACAAGAACGAGATCGAATGGCGGACACATTCTGAAGTTGGTGGCTGGTGGGCGGTACAGCCTGCCAGTCGCAGGCGTCGCAGACAGGACTATTCGCGGCGTCCGTTGCGTTCTCCATGCTCGCCGCCGGCGCCTCTCCAAACATGAAGCCGCAACGGCGTTA
Source organism: Rhodovulum sp. (assembly GCA_020637615.1). Taxonomy (GTDB): domain Bacteria; phylum Pseudomonadota; class Alphaproteobacteria; order Rhodobacterales; family Rhodobacteraceae; genus Amaricoccus. The sequence continues at coordinate 2,020 of JACKKC010000037.1, forward strand.
ACACTTTATCCTTTTGAAATCAGCGACTTGCAATCTGTCCCCATGGGGACAGCCTCTCAGGCGACCCTTTTCCGCCCCCAGGGCCCGCTTCAGCCCAGCCCTTCCGCGGCGAAGAGCGCCCGCAGGTCGGCCTCGGGCCGGGCGCCGATATGGCCGATGACCTCGCCGGCGGCGAGGCAGCCCATCCGGGCGCAGGTCAGCCAGTCCCGGCCGCCGGTCAGCCCGTGCAGGAAGCCCGAAGCGAAGAGATCGCCCGCGCCGGTGGCGTCCACCACCCGCACCGCGGTCGCCGGGGCATGGACCCGCTCGCCCCCGGCCAGCACATGCGCCCCCCGCTCCCCGACGGTGCAGGCCGTCACCGGCACCTCGGCCTCCGCCCGGCCCATCGCGACCGCCAGATCTTCCGTGAGGTAGAGCGAGCACAATTCATGCTCGTTGGCCACCAAGAGGTCCACGTCGGCCCGGATCATCGCCAGGAACGCGTCCCGGTGCCGCTCCACGCAGAAGGGGTCGGAGAGCGTGATCGCCACCTTGCCGCCGTTCGACTTGGTGGCGCGGATCGCCTTGCCGAAGGCCGCCTGGCTGTCGGGGCCGTCGAAGCGGTAGCCCTCGAGGAAGATCCATTCCGCCCCCGCCATCTCGGCCTCGTCGATATCCTCCGGCGCGAGGAATTCCGAGACCCCGAGATAGGTGTTCATCGACCGCTCGCCGTCCGGGGTCACCAGCACCATGCAGCGCCCGGTCTCGGCCGCGTGGTCGCGCGGCGCGAGCGGCGTGGCATAGCCCGCCCCCTGCGCCCGCAGGTCATGGGCGAAGATCGCGCCGAGCTGGTCGTCCTTGACCTTGCCCACATAGGCCGTGCGCGCCCCGAGCGCCGCGAGCCCGGCGATGGTATTGGCCGCCGAGCCGCCCGAGACCTCGCGCGCCGGCCCCATGCGGCCGTAGAGCTCGACCGCGCGCGCGGTGTCGATCAGCTGCATGATGCCCTTCTCGACGCCGTTCTCGTCGAGGAAGCGCTCCTCGATCGAGGCGATGACATCCACGATCGCATTGCCGATGCCGATGACCTGGACGGGCTTGCTCAAATCGTCTTCTCCTCGAAGTCACAGAGATCGCGGATCAGGCAGGCCGCGCAGGCGGGCTTGCGCGCCTTGCAGACATAGCGGCCGTGCAGGATCAGCCAGTGATGCGCGTGCAGCTGGTAGGGGGCCGGCACCTGGTCCTCGAGCGCCCGCTCCACCGCCGCCACGTCCCGCCCCCGGGCGATGCCGGTGCGGTTGGCCACGCGGAAGATATGGGTGTCGACCGCCTGCGCCGGAATGCGCCACCAGGTGTTCAGGACCACGTTCGCGGTCTTGCGCCCGACGCCCGGCAGGCTCTGGAGCGCCGCCCGCGAGGACGGAACCTCGCCGCCGAAATCCTCGACGAGCATCTGCGACAGGCGCATGACGTGGCGCGCCTTGTTGCGGTAGAGTCCGATCGTGCGGATATGCCCGATCAGCCCCTCCTCGCCCAGCGCGAGCATCTTCTCGGGCGTGTCGACCAGCTTGAAGAGCGCCTCGGTCGCCCGGTTCACCCCCTTGTCGGTCGCCTGCGCCGAGAGCGCCACGGCGACGAGCAGGGTATAGGCGTTCACGTGTTCGAGCTCGCCCCGCGGCTCGGGTTCGCTCATCTGGAACCGCCGGAAGATCTCGCAAATCGTCGGGTAGTCGAGCTGTGCCGGCATGGCTCCCCTTGGCACGGGTTCCGGGGATGCGCAAGGCGCCGGTCCGGCGGGCTTTGCGCAGGATCCGGGTGGCCCGGCCGGAGCATTCGTCTATCTTCACGCCAAAGGAGACCCGACCGATGTCCCAGATACAGGATGCCCGCTCCGATCCCTACCACTACGGCGTGATCGGCCGGGCCATCGAGACCATCGCCGCACGCCGCGAGGAGAATCTCTCGCTGGAGGAAGTGGCCGCCGGCGTCGGCCTCAGCCCGGCGCATTTCCAGCGGGTCTTCTCGCAATGGGTCGGGGTCAGCCCGAAGCGCTACCAGCAGTATCTCACGCTCGACCATGCCCGGAAGCTGCTCGCCGACCGCCATAGCGTGCTCGAGGCGGCGCATTCCACCGGCCTCTCGGGCGCGAGCCGGCTGCACGACCTCTTCCTGCGCTGGGAGGCGATGAGCCCCGGCGAATACGCCCGCGCCGGCGCCGGGCTGGCGATCGCCTGGGGCTGGTTCGACACCCCCTTCGGCGAGGCGCTGGCGATGGGCACAAGCCGGGGCCTCTGCGGCCTCGCCTTCGCCGCGGAAACCGGCCGCGAGGCGGCCATGGCCGACATGCGCTCACGCTGGCCCGAAGCCGCCTTCGCGGAGGATCCCGAGGCGATCCGTCCCTGGGTCGAGGCCGCCTTCGGCACGGGCGGCGAGACGCGGCTCCAGCTCATCGGCGCCCCCTTCCAGATCAAGGTCTGGGAGGCGCTGCTGACGGTTCCCACGGGCCATGTCACCACCTATTCCGACATCGCCGCGGCGATCGGCCGGCCGCGCGCGGTCCGGGCGGTGGGGACGGCTGTCGGCCGCAACCCGATCAGCTGGCTCATCCCCTGCCACCGCGCGCTGCAGAAGGCCGGCGGGCTCGGCGGCTATCACTGGGGCCTGGGCGTGAAGCGCGCCATGCTCGCCTGGGAGGCGGCCCGGCTTGACAGCGCGGCCTGACACGGATCTCCGGCGGATTAAGCCATCGGCCGAGGGACTCCCCGAACCGGCAAGAAGCGAGGCACTGCCTCGCGCCGGGTCGTCGGTCGGAGCGCGCGAGCGCGGAGACCGAGGGGGGTCGGGTTTCACCGGCGGTGGGTAATCCGCGCGCGCCTGACTGGGCGGGCGCGCTTGTCGCGCCTGCCGAGGGGCAGGCAGGCGCGCGCGGATTTGTCCTTGCCAAATCCGCGAAGGGAAGGCGACATCGCCACTGGTGACGATCCGAAGCAATCACCGGCGGACCGTATGGAAAGATCTCCGCCGGTTGCGGTGACGGTCGCTGCGAGCCGGTGCGGACCCGCGGACCCGCAGGCTAGACGGCGCGCAGCTTGCTCGCCGGCTCCTGGACCTCGGTGACGCTCCGCAGATAGGTGAGGAACTCGTCGCGGAGATCGTCGCGCGCCAGGCCGAAGGCCACCGTCGCCTGGAGGAAACCCGACTTGGAGCCGCAATCGAAGCGGCGGCCGCGGAAGCGGAACGCATTGACATTGCCGCGCGCGGCGATCTCGGCCGAGATGGCGTCGGTCAGCTGGATCTCGCCGCCCGCGCCCACCCGCATGTCCTCGAGATTGTCGAGAACGTCCGGCGACAGGATATAACGCCCGATCACGGCCATGTTGGACGGAGCCTCCTCCGGCCGCGGCTTCTCCACCATCGCGCGAACCGGCATGGTCGCTCCGATCGAGGTCGAGCCCACGTCGAGGATCCCGTAGGAAGAGACGCTCTGCGCCGGCACCTCCATGGTCGCGACCATGTTGCCCCCGACCTCGGCATAGGCCTCCACCATCTGCTGCAGGCAGGGCTTCTCGGCATCGATCACGTCGTCGGGCAGGATCACCGCGAAGGGCTCGTCGCCGATCAGCCGGCGCGCGCACCAGACCGCATGGCCGAGCCCGCGGCGTTCCTGCTGCCGGACATAGGCGACGGCGCCGCTGTCCATGTCGGTCTGCCTGAGCAGATCGAGGAGATGGCCCTTGTTGCCCTCGTGAAGGCTGGTCTCGAGCTCGGGCGCGCTGTCGAAATAATCCTCCAGCGCGCTCTTGCCGCGCGAGGTCACGAAGATGAACTCCCGGATTCCCGCCGCCCGCGCCTCGTCGATCGCATATTGGATCAGCGGACGGTCGACGAGCGGGAGTATTTCCTTGGGAACGGACTTCGTCGCCGGCAGGAATCGCGTGCCGAAACCTGCGACGGGAAATACGGCCTTTGTCACCCGGTACGTCATGATACCCCCATCAACGCCGAAAACACCTGCGACTCCGCCCGGATTGCGCGCAGCACGCCTCCGGTATCACAAATGGCGGGCCTGAGGGCAAAAGAATTCATCACTGCGTAAACGGAGTGGCATCGGTCCGCCGGTTCAGTCACGCCCGAGCTCCCTGAGAATCGCTTCGATCCTCTCAACGTCCGAAGGGTTGTTCAGTTCCCAGAAGGCCTGGCCCCGGGCCCTTACCTCGACGCAATGCACCGGAATGCCGTTTTCCATGAATCGCAGTTGTTCAAGCCCCTCCCAGGTCTCCAGCGGGCCCGGATCCCAGGAGGGATAGGCCACCAGCGCCGCCGGGCGATAGGCATAGACCCCGACATGGTGAAAGACCGGGATGGTCTCCGCCGCGCCGAGCGGCCGCCCGGTATAGGGCAGGACCTCCTTGGAGAAGTAGAGCGCGCGCCCGGCGCGGTCGAAGACCGCGGTCGTCGCCCCGACCCTTCCGTGCCGGCGGTCCTCGAGAAAGCCCGCGAGCGCGCCGGCATCGCAGCGCAGCACCGGCGTCGCCACCTGACGCGTGGCATCGGCCTGCATCGCGGCGATCAGGGCCGAGACGAACCAGGGCGGCGTCAGCGGCGCGTCCCCCTGCAGATTGACCACGATCTCATGCGCGCCGCCGAGCTCTGCCGCCACCACCGCGCAGCGCTCGGTGCCGTTCCGGCAGCTGTCCGGCGTCATGGCGACCTCGGCCCCGAAGCCATGCGCGGCATCGGCGATGCGCGCGTCGTCGGTGGCGACCACGACCCGGTCCACGCCTTCGACGGACATCGCCGCGTCCCAGCTGCGCCGGATCAGGCTCCGCGCCGCGCCGCCGGCGCCGCGCAGATCGACGAGCGGCTTGCCGGGAAAGCGGGTGGAGGCGTATCGCGCCGGGATGACCAGAAGCACGGACATGGCTTGTCAGGCCCGCAACAGGGTGAGCCCGGGCGCAAAGGCGATGAAATGCGGGTTCTCGAACCCCTCCTTGCCGTAGGTCAGCGGCGCGTGACCGTCGAAGCGCACCACCCTTCCCCCGGCGCCGGACAGCACCGCATGGCCGGCGGCGGTATCCCATTCCATGGTGCGGCCGAGCCGGGGATAGAGATCGGCCTCGCCGGCGGCCACGAGGCAGAACTTGAGCGACGATCCGGCCGACCGGAAATCCGCCACTTGGTAGAGCGCGATGTAATCGTCGGTGGCCTGGTCCCGGTGCGACTTGGAGGCGACGACGACCAGCGCCTCGGGATCGGGCTTCGAGACATGCAGCGGCGTCACGGCGCCGATCCGCCCGGCGTCATGCGGCCCGGCCTCCTCCACCGCCTGCCCCTGCGCATCGGTGTAGAAGAGCCGCGCCTTGGCCGGCGCATAGACGACGCCCCGCGTGGCGACGCCATGCTCGATCAGCGCGATGTTGACGGTGAAGTCGCCCCGCCGCTGGACGAATTCCTTGGTGCCGTCGAGCGGGTCGACCAGGATGAAGACATCCGCGGCGATGCCGTGGCTCGCCTGCTGCTCCTCGGTCACCACCGGGATCTCCGGGAACGCCGCCCCGAGCCCCTCGCAGATCACCCGGTCGGCGCGCAGATCCGCCTCCGTGACCGGCGAGGCATCCGCCTTGGCGGCGACATCGAAATCCGGCCGGCCGTAGACCTCCATGATCTCGCGGCCTGCATCCAGCGCCAGTTTCCGGAAGGTGGCGGCTAGTCTGGCGTGATCCATGGCGGGCTTTCGATTGCTTTCGGGGCGCGTTTCTATGGACCTGCCTCCGGCATCTTGTAAACATCCCGCTTCGTATCGAGGCGCCGAAAGACGGGAAGATCGCGAGCATGAACCACCCGCTGCCGCAGGGGGAACTGACCCTGCAGACCATCGCCATGCCCGCCGACACCAACGCCAACGGCGACATCTTCGGCGGCTGGATCATGTCGCAGATGGACCTGGGAAGCTCGGTGCTGGCACGCGGCCGCGCCCGCGGGCGGGTGGCGACCGTCGCTGTCGAGGGCATGACCTTCCACCGGCCGGTGCATGTGGGCGACGTGGTATCGATCCATGCGCAGATGCTGCGCGAAGGCACGACCTCGATGGCCATCGGCGTCGAGGTCTGGGTCCACCGGCAGCCCAGCGGCGAGCACCGGAAGGTCACCGAGGCCCGTTTCGTCTTCGTGGCCGTCGACCTCGACGGCGAGAAACGCGCCCTGCCGGATGCGGGGACGCCGTAGCACCCGTGCGACGCCTCAATCCACCACCCGCAGCGTGAGGTTGATGCGCCCGCCCTCGCCCAGCAGCGACGATCTGCCGAAGCGGATGCGGTCCACGCCGTGATAGGCGCGGCGGACGGCTCCCCCCATCACCACCACATCGCCGCTCTCGAGCGCCGTCGAGGTCGTGGGATCGCCGCGATCGAGGCCGCCGATGCGGAAGACCGCGGTGTCGCCGAGGCTGATCGAGAGCACCGGCCAGGTGAAATCCGCCTCGTCGACGTCGCGATGCAGCCCCATGCGCGCCTTCGCGCCGTAGAAGTTGACGAGGCAGCAATCGGGCACACGATCGCGCGAGACCAGATCCCGCCAGACGGCCATCACCGAGTCCGGGATCGCCGGCCAGGACAGGCCCGAGGGATGCCGCTCGGCATAGCGGTAGCCGCCGCGGTCGCTCACCCAGCCGTAGCGGCCGGCCGAGGTCATCCGCACGCTCATCGGCTTGCCCCAGGGCGTCACGGGCGCGAAGAGCGGCGCGGCGCGGACCACCTCCCGCAGCTCCTCCACCATGCGAAGCTGGGCCGGCCGGTCCAGCCGGGCCTTGTGAATCTCAAAGCCGCCGATCTCGAACACCCGCCCTGAAACCCCAAGGAAAACACCGTCCCCGCCGCCGGGGAGCGCTTGCAGCACCAAAACGCGAAACCTATATAGCCATCCGAAGCGCCGGCCACACGATCACGTGAAACCCGGCATGGGATGCAGGGCAAGGGCCAGCCTTGGACTCGCCCCGCCAGATCGCCGCTCGAAAGGAACGTATATGCCCAAAGTCATCGGTATCGACCTCGGCACCACCAACTCCTGCGTCGCCATCATGGATGGCAGCCAGGCCCGCGTCATCGAGAATTCCGAAGGGGCGCGCACCACGCCCTCGATCGTGGCCTTCACCGACGACGAGCGCCTCGTCGGCCAGTCGGCGAAACGCCAGGCCGTGACGAACTCGGAGAACACCCTCTTCGCCATCAAGCGCCTCATCGGTCGGCGGTACGACGATCCGGTCACCGCCAAGGACAAGGACATGGTGCCCTACAAGATCATCCCCGGGCCGAACGGCGACGCCTGGGTCGAGGTCAAGGGCGAGAAATATTCCCCCAGCCAGATTTCCGCCTTCGTCCTGCAGAAGATGAAGGAAACGGCCGAGAGCTATCTCGGCGAGAACGTGAACCAGGCGGTCATCACCGTCCCGGCCTATTTCAACGACGCCCAGCGCCAGGCCACCAAGGACGCCGGCAAGATCGCCGGCCTCGAGGTGCTGCGCATCATCAACGAGCCGACGGCGGCGGCGCTGGCCTACGGGCTCGACAAGTCGGGCACCAAGACCATCGCGGTCTATGACCTCGGCGGCGGCACCTTCGACATCTCGATCCTGGAGATCGACGACGGCCTCTTCGAGGTGAAGTCGACCAACGGCGACACCTTCCTCGGCGGCGAGGACTTCGACATGCGCGTCGTCCAGTACCTGGCCGACGAGTTCAAGAAGGAGAACGGCGTCGACCTGACCAAGGACAAGATGGCGCTGCAGCGGCTCAAGGAAGCCGCCGAGAAGGCCAAGATCGAGCTCTCCTCCTCGTCCCAGACCGAGATCAACCAGCCGTTCATCTCGATGGACCCCAAGACGCATCAGCCGCTGCACCTCGTGCTGAAGCTGACCCGCGCCAAGCTCGAAAGCCTCGTGGGCGACCTGATCACGCGCTCGATGAAGCCCTGCCAGGCGGCGCTGAAGGATGCGGGCATCGCCAAGGGCGACATCGACGAGGTGGTGCTGGTCGGCGGCATGACCCGCATGCCCAAGGTCATCGAGGAAGTGACGAAGTTCTTCGGCAAGGAGCCGCACAAGGGCGTGAACCCGGACGAGGTCGTCGCCATGGGCGCCGCGATCCAGGCCGGCGTGCTCCAGGGCGACGTGAAGGACGTGGTCCTGCTTGACGTGACGCCGCTCTCGCTCGGCATCGAGACCCTCGGCGGCGTCTTCACCCGGCTGATCGACCGCAACACCACGATCCCGACCAAGAAGAGCCAGATCTTCTCCACCGCGGAGGACAACCAGAACGCGGTGACGATCCGGGTCTTCCAGGGCGAGCGCGAGATGGCGGCCGACAACAAGCTGCTCGGCCAGTTCAATCTCGAGCAGATCCCGCCGGCGCCCCGCGGCATGCCGCAGATCGAGGTGACCTTCGACATCGACGCCAACGGCATCGTCTCCGTCAGCGCCAAGGACAAGGGCACCAACAAGGAACAGAAGATCACCATCCAGGCCTCGGGCGGGCTCTCGGACGCCGACATCGAGAAGATGGTCAAGGAAGCCGAGGAGAACGCCGAATCCGACAAGGCGCGGCGCGAGCTGGTGGAGGCCAAGAACCAGGCCGAGAGCCTGATCCACGGCACCGAGAAATCGGTCAAGGAGCACGGCGACAAGGTCGATGCGACGACCATCGAGGTGATCGAGATGTCGATCAAGAACCTCAAGGAAGCGATGGAAGGCGAGGATGCCGAGAAGATCCGCGCCCGCAGCCAGGATCTCACCGAGGCGGCGATGAAGCTCGGCGAGGCGATCTACAAGGCCCAGCAGGCCGAGGAAAGCGCCGCCGCCGAGCCCGAGAACACCGCGTCGGGCGGCCCCGAGGACGATATCGTGGATGCCGATTTCGAGGATCTCGGCGGGGACGACAACAAGAAGTCCTGATCCGCATGGACCGGCAGGATGGCCCCCTCGGCACGCGAGGGGGCCATCTGTCGTTTGAAGGAATTCGGCCCTGATGGCGAAGCGCGACTATTACGACGTTCTGGGCGTGTCGAAGGGCGCCTCTGATGCGGACATCAAGAAGGCCTTCCGGCGCAAGGCGATGGACCACCATCCCGACCGCAACCGCTCCAATCCGAACTCGGAGACGCAGTTCAAGGAGATCAACGAGGCCTATGACGTCCTGAAGGACTCGCAGAAGAAGGCCGCCTACGACCGCTTCGGCCATTCCGCCTTCGAGAACGGCGGCGGGGCGAGCGCGGGCTTCCGCGGCGGGCCGGGCGCCAATGCGGATTTCGCCAGCGCCTTCTCGGACGTCTTCGACGACCTCTTCGGCGATTTCATGGGCGGCGGGCGCGGCAGTGCCCGCGGCCAGCGCGCCGCACGCGGCTCGGATCTGCGCTACAACCTCCGGCTCAACCTCGAAGAGGCCTATCGCGGCAAGCAGGCCACGATCAGCGTGCCCGGCAGCACCGCCTGCGAGGTCTGCAACGGCACCGGCTCGGAAGGCGGCGCGGAACCCGCGACCTGCCCGACCTGCTCGGGCCAGGGCAAGGTGCGCGCGCAGCAGGGCTTCTTCACCGTGGAGCGGACCTGCCCGACCTGCTCCGGCCGCGGCCAGATCATCAAGAATCCCTGCAAGTCCTGCGCCGGCGCCGGCCGCGTGCGCAAGGATCGCACCCTCAACGTCAACATCCCCGCGGGCGTGGAGACCGGCACGCGGATCCGGCTCGCCGGCGAGGGCGAGGCGGGGCTGCGCGGCGGACCCTCGGGCGATCTCTACATCTTCATCGAGGTCGAGGCGCATCCGATCTTCGAGCGCGACAACCAGAACCTCTATTGCCGCATCCCGGTGAGCATGATCACGGCCGCACTCGGCGGCGAGATCGAGGCCCCGACGCTCGACGGCGGCCGGACGCGGGTGAAGGTGCCCGCAGGCGTCCAGTCCGGCAAGCAGTTGCGCCTGCGCGGCAAGGGCATGCCGGCGCTGCGCGGCGCGGTGGCGGGCGACCTCTACATCGAGCTCGCGGTCGAGACCCCCGTCAACCTCAGCGTGCGGCAGCGCGAGCTCCTCGGCGAGTTCGAGGCCGAGGGCAAGAACAACAGCCCCGAGACCCAGGATTTCTTCTCCCGGGTGAAGGGATTCTGGGAGGGCATGAAGGGCTGACGACCGGATTTCGGCGCGTTAACACTTTAATCGTGTGATTCCAGATACTTGACAAGCGTCCCCATGGGGACGCTTCGCGCGTCGGCATTGGCACCGCAAGGCGAGCCTGTATAAGCGACCCGACGGAACCGGGACGGGCTGCGTGAACGATACCTCCTCCATGTCGCCGATGATGGCGCAATACCACGAGATCAAGGCGCAGCATGCCGATGCGCTGCTCTTCTATCGCATGGGCGATTTCTACGAGATGTTCTTCGCCGACGCCGAGGCCGCGGCGGCGGCGCTCGACATCGCCCTGACCAAGCGCGGCCAGCATCTCGGCCAGGACATCCCCATGTGCGGCGTGCCGGTCCATGCCGCCGAGGGCTATCTCCTGACCCTGATCCGCAAGGGCTTCCGGGTCGCGGTCTGCGAGCAGATGGAGGATCCGGCGGCGGCAAAGAAACGCGGCGCGAAATCCGTGGTGGCCCGCGCGGTGGTCCGTCTGGTGACCGCGGGCACGCTGACCGAGGAAAGCCTGCTCGAAGCCCGACGCCACAATTATCTCACCGCCTATGCCGAGGTGCGCGGCGAGGGCGCCCTCGCCTGGACCGACGTCTCCACCGGCGACCTCACGGTCACGCCCTGCACCCGCGCCGGGCTCGGGCCGATGCTGGCGCGGCTCGCCCCGCGCGAGGTGCTGGTCGCCGAGAGCCAGGAGGCCGAGCTGCGCGGCCTGATCGCCGAGGCCGGCGCCACCGCGACGCCGCTGGCCCCGGCGAGCTTCGATTCCACCGCCGCCGATGCCCGGGTCGCCGCGGTCTTCGGCGCGAAGGGCCTCGACGGCTTCGGCACCTTCAGCCGGGCCGAAGCCGGCGCGCTGGGGGCGATCGTCCACTACCTCGAGCTCACGCAGAAGGGCCGGCTGCCCCTGCTCCGGCCGCCGCTCCGCGAGGCGACGGGCAGCCTGATGGCGATCGACGCGGCCACGCGGCGGAACCTGGAGCTCACGCGCAGCCTCTCGGGCGGCCGCGAAGGCTCGCTCCTCGCGACGATCGACCACACCGCGACCGGTGCCGGCGCGCGGCTGCTCGAGACCCGGCTGAACGCGCCCTCCGCGGATCGCCGCACGATCCTGGAACGCCAGGCCGCCGTGCGGCATTTCGTCGAGGCACCCGAAACCCTGAGGGGCGTTCGCGAAATCCTGCGGCAACTGCCGGATCTCGAACGCGCCGTCTCGCGTCTGGCGCTCGACCGCGGCGGCCCGCGGGATCTCGCCGCCGTCCGCGATGCGCTGGCCGGGGCGGCTCGGATCCGGAATACGCTCGCGGGCACGCTGCCCGACACGCTGGCGGGCGCGCGGGATGCGCTCGAAGGGCACGAGGCGCTGGTCGATCTCCTCGACACGGCGCTCGTGGCCGATCCCCCGCAGGTGGCCCGCGACGGCGGCTTCGTCGCCTCTGGCCACGACCCCGAGCTCGACGAGACCCGGCGGCTGCGCGACGAAGGCCGCGGCGTGATCGCATCGCTGCAGGCGGACTACGTGCGCGAGAGCGGCATCGCCTCGCTGAAGATCCGCCACAACAACGTGCTCGGCTATTTCGTGGAGACCCCCGCGACCCATGCCGAGAAGATGCTGAAGCCGCCGCTCTCGGAGCTTTTCGTTCACCGCCAGACCAATGTCGGCGCCCTGCGCTTCACGACGCTGGCGCTGGCGGAGATCGAGACCAAGATCCTCAATGCCGGCGGCCGGGCGCTGGAGATCGAGAAGGCGATCTTCGCGTCTCTCGCGGCGGTGGTGATCGAGCGGGCGGGGCCGGTCGCGGCGGCGGCCAAGGCGATCGCCGAGATCGACCTCGCCGCGGCCTTGGCGCATCTCGCACGGTCGGGCGACTGGACGGCCCCGGAGATCGTGGCGGACCGGGCCTTCGAGATCACCGGCGGCCGGCACCCGGTGGTGGAGGCGGCGCTGCGCCGCAGCGGCGAGGGCTTCGTCGCCAATGACTGCGACCTCGGCGCGGATGGCGAGGGCGCGCGGCCGCTCTGGCTGATCACCGGGCCGAACATGGCGGGCAAGTCGACCTTCCTGCGGCAGAACGCGCTGATCGCGCTCCTGGCCCAGATGGGGTCCTACGTGCCGGCCGCCTCGGCGCGGATCGGCGTGGTGGATGCGCTCTTCAGCCGGGTCGGCGCCGCGGACGACCTCGCGCGCGGCCGGTCGACCTTCATGGTCGAGATGGTGGAGACCGCCGCGATCCTGAACCAGGCCGGCGAGCGCGCGCTGGTGATCCTCGACGAGATCGGGCGGGGCACCGCTACCTATGACGGGCTCTCCATCGCCTGGGCGGTGCTGGAGAGCCTGCATGACATCAATCGCTGCCGGGCGCTCTTTGCCACCCACTACCACGAGTTGACGGCGCTCGCCGAAAAGTTGCCCGGGCTGCGCAACGCGACCGTGGCGGTGCGGGAATGGGAGGGCGAGGTGATCTTCCTGCACGAGGTGCGGGAGGGCGCGGCCGACCGGTCCTACGGCGTGCAGGTTGCGCGGCTCGCCGGGCTTCCGGCCGCGGTGGTCGCGCGCGCCCATGTCGTGCTCGACGCGCTGGAAGCCGGCGAGCGCGAGGGCGGCGGCAAGGCCAGGGCGCTGGTGGACGACCTGCCGCTCTTCAGTGCCGCCAGTGCCGCGCCGGCCCCTAAAACCGCGCCCTCGGAGGTCGAGGCGCGGCTGAAGACCGTGCTGCCCGACGAGATGAGCCCGCGCGAGGCGCTGGCGCTGATCTACGAGCTCAAGGGGATGGTCCCCGGCTGACAGGGCGCCGAGCAAGGCGCACCGGTACAAGCCCGCCCACCCTTGCCAAGCGGCCTTGCGCCCCGGGGCGCAGTTGTGGCGATGCCCTCTTCTGTATGGGCGAGGCCGCATGGGCGGCCTCGCCGTCATGCGATCAATAGGTCAGTTCCGGGCCGTCGTAGTCGGTCGAGACCTCGATCTTCCCGTCGACGATGTCCTGACGCAGCCCGTCGATCTTGGAGCGGACCTCTTCCGGGACGTCCGGAGACAATGCCAGCGAGACCGCATCGGGGTTTTCGAGGCCGATCTTCACGATCTGGCCGCCCTCCCAACGACCTTCCGAAAGGTCGCGGGCAGCTGTCAGCCCGGCGACACTTACATTGGCGATCGCCGAGGCAACGAAGACGTCGGGATGATCGGGATACCAATCGCGCACATTGCCGATCTGATGCACGCCGTGCTCGCGCATCGCGTCGATGGCGCCGGTGCGCCCTGCGTTCAACATGGTGAAGATGATGTCGGCGCCCTGGTCGATCTCATCCGAGGCCACGCGGTAGGACAACTCGTTGTCGTCCTGATCGCCGGCGAAGGTGGTCAGGAACTGGGCATCGGGATTGGTATGCATCAATCCGTGGTAGAAGCCGCCGCGGCCCTTCAGTCCGGGCGTCACCCGAATTCCGGAAATGTGACCGACCGTTCCCGTTTCCGTCAGGAGCCCCGCCGCCGCCCCGGCCAGCCAGGCGCTTTCCTCCTGAAGCACTTCGTAGCTCGACAGGTTGGGTCCGGTAACCGCCCCCTGCACGACGACGAATTTCAGGTCGGGAAACTCCGCGGCCACGGTCTCTGCGGCCTGGTTGTTCTGGCCGCCATGGGCGATGATGAGATCAGGACCGTCTGCCGCGAGTTCGCGCAACGCCGCCGCCAGGAGCTCCGGCTCCGGCTTGACGCCGTCGATGTAGTTGATCTTCGCTCCGAGCTCATCGCGGATCGCAACGAGCCCGTTGTACCCTGCTTCCATGAAGCCGTTGTCGTCTATCTGCCCCGCCAGGAGCATGGAGACGGAGAGCTGATCGTCATCCGCCGACGCGGCGAGGGGAAGAGCCACGGCAACACCAGCCACAGCCATGGTCCGAAACAGGCGTCTGAGCAAAGCGAATTCCTCCTTCTGGTATCTTCTGTGAAGCACAGGATTACACTGTCGGTCGGGCCGGGTCCCCATCGAAATTCAGGGAATCGCCGACGAACCGCGGAACGAACGCTTCCTTGATGGCGTTCGAGCGACCGCCCCGCGGTCCCAGCTTGGGACCATGGCTATCCATATGATATTACGCGAAAAAGCGGATCGTCCCGCCGGGCTACTCCGACGCCGATTCGGCACCGCTTTCCGGCGGCCTGGGCATCGCCGGGGCGCCCGAGGATACGCCGACCTGCGCCGGGCGCAGCAGCCGGTCGCCGATGTTGAAGCCGACGCCCATGATCTGGACGATGTCACCGGCCTTGGTGCCGGGGATCGGCGCCTCGAACATCGCCTGATGCTGCTTGGGGTCGAAACGCTCGCCGACTTCGGGAACGATCTTGTGGATCTTGTGCTTCTCGAAGGCGGCGAGGAGGTCGCGCTGCGTCAGCTCGATTCCCTCGATGAGCCCGGGCGCCGCCTCGCGTACCGCGTCGGTCACGTTGCCCATGGCGCGGTCGAAATTGTCGTAGACCGAGAGGAGGTCGCGGGCAAAGCGGGTGGAGGCATAGAGCTCGGCATCCCGCCTGTCGCGGTCGGACCGCTTGCGGAGGTTCTCGGTATCCGCCAGCGCGCGCAGCAGACGGTCCTTCAGCTCGGCCACCTCGAGCCGCAGGGCGTCGGCCTCGTCGATATCGATCTCCGTGTCCCCGACAACTTCCGTGTCATCGAACTCAGCTTCGGGATCGTCCAGGAAGGAATCGTCCCCCGAGCCGAAGGATTTGTTCTCTCGTGCCATCGCATCGTCCCCAACGTCAGCCGCGGCTGGAAACCAGCCTGCCGACCAGCTGCGCCGTGAAGTCGACGATCGGCACGATGCGCCCGTAGTTGAGCCGCGTCGGTCCGATCACGCCCACTGCGCCGATGATCTTCCGGTCGGCATTCATATAGGGAGACACCACCAGAGAGGAACCGGAAAGTGAAAAAAGCTTGTTCTCCGACCCGATGAACACGCGCACGCCGGCACCGCCCTCGGCGAGGTCGAGCAGTTGCGCCACATCGCGCTTGCGTTCCAGATCGGCAAAGAGCTCCCGGATGCGCTCGAGATGCGCGGCGTCCTCGGTGCCTTCGATGAGATTGGCCCGGCCGTGCACGATCAGGCGCTCGTGCCGCCCGTCGTCCTCCTGCGCCCAGACGGCGGTCCCACCCTCAACGAGCGATTGCGAGAGCGTGTCGAGCTCGGCGCGGCGCCGGGCGATCTCGGCGGTGACGACCGTCCGCATTTCCGAAAGGGTCCGGCCCTCGAGGATCGCGTTGAGAAAATTCGCCGCCTCGCGCATGGCCGAGGGCGTCAGACCGAGCGGTGCGTCGAAGAGCCGGTTCTCGACCTGCCCGTCCGCGGTGACGAGCACCACCAGCACGCGGTCGGGCGAGAGGCTGACGAATTCGATATGCCGGATCGGCGCCTCGGACTTGGGCGTCAGCACCAGGCTCGCCCCGTGGGTGAGGTCCGAGAGCATGTCGCCGGCGCGGTCGAGGATGGCGGAGATGTCGTGGTCGTTGCCGGAGAGCGAACGCTCGATCTCCGCCCGTTCCGCACCCGAGACGTCGCCGATCTCGAGGATCCCGTCCACGAACATGCGCAAGCCGAGCTGCGTCGGGATGCGGCCGGCGGAGACATGCGGGGAACTCAGGAGCCCGAGATATTCCAGGTCCTGCATGACGTTGCGGATCGTCGCGGCCGAGACGCCCTCCGAAAGGGCGCGCGAGAGCGTGCGCGATCCGACCGGCTCCCCGGTTTCGAGATAGGTCTCCACGAGCCGGCGAAACACCTCGCGGCTGCGATCGTTCATGGCGGCGAGCTGCGAAACCGGAGCGGTCACGGGCGCTGGGCATCCTCCCCCGTTGCTCCTTTTCACTTAGGCACCGGCGGGGGACCGGTCAATCTCGGAGCGCAAGGCGGCGCTGGACGGCATGGCAGCTGCGGGCTAAGAGCCGGTTCCGGAAACCCGCCAGGAGGAAAGACCATGCGCCCGTCCGGACGCGCCGCCGATGCTCTGCGCGACATCTCGATCGAGCCCGGGACGACCCTCCATGCCGAGGGCTCCTGCCTGATCCGCATGGGCGGGACGCATGTGATCTGCACGGCGAGCGTCGAGGAGACGGTGCCGCCCTTCATGCGCAAGTCCGGCCTGGGCTGGGTCACCGCCGAATACGGCATGCTGCCGCGCGCGACCACGACCCGCAACCGCCGGGAGGCGAGCGCCGGCAAGCAATCCGGCCGAACCCAGGAGATCCAGCGCCTGATCGGGCGCAGCCTGCGGGCGGGGATCGACCGTGTCGCCCTCGGCGAGCGGCAGATCACGGTGGATTGCGACGTGATCCAGGCCGATGGCGGGACGCGCTGCGCCTCGATCACTGGCGGCTGGGTCGCGCTGCGGCTCGCGGTGAACCGGCTGCTCGAGGCGGGTGTCGTCAAGACCGATCCGATCACGCATCATGTCGCGGCGGTCAGCTGCGGCATCTATGGCGGCCAGCCGGTGCTCGATCTCGACTATGCAGAGGACAGCGCCGCCGGCACGGATGCGAATTTCGTCATGACCGGCGAACTGGGGCTGATCGAGGTTCAGGGCAGCGCAGAAGGGGCGACCTTCACGCGGACGGAGCTCGGCCGGCTGATCGATCTCGCCGAGACAGGCATCGCCGCGCTGGTCGCGGCGCAGCGGGCTGCGACCCCGTGAGCCGGCGCTTTTCCGGATCGAAACTGGTTGCGGCAACGCACAACCGCGGGAAGCTCGAGGAGATCCGCCATCTCTTCGCGGCGTTCCCGGTGGAGATTCTCGCGGCGGCCGACCTCGGGCTTGCCGAGCCCGCGGAGACGGAGACGACCTTCCTCGGCAATGCCCGGATCAAGGCCCATGCCGCCGCGAAGGCGAGCGGGCTGCCCGCGCTCGCGGACGATTCCGGGATCGCCGTGGATGGGTTGGGCGGCGCACCGGGCGTGCATACCGCCGATTGGGCGGAGACCCCCGGGGGCCGGGATTTCGTGCAGGCGATGACGCGGGTCTGGCGCGAGCTCGATGCGGCCGCGGTGCCGGAGCCGCGGACGGCGAGGTTTCTCTGCACGCTGGTCCTGGCCTGGCCGGACGGGCACGACGAGGCCTTCGAGGGCAGGATCGAGGGCCGCTGCGTCTGGCCGATGCGGGGAAGCCAGGGCCATGGCTACGACCCGATGTTCCAGCCGGACGGCTTCGACGTGACGCTCGGCGAGATGGACCGCTGGGAGAAGAATCGCATCAGCCATCGCGGCAACGCCTTCCGCAAGCTCATCGCGGGCTGCTTCGGCCCCGAGCCGGCGTGACCGAGGACTGGCGGTCGGGCGGCTTCGGGATCTATGTCCATTGGCCGTTCTGCCTGGCGAAATGCCCGTATTGCGACTTCAACAGCCATGTTCGCAGCAGCATCGACGAGGCGCGATGGCGCCGGGCGCTGGTCGGGCAGGTCGCGGCGGCGGCGCGGCAGGTGCCGGGCCGCAGGGTCGACACGATCTTCTTCGGCGGTGGCACGCCGAGCCTGATGCCGCCCGAAACCGCGGCGGCGGTGATCGCGGCTGTCAGGGACGGCTGGCCGCAGGCCGGGGACGTGGAAATCACGCTCGAAGCCAATCCCACCTCGGTCGAGGCAGGGCGGTTTCGCGGATTTCGGGACGCGGGCGTCAATCGCGTCTCCATGGGGATCCAGGCGCTCGATGAGGGCGATCTGCGGAGGCTGGGGCGCATGCACAGCGTCGCGGAAGCGATCCGGGCCTATGAGATCGCGCGGGACACCTTCGAGCGCGTGAGTTTCGACCTGATCTACGCCCGGCAGGGGCAGACGCTGGATCAGTGGCGCGCGGAGCTTGGCCGCGCCCTCGCCCTCGCCGTGGATCACCTGTCGCTCTACCAACTGACGATCGAGGATGGCACGCGCTTCGGCGACATGCATGCCCGCGGGCGCCTGCGCGGCCTGCCCGATGCGGATCTTGCCGCCGACATGTTTGCGGTGACGCAGGAGACCTGCGATGCGGCCGGGATGGGTGGATACGAGATCTCCAACCATGCGCGGCCGGGGGCGGAAAGCCGGCACAACCTGATCTACTGGCGCTACGGCGATTATGCCGGGATCGGTCCCGGTGCACATGGCCGGCTGACTGTCGGGGGCAGGCGCTGGGCCATCGAATCGCCGCGGTCCCCGGAAGCCTGGCTGGCGGCGGCCGAAGGCGATGCGGCGGAGATCACCATCCGTTCCGAGGTCGAGCCGGAAGACCAGGGCGCGGAGATGCTGATCATGGGTCTGCGGCTCCGCGAAGGGGTGGATCTCGCGCGCTACGCACGCCTGACAGGGCGGGAGCTTCCCGCTTTCCGCATCGCGGAGCTCTCCAGCCTCGGACTGCTGGAGCTGGACGGCAGTCGGATATTCGCGACGGAGTCTGGCAGGATCGTGCTCAATGCCGTCATAAAACAGTTGTTAAATCAATAACTTAGCCTGAAAGCACCTGGCAGAGCCGGTCGAGTTCCTCCAGCGTCTGGTAGCGGATCCGCACCTCGCCGTCCGATGTCCCCGGCTTGTGCTCGATGGTGACCTTGAGACGGAGATTCGCCGTCAGATCGGATTCGAGCGCCCGCGTGTCGGCGTCCTTCGCCTCCGGCGCCCTGCGCTGCGCGGCCGGCCGCTCGGTTGCGGCCCGGGCGAGGGCTTCGGTCTGGCGGACCGACAGATCCCGGGCGATCACCTGTTTGGCGAGACCCTCCGGATCCTGGGCGGTGACCAGGGCACGGGCGTGTCCGGCACTCAACTGGCCGTTCCGGACCAGGTCGAGCACCGGCTCGGGCAGGGTCAGGAGGCGGAGCAGGTTGGCGACATGGCTACGGCTCTTGCCGAGGGCCTCGGCGAGGCGCTCCTGGGTATGGCCGAACCGGTCCATCAATTGCCGGTAGCCGAGCGCCTCCTCGACCGCATTGAGATCGGCCCGCTGGATATTCTCGATGATGGCAAGCTCGAGAACCTCGGTATCGTTGAGGTCACGCACGATCGCGGGCAGGTCGTGGATATTGGCGATCTGGGCCGCGCGCCAGCGCCGCTCGCCGGCGACGATCTGGAACTCCTGCGGGCTTCCCGGATAGGGCCGCAGCAGCAGCGGCTGAATGACCCCACGCTCGCGGATCGAGGCCGCCAGCTCGTTGAGCTCCTTTTCGTCGAAGCTGCGCCGCGGCTGGTCTGGATTGGGACGGATCCGGTCGATCGGAACGGTACGGGCCGGCGAGGTCGGTGCCGCGGGCCGGTCGTCCGCTGCCACCGGAGGCTCGGCGGGAGGCGAGATATCCGCGAGCAGCGCCGACAAGCCGCGTCCGAGACCCTTCTTCTCCATCCGTGCGCTCTCCATGTCAGGCCATTTCCGCAAGATGCCGCGTCGCCCCGGCGCGTGCCAGGAACTCGGCCGCGAATTTCTGGTAGGCGACGCTGCCGGAGCTGGAGCGATCGTAGATCAGCGCCGGCACGGCATGGGAGGGCGCCTCACTCAACCGGACGTTTCGCGGGATCACCGTGTCATAGACCAGGGTGCCGAGATTGTCGCGAACATCCGAGGCGACCTGTCCCGAGAGATTGTTGCGCCGGTCGTACATGGTCAGGACGATGCCCTGGATCTTCAGGCGGGCGTTCGAACCGTTTCGGATCGTCTGGACTGTCCGCATGAGCTGGGAGAGGCCCTCGAGGGCAAAGAACTCGCATTGCAGGGGGACGAGCACGGAATTCGCCGCGACCAGGGCATTGACGGTCAGCAGGCTGAGCGACGGCGGGCAATCGACGAGAATGAAGTCGAGTTCCCGAAAAGGTTGCGGGTTCGCCGCCAGGGCATCCTCTATCTTGTGTATGCGTCTGGAATCACCCACTAAATCTAGGTCAGTGGAACTGAGATCGGGCGTGGCGGGGATCAGTTGCAGACCCGGAACCAGTGTGGGCGCAAGCTGGATCGCCGCGGAATCGCCGAGCATCAGATCATAGGAGGTGAAGTTCCGGTCCGTCGAGGCGAGGCCGAGGCCGGTGGAGGCATTGCCCTGAGGATCGAGGTCGATCAGCAGAACCCGGTACCCCAGCGCCGCCAGGGCGGTTCCGAGATTGATCGCGGTGGTCGTCTTGCCGACCCCGCCCTTCTGGTTGGTGATGGCGACGATCTGCGGTCCAGAACCGGGGTCAGACACGTTCCAGGCCTCCTATTTCCACGATCGCTGCTTCCGGATCGGTTGCGCTGGGATGCAACTGACAGTCGAATCGCCAGTTGCGGCGCGCCTCCTCCACCTCCTTATGCACTGTCCGGCCCTTGGGGAACAAGCCGATACCGCACGCTGCGCGATGAATTTGCGCATAGCCCAGAAGCCTGTTGAGCGGTGCGAGTGCTCGCGCGGAGATTACATCGGCGCGGGCAGGGGCCAAACCTTCGACCCGGCCCGTCTCGATCCTCACATCCAGATTGCACGAAGTGGCTACGGTGCGCAGGAAGGCGCATTTCCGTTCATCGCTCTCGACGAGGGTCACGCGGATCAGTGACCCCTCCGCGCGCGCGAGGAGAGCGACGACCATGCCGGGAAAACCCGCGCCGGAACCGAGATCGAGCCAGCGCCGGGCCTCCGGGGGGCGAAAACGCCAGAGCTGTGCCGAGTCTAGCACATGGCGCCCCCAGGCATCGTCGAGCGATGCCGGAGACACGAGATTGATCCTTCTGTTCCATTTTTCAAGCAGCGCGAGATAAGTCTCGAAATGCTGCATTGTTTCACGTGAAACAACGTATTTGTATTGGAAAGCCGCTGAACCGTCCGAACCCTTCACCCTGCCGCTCGCTCCGAGCCATACCGCCGCACTCCCAGCAACAGCAGGGTCAGAGCAGCAGGCGTCATTCCCTCGATGCGCCCGGCCTGGGCTAGCGTTTCAGGCCGGACCCTTTCGAGCTTCTCTCGCAGCTCCGCGGATAGTCCCGCCATCGCTGCGAATTCGAAATTCAACGGCAGTTTTACGGTCTCATCCCGGTGCAACTGCGCTATCTCGGCCGCCTGCCTTTCCAGATAGGGTGCATAGCGGCATTCCCGCTCCACCTGCCGAAGCGCCACCTTTGGAAACTCCCCAAGTGCTGGAAATGCTTCACAAATCTTGTCCAAACCGATGTTGGGATAGGACAGAAGCTCGAGGGCATCCCGGCGTACGCCGTCCTTCGTGATCCCCAAACCCATAGAAGCGGCCTGGCTCGGTGTGACGACAATACACTTTCCGGCGGACCTGATTTTCTCGAGCAAAGCCTCCTTCACTCCGAAGGCTCTGCGGCGGTCGTCGGAAACACAACCGATAGCGATTCCGCGAAGGGTCAGTCGCTGGTCCGCA
Source organism: Rhodovulum sp. (assembly GCA_020637615.1). GTDB lineage: Bacteria > Pseudomonadota > Alphaproteobacteria > Rhodobacterales > Rhodobacteraceae > Amaricoccus. The sequence continues at coordinate 23,519 of JACKKC010000037.1, forward strand.
TTGTCGGCGCGCAGGTGGAGGCGATACTCGGCGCGCGACGTGAACATCCGGTATGGCTCCGAGACACCCCGGGTGATCAGATCGTCGATCATCACTCCGATATAGGCTTCGTCCCGCCCGAGTCGCGTTTCCTCCAACTCTAAAGCGCAGGCGGCGGCATTGATCCCCGCCACCAAGCCCTGTCCGGCCGCCTCTTCATAGCCGGTGGTACCGTTGATCTGTCCCGCAAGGAAGAGTCCCGGCAAGGCTATCACGCTCAGTGTCGCGTTGAGGCACCGAGGGTCCACATAGTCATATTCCACCGCATAGCCTGGACGAACTATCCTCGCGTTTTCAAGGCCATGGATTGTCCGCACGTATTCGGCCTGGACATCTTCCGGCAAGGATGTCGAGATTCCATTAGGATAGACCACGTCACAAGAGAGCCCTTCCGGTTCGAGAAAAACCTGATGAGAGTTCCGATCGCCGAACCGGTTCACCTTGTCTTCGATTGACGGGCAGTAGCGAGGCCCTGCGCCGACGATGTTGCCCCCGAAAAGGGCCGAGCGCGCCAAGTTGCGGTGAATTATCTCGTGCGTGGCCTGGTTCGTGTGGGTGATTCCACAGGAAACCTGCTGCGCAGAGGGGCTGCGGGTCAGGAACGACAAAAACTCCGGGTCGGAGTCGCCTTCTTGGCGCTCGACCCGACCCCAATCGATGCTTCTTCCATCGAGCCGAGGGGGGGTACCAGTCTTGAGCCGCCCGAGCGGAAGACCGAGTTCTTCGACGGTCTCTGCGAGAGGTATCGCCGCATCGTCGCCAAACCGTCCCGCCTGTCGGCTTTCCGATCCGACATGGATCACACCACGCAGAAATGTTCCCGTTGTCAGCACCACCGACCTGCTCCTGATCTCGGAGCCGTCCCGTAGTCGAACGCCGAAGCAACGCCCACGATCGCGGATAAGATCCACGACTTCCGATTCCAGGACCTGCAATCCAGGTAAACCTCTGAAGGCCTTCTGCATCGCCCCCCGATAGAGGTCCCGATCGATCTGCGTCCTCGGGCCCTGGGCCGCCGGCCCCTTGCTTCGGTTGAGCAGGCGATACTGGATTGCGGCCCGGTCGGATGCCACACCCATGAGACCGTCCAGGGCGTCGATCTCGCGGATGATGTGGCCCTTGCCGATGCCGCCCATGGCCGGATTGCAGGACATTTCCCCGACACGGTCGAACCGATGGGTAACCATCAAACACCGCGCGCCCATGCGCCAGGCGGCATGGGCCGCCTCGCAGCCGGCATGGCCACCGCCAACGACGATCACATCGAAATCCGGATGTTTCACGTGAAACATTCCCTATTTGCCGAGACAGAAACTCGCAAATATCACGTCGAGGACGGCTTCGACATCGGTTTTTCCGACAAGCGCATCGAGCGACCGGAGTACGGCCCTAATGTGCTCGGAGATCAAGATATTGTCCCCACAACGCGTATCCAACCCAGCAATAGCCATCCTGGCTTCATCCAGTGCATTCCGGATCGCCACACGCTGTCGCTCGTGTGTCAGCGAGGCCGATGACGAGACCCGCTCGCCCAGGACTTCTGCCATTCGGAGGACCAACTGATCGAGGCCCTGTCCCGACGTGCCGGACACTGCCAACCCATCCGACTCGTCGCGGAGATCAGCCTTCGCCAATGCGACGATGTCACCCCCACGGACTCCAACGTCGAGATCTGAGACGTCACCTGGGTCGTCCACTACGAACACTCGCAAGTCGGCGGCCTCGGCACGGTGGCGAGCCCGTGCCACTCCAAGGCTCTCGATCTCCTCGGTGTCGTCCCGGAGCCCTGCCGTATCGAGCAAGGTCACCGGTAGGCCGCGAATGTCCATCCGGACCTCGATCACGTCGCGCGTCGTTCCCGGAATGCTCGAGGTCAGCGCGACCTCACGGGCGGCCAGCGCATTGATCAGCGTCGATTTGCCGACATTCGGCCGGCCCATGATGGCCACCTCAAACCCGTCCCGAAGACGTTCCGCGCCCCGGCTCATCGCGAGTTCTGCGTCGAACTCCCTGGCCACCGAAGCGAGGGTGTCGCGGACGAGGGGCGGAAGCTCCTCGGGCACCTCCTCGTCGGCAAAGTCGATGGTCGCCTCGACATGCGCCAGCGCGCGGACAAGTCTGGTGCGCCAGCCTTCTGCCTTGCGGGACAGACCGCCTTCCATGAGCCGCAAAGCCTGGCGGCGCTGAACCTCGGTTTCCGCTGAGAGAAGATCGGCGAGCCCCTCGACCTGGGCGAGATCGACGCGCCCGTTCATCAGAGCG
>JACKKC010000038.1 GCA_020637615.1 Rhodovulum sp.
CCCTGACCGGCGCGGTGAACCTTGACGATGGAGCCGTCGAGCATCGCGTATTCGAGATCGGTCCGGTCGGCCAAAGCTCTGAACATCCTGTAGAAAGTGACCTGCCCCCTTCCTGATCCCTCGATTTGAGTGAGGGTCCGTCATCCGAAGGAGACGGACGTGAAGAAGAGCAGGTTTGCGGAAGCACAGATCATCGGCGTGCTGCGTGAGCAGGAAGCGGGCGGGACGACGGACGAGGTCTGCCGCCGGCACGGGATCAGCCCACAGACCTTCTACCGGTGGAAGGCGAAGTACGGCGGCCTCGCGGTGTCGGACGCGCAGAAGCCGAAGGCGCTGGAGGACGAGAACCGGCGGCTGAAGAAGCTGCTGGCCGAGTCGATGCTCGACGTGGCGGCTCTGAAGGATCTCCTGGGAAAAAACTGACCGGGCTCGCGGCGCGCCGGGAGGCCGTGCTCCGCCTGACGGCCGAGCGCGGCTTCTCCCAGCGGCGCGCCTGCGAGCTGGTCCGGATCGATCCCAAGACCGTGCGCCGTGAGCCCGATCCGGGCGATGGCGACCTGCGCGAGCGGCTGCGGAGCCTGGCGGCGGAACGGCGCCACTTCGGCTACCGACGCCTCGGCATCCTGCTCGAGCGAGAAGGCATCCACATGAACAGGAAGAAGCTCTACCGGCTCTATTCCGAGGAGGGACTGGCCGTGCGCCGACGCCGCGGCCGCAAGCGCGCGACGGGAACGCGGGTGCCGATCGCGCTTCCGGACGGGCCGAACCAGCGCTGGAGCCTCGACTTCGTCAACGACGCCCTCGACTGGGGCCGTCGCTTCCGTATCCTCGCCATCGTCGACGACTTCACCCGCGAAGCGCTCGCCCTGGTCGTCGACACCTCGATCGGCGGCCGGCGTCTCGTGCGCGAACTCGACACGCGCGTCGCCCGCCGCGGCAAGCCCGCCGTCATCGTCAGCGACAACGGCACCGAGATGACCAGCCGCGCCGTCCTCGAATGGACCAACCGGACCGGCATCACCTGGCACTACATCGCGCCCGGCAAGCCGCAGCAGAACGGCTTCGTCGAGAGCTTCAACGGTCGATTGCGCGACGAATGTCTCAAAGAGGAGGTCTTCGCCAACTTGGCGGAGGCCCGTACCGTAGTCGAGCGCTGGCGGCTCGACTACAACCTCGTCCGACCCCACTCCGCCCACGGCGGCCTCACCCCGGACGCTGTTCGCCAGGACCCCGCGGCCGGCCGCCTCCGCCACCCCAACCGCTCCGCCGGCCGGCCGCTACCGTCGGCGACGCAGACCCGCTATCAAACCCAAGGGCTCTCGCAATGATCGAGGGGTCAGAAGGAAGCAGGTCACTCCGTGCAACACGGATGCGACACGGGGCATGGCCGACGTTCCGCAGGCGTTCGCGCCGATGGCGCTTGCCATCCACTCCGACCGGAGCCGTCATGACCCCCGACATCATGTCGGAGACCACAACATGCCCAAGACCAGCATTGTGAACCGGCGTGCAAAAAGGACCCCGTATTGGGGTGATCGGCATCCAAAAGGGACCCCCCTGATACGGGTGGTCCAACGTGCTTCCGAGGAAATCGGGAGCCGAGTTTGGGATGCTGGTGGTGGAGACGATTGCGAAGATCAGGCGGGCGTATTTTCAGGAGTTCGGCATGAGGCCGCCATTGGTCCGAGGACCATGCCGGACAAGCCGATCAAGCAGATCTGCCGTGAGCTGCGTGTGTCTCGGAAGACAGTGCGGAAGGTTGTCCGCTCCGGCGCGACGGAGTTCACCTATGAGCGCAATATCCAGCCCTTGCCGAAGATCGGCCCCTGGCGGACCCAGCTCGACGACATGCTGGCCGAGAACGCCCGGCGGCCGAAGCGCGAGCGCCTGACCCACATCCGGATCTTCGAGGAACTCAGGTCCCTGGGTTATGGCGGCGGCTATGATGCCGTGCGCCGGTATGCGGCTGCCTGGTCGAGGACGGAGACCGAAGCCTCTGCAGTAGGCTACGTGCCGCTCAGCTTCGATCCGGGCGAGGCCCACCAGTTCGACTGGAGGTGAGGAGAATAAGGGGACGGTCCAGCGGACGGCCCCCCGACGAACAGATCGTTCTGATCGACGGCATGACCACGACGGTGAAGGTCGCGTACGTCCGGCTCTGCCACTGCCGGATGATCCTCGTCCGGGCCTCTCCCCGCGAGACGTGAGGCAGATGGTCTTCGACGCCCACGACAAGGCGTTCGCCTTCGTCGGCGGGGCGTGCGCCCGGGGTATCTACGACAGCGAGCCATTGGCCCGAGTGGCGATGGCGAGGGAAGACGGCGGTGGACACGACCTTCGTGGGCAAGGATCGCGCCTACAATCGCGTTCGCCAATGTCTCTCGGACCACTGGCGAGACATGGCTCACTCCAGCAGATGTGCGGGCCTTACCTGGTCGAGCCGGTGGCGCGCACCTCGGCCTCGGGCTGGGGCGCGCGATTTGTCCGAACGACAATGGCGCGCGGCCAGGTCGAGAACCAGATCGGGGTGATCCGGCGGCGGTTCTTCGTGCCGCGGGGACATCCATCAACTGATGAGTTCGCCGGCGTCCCCTCCTTTCGACGGATCGGGATGGCCACGATCGTAGGCAGGCGCCGGCAGACCGCAGACAGCACACCGGGCAGGACCTTTGCCGCGGAAGCAGCGAGGCGCTCGGTGAGCGCCTCGCTCGTGTTCGAATCGAGAAGCAGGGGCCGGATCAGTAGCCGAGCCTTTCCGGCAGCCAGGTCACCACGCTCGGAAACAGCATGCAGAGCAGCAGCACGCCATACATCGCCGCGATAAAGGGCCAGCTTTCCCGCACCAGTTCGCCCATCTTCACGCCAGTGATGCCGCAGACCACGAAGAGCACCACACCAACCGGCGGTGTCAGCATGCCGATCACGAGGTTCAGCACGAAGAGAAAGCCGAAATGCAGCGGATCGATGCCATAGTTGAGCGCGATCGGATGGAAGAGCGGAACGAGCATGATGTAGGCCGCGTTCGATTCGAGGAACATGCCCACGACAAGGAGCATCAGCGCAATGAGGCAGAGGAACAGGAACGGGCTTTCGGTGATGCCCTCCATCATCCCGGCGAGGTGCATCGGCAGGAGGTCGATGGTGAAGAGGAACGTGACCGTGGAAGCGAAGGCGATCATGGCGCCGACCAGAGCGGATGTCTTCGCCGCGGTGAGAAGCACCTCCGGCAGGTCGGCAAGCCGGAGTTTGCGGGTCACGAAGAACCCGAGGAGGAGTGCGTAGCAGACCCCGATGGCAGCCCCTTCGGTCGGCGTAAATGCTCCCGCGACGATGCCCCCGATCACGACGACCGGCATGAGGAACACGAGGAAGGACCTGCGGAGCTCCCGCAGGATGGCGGAAAGGCTGATCGGATCGCCCGCGAGCGGATAGTCCCGCTTCCAGGAGATGAACCAGCAGAGGAACATGAAGGACAGGAACAGAATCACGCCCGGGACGACCCCCGACATGAACATCCCCCCGACCGAGACGCTGGAACCCGCCATGAAGGCGTAGACGATCATGGCGCCAGACGGGGGGATGATCGGTCCGAGATTGGCCGCGGCCGCGACGATGCCCGTCGAAAACCCGAGCCCGTATTGCTTGCGCAACGACGGCACGAGCGTGGAAGAGAGCGCTGAGGCATCCGCCACCGCGGCCCCCGAGACCGAGGCGAGCCCGGCTCCCGAGATGATGGCGACCTGTGCGAGGCCGCCGCGGACACGGCCGATGAAGGCATTGGCCAGATCCACGAGCCGCTCCATGATGCCACCCTTCAGCATCAATTCGCCCGCGACCATGAACAGCGGGATCGACATCAGCGGAAACGAGTTGACCGCGTTCATGATCCGCGGCGGCAGCACCATCAGGTCGAAACCCGAGAGCCAGAGACCGCCCAGGGCAGACACTCCGAGAGCGAAGGCCAGGGGCATGCCGAGAAAAGCGAGCACGAGAAAGGTGATGACAACGATGAGGCTCACGGGCGGACCTCCTCAGAAGTGCTCTTCGCGACGGTGCCCGGGGCGATCGCCATGTGAACCAGGTGCAGCGCGGAATGCAGGGCGCCCAGGATCACCGGCAGGAAGAAGACGCTCGAGGTCAGATTGATCGACCCGAGCCGTTCCGACCAGGTTGTCACAGCCACCACGATCGCGGTCCAGAAGACGACGAGCATCATCCCCGCGGCCAGAAGGCTCATGAGCCGGGCGATGCCGACCCTCAGCCCCTCCGGCAGCCGCGAGACCAGCAGGTCGATCCCCACATGCGTCCCGTCCCTGATCCCCAGCGGGATGGCGAGAAAGATCGTGGCGACGAAGGCCAGGCGGGAGACTTCATCGGCCCAGTCGAACGAGCCGTTGAAGAGATAGCGCATCGCGACCTGGGCCGAGACGACGACGACCATCGCCGCTGCGCCGAGCATCACGAGGAAACGCGCGCCCTGATCGGCGCGCGCGAGGAGAGATGTGAGGAACCTGTCCATCCGTCCCGCCGGATCAATGGCCGAGTTTTTCGACTTCGGCGTCGAGCAGCTCGACCAGCGCCGGATCGAGCCGGGCCTTCGTCTCGGCCGCGACACCGCTCGTCTTCTCGCGCAGGTCGGCGGCAAATTCCGGCGAGACCTCGGTGTAGGTCATGCCGTCGGCAATGAGCTTGTCGAGGGCCGCCGCATCCTGTTCGGCGGCAAGCTTGCGCTGGTAGGCGATGGCGGTGTCCATCGCGGCCTCGATCGTGTCGCGGGTTTCGGGCTCCAGCCCCTCGAACCAATTCTCGTTCGCGACGACCGAGATGAAGTCGAAGAAGTGGCCGGTGTTGGAGATGTATTTCTGCACCTCGGAATAGCCTGCCACGTCGATGATGGAGAACGGGTTTTCCTGGCCGTCGATCACGCCCTGCTCAAGCGCGGAGTAGAGCTCCTTCACGTCCATGGCGACCGGGTTTGCGCCGAGCGCGCGGAAGGTTGCAAGGTGGGTCTCGTTCGGCTGCAGGCGGATCTTCAGGCCCGCGATGTCATCGACGCTTTCGATCGGATGGGCATTGTTCGTGAGCTGCCGGAAGCCGAGCTCCATGTAGCCCATCGAGGCCATGCCCTCAGCGGCCATCTTCTCGTCGAGGGCGGCACCGACCGGACCATCCGCCACCGCAAAGGCCTGCTCACGGGTTTCAAACTGGAACGGCAGGCCGATCACTTCGAGTTCGGGCATCGTGCGGGTGAGATAGGCCGTGCCCACCCACATCAGTTCGATCGCGCCGATCTTGACGGCCTGCACGTTCTCGGCGGCACCGCCGAGTTGCTGTGCCGGGAATATGTTCACCTCGATCTCGCCGTCGGAGAGCTTCTCGACCTCTTCCTTGAAGAGCTGCATGGCTTGGCTGGAGGAGTGCTCGGTGGCGAAGTTGCCGGCGATACGGATCAGGTCCTTGGCGTCGGCCGCGTTGACCGAGAGAGCGAGAACGGAAGAGGCGAGGACGGGGACGAAGGTTTTCATGGAGTTCATTCCTGTGGTTCGGATTCGAGCTGGTTGGAGGAGACTGTGGCGTTTCCGAAGGCCTTGACGGCCCGGTTGCGGATCACGGGTGCGATCTCGGCATTGGTTGTCGTATGTTCTTCGACCGGCGAGGCCTTCCGGCGCTGCTCGAAGATTGCGATGATGCTCGCACGGTCCGGGATACGGTGCGGCGCGAGGATGAACGGGTATCCGAAGCGGAGGCGGTAGGCCGCGTTAGGCGCAGCGAGCCGGCGGGATTCGGGGCCGCGCAGCCGGGTGAGCCCGAGCCGATCCTGTTCGCCGGTTGATTCCTCGCTCATTCGGCCCTCGGAGGCTTCAATGCCAGCGAGCTCCGGGTACACTTGGAAGAGATCAATCCGCTTGGCGGCATCGGTCGCGAGGATCACCTCAACGAGCGCTTCCGCACGTGCTTCATCCGAGGCGAACGGCCGGGCATTGAGGGCAGCCTCCGCGACCCAGGGTGACCGCTCCGCGAGGGGAGCGGTCATTTCCAACGCCCTGCTACGGCTTGCCTGGTTCAGATCGTGGATGGTGATTGCCATGGAGAGTTGCCGCGATGTCCTGTCGAGGGTCATTGTAGAGCGACCTGACCATTTCAATCCATGACATTATGGTCAGTCATCCATTCGAATAGTTAGAACTACCTAATGGCCCTCGATTTGGTCCCTCGCGGTCTCCTCCATCTCCTGGCGGTTGCCGAGCACGGCTCCGTCCAGGCCGCTTCGTCGGCCACCGGCATCTTCGGCTCGCCAGCGATGCCGGCGTCCCGACTCTCAGCCAGAACACATTTCCGCGCCGGTAGACGCCGGACCCCTATCCTTGGGCATTTCCGACCGCAGCAGCCCGTCGCATGTGGCACGCCCCGTGGCACAGCGCGGTGGCGCACCTGCCCGGAATCGCACTGGATTCCCAGTGAATCCCGGCTAAATCAATGGCTTACGGATGATTGGCTGGGGGCCTGGATTCCCGAATCAGGACAAACGGAGGCGGAGTCGCTACGCGCTCTTTGAATTCATTGGGAAAAAGGGCAGAAAATCCGCCGCGGGTGTGCGGCAGCCTGCTGCAACCTCTTGCGACGGCGCGCCCGAAGGATGCCGATTACCAGGGTCGCGGAATGAGAGGTCTACAGGCCGCCGAGGCGAGATTTGGGTCGGCGAGGTCGGCGGGCGAGGCCAACCTGGATCCGGAACGGCTCGTGTTCATGGATGAGACTTGGGCCAAGACCAGCATGGCGCACCAACGACCGCGCCCCGCGCGGGGAGCGCCGGCAGGTCGTCGTGCCACATGGTCACGGGAAGACCATGACCGTCGCCGCTGCCCTCACTCTGCGCGGCATGGTCGCGCACTTCGTGCTCTCGGGGCCGATCAACCGCGATGCTTTCGATGCCTATGTCTCGCCGGTCCTCGTGCCCGAGCTTCGCCCATGGCGTGGCTCCCTTCGTAACCTGCAACTGCCTACTTCCCAAATACCACCGTCCGGGTTCCACATAGGAGCACGCGGCGCTCGAGATGGCTCTTCACGGCACGGGCGAGCACCCGCGACTCGGTGTCGCGGCCGATGGCGACCAGATCCTCGCCGGTGTCGGCGTGGCTGATGCGGGCGACGTCCTGCTCGATGATCGGGCCCTCGTCGAGGTCGGCGGTCACATAGTGGCTGGTGGCGCCAATCAGCTTGACGCCGCGGGTGTAGGCCTGCTTGTAGGGGTTCGCGCCCTTGAAGGCCGGCAGGAACGAGTGGTGGATGTTGATCGCCCGCCCCGACAGTTTGCGTGTCAGGTCGTCGGAAAGGACCTGCATGTAGCGGGCGAGGACGACGAGCTCGGCGCCAGTCTCCTCTACGAGGGCGAGAAATGCTCCCTCCTGCATGGGCTTCGTCTCAGGCGTCACCGGCAGGTAGACAAATCGGATGCCCTCGTGGTCGGCGATCCGGCGGGCTTCTTCATGATTCGAGACAATCGCGACGACCTCGGCGCGGAGCCAGCCGACACGGATCTGGTAGAGCAGGTGCAGGAGCGCGTGGTCGAACTTCGAGACCATGGCAATGATCCTCGGCGCGCTCGCAGCGTCCACCACCTTCAGGTCGAGGCCGAGCTTCTCGGCCGTGGGAGCGAACGCCTGTTCGACCGCCGACGCGGTCAGGCCCTGGGGGCCGACGAAGGCGACACGGAGAAAGAAGCGGTTCGCCGGCCGGTCCCAATGCTGGTTCATCTCGGTGATGTTGCCGCCGAGGTCGGCGACGGCCGTCGAGACGGCGGCGATGATCCCGGGCAGCGGCTCGCTGGTCAGGGTCAGAATAAACGAGGTTTCCGACATGTTCGGCACTCCGGGATCGTGACGGCGGGGCCGCCGGTAGGGGTTCGTGATGGTCCGATTCCGATGGCGAGGCTGCCGGGGCGGCTCTCAGAGGTTGCCGCCCCGGCAACGCACCCGGGAAAAGTGAACTCAGGCAGGGCACTGGATCGGCCTCCCAGAGGCGCCGAAGCTCTCAATTCCCTACCAGAAGCTCTTCTTCAGGCGTCGTATCCGACGTCGCTCCTGCGCCAAAGAACGTCTGCGACATGTCAAAAGATATTCGAGACAGACCAACGTCCTGCCGGTCAGGCGGTCGGATCCATGAGCGCAAGGCCCCTTGGCAGCTCGCCTGAGAGGCGTTGGGCGGCTCTCAGCACTCCGGGAGGTCGACTGCTGGGCCGCCTGTCGAGGTTTCCTTGTGCCGACGCTCATGTCGTGGCCGGTCTGGCGCATGGTCTCGACGCAGGCGTCGAAGGGCACGACGTCAGTGCCATCGCCGCGAAGCGCGAGCGAGGCGGCGACGGTCTTGATGGCGCCGAGGCCGTTGCGCTCGATGCAGGGGACCTGGACGAGACCCCTGACGGAGTCGCAGGTCATGCTGAGGTGATGCTCGAGGTCGATCTCCGCGGCGTTCTCGACTTGGGAGTTGGTGCCGCCGAGCGCGGCACAGAGGCCGGTGGCGGCCATGGCCGTGGCAGAGCCGACTTCGCCCTTGCAGCCGACATCGGTCCCCGAGATCGAGGCGTTGGTCTTGATGACGCCTCCGACCGCGGCCGCGATCAGCAGGAAGTCGCGGATGCCGCCGTGGGTCGCGCCGACGCAGTGGTCCCGGTAGTAGCGGATGACGGCGAGCAGCCAAGTTTCTCAGCGTATTCGGCATCTTCAAGATCGACGTCGGTCTTTCGCCCTCCCGCACCATGGGTCCGATGCTGGCTGCCCGCCCTGCCGAAACCGGAGCTGCGGGAGCAATTCCGGTCAGGATGTTGGTGTCGTAATGTGCTCCGCGCGGTTAGCCATGCAGAACGGATGGAACTTCAGCCCTCGTGGATCGGATGGGCGTCGGTGAACTTGCGCACCTCGGCCATCACCTCGGCCTCGACGGCCGCATCGCTCTTGGCGCCGGACGCAGCGAGCGCGTCGACGATCTTCAGGACGAGTTCGCCGACCTTGGCGAATTCCGCCTCGCCAAAGCCGCGGGTGGTGCCGGCGGAGGTGCCGAGGCGGATGCCGGAGGTGGCGAACGGCGTCCACGGGTCGAAGGGATGGCGTTCTTGTTGCAGGTGAGACCGGCGCGCTCCAGCGCCCGCTCAGCGTCGCGGCCCTTGACCCCCTTGGGGCGCAGGTAGACGAGCACATTGTGGCAGTCGGTGCCGCCGGAGACGATGTTGAGGCCGCCCTTCTGCAGCGTTTGGGCGAGGGTGCGGGCATTGGCGATGACGCAGGCGGCATGTTCTTTGAACGATGGCTGCAGCGCCTCGCCGAAGGCGACGGCCTTGGCGGCGACGACGTGCACCAGCGGACCGCCCTGGTTGCCGGGGAAGACCGCGGAGTTGAGCTTCTTCGCCCGATCCGCGTCGTTGGTGAGGATGATGCCGCCGCGGGGGCCGCGCAGGGTCTTGTGGGTGGTCGAGGTGACGACGTGGGCGTGCGGCACCGGATTCGGTGGAGGCCGGCAGCAATCAGCCCGGCGTAATGCGCCATGTCGACCATCAGGTACGCGCGAACTTCCTCGGCGATCTTGCGCAAGCCGGTGAAGTCGATCTGGCGCGGATAGGCCGAGGTGCTGGCGACGATGAGCTTCGGCTTGGTCTCCAGCGCGCGCTCGCGGACGGCGTCCATGTCGATCATCTGGTCCTGCTCGCGGACTTGGTAGTCGACGACGTCGAACCAGTTGCCGGACATGGTGACCGGCGAGCCGTGGGTCAGGTGGCCGCCGTGGGCGAGCGACATGCCCATGAAACGGTCGCCGGGCTGAAGAAGGGAGAGAAATGCCGCCTGGTTCGCCTGGGCGCCCGAATGCGGCTGAACGTTGGCGTAGACGGCGCCGAAGAGCTGCTACACGCGGTCGATCGCGATGGTCTCGACCTCGTCGACGAACTCGCGGCCGCCGTAGTAGCGCTTGCCGGGATAGCCCTCGGCGTACTTGTTGGTCAGCATTGAGCCCTGGGCGATCTGCACGTCGCGGGAGACGATGTTCTCCGAGGCGATCAGCTCGATCTGGTGCTGCTGGCGGCCGAGGTCGCGGCCGATTGCGGCGGCAACGGCATCGTCGGAAAGGCGGGAGGCGTCGGCGTCGAGCATGGGAGTTCCCTTAGAGACCTGCGGCGATCTCGCGCATGGCGATGTCGAAGAGGGCGCGGACATGCGGCGCGAACGAGCGCCAGACGGTGAGTCGGAAGCGGTCGTTCGCCTCGCGGACGAGGACGACCTGCGCCGTGTCGTAGACGGTACGGGCACCTGCGCCGACCGGCATCGACGCGAGGTCGCGTGGGCAGCCGGTGGCAAGCAGGTCGAGGACGGCCGGGCCTTCGAGCAGGTAGGTGATCTCGCGGTCGGAGACCTCGACGGCACTGTAGGGCCCTGGCAACCCGGCGACGAGATCCGCGGCGGCGTCGCCTTCCAACAGCCATTCGTCCGGGCCGAGGCAGAGGGCGCAGCCCTCGATCGCACCGATGCGGGTCGGCAGGGGCTGGCCGGTCGGATCGGCGACCCGCAGCGTGATGCGGGTCGGCGGCGGCAGCTCGGTGACGGTCACGCCGGGGTCGGTGGTTGCAGTCATCGCTCCTACTCCTCTCAGGCGCTCAGCCGGCGGTTCTCGGGGTCGAGGAAGGCGGTGCTCTTCACCACCTTCGCGGTGATGGTGCCGCCGGGCATCGGGATGTGCAGCGTCTGCCCGTCCCGTTCCCGGCCGTCGACGACAACGGCCATGGCGATCGAGCGGCCGAGCGCGTCGCTCCAGTAGGAGGAGGTGACGTGGCCGATCATCGTCATCGGCTTCGGCTGGGCCGGGTCTGCCACGATCTGCGCTCCCTCCTGCAGCACGACCTTCGGGTCTTCGGTCAGGAGGCCGACCAGCTGCTTGCGGCCCTTCGCCACCATATCGGGGCGGGTCAGCGAGCGCTTGCCGACGAAATCGGGTTTCGCCTTGCCGATCGCCCAGGTCAGGCCGGCGTCGCCGGGCGTCAGCGTGCCGTCGGTGTCCTGGCCGACGATGATATAGCCCTTCTCCGCGCGCAGGACATGCATGGTCTCGGTGCCGTAGGGGCAGATGTCGTATTGCTGGCCGGCCTGCCAGAGCGTCTCCCAGAGGGCGCGGCCGTGGCGGGCGGGGACGTTGACCTCGAAGCCTAGCTCGCCGGTGAAGGAGACGCGGAACAGCCGGGCCGGGAAGCCGGCGACGGTGCATTCCGCGACCGCCATGTGCGGGAATGCCTCGGCCGAGATGTCGAGCCCCTCGACGAAAGGCTCGAGCAGCTTGCGGGCGTTCGGCCCCTGCAGCGCCACGACCGCCCACTGTTCCGTCGTCGAGGTGAGCCAGACCTTGAGGTCCGGCCACTCGGTCTGCAGGTAGTCCTCCATCATGTTCAGCACGCGCGCCGCGCCGCCGGTCGTCGTCGTGACGTGGAAGCGGTCCTCGGCGATCCGGCCGATGACGCCGTCGTCGCGGATGAAGCCGTCCTCGCCGAGCAGCAGGCCGTAGCGGCAGCGCCCGACCCCGAGCTTCGCCCAGGGGTTCGTGTACATCCGCTCCATGAAGGTCACGGCGTCGGGGCCGACGACCTCGATCTTGCCGAGGGTAGAGGCGTCGAAGATGCCGACCGAGGCGCGGGCGCCGCGGCACTCGCGACCGACCGCCGCGTGCATGTCCTCGCCCGGCTTCGGGAAGAACCAGGCGCGGCGCCAGAGGGCGACCGGCTCGAAGACCGCGCCGTTCGCCTCGGCCCAGGGGTCGATCGGCGTCTTGCGGGTGACCTCGAAGGTCGCGTCCTGGTGGTAGCCGGCGAAGGTGCCGAAGGTCGTCGGCGAGTAGGGCGGCCGGAAAGTGGTCAGACCGACCTGCGGCGGCGCCTTGCCGAGCGCGTCCGAGGCTATCATCAGGCCGTTGATGTTCGACATCTTGCCCTGGTCGGTCGCCATGCCGTTCGTCGTGTAGCGCTTGACGTGCTCGATCGAGCGCATCCCCTCGCGCACGGCCAGGCGGATGTCCTTGGCCGTCACGTCGTTCTGGAAGTCGATGAAGGCCTTGGCCTTGGCCGGGTCGCGGTCGGTCGGGAGCTCCTTCAGCGTAATGCCCGAGCCGGTGCGGTCGGCGGCCACGCCGAAGACCGGAGCCTCCGCCTCGAGGCCGACGTCGCGGGCGGCGGCCGCCCCGGCGTTGGCGCCGTCCCCGAGCGAGGCGGCGATGCTCCAGAGGCCGCGGCCGGCGCCGGCGATCTGCACCGCCTCTGTCTTCCTGCCCGGCAGGTAGACCTGCAGCGCCTCGTCCCAGGCAAGCTTTCCTTGCGTGTGGCTGAAGAGGTGCAGGCAGGGGGTCCAGCCGCCGCACATCAGCACCGCGTCGCAGCCGATGTCGCGGGGCTCACCGGCCTTGCCACCCTCCATGCGGTTGACGCGGAGCGACGTCACCCGCAGTCGGCCCGCGGTGCCGGTGACCGTGCGGCCGAGCAACGCCTCGATGCCGAGGGCGTGGGCGCGGTCGGTCAGCGCCGGGTCGACGGACGCGCGCATATCGACGATGACAACAGGTTTCGCGCCGGCTCCCGCGAGGTCGAAGGCGGCGTGCCAGGCCGAATCATGCGCGGTGACAATCGCCGGGCGGTCGCCGACCTTGACGCCGTAGCGGTTGAGATAGGTCTGGGCGGCGCTGGCGAGCATGACACCGGGGCGGTCGTTGCCGTCGAAGACCAGCGGCTTCTCGAGCGCGCCCTGCGCCAGTACCACTTCCTTGGCGCGGACCTTCCACATCCGCTCGCGCGGGGCGCCCTCCGGGGGCGCGGCGAGGTGGTCGGTCAGCCGCTGCGCCAGGCCCACGAGGTTCTGGTGATAATAGCCGATGGCGGTGGTGCGCGGCATCACCTGCACGTTCGCCAACCCATCGAGTTCGGCGACGGTGGCGGCGAGCCAGTCCCAGGCCGGCTGGCCGTCGATGACGACCGTCGGTTCGGAGAGCAGCGTGCCGCCGACCTCCGCGTTCTCGTCGACGAGCATCACGCTGGCGCCGGAGCGGCCGGCGGCGAGCGCCGCGGCGAGGCCGGCGGGACCGGCGCCGACGACGAGCACGTCGACATGGGCGAAGCGGCTGGCGTAGCTGTCCGCGTCGGGCTCGGTGGGGGAGACGCCGAGGCCCGCGGCGTTGCGGATGACGGGCTCGTAGACGCGGTCCCAGAAGGCGCGCGGCCACATGAAGGTCTTGTAGTAGAAGCCGGCGGAGAACAGCGAGCCGAGATTGTCGTTGATCGCGCCCATGTCGAAGGCGAGCGACGGCCAGCGGTTCTGGCTGGCGGCCTCGAGGCCCTCGCGGATCTCCTGGATGGTGGCGCGGGTGTTGGGCTCGAAGCGGCCCGGGCCGCGGCGGGTGCCCATGAGCGCGTTCGGCTCGTCCGAGCCCGCCGAGACCACACCGCGGGGACGGTGGTACTTGAACGAGCGGCCCATCAGGTGGACGCCGTTGGCGAGCAGCGCCGAGGCGAGGGTGTCGCCGGCGAGACCTTGGTAGGTCTTGCCGTCGAAGGTGAAGTTGACGGGCTTGCCGTGGTCGACGCGGCCGCGGCCCTGCAGGCGGTAGCTGGTCATTTGGCGTCTCCCGTCAGGCTGGAGATGTCGGGACGGGGCTCGTCCGCCCTGTAGGTGGCGAGGAACTTGTCGCCGACGGTCTCGCGCACCGCGTTGAAGAAGCGCGCGCAGCCGTTGACGTGGCGCCAGCGCTCGAAGTGCACGCCCTTCGGGTTGGTGCGGATGAAGAGGAAGTCGCGCCACTCCTCGTCCGTCAGCTTCGACGGATCGGCCGGGCGGGCAATGTGTGCCTCGCCGGCATAGGCGAACTCGAGCTCGGGAAGGTCCTGCTCGCAGTAGGGGCAATGGATCAGAAGCATCTCTCGTCTCCCTAATGCGCGACGGCGGCGGCGGCGGCTTCGTCGATCAGCCGGCCGGTGGTGAAGCGCTCCAGCGTGAAGGGCGCGTTGATCGGATGCGGCTCGTCCTTGGCCACGGTCCAGGCGAGCGTATGCGCCGCACCGGGCGTCGCCTTGAAGCCGCCGGTGCCCCAGCCGCAGTTGACGTAGAGGCCGGGCACCGGCGTCTTGCCGAGGATCGCCGAGCGGTCCGGCGTCACGTCGACGATGCCGCCCCATTTGCGCAGCATCCGCATGCGGCGGAAGATCGGGAAGATCTCGCAGATCGCGGCGAGGGTGTGCTCGATCAGCGGCAGGCCGCCGCGCTGCGAATAGCTGACGTACTGGTCGGTGCCCGAGCCGATGACCAGCTCGCCCTTGTCGGACTGGCTGATATAGGCGTGGACGCTGTTCGACATCACCACGCAGGGGAATATCGGCTTGACCGGCTCGGAGACCAGCGCCTGCAGCGGGTAGGATTCGAGCGGCAGACGGACGCCGGCCGAATCCATGACGACGGACGTATGGCCGGCGGCGGAGACCGCGACCTTCTTCGCGGCGATGAAGCCCTTCGCGGTCTCGACGCCGGTCACCCGGCCGTCCGGGCCGCGGCGGATCGCTGTCACCGGGCAGTTCTGGATGATGTCGACGCCGCGCGCGGCCGCCCCCCGCGCATAGCCCCAGGCGACGGCGTCGTGGCGGGCGGTCCCGGCGCGTTTCTGCAGCGCCGCGCCCATCACCGGGTAGCGGGCCTTCGGGTTGATGTCGAGCGGCGGGCAGAAGGCCTTCGCCTCCTGCGCGGAGAGCCAGACGTTGTCGACGCCGTTCAGCCGGTTGGAGTGGACGTGGCGCTGGAAGGACTGCACATCGTGGACGTTGTGCGCGAGCATCAGGACGCCGCGCTTGGAGTACATGACGTTGTAGTTCAGGTCCTGGGAAAGGTTCTCCCAGAGGTCGAGGGCGTGGTCGTAGAGCCGGGCGCTCTCGTCGTAGAGGTAGTTCGAGCGGATGATGGTGGTATTGCGCCCGGTGTTGCCGCCGCCGAGCCAGCCCTTGTCGATCACCGCGACATTGGTGATCCCGTGCTCCTTCGCGAGGTAGTAGGCGGCGCCGAGGCCGTGGCCGCCGGCACCGACGATGACCACGTCGTAGGCCGCCTTCGGCTCGCGGTCGGGCCATTGTGGGGTCCAGTTCTTCTGGCCGGTCAGCGCGCCCCTGATGACCTGGGCGAAGGAGAAATGCGTCATGGCGGGCCCCCCTGGATTGCCGGACCTCTATACTGGATTCGTCGCGGGCTGACGTGTACCCTTGCGTCAGTTTCGCGGTAGCTAGGCGGCAGGAGATCGTGGGTTGCCCCAGCTCAACGTCGGCCTCATCCTCACGCGCCGCTTCACGCTCTGCGCGCTCGGCAATTTCGTGGACGTGTTGCGCCTCGCCGCCGACGAGGGCGACCGCTCGCGGCCCATCCTCTGTGCCTGGAAGGTGCTATCACCGACGATGGAGCCGATCGCTTCGAGCTCGGGCATCGTCGTCCAGCCGGACGAGCCTCTGGGCGACCCGGCCCGCTTCGACTATCTCGTTGTCGTCGGCGGGCTCGTCGACGAGGTCGAGCGGCTGCACACCGACACCGTGCGTTTCCTGGAGCGCGCTGCGGCGGCAGGCATCCCGCTGGTGGGTGTCTGCACCGGGACATACGTGCTGCACCGGGCCGGGCTGATGGACGGCTATCGGGCCTGCGTCAGCTGGTTCCACCATGACGACTTCCTCGAGCGGTTCGACGGGCTCAAGCCGGTCTCCGATCAGATCTTCGTCGTCGACCGCGACCGGCTGACCTGCTCGGGCGGCGTCGCGGCGGCGCATCTCGCCGCCTTCATCGTCGAGCGCCATCTCGGGCGGGCGCGCGCGGCGAAGAGCCTGCACATCATGATCATCGACGAGGCGGCTGCGGAGGAGCCCCAGCCGGGCATGCCGCTCGCGCTCGCCACCGACGACGCGCTGGTGCGGCGGGCCCTACTCGTCATGCAGCAGTCTATCGACTCGCCGCTTTCGATCGGCCGCGTCGTCGTCCAGCTGGCAGTGAGCCGGCGCAAGCTCGAGCGGCACTTCCGCCAGGCGCTCGGCATGACGCCGCTGGAAGCCGATCGTCTGATCCGACTCGAGCAGGCGAAGCACCTGCTCGTCACGACCGCGCGGTCCGCCACCCGGATCGCGAACGAGACCGGCTTCTGCGACCTGCCGCACATGATCAAGGTGTTTCGCGCCGCGGAGGGCATCACCCCGGATGTCTTTCGCCGTAGCGGTCGCGGTTCTACTGCGGTGTCGGCGCTTCCACCAACGGTCGGGTCTTCCTGATCTCGAACGGCGTCGAGTCGTAGCGGCGCCGGAACAATCGGCTGAGATGCGAGGAGTCGCAGAAGCCGCACTCGACGGCGATAGCGGAGATCGACTTGTCGGTCACTTCGAGCAGATGCCGGGCGAAGGACAGGCGGATGTCGAGGAACGCCGCCTGCGGCGACGTGTCGAGGGCGGTCCGGAAGTGCCGTTCGAGCTGACGCTTGCTGTTGCCCATCTGGCGCGCTAGCTCGGCGACGGAAAGGGGTGCGTCGATGCGCTGCTGCATGAGGAGCAGCGCCCGCCTGACCATCGGGTCCTCGGTCCTGAAATCCAGCGGAATTCCAGGCTGCGGCTTTTCCGGCCGCAGGGCGTCGTCGATGATCATTATGTGCAGGCTCTTGCTGGCTTGCGCGCGCCCGACATGTTTCTCGACGAGGTAGGCGGCGAGGTGCGCGGAGCTGGCGCCGCCGGCGCAGGTGAGCCTATCCCGGTCCACCACGAAGATCTGGTCGGAGATCGGCTCGAGCCCGTCGAATTGTTCCAGGAAGTCCGCGTGGCAGAACCAGCTGACACAGGCACGGTATCCGTCCATGAGTCCGGCGCGGTGCAGGAGGAAGGCTCCCGTGCAGACGCCGACGAGCGGGACGCCGGCCGCCGCGGCGCGCGCGAGAAAGCGGGTGTAGGTGGGGCCGATGTTGGGGATTTCCTCGAGCAGGCCCCCGACCACGACGATGTAGTCGAACCTGGCCGGATCCCCCAGGCGCTCACCCGGCTGCACGGCGACGCCGCAACTCGACGCGATCGGGTCCATCGACTCGGAGAGGATGGACCACTCGCAGAGGATCGGCCGGCTCCGATCCCCCTCGTCCGCAGCTAGTCTCAGGACGTCGACGAAGTTGGCGAAAGCGCACAGGGTGAAGCGCCTGGCCAGGATGAAGCCGACCGACAAGCGCGGCCCGCCGGCCCTGGGTCTTGCGGCCCTTGCGGGAAGGGGTTGCGATCCATGTCGGCTCGCGCCGGCCCCCGGCTTCATCCCTCGGTTGCTCCCCTGTCGTAGCTCTCATCCGCGATTGTCGCAAACATCCTGTCGGCTTCAAGCGGAATGTCGCATTGCTTTCGCGCAAGCTCCTGGGTCCCGAGGACACGGCGACACGGGCAGCGGGCTTCCGACCGAAAAGGCGCGGCACATGAGGGTCCTGGTCCCCGTCAGGCGGGTGGTCGACTTCAACGTCAAGATCCGTGCGAAGGCGGATGGCTCGGGCGTCGATCTGTCGAACGTGAAGATGTCGATGAACCCGTTCGACGAGATTGCGCTCGAGGAGGCGATCCGGCTGAAGGAAGCCAGGAAGGCGGATGAGGTCGTCGCTGTCACGATCGGTCCGGCCCAGGCCCAGGCGACCCTGCGCACAGCGCTCGCCATGGGAGCGGATCGGCGCTCGGCTCGCTGGCGGGCCTCGACGCCATTGGCGTCGGCCGGTCGATTCTCGTCGGCAAGCCGATGGCGCAGCTCCTGCTGGCGGAGAATTGCACTGTGACCGTCGCGCATTCGCGGACGCGCGATCCTGCGTCTACGGTCGGCGCGGCGGACATCGTCGTCGCGGCGGTCGGACAGGCGGAAATGATCAAGGGCGACTGGATCAAGCCGGGCGCAACGGTTATCGAAGTCGGCACGAGCCGGATCGTCCGCGACGGAAAGACGGCGCTGGTCGGGGACGTGGAGTTCGCGGCGGCCTCATGCCACGCGGGCGCTAAAACGCCGGTACCCGGAGGTGTGGGTCCAATGACGATCATGAGTCCGGTTCACAACACGCTCGTGGCGGCGCGCCGGCGCAGGGGCCTTCGCGGGCCGCAGCTTTGTTAGATGTCAGTGGTGCGTGAAGCTCAAAGGGTGTCTCCGACGCGCGCTCGACCGGCGCTGACGGACATGCCGCCGATCGCGACGCTCGATAGATTGACCCTGCCACCCCAGACAGAGAAGGATTGAAGAGATGTCAGCGTTTCCCGAACGGGCGAGGGTGGTCATCGTCGGGCTCGGCGGTATCGTCGGCGCGTCCGTCGCGCACCACCTTGTCGAGCGCGGCTGGGACGACATTGTCGGCATCGACAAGTCAGGCATCCCGACCGACATCGGCTCGACCGCGCACGCCTCGGACTTCTGCTATGCCACGAGCCACGACTTCCTCAGCTGCTGGACGACGCTCTACTCCGTCGACTTCTTCGAGAAGTTGGGTCACTACGCCCGGATCGGCGGCATCGAGGTCGCGCGGGTCGGCGACGACGAGCGGATGAACGAGATCCGGCGCAAGGTCGACTCGGGGAAAGCCTTCGGCACCCGCGCGCGGCTGATGGAGCCGGCCGAGATCAAGGAGAAGTTCCCGCTGATCGAGGAGGACCTCGTCCAGGGCGGTCTCTGGGACCCGGACGCCGGCCTCGTCATCCCGCGCTCGCAGACCGTCGCCGGCAAGCTCGTCGACCAGGCCGAGGCGGCGGGCAAGCTCAAGGCCTTCGCCAATACCTCGGCAAAGTCGCTGATCATCGAGGACGGGCGCATCAAGGGCGTCATCACCACCCGCGGCACGATCATGGCGGACTACGTCGTGGTCTGCGCCGGTCTCTGGGGCCGGCTGATCGCCGAAATGGCCGGTGAAGATCTGCCGGTGATGCCGGTCGACCATCCCCTGACCTTCTTCGGTCCGTTCGACAAGTTCGCCGGCACCGGCAAGGAGATCGGCTATCCGCTGATGCGCGACCAGGGCAACGCGGCCTACATGCGCGACACCGGCGACCCGAAGACCGCCGAGGGCGGCCAGATCGAGTGGGGATACTACGAGGAGACCAACCCCCGCCTCGTGCATCCGCGCGACATTCTCGAGAAGGAGCAGGCGCGGCTCTCGCCGTCGCAGCGCGACCTCGACATGGAGCAGGTGATCGAGCCCCTGGAGCGGGCGATGGAGCTGACGCCGATCCTCGGCGAGCTTGGCTTCAACGAGGGCCATTCCTTCAACGGCCTCCTGCAGGTGACCACCGACGGCGGTCCGTCGATGGGCGAGAGCCAGAAGGTCAGGGGGCTCTGGTACGCGGTCGGCATCTGGGTCAAGGACGGCCCCGGCATGGGCAAGCTCATCGCCGACTGGATGACCGACGGGCGCACCGCGATCGACCACGCGAGCATCGACTACGCGCGCTTCAACCCGTTCGCGCTGACCGAGCGGTTCATCGAGGAGCGCTGCACCGAGACCGCCCGCAAGATCTACAACCCGCCGGTGCATCCGCGCGAGCCCTTCGACGGCGGGCGGGGGATCCGGCGCTCGCCGTTCTGGGAGCGGGAGAAGGAGCTCGGCGGCTACTTCATGGAGCTTGGCGGCTGGGAGCGGGCGCATGGCTACGCGGCGAACGAGCACCTGCTGGAGAAGTACGGCAACCAGGTGCCGGTGCGCGAGAACGAGTGGGACAGCCGGCACTTCTGGCGGGTGTCGAATGCCGAGCAGCTCGCCATGAGCGAGGATTGCGGCATCATCAACCTGTCGCACTTCCACATGACCGACATCGAGGGGCCGGACCATGTGGCGCTGATGGAGTGGCTGTGCGCCGCCAAGGTCGGCGGCGACGGCAACATCGGCAAGGGCATCTACACCCACTTCCTCGACGACGAGGGGATGGTGCGCGCCGACTTCACCATCTTCCGGATGCCCGGCCGCATCCGCATGGTGAATGGCGCCGACGCCGGGCCGCGCGACTTCCACTACATGCGGCGTGTCGCCGAGGACAAGGGCTTCGACGTGACGATCACCGACGTCGCAGAGAAGTACGTTACGATCGGCATCTGGGGGCCGAACGCGCGGGTGAACCTGCAGAAGGTGGTCGAGGACCCGGAAGGGCTCTCGAAGGAGAACTTCCCGTTCGCGGCGATCAGGCCCGTCCGGATCGCCGGCCGCGACGTCACCGCCTTCCGCATCTCATACGTCGGCGAGCAGGGCTGGGAGCTGCACATGGCCTACGAGGACGGGCTCGCCGTCTGGGACGCGCTGCGCTCCACCGGCGTCACCGCGGTGGGGGTCGAGACCTACGCCAACTCCCGCCGGCTCGAGAAGAGCCTGCGTCTGCAGAACGCCGACCTGCGCACGGAGTACAACCTCTTCGAGGCCGACCTCGCGCGGCCCAAGGTCAAGGAGGCGGACTTCCGCGGAAAGGCGAAGCACCTCGAGTACCGTGCCCGCGAGCACCAGCCGGCGATGCTCTGCACGCTGGTGATCACCGACAACGTCGATGCGAGGGGCGTTGCGCGTTATCCGGTCGGCATCCTGCCGGTCATGGACCCGGAGACCGGCGAGACGCTGGTCGACGAACTCGGGCGGCGGTCCTACACCACCTCGATCGCCTTCGGGCCGAGCATCGGCAGGAACATCGCGCTCGCTTACCTTCCCTGGGCCTACTGCCAGGAGGGCCGGAAGCTCTCGGTCCGGTACTTCGGAGAGACCTACCCGGTCGAAGTCGTGGGCATCGGCTACAAGCCGCTGTACGATCCGGAGAATGCCAAGCCCAGGAGCTGAGTCTCTCTCAGATGCCCGGCGGCGCCTGCCGGATGCATCCTGCCACCACATGCTCGCAGACGGTTGCGGGCGCCCGGCCGCTATGAGTGAAAGCCATGATCGTTGACGACGTTGCCAAGTTGAGCCTCCTTGAAGACCGGAAGCCCGACCACGCGCTGCCGCGTCCCTTCTACACCGATGCCGAGATTTTCGATCTCGATCTGCGCAGAGTCTGGTACCGCGACTGGCTGTTCGCGATCCCGTCGTGCGAGATTCCGCAGACCGGAAACTTCGTCACCATGCAGGTCGGCGAATATGCGATCGTGATCGTGCGCGGTGCCGATGGCGTGATACGGGCCTTCCATAATTCCTGCCGGCACCGGGGCAGCCGCGTCTGTACCGTGCTGAAAGGCAGCGCACCGAAGCTCGTCTGCCCATACCACCAGTGGACCTACGAGCTCGACGGTCGGCTGCTCTACGCCCGCGACATGGGCCCCGACTTCAAGGCGGCCGATCACGGGCTCAAGCCGGTCGCCTGCGTCGATGCCGGTGGCGTCGTCTACGTCTGCCTCGCCGACCAGCCGCCAGCGATCGACGGCTTCGTCAACAGCGCGCGGCGGTATCTCGCGCCGCACCGGCTGAACGAGGCGAAGATCGCCTACGAGTCGACGATCGTCGAGAAGGGGAACTGGAAGCTCGTCATCGAGAACAACCGCGAGTGCTATCACTGCGCCGGCGCCCACCCCGAGCTGTGCCGGACCTACCCCGACCGGCCCGGCTTCACTTCCATGGACGAGAGCGGCGCGATCGAGCCGGCGGTGACCGCGCACTGGGAGAAGTGCGAGGCCGCGGGCCTGCCGTCGAAGTTCGTCATCGCGCCCGACCACCAGTGGCGCTTCGCCCGCATCCCGCTGCTCGGGCCGGGCGAGAGCTACACGATGGACGGCAAGGCGGCGGTCCCTACCAAGCGATTGTCGACCTCGCCGTTCGCCGACGCCGGGTCGCTGCTGAACTTCCACTATCCCAACACGTGGAACCACTTCCTCGCCGATCACTCGATTGTATTCAGGGTGCTGCCGATCAGCCCGACCGAGACCGAGGTGACGACGAAGTGGCTCGTCCACAAGGATGCTGTCGAAGGCGTCGACTATAAGTTGGAGAACCTGACGCGGGTCTGGATCGCAACCAACGACGAGGACCGTCAGGTAGTCGAGGAGAACCAGCGCGGCATCAACTCACCGGCCTTCGTCCCGGGACCCTACTCCACGATCCAGGAGGACGGGGTGATCCAGTTCGTCGACTGGTACTGCCGGACCATCGGCAACCGCGTCGGCGGCGGCGGCCGGCTGGCGGCGGAGTAGACTCGATGGCCTCAGACCTGATACCGCGCCTGGTCGGCGCCCGGACCTGGAAGGATGACGAGCCGCTCGAGTGCGTCTCGGTGGTGCCGGACGGTCCGGGCACGGTCTCCTTCACCTTCCGCTCGCCGTCGGGGGCATGGTTCGACTATCGCCCCGGCCAGTTCCTGACGCTGGAGTTGCCCGTCTCCGGCGGGCCGATCCATCGCACCTACACGATCTCTTCGAGCCCTTCGCGGCCGCTTTCGATCACCCTGACCGCGAAGGCGTCTGCCAGCAGCGTCGGCACGCGCTGGATGCTCGACAACCTGGCGCCTGGCACGCGGATCAAGGCGATCGGCCCGGGTGGCATATTCGTCCCCGACGTACCGGCCGACCGCAAGCTGCTCTTGCTCTCGGCCGGCTCCGGCGTCACGCCGATGATGTCGATGACGACCTACCGCTACGACCTTGGCGGCAAGCCCGACATCTGTTTCGTTCAGTGCGCCAAGCGACCTTCTGAACTTGTCTTCCGGCGGCAACTCGAGGCCATGGCGCGCCGGGTCCCGACGATCACTCTGCATTACGTGGTCACCCAGGACGATCCGTATGACGCCTGGACCGGTTATCGCGGCACCTTCAACCAGCTGATGCTCGGCCTGATGGCGCCCGACTACCTCGAGCGCGAGGTCTACTGCTGTGGACCCGAGCCGTTCATGCAGACGGTCCGCGAGATGCTGATCGGCTTCGGCTTCGACATGGATCACTACCACCAGGAGGCCTTTACCGGACCGCCGGTGCTGACGCCCGCCGACGCGCCGGAACTCGACGACGTCGTGCCGGACGCCGAGGCCGCCTCGGAGGTGATCTTCACGTTGAGTGGTCGGTCTGTGCCGTGCACCGAGACAGACACGATCCTCGCGGTGTCGCGGACGGCGGGCCTCAACATCCCGTCAGGCTGCAACTTCGGGGTCTGCGGGACCTGCAAGACCAGGAAGCTCTCCGGGGAGGTGCACATGGTCCACAATGGCGGCATCTCCGAGGAAGACATCGCCGCGGGATACATCCTGGCCTGCTGCTCGCTCCCGATGGGGCGGGTCGAGATCGAGGCATGACGCGACCACCCGCCGCGGGTAGGCCCACGCGTCGCCGACAGACGAACACCACCGCGCCCCGGACCGAGGGGCTCGCCCGCTGATTTTGTGCGTCGTGCG
>JACKKC010000039.1 GCA_020637615.1 Rhodovulum sp.
AGACCTGCGCAACGAAGGTTTGGCAGGTCTGTACGGGGGAGGCCATGCGCATCGTCGGCTACGAGCGGGTCAGCACCACGCGGCAGGGTGCGAGCGGGCTGGGGCTGGCGGCGCAGCGGCAGGCGATCGAGGCCTTCGTGGCGAGCTGCGGTGGGAACCCCCTCGCCCGCTTCACGGAGGTGGAGAGCGGCCGCAATCCGGACCGGCCCGAGCTGGCCCGCGCCCTGCATCTCGCCCGGGTCACCGGGGCGCTCCTGGTGATCGCGAGGCTCGACCGTCTCTCGCGCAATGCCGCCTTCCTGCTGACGCTGCGCGACAGCGGGGTGAAGTTTGCGGCGGCCGACATGCCGGAGGCCAACGACCTCACGGTGGGCGTCATGGCGCTGGTGGCCCAGGCGGAGCGCGAGGCGATCTCCCGGCGCACCAGGGAGGCGCTGGCGGTGGCCAGGGCCCGCGGGGTGAAGCTCGGCAACCCCAACGGCGCCGCCGCGCTCAGGCGGGCTGGGAAGGGCGGTGCGGCGCTCAGGGCGACGGTCTCGGCCAATGCCGACGCCCATGCCCGGGATCTCGCCCCGGTGATCGCCGACATCCGGGCGGGCGGTGCCACCAGCCTGCGTGCCATCGCCGGAGAGCTCAACGCCCGCGGCATGCAGACACGGCGCGGCGGACGCTGGCACGTCTCGAACACCGTGAACCTGCTGAGGCGGATCGGCACCTGAACGCGGGGGTGAATGGCGTTCGCTTGTGATATCTGTAGGACTCTGTCTCTGGCTCCGGCTTTGGCAACCGGACATCCGGGGTGGGTGGCGTGGAGCATGCGCGCGCCGATCCAGCGGATCTTCGGCGCCGACATGAAGGTATCCATCGTGATCGCACCAGCATCAGTGCCACGGCTAACGCGAACAATCTTTCTTGCCGCCAAGCTGAACGCAGCGCTCTGGATCGCGAAGACCGTGGCCGAGTGTGGCAGTGGCGACCTGTTCCAAACCATGAACAAGGGGGCGTCGGACGACGATCTCGGCTTCACGCTGCAGTCCGGCTTGGTGACCAAGGCGCTGGTCGGGCTCTTTGGCTCCAACAGGTTCCGGCTTGCGGTCTCGGTCGACGGCAGCACCTTTTTCGACGGGCTTAGCGTCGACAACGCCACCAGCATCATCGATCAGCCGCGGCTGCCCCCGTTCAAAGCGTATACGAACTACGACAACTACGTCGGCGTCGGGAGCTGGACGAAGATTGGTATCAACAACACCGACTACAACGACCAGGGCGCCTTCGACGCCGCGAACAACCGCATCGTGGCACCGGTCGACGGCACCTCCCGCAGCGCGCTGTCGAAGACCTCGTCCAGTTCGCCCCGGACGATCACTGCGGTGACCGTTGCGGCGAGAAGCCACAGCACCGTCAGCACCAGCCCCACCGACAGGCCGAGCCGCGCCTGCAGGCTGGCAGGCCACCTCATGGTTTGCCCAGCCGGTATCCCAGGCCGCGCTCGGTCTCGATCACCGCACTCCCGAGCTTCTTGCGCAGTCGGCTGACATGGACCTAGGCTCAGGACTCATAACCAGAAGATGACGGTTGCGGCGATGCAGATCGCGCTCATGAAGGTGTGGGCGCAGCGGTCGTAGCGGGTGGCGATGCGGCGCCAGTCCTTGAGCCTTCCGAACATGCGCTCGATGCGGTTGCGCTGCTTGTAGAGCTCGGTGTCGTAGGGGATCGGCGCCTTGCGGTTCGCCCGGCCCGGGATGCAGGGCGTGATCTCGAGATCGGTCAGGGCCTCGCGGAACCAGTCGCTGTCGTAGCCCTTGTCGGCGATCAGCCTGTCGGCCTCCGGCAGGTTCGGCAGCACGGTCGCCGCGCCGCGATAGTCGCTGACTTGGCCCTCGGTGAGCAGCAGGATCAACGGCTTGCCCTCGCGGTCGCAGACCGCGTGCAGCTTCGAGTTCAGGCCGCCCTTGGTCCGTCCGATACGGCGGGGAACAGCCCCTTTTTGCGCAGGCTGGCGGCGGTGCGGTGGGCCTTCAGGTGCGTCGCATCGATCGTCACCGTGTCCGTCGCCGCGCTCTCGCCCGCCAGCGTGGCGAAGATCCGGTCGAAGACGCCGATCCGGCTCCAGCGGACGAAACGGTTGTAGAGCGTCTTCGGCGGTCCGTAGACGGCGGGCGCGTCCCGCCACATAAGGCCGCCCCGGATCACATGAACGATCCCCGAGATCACCCGCCGGTCGTCTACCCGGGGCACGCCGCGCGGCTTGTTCGGCAGAAGCGGCTGCAACCGCGCGAACTGGGCCTCGGATAGCCAGAAGTGGTGGTCGGACATGGCGGACTCCCAACATTTGGGAGTTTGAATCACAGCGGGCAGTCGATGGAAACCCTGATTATGGGTCCTGAGCCTAGATGGTGTTGCTCTCCACCTCCGCGTCGAAAGCATAGAGCTTCTCCTCCAGCTGCGTCTTGGATAGAAGCTGCCCTGGCCGCGCGAGAAAGGCCTCGAAGAGCGCCCATTCCCGCACCGTCAGGAGGACGAGTTTGCCGTCGCGGTGAACGCTGTGCGCGGCCAGATCGATCTCGAGCGGCCCATTTGTGACGATGGGGTTCGGATTGCCGCAGTAGCGCCGGGCGACCGAGCCGAAGCTCGCGCCCATGTCGACGAGCGTCGGAGCGCCGCTCGCATCGTTCGCCACCAGCTGCCAGCGGGTGTGAGTTCCGCGCTGGAAGCCGATGCCGGTGCAGCTTACGACGGCGCTGAGCGTGAGTGTCGGCGCGAGCGCTCCGTTCGAGCCGTAGAGGCCGAAGAAGGCCATCCCCGCCGCCTGCAGCGTGGCGAGCGAGATGCGGGTGACGAAGGTCCAGCCTCCGAGCCCGGCGGCGTTGCCGCGCCAGCAGGTGAAGACGCCGCTCCGCTGATCCGAGGGCGAGTCGACCACGGCCGCCGAGGTCAGCCGCCAGCGCCGGATGCTGGTCACGAGCGAGGTCGCGGCGAGGCCTGTCCGAGGCACTCGTGGTCGCAGATGCCGAGGGGGTCATCTGCAGGTGGAATGCAGGGGCGGAGCGCATCTTCGGCTAAACCGCCGCCAAGGCGCTCGGTCGTTCGCTCGACATCATCACGCCGAAACCTCTGCGCGCCCGCCACTGGGCCGGCTACAGCCGAACCAAGAAGACCGGCGAGACCCGCTATGACGCCGGCGATCCGTTGTCGGTCCCCGCGATCCGAAAGGACGGCACGCGCATCTCGGTGCAGTTCTCAATCCTGCCCTTGCCAGGTGTCGGGACCGAGGCCCGCGCGGGATTGCTGCCGTTATGCGCGACGTGACGGCGGAGTTCGAGGGAAGATCTTGCGCTGCGAGTTGGAGAAATGCCGGCGAACTTCGCTCGCTGGGGAGGGTCACTCCGAAGGCGCTCCGCCCGACGGGTCTCGACCATCGGGTCGAGTTTGACAGGGAACACTTTCCGCGATAGGAGCTGAGTGCCATGTCGATGATCGCACGCACAAGTCTGCCGCTTTCGGGATCTCGTCTCCTGAACCGCTCGTTTCCCCGAGCTGGGTAGGCGTTCGCGCCGATCCCGTCGCTCGGGGCTTTCAGTCCACACGGGTTCCTCGCGACATTTGGCCCTTCTCGACATCCTGAAGGTGGGGCTGTGTCCTCAGGTTCCCCGCAGGAGCCGCCTCTCGGCGGTCCGCATCATGATCAGGAGGCAGAAAATGCCAATCAGCACAGCGTCTGCGTGCGCCGCTCCAATCGTCCCGGAGATCATCCTTGAGTTTACACAGGCCGACCGTCTCGAAGCGACGGCAGAGGGGGCGATGCGTCGGTTCCCCGAGATGGCGGGCCGGCTGCTCGACGAGATCGCGCGGGCACAATTGGTCCCGCTGGCCGACCTGCCACCGGATGTCGTCGGTCTGGGCAGGGAGACCACTTACCGTGACGAGGTCACGGGTCGGGAGAACACCGTTGTACTCGTAATGCCGCGGGAAGCGGATATCGCTCAAGGTCGCGCCTCGGTGTTTACGCCGATCGGGGTTGCCCTGATCGGCCTCCGGGTTGGCGCTTCCTTCACCTGGGAGACTCGCTATGGCGAAGACCGCCAGCTGACCGTAGTTCGCGTGGAATAGTCGCAGGCCTTCGCGCCTCGCCGCAGCAGTGGCGCGTGCCGGTGACTGAAGGTTCTCGAATGTCAGACATAGTGTGGCTCGTTCTCGCCGCCTTCGGGGCAGGCATCCTGAACACCCTTGCGGGCGGCGGAACCTTCCTGACCTTTCCGGCGCTGGTCTTCACTGGCGTCCCGCCGGTGACGGCGAATGCAACGAGCGCGGTTGCGGTCTTCCCCGGCTATCTCGGAGGCGCGATTGGTTTCAGCCGGGAGTTGCAGACCTTTGACCGGCCAAGCCTTCGGCGGTTGGTCGGGATCACACTCGCCGGCGGCCTGGCGGGATCGGTGCTGTTGCTCGTCTCTTCCAACGAGGCCTTCTCGGTCGTCGTGCCATTCCTGCTGCTCGCCGCAACATTGGCATTCCTGCTCAGCGATCGCATCCGGGCCTGGGCTGCGAAGAACAGCCGCTCCTTCACGCCGTTCGGGGCCGCGGGACTTTTCGCGACCAGCGTCTACGGGGGATACTTCAACGGTGGGCTCGGGATCGTGATGCTGGCGCTGTTCTCGCTCTGGGGCATGACGAACATTCATGCGATGAACGGTCTCAAGAACGGGTTGTCCTTTGCGTTGTCAGCAATTTCCGTCGGGACCTTTGCCTTGGCCGGGATCGTCGCGTGGCCGCAGGCGATCATCATGATGGTCGCCGCGACGGTGGGCGGCTATCTCGGCGCTCACATCGCGCGAGCGTTGCCGAAACGGGTGGTCCAGGGTATCGTCGCCACGGTCGGGTTCGGGATGAGCCTGACCTTCTTCCTGCGGCTGGTAGTCTGAGTCTCCGCGCAGGCGCCACGTCCGCCTGGCGATTGCCGTGTTCGCCTCGGAAAAAAATCTCTTGCCATTCCCCAGATCGGCAAGAAAAGGCTAAGCCTTTTGAAGAACTCGGCGAGGGCTTGAAAATACCCGAAGCCGGAGCTATCTCTGACGTATGTCGCAGTTTGAACGTCATATGTGGATCCCGCGTTTTGCGGGGCCGCTCCTGAACCGCTCGCATCCCCGAGCGGGTTAAGGCGTTCGCGCCGATCCCCCGTTCGGGGCTTCTCCACCTTCAACGTCAATTTGGAACGGACGACGCAAACGTTGCCCGGGGGATGTCATGCGCGCACTCGACAATTTCACCTCTCACATCGCCGTATCACGGCCGCTCATGCTCGATGCAGCCCATGTGTCACGGCTGAACATGCTCGCGTCCGAGCCGCTTTACGGTGCGGCTCGGCTCGCGAGCTTTCTGTTGAAGGAAGCGACGCGATTGGTGGTCGTACCTTCGCACGAGATGCCCGACGACGTGGTCAACATCGGCTCCGACGTGACCTATCGCGACGAGGCCAGCGGCCACGTATATTCGGTGATCCTGGCAATGCCGCAGGACGCCGACATCGGAGCGCGCCGGGTGTCGGTGCTTACGCCCGTCGGCACAGCGCTTCTCGGACGGGCGGAGGAAGCGGTCACCGGCTGTGAGTTCCCGGCCGGGAAGCTTCGGCGCCTGAAAATTCTGCGCGTCGCCGGGCATGTGCCAGAGCAGCACGATGTCGCCATCTCTCTGCGCGAGCCAAGCGGCGGGACGAGGGAGGCGGAACGCGATACGGGGCGCTCCGCACCCCGCCGCGGAGGCCCCGGTAGAGCAACGTCCATCCGACGCGCCATCGCCGCGGCCTTGCGACGCTACCAGCGCGGCAAGGCAATCGCGCAGTTCGAGGGCATGAGCGATCATCTGCTTGCCGACATCGGGATTTCGCGTGGTGACATTCCGCAGGTGGTTGACGCGATGATCGAAGGCGGCGCCCGCGACACCTCGGCGACGACACCGTTCCCGTCGACTGATGCACCTGGGGATCAGCTGCGGCGGGCTGCCTGACTGGTCTGTTTCGAACTCTGGTTCCGGCCATCGCCGCCGATGGCCGGGCCCAGACCAAGATCCGGGTCGCGATCCCGCAGACGCGTGTCCAAGCAGAATTACTCCATGAGGAGCCGATCAATGCTTTCAGCAGCAGACTTTCCGGAGGTCTTTCCCTGGATGGCCGGACGACCCGTGCACGTGCTGGGATCTTCAACCAGGCCATCCATGGCGAAATGCATCGCGAGGTGGGAGAACGATGGCGGGCGAACCTTGCGTTCGTCCGATGTGAGGCGGCCAGCCAATGAGCCGGCGGTGCCGCACTTGGAACCTGATCCGTGGGTCCTGCCTCTCGCTGCTTGTGCGATACCGGCACTCGCCATTGCAACCATGGCAATCGTGGCCGCAGCCTGTATCGCGCAACTGCGATGGCGGGACAGCGGCAACGCCACACTGTTGCCATTGCCCCAGCCAACAAGCCAAAGGAGTGAATAGAATGCTCACAAAGCGTTTCTTGGGCGGTCTGTTCGGCCGCGATCGCGAGTCCGCACGCAGTGAAGCCGACGCAGCCGCAGCTTGGTTCGACGAATTCAGGCCACTTGTTCCGCGATCCTGTCGTGTCGAGGACATCGCGCCTGTCGAGCCCGCGGCGCAATCGACCTATGTTCCGCGTGCCTATTGCGGCTGATACACAGCCTAAAGACGGCGCCCGCTGGACGTGGTGCGGCCTGACAACGGCGACTCTCGACCACCGCAGTCCGCGCCAGCTGAGGGCTGCCGCCATTGCCGGCAGCGCTCAGCGAACACCCGACCACCACCGCCGTGGTACCAGCAGAGCTCCGAGGTCGGCCGGGCATCGCGCGACCGCGCGGCGACGGTCCACGCCTTGTGCTGCTCAGGGGTTCGTCCTGAACCACCGTAGCTTCATGGCAATGCCCGCGAGGAGCGCGATCAGCACCCCGGTGGCGATGACATGCACCGCGGTCTGCACCGCGGTTCGGCGGACAAACCAAATGCACTTGAGCAGCGAGCGCATGTCGTGGATCTTCAGCACCGCGTCCTTGCCGCCGCGCTCGGCGCCGGAAAGCGCCCGCCGCGCGCCCTCCTCAACGGTGCGCTCGAGAGCATCGCCTCGAACTCGTGATCGGACAGGCGTCCGGCGTCGTGGCGGGGCGGAGTCAGGACGATCATCCTTTCACGGTGTCGAGCAGGGGCAGGAAGACGCGCGCGTCCTCCTCCTACGGAAGGCCCCACGGTCGGCTCAGTAATCGATCTCGAGGTAGACGCCGGAGCAATCGAACGCGACGGCGGCCGCGGTGGCTCCGTTGTTCATGAAGAGCCGCGGGCTGAGGACCTGGTTTGCCGCCGGCAGGTCGGCGGTCACCTCCTGCTCGAAGGCGGCGCCGCTCACCTCATCGACCGCCCGAACGCAGACCGAGCCGGTGTTCGGCGCCGCGGCGATCGTCAGGGTCAGCACCCCGCCGGTGGCGATGCCGACCGGACGCGCATCGAGGCAGATCTGTTGCAACTTTACGACCGTGACGTGGACCTCGTCACGGCGCTGGTCGAACTTTACGCCGCAGCGGATGAGGCAGGAGACGCAGAAACCGCGCGGCTCGCCGAGAGGATGATCTGGCACGAGACCAGCGACGTCGAAGTTCTTTATCCTGCGGCCCTGTTCGTCGAAGAGGCCATGAGATCGGCGGCAACAGACGGCTAGACGGCGCGTTACGGAGCCAAGCAAGCCTGGAAGGCCGGCTGACGCAGCCGGCCTTTTCATTTCTGACAGCAAGCTGAAGGCGGAATCGCCGTGTCGTCAGGAAGCCCTCAGGCCGACGCTCCAGACAGGTCTCAGCAGACGAAAGGAGACCCTGCCATGAAAACCGCACTGACAGCACTTGCTCTTGCAGCCCTTCTGCCCGCCGGCGCCGTGCTTGCCGAGGATGACGACTGCAAAGCGCCCCGCGACACCTGGCAGCCGCGCGAGGCGGCGATGCAACTGGCCAATGCGAGCGGCTGGACCGTGGAGGACTTCGAGATCGACGATGGTTGCTACGAGATCGACGGGCGCGACCGCGACGGCCGGGAGATCGAGGTGACGCTCGACCCGGCGACTCTGAAGGTCGTCGAGATGGACTATGAGGCTGAGGACAACCGCAACGCCCGCAACCCTGCGCCCGCGGGCGCCGTCGCGCCGCCGGCAAACGGGCTCTTCGAGGGCGGCACCCCGCCACAGGTGAAATCCAACTGACCGATCCTTGCGGCGGATGGTCCCGCCGCGCCGTTCCTGTTCGTATCCTCGGGAGAGAGACCATGAAATCCCTGCTTGCATCCCTCGCGCTCACCACCGCGCTGACGCTTCCCGGCCTTGCGATGGCACGGCCGGTCATGCTCACCACGACTCTCAACAATTATGGCGGCGACGGGGCCTATCTCGCGCTCTACGTCACCGATGCCTCGGGCGCCTATGTCGGAAGCCTCTGGATGGCCGGCGGCAAGTCGAAATACTACGAGCATCTGAGCGACTGGTACCGCGCGACGGGCGGCGACCCGGCGCAGATCAACGGCATCACTGGCGCCAGCGTCGGCGCGGGCCGCACGCTCGAGATTACGCTCGACCTGGCCGACGCGCTCTTCGACGCGGGCTACACGCTCCACATCGACGCGGCCGTCGAGGAGATGCGCGACAGCCCGAATGAGGTGGCGGTGCCGCTCACCACCGATGGCGCGGGCACACCGGTGCGCGGCCGCCGCTACGTCGCCAGCTTCACCTACGACATGTGAGGGGCGGGGCCATGATCCGTGCACTCCATCGCTGGCCGGGTCTTCTGGCCCTCGCGCTCGTCACGATCCTCGCGCTGAGTGGCGCGGCACTGTCGGTCTTCCCTGCGGCCGAACGGCTTGCCGCCCCGCAGGCGGAGACCGGGCTCACGGTCGCCGCCCTCGCGGACCGCATCCAGACGGTCTATCCGGGCGTCGAGCAGATCCGCCGATCACCCTCGGGCCGGATCACCGCCTACTGGTTCGATCAGGGCGCGCCGGGTGCCGCCGTGATCGACCCGGCGACGGGTGAGGGCGTGGCCTCGGCCGACCCGAACCAGGCCGAACGCTGGCTCACCAACCTTCACCGCTCGCTATTCCTCGGGGACGGCGGGCGCATCGCCATGGCTGCAGGCGCTGCCGCGATGCTGATCCTCTCGCTCTCCGGTGCGACGCTGGTCGCGCGGCGGGCGGGTGGCTGGCGGCACTGGTTCGCGCGCTTGCGCGGACCGCTCGCCGGGCGGCTGCACGTCGAGATCGCCCGGATTGCTGTCGTCGGCCTCGTCCTGTCCTCCACGACCGCACTCTGGATGACGGCCTCCACGTTCGATCTTCTGCCGGACGGAGGCGCCATCCCGGCCATGCCGACCGAGGTCAGTGGAGCGACGGGGTTTGCGCTGGAGCGGATGGCCACGCTGCAGCAGACGCCCGTCGCCGAGTTGCGCGAGCTGAGTTTTCCCTATCCTGGCGACGCGACGGACGTCTTCACGCTCAAGACCGACCGGGGCACCGGATATCTCGATCAGGGCGACGGCGCTCTCCTGGCTTGGGCAGGTCTGACCGGATGGGAGCGCGTCTCGGAGACTGTCTACATGCTGCACACCGGACAGGGCGCGGCAACGCTGGGTCTGGTCCTCGGGGTGATGGCGCTGGGCGTCCCGGCCATGGGCGCGACCGGCGTGCTGATCTGGCTCGCCGGGCGGCGCGGTCGGCCTCGCATCCGGGGGAACCAGCCCGCCGGGCGCGCCGAGACGATCCTGCTCGTCGGGAGCGAGGGGGGCAGCAGCTGGGGCTTCGCCGCGACGCTGCACGCCGCCCTGACGCAAGCCGGGCAGCGCGTCCATGTCGGCCCGATGTCGGGCTTCGCCCCCGAACGCTACACCAACGCACAGCGGATCATCCTGCTCGCCGCGACCTATGGCGACGGGGCGGCGCCAGCCTCGGCAAAGGGCTTCCTCGACCGGTTGAACGCGACCGACCGCGCGCCGAACGTCCCTCTCGCGGTGCTCGGCTTCGGGGACCGCAGCTTTCCGGCCTACTGCGCCTTCGCGAAGTCCGTCGCGACAGCGGCGGAGGCGAAGGGCTGGCCCGAACTGCTGGCTCTCGACACCATCGACCGCCAGTCGCCGCAGGATTTCGCGCGTTGGGGCCGGGCGCTCGGAGACGCTCTCGGTATAGAACTCGAACTGTCGCACCGGCCTGTCCAGCCGCAGACGACCACGCTGACCCTCGTCTCACGGCGCGACTACGGCGCCGAGGTGCAGGCGCCGACCGCGATCCTGCGCTTCGCGCTTCCGCATGCCTCGCTCTGGCAACGTCTGCGCGGCGCCGGGTTCGCCCGGTTCCACGCGGGTGACCTGATCGGCATTCTGCCCGAAGGAGGCGCCGTCCCGCGGCTCTACTCGCTCGCCTCCGGACGCCGCGACGGCTTCATCGAGATCGTGGTCAAGAAACATCCCGGCGGCCTCTGCTCGGGTCAGCTCACGGCGCTGGAGCCTGGCGACACGGTGAGCGCTTTCCTGCGCCCCAACCCCGGTTTCCGTCCCGGCCGGTGCCGCGCGCCGCTGATCCTGATCGGCGCGGGAACCGGCATCGGGCCGCTCGCGGGCTTTGCGCGCGGCAACACGCGCGGCAGGCCGATTCACCTGTTCTTCGGCATGCGCCATCCCGACAGCGATTTCTTCTACGGCGAGGAGTTCCCCGGATGGCAGGACGAAGGGCGTGTAACCCGGCTGGTCACGGCCGTCTCGCGCGGGGCGCGTCCCCACTACGTGCAGGACGCGCTGCGGGGCGAGGCCGCTCAGGTCGCGGACCTCATCTGCAACGGGGCGCGCGTGATGGTTTGCGGCGGACGGGAGATGGCGGCCGGTGTGGCCGATGCGCTGGCCGAGCTTCTCGTGCCAACAGGGCTGACGCCTGCCGTGCTCAAGGCGGAGGGGCGCTATGTCGAAGATGTCTACTGAGCGCGCGCGCATCGCTCTGAACGGACCGACCATGGGCACGCGCTGGTCGGCGCTGTTCTTCGCGGAGCCGGACTTCGACCCGGCCCCGATCCGCGCGGCGCTGCAGGCGGCCGTGGAAGAGGTGGACGGACAGATGTCGACCTGGAACGCGGGCAGCGACCTGATGCGGCTCAACGCGGCGTCGGTGGGAAAATGGGTGGCGGTGCCCGCGCAACTGGCTGCGGTCCTGCGCCTCGGCCTCGAGATCGGGCGCGCCTCGGGCGGGGCGTTCGACATTGGCATGGGCGACGCGGTGACGGCCTGGGGCTTCGGGCCCGGGGACGCCGCGGCGGATGGCATCCGCGCCGCGATGACCGCCTCACGCCGCCCGGCACATGAGGCGCTGGAGATGAACGACGCCCGCGTGCGCAAGGCCGCGCCCATCGCGCTCGACCTCAACGGCATCGCCAAAGGCTATGGCGTCGACCGGCTCGCCGAAACTCTGCATGACCACGGGATCACCGACGCCCTCGTCGGAATCGACGGCGAGATGCGGGCGATGGGGCTCCGGCCGGATGGCGAGGCGTGGACCATCGCGGTTGAGGCGCCGGACCCTGCGCGCCGGACGCCGCATTCGATCCTCGCGCTGCAGGATGCCGCCGTCGCGACATCCGGCGACTACCGTCACTGGATCGAGGTGCAGGGGCGCCGCCTGTCGCACACGATGGACCCGAGGCGGGGCGCGCCGCTGATCGCGTCGCCGGCCTCCGTCACCGTCGTGGCCCGCACCTGTGCCGAAGCTGATGCCTGGGCGACGGCCCTCATGGTGCTTGGGCCGGACAAAGGTGCTGCGCTCGCAAGACGAAGCGGGCTCGACGCCCTGTTCCTCTTGCGCGATGATGATGCCAGCGCACGGGGCGTGGGAGTCGGACGACTATTTTCCGAAGAGCCAGCGGCAATCGCCTCAGCCGAGGGGAGATGAGCCGCATGGAGACGACACGGACCGACCGCTTCAAGACCGCTATCCTGCTCATTGCCGCGACCGGCCTGATTGCGGGACTTGCCTTCTACTTTTCCGGCCGACCCGAAGCAGCGAACCTGATCTGGATCGCCGGCGTCGTTCCCGCGCTCGCCGCGCTCGTGGTCGAGATCCTGCGCAGCCTGCGCTCCGGCGAGGTGGGCCTCGATATCGTCGCCGCGCTGTCGATGTCGGCGGCTCTCGTCTTCGGCGAGACGCTCGCCGCGGCGGTCGTCGCGGTCATGTACTCAGGTGGCACCTTCCTCGAAGCCTTCGCCGAAGGCCGCGCCCGGCGCGAGATGCATGACCTTCTCTCCCGCGTGCCCCGGAGCGCGACCCGGCACCGCAACGGCGGGCTCGAGGAGATCCCGCTCGACGACATCGCGCCCGGCGACCGTCTCCTGATCCGGCAGGGCGACGTGGTGCCAGTGGATGGCTTGGTGGCCTCGGAGACGGCCTTCGTCGACACCTCCGCGCTGACGGGCGAGTCCCTGCCAGTGCGCCTCGCCCACGGCGCCGAAGCCATGAGCGGCTCCACAAACGCAGGTGAGGCGTTCGATTTGACGGCGACGAGAGAAGCCAAGGACAGCACCTATGCCGGGATCGTCCGGCTGGTCAAGGAGGCGCAGGCCTCGAAGGCGCCGATGTCGCGGCTGGCCGACCGTTGGTCGCTGGGGTTTCTGGCGGTCACGGTCAGCATTGCCTTCGCTGCGTGGTGGTTCACCGGCGACCCGATCCGGGCCGTCGCCGTGCTCGTCGTCGCCACGCCCTGTCCGCTGATCCTTGCCGTGCCGGTCGCGCTCGTCGCCGGCCTGTCGCGCGCCGCGCATTTCGGGGTGCTGATCAAGGGCGCGGGACCGCTGGAGACGATGGCGCGCATCCGAACGCTGATCCTCGACAAGACCGGCACGCTGACCGACGGCCGGCCGCAAATCGTCTCGATCGACAGCCACGACGGCATGGCGGAGGACGATATCCTGCGCCTCGCGGCATCGCTCGACCAGGCCTCCAAGCACCCCGTTGCGCAGGCCATTGTCGCCGCCGCGAAGGCACGGGGCTTCACGCTGCCCGTTCCGTCGGACGTGGCGGAAATCCCGGGCGAAGGGGTCGTGGGCCATGTCGAAGGCCGGAAGGTCATCGTTGGTGGGGATGCCTTCGTCGCGTCTCGCGTCGGACGGCGGCCCGGCGATCATTCCGTCATTGCCGCCGGCTCGGTCCTCGTCGCCGTCGCCGTCGACGGGCACATGGCCGGGCACCTCGTCATGTCCGATCCGCTGCGCGATGGCGCGGGCGCGATGCTCGACGGTCTGCGCCGCGAGGGGATCGCGCGCATCCTGCTCGCCACCGGCGACCGCGCCGACGTGGCCGAACGCGTGACGGAAGGGCTCGGTCTCGACGGGCTTCGCGCCGGCCTCACGCCCAATCAGAAGGTTCTGCTCGTGCTGAGCGAGCGCAAGCACGGGCCGGTCATGATGGTGGGCGACGGCGTCAACGACGCGCCTGCACTCGCGGCGGCCGATGTGGGTGTCGCGATGGGCGCACGCGGCGCCGCGGCCTCTGCGGAGGCGGCGGACGTCGTGCTGCTCGTCGACCGTATCGACCGGCTCGGGCCGGGGATCGAGATCGCGCGCGGTGCGCGCCGCATCGCTGTCGAAAGCGTTGTCGCCGGGATCGGCCTTTCAGTGCTCGGCATGATCGCTGCGGCTTACGGATACCTGACGCCGGTGCAGGGTGCCTTGCTACAGGAGGCAATCGACGTCGCGGTGATCCTGAACGCCCTACGCGCGTTGCATATCGCTCCCAAGGCAATGTGAAAAACCGAGACTGTATCGATCTTGTATCTCCAGCGGCGATCCATTAACTAGTTAGTTAGCAGTAACTAACGAATGGATCGCCATGGCGCGCATGTCAGCAGAATTCCGCAAGGCCGAAATCATCGCAGCGACACTGCGACTGGCGGATGAGCTTGGTCCGGATCGCCTGACAACGCAGGCGGTCGCCGATGCCGTCGGACTGACCCAGCCAGGAATCTTCCGACACTTTCCGACCAAGCAGGCCCTTTGGCAGGCGGTTGGCGAAACGATGGACATCCAGATGGGCGAAAACTGGGACGCCGTCCTGACCGAGACACGGGCGCCGGAGGACAGGCTTCGCGCCCTGATCCTGACTCAGCTTGCACAGATCGAGCGCACCCCGGCGATCCCGGCAATCCTGCATTCGCGCGAACTCCAGGCGGAGAACCCCGAACTGCATCGGCGGTTCCGAGCGATCATGATGCGGTTTCTGGGCTTGCTTGCAGCGGAACTGGAGAGGGCGCGCGGGATGGGGCGGATTCGGTCCGAGCTCGATCCGGGCGACGGGGCGCTTCTCCTGATCTCACTCGTGCAGGGTCTTGCGATGCGGTGGGCGCTTGGCGGACGCGCCTTTGCACTTCAGGCGGAGGGGCGACGGCTCCTCGAAATCCAGCTCGCGTTGATGAGCCACCCCGCGAACATGGGGAGCACTAGCTGATGCGGCGTATGACTATGGTCGTCGTTGGCGGCGCGCTGGGTCTGGCCGCCATGGCAGGATATCTGGTCCTGAACGAGCGGCCGTTGCTGGTGCCGGTCGTATCGACCGAGCGGGACGTGCCGATACGCATCTACGGGCTTGGCACGGTCGAGGCGCGTATCACATCGAAGGTCGGGTTCGAGGTGGGCGCCGCGCTAACAGAGCTTACTACCGACAGCGGCGATATCGTCGCCGAGGGGCAGGTTCTCGCGCGCTTGCATCCAAGCGAGCAGGAAGCCCGCGTCGCCCGAGCTGAGGCGGCCGTCGAAGCGGCCGCGGCCGGTCGGACCAGGGCCGAAGCCGCCGTTGCGCGCGCGCGCGCAGTCTTTGCACAGAGCGAGGCGACCAACGCGCGCCGGCAGGCACTGGCGCGGCGCGACACGATCTCGGACCAGACCGCCGAAGAGGCCGAGCGCGACGTGGCGGTCGCCGCCGCTGATCTGGCGGTGGCCGAGAGCGAGATCGCGGTTGCCGCCGCCCAGCACGCGGATGCGACGGCCGCGCTGCTCTATGAGCGTGCGCTGCTCGAACACCATGTGTTGCGCGCCCCTTTCGATGCGGTCGTGGTCGACCGGCATGTCGAGGCCGGAACCGTGGTGCGCGCGGGTGAGCCGGTCTTTACCCTTATCGACCCGGCGAGCGTCTGGACGCTGGCCTACATTGACGAGGCGCGGGCCGGCGCCATCGCCCTGGGCCAGCCAGCCGAGATCCGTCTGCGGTCGTTGCCGCATTCAGTCTTCACCGGCCACGTGGCGCGCATCGGCATCGAGAGCGACCGGGTGAACGAGGAGCGGCGTGTCTGGATCGCCTGCGACAGCTGTCCGGCGCAGGTCTACCTCGGCGAACAGGCGGAGATCCGCATCACCGTCGCGACACTGCCCGAGGCGCTGCTTGTGCCCGAAATCGCGATCCGCGGCTTTGACGGTCATACCGGCCGGGTCTGGACGGTGCAGGGCGGCGCCGCCACCGAAGCGACCGTCATCTTCGGACATCGCACCGAGGATGCGCGCGCCCAGATCGTGGATGGCGTGACTGCGGGTGCCGAGGTTGTGGAGGTGCCGGTCGCCGGGCTGACCGAAGGGCGCAGGCTACGCCCCGACCGTGAGGACGCGCCATGAACCTGGCCTTGCGCGACGTCCGGCACAACCTTTTTCGCTTTGTGCTGACCTGCCTCGGCCTCAGCCTGCTGATGGCAGTCGTCCTTGCGATGATCGGGATCTACAACGGTCTGGTCGCCGACGCGCTGAACATCGTCCGCGCACCGCGGGCCGAGCTGTGGGTGGTCGAGTCCGGCACGAAGGGTCCCTTTGCAGAAGCCTCGAAGATCCCCGGCGGCACGCGCGATGCGGTGGCGCGCCTGCACGGCGTGGCCGACGCGGGCAGCATCAGCTACCAGACGGTCGAGACCGCCCATGCCGGCGACCCGCTGCGGCTCTACGTGATCGGTTATGAGCCCGGCCGCCCGGGAGGGCCGGAGCGGATCGCGGAAGGGCGCGGCATTGCCGTCAGCCATTTCGAGATCGTAGCGGACCGCAAGACCGGGCTTTCGATCGGCGACCGCATTCGGCTCGGCCGCGACGATTTCACAATCGTCGGGCTGGTCGAGGACGTCACCAACTCGGGGGGCGATCCGGCGGCCTTCGTCACGCTGGCCGATGCGCAGACCCTGCAGTCCCAGCTGGCACCGCCGGCGCAGCGTGTCCAGGACGCACGCGGTGCGGGCCTTCTGGAAAGCGCCGATACTGTTGCGGCGGTCATCGCCAGGCTGGAGCCCGCGGCCGATCTGGACGACGTTGCGCGAAACGTGCGGCAATGGAAGCATCTCGGGGCACAGACCCAGGCGCAGCAGGAGGCGATCCTGCTGGGCTCGGTCGTGGATCGCGCCAAGCGCCAGATCGGCCTGTTTCTCGGCATCCTGCTGACCGTATCGGCAGTGGTGATCGCCCTGATTATCTACACCATGACGATGGAGAAGCTGAAACAGATCGCGACGCTCAAGCTGATCGGCGCGCCGGACCGCACCATCATCGGGCTGATCGTGCAGCAATCGCTCGCCCTGGGGCTCATCGGGTGGAGTTTCGGCCTGCTGCTGATCCTGCTGGTCAAGGACTACTTCCCGCGCCGTGTGGTGCTGGAACCCTTCAATGCCGCGGTTCTGGCCGGAATCATCATCGTTGTCTGCATCGCGGCCAGCGGTCTCGGCGTGCGTGCAGCGCTGAAGGTCGATCCAGCCACCGCCATCGGGGGATGAGACAATGCAGTCCCTGATCGAACTTTCGGGCGTGTCCAAGCATTTCGGCGACGGCCCCACACGGGTCGATGCGTTGCGCGATGTCAACCTGACGGTGCGGCAGGGCGAGGTGGTGGCGCTGCTCGGCCCCTCGGGCTCGGGCAAGACGACTCTCCTGAACATCATCGGCTGCATTGTCCCCGCAAGCGCGGGCCGCGTCGTCTTGGACGGCGAGGCTGTTTATGACGGCCGCTGGTTGCGCCGCGATCTGCGCCGGCTGAGGCTCGACAAGATCGGATTCATTTTCCAGTTCCACAACCTGCTCCCCTTCCTAAACGCCCACGACAATGTCGCCCTTGTGCTGACACTCGCGGGCCAGACGGCAGCGGAGGCGCAGCGGAGAGCAGACACCCTGCTGGACTATCTCGAGGTCGGCCATCGCGCCCATTCGATGCCGGCGCAACTGTCGGGAGGCGAGGCGCAGCGCGTCGCCATCGCCCGCGCGCTCGCCAACCGTCCGCGCATCATCCTGGCGGACGAGCCGACCGCCGCGCTTGACAGCAAGCGTGCGGGAATCGTCATGGACCTGTTGCGCAAGCTCGCTGCCGAGCAAGACGCCTGCATCGTGGCGGTCACCCATGACGAGAAGATCTATGACAGGTTCGACAGGCTATTCCACCTGCGGGACGGCGTGCTCGACAATCAGGAGGAGTTTGTGACATGACGACAAGATCTTCTGCATCCTGGTCGCTGTGGAGCGTGGCGGCGGTGGCGGTGGTCTTCGGGGCACTGACGATCCTGTCCGGCGGAACCGTCCTGTTCGGAGGCGACGCGGCCAGGGAAGCAGCCGGCAAGGTGGTTCCCTTCGTGCTGTGGTTCAACTTCCTGTCCGGCTTCGTCTATGTTCTCGCCGGGGTCGCCATCGCGCTGAGACAGAGCTGGGCCGCCAGCCTTTCCGCCGGGCTCGCCATCGCGATCGCGCTCGTCTTCGTCGCCTTCGGCCTGCACGCCGCATTGGGCGGCGCTTTCGAACCGCGCACCGCCATCGCCATGACGTTGCGCCTCACGGTCTGGATCGCGATTGTCTCTGTCCTCTCGAAAAAGCTGGCCGCGAGATCATCAGGCTAGGTCGGGAAGGTACCGGTCGCGCCGAGCGTTGGGGAAGTAGGCATGGGGTGGATGCCGCGCTCCCGGTGCATGCTCCTGCTTGTGAAGCTATGTTGGCGACTGCTCAGTCGTTTCGCTTCCAGTCGCGATTGAACCGCACACCCTTCCAAATTATCTTTTATATAATAGTAACAGTTATTTGGGTGGTGGAGAAGGTTGGAAATCAGGCCCATCCCCTCCGCCAACATATCCATCCATCCAATTGATTTATCGGGGCTCTTTTCGATCATGAGAAACGGTCTCCCCCTTCACTTCCCCCAATAAGAGCCGGATAGACTCGGCTCTCCCCCGACGCCTTGGCGACGAGTTCCGCGCCCACCCCGTCGAGATCGACCGCGATCTCCCGGCGCCACGACGGATCGAGGCCGTCCGCGAAGGTCTCCAGCCGTCGTGCCAGCGACGTTTCGGTTCCATTCATCTTGTCCGGGAGCCCGGCATGGTGGCCGAGGATGCAATAGGCGAGGGCCTCCGCGGCGATCCTGTCGCGCGCGTCGGCCTCCCGCAGCAGGATCGCGCCTCCGGCGGTAGAATGGTCGACCCGGACGGCGGCGCCGGCCAGCCGCCGCTGGAAGTCAGGGTGGTATTTGCCAAGGTCGTGTAGCAGTCCCACGCAGTGCGCAGCCCGCTCGATGCCGAGAGGCCGGGCGCCTTCCGCCGCCATGCCGGCCACGGCGCGCAAGTGCTCCGTCAATGGCTGGCCGTTGCATGTAGAGTTGAGCGAAGCGCTGTGCGCCAGGAAGGTTAGTGTCATCTCAAAGAACTTTCGGATGTGGTGCACGCGTGGAACGACGTGCCACCGGAGTGAGCTACTCCCCGATCATTGGACAGATTTCTGGGTGACTTAAGCTACTGCCTGCACCTGGTGACCGGTTTCAATGCTGTTGAAGCAGACCACGGCCGGCGGTTGTCCGCCATGGGCAGCGTGAGGGCGCTGGTGGTTGTGGAAGGTGATCCATTGGCCGACACCTACCTTGGCCTGAGAGCCGGTCTCCCAGGCGTGCAGGTAGACGCATTCATATTTCAGGGACCGCCAGAGACGCTCGATGAAGATGTTGTCGAGGCAGGGCGTGCATGACAGCTACGTCAGCCGGGTGCTGCGGCTAACGCTGCTAGCAACGGACCGCGTCGAAACGATCCTCGATGGGCGGCAGCCGGCGGGGCT
This sequence comes from Rhodovulum sp., assembly GCA_020637615.1. Classification (GTDB taxonomy): domain Bacteria; phylum Pseudomonadota; class Alphaproteobacteria; order Rhodobacterales; family Rhodobacteraceae; genus Amaricoccus. The sequence continues at coordinate 19,089 of JACKKC010000039.1, forward strand.
GCAGCTGAAGGTTCTTTGGGGCGGGTTTCCGTTGGAGTGGGACGGGCAGCGCGAACTCTTGGTTTCGCGCGAGCGGGCCTGCGCAATCTTTACCCCAGGTGCTGGCCGTCGGCCATTCGCGGCCGATCATCCGTTGCAGCCGCCAACAACTGCCAACCGTTCGCGCTATGGAGGGGGCTTTCGATGAGGCCGGCCCGCGCTATCGCTCGGGGGTGAACTCGCCACAAAGCGCGGAGACCAGAAGGTCGCGCTGCCTGTCTGGGTCCTCGCTAACCGAAAGGGCGAATAGCAGCTTGGTAAATGCAGCTTCAACCGTCATGTCGCGCCCGTCGATCACGCCGCCGTCGCGCAGGATGGAACCGGCGGCATAGGTGCCCAGCGCCATTCCACCTTCCGGGCATTGGCTGACCGCAACTACCGGGATGCGGCGGTCGGCTGCGACCTTGAGGCCTTCCGCCAACTCCCTTTGCTCCGGGGCGGTTCCAGACCCATAGCATCGTAGGACCACCCCTTCGCACGTGCGCAAGGCCAACTGAAAGACCCGGGCCGAGACCCCGGGAGCGAAGGCCAGAATGGCGACGTCGGGCGCGCCGAACGCGTGGCACCGCAGCGTCCCGCCGCCGTAACGCGGAGCCATTTCGGTCGGCTCGGCGGCGAAGGCGTCGAAGTGGCGGGAGTGCGACTTGCGCACACGGCCGCCATGCAAGAGCTTGCCGGCAAACTGCACCCAGACACCCGCGGGCGCGCTGTGCGCCACGCTCAGAGCCTCCCGCAGGTTGTCTCGCCCGTCGCTCCCGGCAACCGTCAGCGGCAGCATCGATCCGGTTACAATCACCGGCTTTGCAAGCCCCTCGAGGGCGAAGCAGAGCGCCGCGGCGGTATAGGCAAGCGTGTCCGTGCCGTGGGTGACGACAAAGGCGTCGAAGCGTTCGTAGCTTTCCGCGATGAGGCGGACCACGCGGTTCCAGTCCTCCGGCGCGGCATTGGCGCTGTCGATCTGTGGCGTCACGGTGTGGACGGTTACCCGGCTCGACACCTCCCCGCGACGCAGCATATCATCGATACAGTCTTCGACCACGCCGTCTCCGGGTGCGAATCCGTCGGCGGTCGCGATCATGCCGATGGTGCCTCCGGTGTGGATCAGCAGGATGGACAAGGAGCGAACCCTCCGATCGGGGTGACAGGGTCGGATTGCGCCACCGACGCATTCCTCGGCCGACGCGGTCGAACCCGTTGCCAAGCAATTTCTACTGGCCTAGTGGTGTCGATGCATTCGGGGGAAATCGCAATGCGAATCGAACGGGATTCTCTGGGCGAGTTCGAGGTGCCGGCGGAGGCCAAGTACGGCGTCCACTCGATGCGCGCGTACAAGAACTTCTTCATCTCCGGTGTCCCGGTTTCGGAGTTTCCCGAGCTGGTGATCGCTTTGGCTCAGGTCAAGAAGGCTGCTGCGGCCGCAAACACAAAACTGGGCGTGCTCGACGCCGAAAGGGCCCGGGCGATCCAGGACGCCTGCGACGAGATCATCGGCGGTGCCCACCATGACCAGTTCATCGTCGACATGATCCAGGGCGGCGCCGGAACCTCCAGCAACATGAATGCCAACGAGGTGATCGCCAACATCGCTCTGGCGAAGATGGGGCACTCGCTCGGGGCCTACCAGCATCTGCACCCCAACGACGACGTGAACCGGTCGCAGTCCACGAACGATGTCTATCCTACGGCGCTGCGCCTGGCGATCTTGCGCAATGTCGATAGCCTCACGCTCGAACAGCGGCGGCTGTCTGACGCGTTCGAGGCCAAGGCGGTCGAGTTCGACCACGTGCACAAGGTCGGGCGCACGCAGCTCCAGGATGCCGTGCCGATGACCCTCGGGCAGGAGTTCCGGTCGTTCGCCAACACGATCGAGGAGGACATCGAGCGGATCGGGGAGATCTCGCTCCTGCTTCGCGAGGTGAACCTCGGCGGCACAGCCATCGGCACCAGCATCAATACGCCGCCGGAATATCCCGGGACCGCGGTCGCCGAGCTCTCGCGCGTCGTCGGCTTCGAGCTGAAGCTGGCGCGCAACCTGATCGAGGCGTCGTCGGACCTGGGCGCTTTCGTGATGTTTTCCGGCGTCCTGAAGCGGATTGCGGTTAAGTTGTCCAAGATTTGCAACGACCTGCGGCTGCTCAGTAGCGGACCACGGGCCGGTCTGGGCGAGATCGTCCTGCCTCCGGTCCAGGCCGGTTCCTCGATCATGCCCGGAAAGGTCAACCCGGTGATCCCCGAGGTCGTGAACCAAGTGGCGTTCCAGGTCATCGGCAACGACCTGACCGTGACCATGGCCGCCGAGGCCGGCCAGTTGCAGCTCAACGCCTTCGAACCAGTCGCGATATTCAACATCCTCCAGTCGATCCGTATTCTGAAGCGGGCCATGCGGTGTCTTACCGATCGATGCGTCGTGGGTATCGCCGCCAACGAGGCCCATTGCCGGAGCCTTCTGAACAACAGCCTCGTTCTGGCGACCGGCCTCGTGCCCATCCTGGGGTATGAGAATGCCGCGAAAATCGCCAAGCATGCCTTGGCTACCGGAAAGTCCGTTGCCGATGCCGCGGCCGAACTCGGGTACGAGGCGGGCGATATCGTCTATGATTAAGCACCTGTTCGGATGCCAAATTTGGTACGCCTCGTCTACCTGGGGTAACGCTGCGGATGAGTCTGTCAGGAAGCATCTCATCGATCAAAGCGCGCCGGGACGTAGACGCCGGCACTGCTGAAGGTGCTGATCTTCGGGCCAACGGGCACGGCGGTGTCGCCGAGCCACACCCGCAAGGAAGACCGGCTCTACCACTACTGCTTTAGACAGGACGCGCTGAAGCGTGGCCCGGATGCCTGTCCGGTCGGGCGCATGCCGGCGGGCGAGATCGAGGCGGCGGTCATCGACCAGCTGCGCGGCATCTTCCGGCAGCCGGAGATCGTCGTCGGCACGTGCCGCGCGGCGCGGGCTGAGGCGGACGACATAACCGAGGTCGAGGTCCGGGCGCGCTCACTGAGTTCGACCCGCTGTGGGACGAGCTGTTCCCGGCCGAGCAGGCGCGGATCGTTGGGCTGCTGGTCGAGCGGGTCGACGTGCGGATGTGCGGCGTGGAGGTTCGGCTACGGCCGAACGGGCTCGCGGGACTGGTGAGAAAGGTGGCGGGCAGCAGTGGGGCGGTGTGACGCGGGCGACGGTCTCGGCAGACGGTGAGACGATCACCGTCCGCATCCCGCTGACGTTCCGGAAGCGCTGCGGCCGGAAGCGGGTGGTGACGCCGGACGGGGCCGAGTGGGCGCCGCGGCCGGGCGTGGACAACGCCATAGTCAAGGCGCTGGCGTGGGCGTTCCGGTGGCGGAAGATGCCGGACACCGACGTGCACACGACGATCGAGGATCTGGCGAAGGCCAACGGTCCGGAGTCATGGCGCGTCGCTCGCGAGGGCGGCGTCAAAGCGCCTGTGAGCCGGTTTCCCGGGTCTGAGTGCGGCCCGTGCTTGGCATGCGCGGGTTACGGCCATGGCGTCGCCGCTGAGGCCCGGCGCATGCGCAACTGGGGATCCAGGGACCTCCCGGTTTCCGTGTGGATGGTGTCCCGGCGTGCATGGGGTCTCTGACCGCGCGGGATCAGCATGCACCTCGCCATGACGGTGCACGCCGTGTTGCCTTCCACTCTTCTCTACAGTGCTGGCCTGCACATACTACACGACAGTACTGGCTGAGGGCGGGA
>JACKKC010000004.1 GCA_020637615.1 Rhodovulum sp.
AGGAAAAAGGCCGCGCCCCGCGCGGCACGCACCGCAGGCCTCCGGACCGGAAAGGCGAGGCGCCGGTGGCGCCTTGCCCGGTCCGGTCGCCCGCATGCGCAAGCCGCAGGTCGAGGGGGGTGGAGCTTCACCGGCGGTTGAGGATCGGGGCGCGGCGGCGCTGGACGGTGCACTTGCGCGCCGGCCCCCGGCAGGGCCGGCGCGGCCCGATCGCCGCGGGTCAATCGGGCTGGGGATCCTTGGCCTGCGTGGGAAGGGAGACGATGGCGGGGGTCGCTGGTTTCGGATCGAAGGCGGCGCGGGCGATCAGCGCGCGGATCCGGCCGGTTACGGCGCGGGCTGGGGCGCCATGTCCGCGGGGTCGATGCCGGCGACCACCACCGGCTTCTTCATCGCGTCGCGGCGGAAGGGCTCGCCGAGTTCCTGGTTGAGGATGACCTCGATGAAGGTGGTGACGCCCTGCCCCTGCGCGGCGCAGGCGGCGCGCAGCGCCTGGGTGAGTTCCTCCATGCTGCGCGCGACCACGCCCTTCAGCCCGCAGGCTTCGGCGACCCGCGCATAGGAGAGCGCCGGGTCGAGCTCGGTGCCGACGAAGTTGTCGTCGTACCAGAGCGTCGTGTTGCGCTTCTCCGCGCCCCATTGGTAGTTGCGGAAGATCACCATGGTGATGGCGGGCCAGCCCTCGCGGCCGATCGACGACATCTCCGACATGGAGATCCCGAAGGCGCCGTCGCCGGCGAAGCCCACCACCGGCACCTCCGGGCAGCCGATCTTGGCGCCGAGGATCGCCGGGAAGCCGTAGCCGCAGGGGCCGAAAAGGCCGGGGGCGAGATATTTCCGCCCCTCCTCGAAGCTCGGATAGGCATTGCCGATGGCGCAATTGTTGCCGATGTCCGAGGAGACGATCGCCGCCTTGGGCAGGGCGGACTGGATCGCGCGCCAGGCCATGCGCGGCGACATCCTCTCCGGCTCGCGGGCGCGGGCCTCGGCGTTCCAGGAGGTGCCCGGATCGTCCGCCTCGTGGTCCATGGCGGCCAGCGCCTGGAGCCAGCGCGACTTCGTCTCGGCGACGAGCGCCCTTCGCTCGGCCCTGCCGGCGTCGCCCGCATCGTCGGTGAGTGCCGCGAGCAGGCTTTCGGCCACCGACCGGGCATCGCCGGCGATGCCCATGGCGACGGGTCTGGTCAGGCCGATGCGGTCGGGGTCGAGATCGACCTGGATCAGCTTCGCATCCTTCGGCCAGTAGTCGATGCCGTAGCCCGGCAGGGTCGAGAAGGGGTTGAGCCGGGTGCCGAGCGCCAGCACCACGTCGGCCCGCGCGATCAGCTCCATCGCGGCGCGCGAGCCGTTGTAGCCGAGCGGGCCGAGGCTCAGGGGATGGGAGCCGGGAAAGGCGTCGTTGTGCTGGTAGTTGCAGGCCACCGGCGCGTCCAGCCGCTCGGCGAGCCGTCGCGAGGCCGGGATCGCGCCGGAGAGCACCACGCCGGCGCCGTTCAGGATCACCGGAAAGCGCGCCTCCGAGAGTAGTGCCGCCGCCGCGGCGATGGCCGCGGGCCCGCCGGCCGGCCGCTCGAAGACGCTGGGCGCCGGCAGGTCGATGTCGATCACTTGCGTCCAGTAGTCGCGCGGCAGGTTGATCTGGGCGGGCGCCGAGAGGCGGCGGGCCTTGGCGATCACCCGGGTCAGCACCTCGGCGATGCGGGCGGGGTCGCGCAGCTCCTCCTGGTAGCCGACCATGTCGCGGAAGAGCGCCATCTGCTCGACCTCCTGGAAGCCGCCCTGGCCGATGGTGCGGTTGGCGGCCTGGGGTGTCACCAGCAGCATCGGCGTGTGGTTCCAGTAGGCGGTCTTGATGGCGGTGACGAAATTGGTGATGCCCGGCCCGTTCTGGGCGATGCACATGGCCATGCGGCCCGTGGCGCGGGTGAAGCCGTCTGCCATGTAGCCGCCGTTGCATTCGTGGGCCACGTCCCAGAAGCGGATGCCGGCCCTGGGGAAGAGGTCCGAGATGGGCATGAAGGCCGAGCCGATGATGCCGAAGGCCTCGCGGATCCCGTGGCGCTGGAGCACCTTGACGAAGGCTTCCTCGGTGGTCATGCGCATGGGCTTTCCCTCATTGCATCTGGCGACACGTCCGCTTTGGCCCGAGCCCAGCGTCACCACCCCCGCCCGCGCCGCCCCGTCACGCCGAAGGCGTGCCTCCGGCACGGCGCGGGCGCTTTGCACCCGCCGGGGACGGGCGCCGCCCTCATCTTGCTGCGGGGCGGTCGGAGAAGAAAGGTTGAACGCAATTGCCGGGCGGTATCTTCCCGCTCGACAAGGGAACCAAAGGGCGCGAGATCCGCGTTACCCCGGACTGCGGCGACCCCGCGGGCCCCGGCGCGACGCCTGCGGCCTCGCCCCGGCAGACAGAACCCCGACCGCCACGGAGGGCGACATGACCGATTTCTCCTACCAGCTCTACAGCTCGCGCAACTTCCCCCCGCTCTCCCGGACGCTCGTGATGCTCGCCCGCCTCGGCTATGGCGAGGTGGAGGGCTACCATGCGCTCTATGCCGATGCCGCGAAGGTGGCGGAGCTGGCCGAGCTGCTCGAGCTGACCGGGCTCAGGATGCCCACTGGGCATTTCGGCCTCGAGATGATCGAGGAGGCGCCGGACCGGGTCATCGAGATCGCCCGGCTGCTCGGCATCGGCACGGTCTATTGCCCCGCGCTCCCGCCCGATGTGCAGCCCGATACCGGGGTGGCCTGGGAGATCCTGGGCCATCGGCTCGCGGCGGCCGGCAAGCCGATCCGCGACGCGGGCCTCGGCTTCGGCTGGCACAACCACGACCTCGAGTTCATCGCGCTGAAGGACGGGGCGATCCCGCTCGAGGCGATCTTTGCGGGCGCGCCGGAGCTGGAATGGCAGGCGGACATCGCCTGGCTCGCCAGATCGGGCGCCGATCCCTTCCACTGGATCGCCCGCTTCGCCGATCGCATCACCGCGGTGCATGTCAAGGACATCGCGCCCGCCGGCCAGAACACCGGCGAGGACGGCTGGGCCGACGTGGGCTACGGGACCCTCGACTGGCCGGGGCTGATGACCGCGCTGCGCGCGACCAGGGCGCGGCATTTCGTGATCGAGCACGACAATCCCCGCGACCCCGAGCGCTTCGCGGAGCGCTCGCTGACCGCGGCCCAGGCCTTCTGAGCAGGAGCGAGGCATGGGCGACACACTCGGGATCGGCATCGTCGGCTGCGGCAATATCTCGAAGACCTATTTCACCCTCGCGCCGCTCTTCAGGGGGCTGGAGCTGCGCGCCTGCGCCGATCTCCTCCCCGCCGCCGCGGCGGCGCGCGCGAAGGAATTCAAGGTCGAGGCGCAGAGCTTCGAGGCCCTGCTCGGCAACGAAGACATCGACCTCGTCATCAACCTGACGGTCCCGGAGGCGCATTTCGCGATCTCGCGGCAGGCGCTGGAAGCGGGCAAGCATGTCTATTCGGAAAAGCCCCTGGTGCTCTCGGTGGCGCAGGGGCTGGAGCTGCGCGCGCTGGCGGCGAAGGTGGGGCGGCGCGTCGGCTGCGCGCCGGACACCTTTCTCGGCGGCGCGCATCAGCTGGCCCGCCGGCTGATCGACGACGGCGCCATCGGCGCGATCACCGCCGGCAGCGCCCATGTCATGTCCCATGGCATGGAGCACTGGCATCCGAACCCGGATTTCTTCTTCCTGCCCGGGGCGGGGCCGATGCTCGACCTCGGCCCCTATTACATCGCCAACCTGGTCCACCTGATCGGGCCGGTCCGGCGGGTGGCGGCGCTGGCCACCTCGGCAAGCCCGACACGGACGATCCTGACCGAGGGGCCGCGCAGGGGAGAGACGATCGCGGTCAGGACGCCCACCAACATCCACGCCCTGCTCGACTTCGCGAGCGGCGCCACCGTCACGGTCTCGGCGAGCTGGGACGTCTGGGCGCATCACCACCGGAACATGGAGATCTACGGCACCGAGGGCTCGCTCTTCCTGCCCGATCCGAACTTCTTCGGCGGGACGCTGGAGATGGCCGGCCGCGACGGCGTGATTGCGCCCGTCGCCGAATCGGGCCATCCCTTGGGCGTGCCGAACGACCGGCACCCGGAGGGGATGATGGCGAACTACCGCAGCGCCGGCCTCGCGGACATGGCGCAGGCGATCCTGCAGGGACGGGACATGCGCTGCTCGCTCGACCGCGCGCTGCACGGCGTGGACGTGATGACCGCGATCCTGAAGTCCGGCGAGACTGGGACCTTCGTCGAGCTGCAGACGAGCTGCACCCGGCCGGAGCCGCTCGGCCCGGAGGAGGCGCGGGCGCTGCTGGCTTGATGCCATGACATGAGGGAGATGGGCGCATGAGCTACATACCGGCCGAAGATCGCTACGACGCGATGGTCTATCGCCGCTGCGGGGCGAGCGGTCTCAGGCTGCCGGCGATCTCGCTGGGGCTCTGGCACAATTTCGGCCATGACACGCCGCACCAGACCAAGCGTGCGATCTGCCGCGCGGCCTTCGACCGCGGCATCACGCATTTCGATCTCGCCAACAACTACGGGCCGCCGCCGGGATCGGCCGAGGAGGCCTTCGGGGAGATCCTGCGGACCGATCTCGCGGGATACCGCGACGAGCTGATCATCTCTTCCAAGGCGGGCTATCTGATGTGGCCCGGTCCCTACGGCGAATGGGGCAGCCGCAAGTATCTCATCGCCTCCTGCGACGCCTCGCTGAAACGGCTCGGCCTCGACTACGTCGACATCTTCTATTCGCACCGTTTCGACCCCGACACGCCGCTCGAGGAGACCATGGGCGCGCTCGACGCCATCGTGCGCTCGGGGCGCGCGCTCTATGCCGGGATCTCGTCCTACAACTCGGAGCGCACGCGGGCGGCCGCGGCGATCCTGAAGGATCTCGGCACGCCCCTGGTGATCCACCAGCCGAGCTACAACATGTTCAACCGCTGGGTGGAGCGCGACGGGCTCAAGGCGACGCTGAAGGAGCTCGGCGTCGGCTCCATCGCCTTCACGCCGCTGGCGCAGGGCATGCTGACGGCCAAGTATCTCAAGGGCATCCCGGAAGGCAGCCGCGCCACCCAGGGCAAGAGCCTGCGACAGGAATTCCTCAACGAGCGCACCATCGAGAGCATCCGCGCCCTCAATGCCATCGCCGAGCGCCGCGGCCAGACGCTGGCGCAGATGGCGCTCGCCTGGGTGCTGCGCGACGAGGGGATCACCACCGCGCTGATCGGCGCCTCGAGGCCGGAGCAGGTGCTCGATTGCGCCGGGGCCGTCGGCAATCTCGACTTCACCGCCGCGGAGCTGAGCGAGATCGACGCCCATGCCAACGAGGAGAACATCAATCTCTGGGCGCGCTCGTCCGAGGGCGCCTGAGCGGTCCCGTCAGGGCAGCAGGGTCTCGAGCGTGCCGAGGCGCGGCTTGACATAGGCGACCTTGCGGAAGACGCCCGGGCTCGCCGAGAGGCCGAAGATCGGCTCGAAGTCGTAGAAGACCTCGGAGACGATGATCGTCTCGCCTTCGGTCGCCGTGAGGGCCGCGGGAAGCGCGGCGACCTCGCCCGGGGCGCCGATCTCGCTCGCCGCAACCAGGGTTCCCGCGCCGCTGCGCTGCCAGTTGATCACCGGGTCGCCCGAACTGTCGACGCGGATCCCGGTCACGATCGCGGTCCCCTCCGTATCGAAGTCGAAGGGCTGGATGATGTTGTCGAGCGCGAGAAAGAGGCTGTCGAGCTGGCCCACGCTCAGCGTCTTGTCGCGCGCCGCCAGGTCGGCGAGGATGAAGGTGCCGTTCTGCAGCTTCTGGGTCAGGATCACCAGCCGGCCGAATTCGATGGTGCCCGCGGCCAGGATCGCGATGACCGGCAGGATCAGCGCGAATTCGAGCGAGGTCACGCCCCGGGTGTTCTGCCAGATCCGCCGAAAGCTGCGTCGCATCTCCGCCTCCCCTCAGAACGGCTCGTTGCGCACGGCGACGCTCGAGATATGCCGGAGGCTGTCGCCGAGCACGCCGCGGATCAGCGGCGTCATCACGCCCCAGTCGTAGCTGACCCGGTAGACCACCACGTCGCTCGGCCCGCCGAGCCCGGCGGCGCCCATGTCGGCGTCCCAGACACCGTTGCCGTTCACGTCGGTGAAGGGCTCGGGGTCGTCGTAGACGGTGTTGAGGTTGTCGTCCTCGAAGGGCTCGGGCTGGCCGATGTCGTCGAAGCTCGCATAGACCAGCGTCTGGATGTCGGCCTGGTCGAGGTCGACCAGCCCGTAGGTCTTCTCGCCCACGATCTCGAGCACCCGGTCCTCGCGGCTGACGCCCGGCGGCAGGCTGCCGGTGGCGCCGAAGCGCGAGGCCTCGAGCACCGCCGCCTCGATGCTGGAGCTGATGAAGAGCACCATGGCCGTCTCGATGATCCCGAAGACCGCGAGGATGAAGACCGGGAAGATCAAGGCGAATTCCACGATCGTGGCGCCGCCCTGATCGCGGCGGAGCCGCCGGATCGCCATCGGGATGCGCGCGCTCATCGGATCACTCCACGATGCGCAGATTGGCGAGCTCGCCCCCGATCGCCCGGAAGGCGTCGGACAGATCCGCATTGGTCGGGGCGTGGCGATACATCGCCGGTGTGCTCGCGCAATTGCGGAAGAGCGCCTGGGCCGTGCTGTCGGGAGAGGCCCCGAAGGTGATCGTGTAGATCCGGATGCCTTCGGCCTTCATCGCAGAGCAGGTCGAGGCCATGCGGCCGTCGAGAATGGCCCGGCCCTGGGAGAGGCTCGTCACGCCGAGTGCCTCCAGCCGCCCGTAGGCGGTGTAGTCCGAGCGCGGCAGGGCGCCGGAATCGTGGTCGTAAAACTGGTTCTGGCCATCGGTGAGGATCACCACCACCTTGTCCATGAAGGGCGTGCCGTAGTCGAGCGGATGCGTCGCGGGCGTCTCGCCGCCCCAGAGCCCGCGCCAGCGCGGCGAGATGGTGCGCCAGCCCCAGGAGAGGCCGAGGTTGCCGGTGGTGCCGCCGCGGTGCCAGGCGCCCATGTTGGCGATGGCCGCGTCGATTGTCGTCCGCGACGGGGTGAGCGAGGTGATCGCCGGACCGCAGCCGAGGTTCGGGCCGCGGCCGTCGTTGCGGCGCCAGAGCTCGGGCAGGATCGCCGGCCAGTTGTTGTCCTGGGTCCGCGTGGTGGAGGCGTAGAAATACGAGGTGAAGGCGCCACCGGAGGGCGGCGTGTCGTCGGTGTCGAGCGGCGTCGCCCGCGCCTCGACGCAGCCCTTCCAGCCCGCCGTCGAATAATCGCCGGGGCTCAGGTTCACCCGGTCGCCGGCGGCGAGCCAGCCGGAATGCCCGCTCCCGATGTTCACGGTGGCGGTATAGGGCACGAGGCTGACCCAGAGGTTGTCGACCACGGTATCCTCGCCGTAGAGGATGTCGACCAGGTCGAAGGCCGCCTGCTGCATGGTGTCGAAGGCGGTCCCCCACATCGAGCCGGTGTTGTCGAGCACCAGTGCGAGCTCCATGCCGGTGGTCTGCCGCCGGATCACCGTGCGCGAGCTGACCGTCATCGTGTCCCGGCCGAAGACGCGCATGAAGATGGTCGGGGCGACCGCCTCGGCGGTCAGGGTCACGAACTTGCGGTCCGGGGTGAGCTCGAAATTGAAGCTCGTCAGCTCGACCGACCCGCCGGAGGCCTCGAAATTCGCGTCGAAATACTGCCGCGCGATGTCCTCGGCATTGGCGTTGAGCGCGAGACGCCCTGCGGCGAGGCCGGCGGTGTCGAGCGCCTTGGACATGCGGGTACGCAGCAGGTAGCCCATCGACGAATCGACCGCCAGTCCGACCGAGGCGAAGATCGGCACCACGGCCAGGGCGAGCAGCATGGCCGCCGCGCCGCGCCGGTCGCGGCGGAGATTTGCAAGGGTTCTGCGCAGTCGATGGATGAAACTCGCGGCCATTGCTTGCATCCCCAATACCGGAGGCGTCTGCGGGCTGTCTCGGGAGGCCGGATCGCGGCCCCGGAGACGCCGGGCCTCCGAATTCCTCCCGGCCAATCTGCTCGGGGATGGAAAATAAGTGATGAACCGGGGCCGGATTCCTTCGTCAAATCTTTATAGAATGGTTCACAAATCCTAAGTTAACCAATGGATAAGAATGAGTTTTGCCCTGCTCCCCCGCGGGCGTAGACTGGCGGGGCAAGGAAGCAGACCAGGTTCAGGAACGGAAATACCCGCCATGTCCAGCGAACGCCGAAACTCCCCGCGCTCCCGCGTGCTGCGACGCGGACAGATCGTCTTTCGCAGCGGCCATACCGCCATCGACTGCGTGCTGCTCAACCTCTCCGACGAGGGGGCGCAGCTGAGGCTCGGCAACTGGCTGGCGCTGCCGCGGCGCTTCGAGCTGCGCATCGAGAACGGGCCGAGCCGGCAGGCCGAGGTGCGCTATCACGCGGTCGAGAGGATGGGGATCCGCTTCCTGCCCGAAGCGGCCTGAGCGCGGGCGCCTTCAGACCAGGCCCGCCGTCGCCAGGATGCCACCGGCGGAGATCGCCACGCCATAGGGCAGCGAGGGCCGCAGGCCGCCGCTGCCGATTGCCTTCGCCACGAAGGTCCAGACAACGAAGCCCATGGCGAGCAGCCCGCCGGCGAGCGCGGTGGCGAAGAGATAGCTGCCGGCCGAGGCGGCGCCGATCCAGAGCGCGCCGGCCGCGAGCAGCTTGACGTCGCCGCCGCCGAAGAGCCCGAAGTGGAAGAGCGCCGCTCCGGCGGCGAAGACCGCGAAGGCCACCGCGACATCGAGGATCGGCGTTCCCGTCGCCGCGCCGAAGGAGGCCCCGAAGACCAGACGCAGGAGCGCGAGCAGGCTCAGCCCGAGCACGAAGGCGTTGGCGATGCGGCGATGGGCGATGTCGTCGACCGCGGCCCCGGCGAAGAGCGCGATGGCGACGGCCGGGATGAGATACGCCATGGATTTCGCGCCTTTCGTGACCGGGGCGACGTGGCCCGCGCGTCGCGACCTTGCCGGCCAAGGGTTTCTTTTCCGTAACCGCCCGCCCCGCGGCGCGCGATCGCCGGCCCCTGCTGTGGCGCAGGGGAATTGCATCTGGCAATGTGACCCCGCTGGCTGGGTTCCGGCTGCGCCTGGCGTCACCCCCCCCGCCCGGCGGGCAGCGCTGAGTAGCGCCCGCCCCGCCCCCGTCACGCCGAAGGCGTGCCTCCGGCACGACGCGGGCGCTCCGGGGCGGGCGCTGCCCTCGTCTCGTGCCGGGACGGTCGTACCGGGGACAAGGGACTCCGGTTGCGATCGCCTTCCGCTCCGGCGCGACAAGGATTTGGTAACCATTCGGGTTAATATCTGGTGGTCGCACACCAACCGGACAGGACAGGCCATGGGCGCGACATCAGCACGGGGAAGAAGTCATCTTCTGGCGGCACTCGCCGCGGCGACGTTCCTCACCGCCTGCTCCGGGGGGCCGGGCGCCGGCATCGGCGGCTCGGGATCCTCGATGAGCCTCGCGGAAAAGGCGATGAGCGCCGGCGACTACGGCACGGCCGCCAATCTCTACCAGCAGGCCTTCGACGCCAATCCGCGCTCGGTCGATCCGCTGGTCGGGCTGGGGCGGAGCTATACCGGCCTGGGGCAGTTCTCGCGCGCCGAGCAGGCGCTGCTCGAGGCCAATCTGCGCAAGCCGCGCAATCCCGAGATCCTGCTGGAACTGTCGCGCACCCAGCTCGCCGGCGGCAAGCCGCAGGCGGCGCTGACCAATCTGGAGGTCGCCTCGAAGCGCGCGCCCAAGAACATCCAGATCACCACGGCGCGGGGAATCGCCCTCGACCGGCTCAGCCGGCACAAGGAGGCGCAGACGGTCTATCGCGAGGGGCTGGCGCGCAATCCGACGGATTTCGCCCTGCTCAGCAATCTCGGCCTGTCGCTCGGGCTTTCGGGCCAGACCGACGAGGGCATCCGGATCCTCAGCGAGCTCTCCCGCGACAATGCCTCCTCGGCGCGCACCCGCGGCAATCTCGCGCTGGTCTACGGGCTCGCGGGCAAGGACCGCGAGGCGGCGGCGACGCTGTCGCGGGATCTGAGCTCGCAGCAGGTCCAGAGCAACCTCGCCTATTACCGGGAGCTGCGCGCCCTGCTCAAGCAGGGCAAGCCGATCGGGAACGTGCAGTAAAACCGACGAGAGCTTTCGGAAGCGGGCCGCGCTCCGCCCAGCCCGCGTAGCATTCCCCCGGATCGGGAAGCCGAGGCGCCAGTGGCACCTTGCCCGGTCCGGTCGCCCGGCGGCGCGAGCCGCAGGGCGGGGGAAGTGCAGCATCTTTGTCTTTTGGGAATCGGGATGCGCCGGCGCCTCATGGGGCCGGCGGTTGCAGGAGCGGCGGCGCGCCCCGCGCGCGGCCGGCTAGTGGTTCATCCCGATGAAATTATCCATGATGTCGAGGATCGCCGGGCCGATCAGCACGATGAAGAGTGCGGGCAGGATGAAGAGCATCATTGGCACGGTCATGGTCGCCGGCAGCCGGCCCGCCTTCTCCTCGGCCCGCAGCATGCGCTCGGTGCGCTGCTCCTGGCTGAGCACCTTGAAGGCGCGCGCGAGCGGCGTTCCGTATTTCTCGGCCTGGATCATGGTGTTGACGAAGGCGGCGACCGAGGGGAGCGGCGCGCGGTCGGCGAGGTTCTCGAGCGCCTGACGGCGTTCGGGCATGAAGCTCAGCTCGAGCGCGGTCTGGTTCAGCTCCTCCCCGAGCACCGAGGACTTGCGGCTCGTCTCGGTCACGACGCGCTTGAGCGCGGCGTCCGAGGCCAGGCCCGCCTCGGCGCAGATCACCAGCATGTCGAGCGCGTCGGGCAGCGACTTGCGGATGCTCTCGAGCCGCTTCTGCCTTCCGTTCTTGACGATGATGTCGGGCAGCTTGCTGCCGAGGAGTGCCGCCAGCACGATCGCCCCGGCATCGAAGGCCGGACCGCGGCCGATCGGGTTGAGCCCGTAGACGTAGAGCGCCGCCGCCGCGAGGAAGACGATCGGCGCCACGAGCTTGAAGAAGGTGTAGATGACGATGGCGTCGCGCGACCGATAGCCCGCGCTGACCAGCATGAGCTTCGTCTCCCGGCTCTGGCGGTCCTTCATGATCGAGAAGCGCTTGGTCGAGAGGCGCATGAAATTGACCGCGCCCTGCTGCCAGGCGGAATTGCGCGCCGGGCCGGCCGCGCCGGCGGCCCGCCCGCTGCGCCGCCCGACCGCGGATTGCACCCGCTGCTGGCGGGCGCGGCGGTCGAAGAGCATCATGCCGACGGCCGAAAGGAGAAGCACGCCCGAGAGGCCCGCGGCCAGGACGATGACGACTGCCGGATGAAGCTCCATCGGCCCTGCCCTCCTAGATCTCGAACTGGGTCATGCGCCACATCACGAAGGCGCCGATGCCGATGCTGCCCGCGCCCACCATCAGCATGTTCTGGCCGCGCGGATCGGTGAATAGCGGCATCACGTAATCGGGGCTCATCAGGGTGAGCAGGCCGAGCATGACGAAGGGCAGCGCGCCGATGATCAGGGCGGAGGCCTTGGCCTCGGAGGAGATCGCCTTGATCTTGAGCTTCATGCGCTCGCGCTGGCGCAGGAGATCGGCGAGATTGCCGAGCGCCTCGGCGAGGCTGCCGCCGGTCTCCATCTGGATGGTGATCGAGATCGCGAGGAAATCCATCTCCGGCCGGTCGATCACCCGCGCGGTGCGCCAGAGCGCCTGGTCGATCGGCTCGCCGAGCGCGACCCGCTCGCTGATCGCGAGGAAATAGCCGCCGAGCGGATCCTCGTATTCCTGGCCGACGGTCCCGA
Source organism: Rhodovulum sp. (assembly GCA_020637615.1). Taxonomy (GTDB): domain Bacteria; phylum Pseudomonadota; class Alphaproteobacteria; order Rhodobacterales; family Rhodobacteraceae; genus Amaricoccus. Next base: position 11,843 of record JACKKC010000004.1, read on the forward strand.
TGCATTCGATGACCGGGAGGCCCGACCGGATGCCGCGGATGATGGTGTCGAGCCCGTTCGGCAGCTGCTTCATGAAGCGGTTGGCGACCATGTTGCCGCGGAGCTTGACGAAGGCGTCCACGAGGAACATGCCGATGAAGAGCGACGGGATGACGAGGAGCGCCGGCGGGAAATCCGTCGTCAGCGTGGCGATGGTCCCGGCGATGCCCGCCACGATCAGCGAGATGATGACGAAGGCGCCGATCGAGAGCTTCATGCCGGCGCGCTTGATGTTGGCGCGCAGCCGGGTGGTGTTGAGCAGCGGCACGAAGCGCGAGAGCGCGTCGGTCAGGGTGACGAAGACGCTGGTGTCCTCCTTGTGCCGAAGGAGCGCCATCCGCGCGTCGTCGAGGTCGAGCTTGCCCGACATGCGCTTGCGCCCGACCCGGCCGAGGCGCTTGCGGTGCCGGTGCCTGGCCTCGAGCACCACCGAGATCACGAAGAGGCCCAGCCCGACGATCACCGCCACCGAAAGGACGAAGATGCCGGCAACGAAGATCAGGTTGCTCGGCATCCCATCGCCTCCATCAGCCGGGCGCCCAGCCCGAAATATTCCGCGCGCGGCATGAAATGCGGGCGCAGGTTGCTGCATTCGTGGTGGCCGAGCAGGCTGCCGTCGTTGCCCTCGCCCTCGTAGACGAACTTGAAGAGGTCCTGGGTGGTGACGACCTCGCCCTCCATGCCGGTGATCTCGGTCACCTGGGTGATGCGCCGCTTGCCGTCGCGCATGCGGCTGATCTGGACGATCATGTGGACCGCCGACTGGATCTGCTCGCGCACCGCCTCGGCCGGCAGCTTGAAGCCCGACATCGCCACCATGTTCTCCAGCCGCGTCAGCGCGTCGCGGGGCGTGTTGGAGTGGATCGTGCCCATGGAGCCGTCGTGGCCGGTGTTCATGGCCTGGAGCATGTCGATGGCTTCCTCGCCGCGGATCTCGCCGACGATGATGCGGTCGGGACGCATGCGCAGCGCGTTCTTGAGCAGGTGGCGCATGGTGATCTCGCCCTCGCCCTCGATATTGGCGGGCCGGGTCTCGAGGCGGACCACATGCGGCTGCTGCAGCTGCAGCTCGGCCGCGTCCTCGATGGTGATGGTGCGCTCGCCGTGGTCGATCATCCGGCTCATGGCGTTGAGCAGCGTCGTCTTGCCCGAGCCGGTACCGCCGGAGATCAGGATGTTGAGCCGCGCGCGGCCCGCGATCTTCAGCACCGTCGCCATGTCCGTCGAGATGTTGCCCTGGCGCGCCATCACGTCGAGCGTGATCTCCTTCTTGGAGAACTTGCGGATGGCGATGGTCGGGCCGTCGATGGCGAGCGGCGGGATGATGATGTTGACGCGGCTGCCGTCCTTGAGGCGCGCGTCGACCAGCGGCACCGATTCGTCGACGCGGCGGCCGACCTCGGTAACGATCCGGGTCGCCACGTGGATGACATGCGGGTCGTCGCGGAACTGCACGTCCGTGAGTTCGAGCTTGCCCTTGCGCTCCACATAGACCTGGTGCGGGCCGTTGACCATGATGTCGGTCACGGTCTCGTCGGCCAAGAGCGGCTCGAGCGGGCCGAGGCCGACCATGTCGTCGACGAGCAGGCGCACGATGTTGCGCAGCTCGGCCGCGTTCAGCTGGATGCGCAGGTCGACGATGATCTCCTCGACGATCTCCGCGATCTGGGCGCGCAGCTGGTCGGGCCCGAGCGAGGAGGCGACCGAGATGTCGATGCGCTGCATCAGGAGCGGCATCACCTGCGCCTTGACCTGGAGCGAGCGCTTGTTCTTGGCGTCCGGCGCGTTCCTGGACTCGGGCTCCGCCAGCGGGTCGGCGAGCGGATCCTCCTCGGGCTCCTCGGGGGCCTCGGGCTGGCTGGCGGCGAGGCGCTCGGCGTTCAGCACCTCGACCACCTCGCGCAGCATCTGCCGCTGCTCGAGGATCGTCGGCTTCTCGTCCCGCGCCGCCACCAGGGATTCGAGGACGTCGTTGGCCATCTCCGCGAGCTGCATCGGATTGGAGGCGGCGAGCCCCTCCGCCCCGAGCGCCTGGCGGATGCGCTCGGTCGCCGCCGAACGCAGCACCGAAAGCGCGCCCTCGGAAGGGGCGACCCCGCCCCGCTCGAATCCGTCGTCCATCATCCCTTAGGCCTTCTTGAGCCGGCGCCTGAAGAACGAGACCTGCTTGGCCTCCTCCGGCACGCCGGCGAGTTCGATGCAGAACTTGTGCAGGTCCGACACCATCTTGTGCTTGGGATCGGCCGCGACCAGCGGGCGCCCCTTGAGGCTCGCCGCCGCCATCGCCTTGGAATCCATGGCGAAGACGCAGCGCAGCTTGGCCTCCATGCCGGCCTCGAATTCCTTGGCCGTCACGTCGGGCTTCGGCGCCACCTGGTTGGCGACCACATGGATCTTCGCCTGCCGGTTCCGGGTCTGGAGCAGCTTGGACAGGCGGTTGGCGTCCCGGAGGGATTGCAGCGTGAGCTCGGCGACGATCACGATGTCGTCGAAGCGCGAGAAGAGCGCCGGCTCGCGCATCACGAAATGCCGCGGCAGGTCGAGCACCGACATGTCGAAATTCGCCCGCATCGTGTCGGCGAGCATGAGGACCTTGTCGTCGCTCATGCGGACGGTGTCGTCGAAGGCCTCCTCGGTCGCGAGGACGTGCAGGCCGCGCCCGACCTTGGCCATGGCGTTCTGCAGGAAGACCTCGTCGACCCGCTCGGGATCGTCGAAGGCCTCGCGCAGCCCGCGCGTCGGCTCGATGTCGAGCGAGAGCGCGATGCTGCCGGCGTAGATGTCCATGTCGACGAGCGCCGTCCGGCGGCTCAGCTTCTCGGACATGATCCAGGCGGTGTTGATCGCGAGCGTCGTGGTGCCCACGCCGCCGCGGCAGCCGAGGAAGCCGACCACCCTGCCCTGGGCGGTGATCCCGTCGCTCGATTGCTCGAGGCGCACGAAGATCTCGCCGAGCATGTCGGCGTCGATCGGCTTGACCAGGTAGTCGCGCGCGCCGGTGCGCATGATCCGGCGGAAGTAGTTCACGTCGTTGACGCTGCCCAGGACCATCACCTGCGAGCCGAGCCGGGCGAGCTCGGTCAGGCCCTGCTCGACCTCCTCGATCGGCAGGCCCTCGACATCGACGATCATGAAGCGCGGCGGCGGCGCCACCCCGAGCAGGCGCAGCGCCGTGGCGAGGCCGCCCTTGCGGATGCTCGAGGTCGACCAGCTGCGCTGCTGCGCGATCGTGGTCGCCGCCGACTGGGAGCCGTCGTCGGTGAGATAGGCGGCGAAGGGCTCACGGGCCGAGGAATCGTCCTCGAAGACCATGCCGCGGGCGGGTGCTGTCGCTGAGTTTGCCATGGCGGTTCAATTGCCGATCATCGAGACGAGCGGATCGGGCTCCTTGATCTGGTCGAGCCGGTAGCGTTCGACCGCGGCGCCGGCGGCATTGGCCTCCGAGCCGCGGAGCACGCGGGGATTGATCAGGTCCTGGGGCCTGGCCGCCATGTTGGCGAGATTGAGCGCGTTCGAGCAGCCGGTCGGCGGCTCCGCCGCGGCGTCCTCCGGCGTCCAGGTGTCGGGCGCCGGGGTCGGGCACATCACCCGGAACCGGCCGTTGCGCACGACCTCCACCAGCGCCGCGTCGAAGCGCCCGGCGCCGAGCGGGCTCGCGGGGCTGCCGAGGACCTGGACGCGCGCCGGGGTGCCCGCGACCGCGGCTGCGGCAGTGGCGACCCGCGCCTGGTCGAGCGTCTCGTTGCCGGTGATCCCGAGCCGCACGAAGATGTCGTCCCCGGCCCGGAGCCCGAGCGTGGAGAGCGTGTCCTGCATCCAGATCAGCTCGCCGCTCGCCAGATCCGCGCCGCCGGCCTGGAACTTCAGCTCGTAGAAGCGCTCGGAAGGACCGATGTTGTAGCTCGACTTGGCGACATAGGGCACCGTGCCGGTTTCGCAGCCGGCCAGCGCGGTCAGCGCCGCGACGGCGAGCCCGCCGAGGAGCGCCCGCGTCGGGCGCCGCATGGATGTGGTTCTCGACATCTCGTGCAACCTCCCGATACCCGTCACTCGAACACGAAGCCGGACGACCCGTAGAGCCGGCGCTTGCCGATCCGGTTCTGCACCTGGGTCACGTTGGCGCGGTTGCCCTGGAAACGGCCGAGCATGATGCGCTCGAAGTCGTTGGGCGGCACGTAGCTGTCGACCGGGGTGGCGACCTTGCGCGCCGTGGTCGGGCTGACGATGACCGGGGTGACGATGATCACGAGCTCGGTCTGTCCGCGCTTGAAGCCGGTGGACTTGAAGAGTGCGCCGAGCACCGGGACGTTGCCGAGCCCCGGCATCTGGGCGGCGTTCTGCGCGGAGTTCTTCTGCATCAGCCCGGCGATGGCGAAGCTCTGCCCGCTGGCGAGATCGACCGTCGTCTCGGCGCGGCGGGCCACGAGCGAGGGCACGCTGGCCTCGTTCGCGAAGCTCAGGTCGCTGACTTCGGTCGCGACCTTCAGGCTGATCCGGTTGCCGTCGAGCACCGTCGGCGTGAAGTTCAGGGCGATGCCGTAGTCCTTGAACTCGACATTGGTGCCGTTGTCGCTGACGGTGGAATAGGGATATTCGCCGCCCGCGAGGAAGTTCGCCGTCTCGCCCGAGCGCGCCGTGAGGTTCGGCTCGGCGAGGATCGTCACCATGCCCTCCTCCGAGAGCGCCTGCAGCAGCACGTCGACATTGAGCCGCGGCGCGCTGTAGCTGACGCTGGCGCCGTAGCCGTCCGGGCCGACCGACGGGTTGCCGCCGCCGACGAAGCCGTACTGGAACTTGCCGTCCGAGCTCACGCCGATGGCGCCCCAGCGGATGCCGAGCTGCCGGTCGACGTTGCGGTTGACCTCGGCGATGCGGACCTGGAGGTTGACCTGGGTCGGCGCGGCCACGGTCATCCGATTGACCACCTGCCCGATGTCGTCGACGAACTGCGCCGCGACCTGCATCACGTCGGCCGCCTGCTGCGGGGTGTCGACGGCGCCGGTGATGACCAGGGACTGGTCCACGGTCGTCGCCGTCACGTTCTGGCCGGGCGCCACGCGCCGGAAGCCCTCGGTGATCGCCGCATTGTTGTGGGTGACCTTGATGACGGCCGACATGAGCACGTCGTCGTTGTCGTCGACGGCGAAGAGCGTGGTCTCGCCGACGCCGATCCCGGTGAGATAGAGCAGGCGCGGCGATTTCACCTCGACATCGGCGACCTCGGGGTTCGCCACGAAGAGGCTGGTAAACTCGCTGTCCACCTTGATCAGTTGGCCGGTTCCGACGGTGAGGGACACGTCCTGTTCCGTCTCCGGCTTGACCAGTTCGAAGCTCTGGGCCGGAATGGTGCAGAACACCGGCTGAAGAAGCAGCGCCGCAAGGATCGCGGACGCGCGAATGTGGGGTCTGTTCACTGCTCGGTCTCCGTTGCGTTCCGTTCTAGTCCGCGGCGGGTGCGGCATCCGCCTCCGCGGCGAGGTCGATGGCGCCGATCGCGACGGCGCGGGTGGCGGTACCGCGCACGATCTGGACGCGCGCCATCCGGTCCTGGATCGGGACCGGGCTGCCGGGGGTGGCGCCGGCCGCGACGGGCGCGGTCGAGGCGGCCACCTCCCGGCGCAGAAGCGAGGTCACGTCCGAATCGAGGGTGAGCTTGCGCGGGTCGAGCCGGGTCAGGCCGGCGGCGAGCCGCGAGGCGCTCGTCAGCCCGAGCGGCTCGGTCATCGCCTCGCCGGTGCCGGCCTCCGCGACCTCGTCACCGCCGTCGCGCACCGAGTTCAGGACCAGCGAGAGGTCGCCGAGCGTCGTGGCGAGCGTGATCACCTCGGCCTGCTCGGGCGTCACCTCGAGGGTGGCGGTGCGGGCGACAGGCGGGGGCACCAGGTTGCCGGTCTTCTCGTCGATCGTCTGGCTCGCGTCCAGGCGCTGGTCGAGAGCCAGGACGCGGAGGTTCCGCACCATCGTCTCGCTGGCGCGGATGTCGCGCTCGGCGTCGATGACGTCGCCGGCGACGGAATAGGTCAGAATGATGTCCACCCGGTCGCCGGGCAGGATCAGGCCGCTGAGCCCTGCCACTTCGCCGATCGGGATGGCGATGGCGCGCTTGCCCTGCGGCAGGACCGCAGCCAGAAACCCGCGTTCGCCGGGCTGGACGATCGCCGAGCGGGCGAGCGGCACGCCCTTCGGCAGCACCTGCCGGGCGACGCTGCCCGTCAGGAATTCTGCGCCGGCGTCGTCGGCCACGATCATCTCGGGCGTGACGAGCGATTCGCCGACCGCCATCCGCCCGAGCTGCTCGGGGCGGAGGATCGATCCGGCGGCCAGTTCGACCGCCGGAACGAAGACTTCCTTCGTCTTCGGGGCCTGGGCCACAGCCGGCGTGTCGACCGCCTGCACCGGCGTTCCGAGCGCCTGGAACAGGTAGAAGCCGGTTCCGCCTGCCGCGACCAGGGCCGCGAAGATGAAAAGGAAGATGCGCATGTGAAGCGACCCCTCGGTTAGGGATTGGCCGGTGCGGTGCCGCGATTACGGGGTGGTCGGGGTGGTCGTGCCACCGGTCGGGGCCGCGGACAGCTCGGCGCTCACTTCACCGAAGGTGCCGATGAGGCCCTGGCCGAGCGTCGTCACGGCGCCGATGATGGCGACGGCGATGAGCGCGGCCAGCAGACCGTATTCGATGGCCGTCGCACCCTCGTCATCCGACCAGAGGCGCTTGGCAAAGTTCAGCATATTCGTCATCTCTTCACTCCTGTACTCAGCTACTCCAGGCGTGTGACTTTCACACGCCGCCTTGTTACCACAACTCTCCCATAAAACAAGAAATCAATACTGATATTTTTCCAGAAACTTGCATAGTGTAGGGGTGAAATCATTTATAGAGCGTTAAATAGTGAAATCGCCGGTATTGGCGAAGAACAGGCGGCCCCGGATCGGGACCTGGACGGGACGGCGGAGCGCCGGTTCCGGGCCGAACGAAGGGCCGTCCGAGACCAGCCCCGCGAGGCCTGTCGCGCGCTCAGGGCGTGGGCGCTTCCATCGCGACCAGCCCGTCCTCGACGTCGTTGAAGGTGGCCGACAGTTCGGTGCCGATGGCCCGCAGCGACACGACGATCGCCATGGCGAGGAGCGCGGCGAGGAAGGCGTATTCGATCGCGGTGGCGGCATCCTCGTTGCGAATCAGGCGCCATGCGCTCTTCGGGAAGCCTCTCATTTCCGAATACTCCGACGTTACGATTGCGGTGCATGCGAATTGCAGTCGCCCGAGCGTAGGGTCTCGGTATTTAGTCCGCGTTAAGAATTTCCCGCCGATTCAACTCGTATTGTTGGCGAGTCAGTTCGGCCGGCCCCTGCCAGGCGTCCGGCAGCCGGCCCGCGGCCGCGACCCAGTCCCCGTCCGAGGGAACGTCCTGCCTCCGGGCCGAGGCCACGCGTTCCTGCGGCTGGCGCGGCTCGAGCGCCTTCTCGAGGCGTTCGGTGCGCAGCGCGGCCATGCGATCGGATCCGGTCAGCTCCGGGCCCGCTTCCGGCGTCCGGTCGATGCGGATGATGAGCGGGCCGCGCGACATGCGGACCCGGCTCTTGCGGTTCGACTCCGGCCCCGCCTCGGGCTCGATGGCGGCGGCCACCAGCGGCGAGCCGCCGATGTCGCCCAGGATCCGGTCGAACCGGGCGCGATAGACTTTGGCGTATTGCGGCGTGCGCGAGTGATAGGACCCGGCCGCGCGCGACCAACTGCCGCTCTCGGTATAGAGGTCCTGCAGGTATCGCGCGGCATAGGCCGCGCCGGCCTCGGGGTCGAACATTGCCTCGACCGACGGGAAATTCGCCCCGTGCCAGTGATAGTTGATCTGGAAGCAGCCGACGTCGAAGCTGTGGCGCCCTTCCGCGATGCTCTGGCGGGCGAAGGCAAGGGCCTCGTCGCGCGTCCTGAACCAATGCCCCTGCCCTTCGCGGTTGATCGCCCAGGGCCAGGGCCGCAGCCGGCCGCCGTCGCGCCGGCCGGTCTCGGTCAGCGAGATCGCGTGGAGCACCTCCTGCGGCACGCCGGAGCGCTGGGACCCGAGCACGATCGCCCGCTCGCAGAGCGCCGACTGGTCGGAAGCGCCTGCCGGGAAGGCGAGAAGATGCGCCGCGAGGCATGCGAGAATCGCGAGGCGCGGCCGAAAACCGTACCGGATAGCCATGCGAACCGCCTCCGAATGAGCTTGGGTGTTCCCGCTTTACCCCGGCAGGGTTAGCGCCGCCTTATCACCCGGCGCGGATTCACTGCCTCGCAGGCGAAAGTCCGTAAAATTAGGTGCTTAACGTGCTGTTCAGACAATCCGCACGAAGGGCGTCGCTCAGGTCGGCAGCCCCGCAATCCCCGATGCCGAATAGCCGACCTTGGCACCCGGAGCGAGCCTCGGGAGAGAAAGAAGGCCGCACCCCGCGTGGCCCGATCAACACCGGTCGATCGGGCTGGGGACCTTTTGGCCTTAGGTTCGATGGGAGCGAAAGGCCGGGGCGTGCGCATCGCCGCGGCGGATCGGGACCGGGCAGCGGGACGGGTTTCGCGCCAAGCGATCAGGCCGTGTCGCATTGCGCATGCGCAAGTGGGACAGACGGAACAATGCCAGCCGTTTCAGAGGCTTACCCTGTCGTCAAACCGTCAAGGAACTGAAATATAACGGTCAACAGCGACTTCTATGATGCAGCGAGAGATGGGGAGAGCTTTGCCCCTCTTGATATCGTGAACGCAATCGAACCAGAGTCTCGAGAGGAATTCCCATGAGAACCGGCCTCCACGCAGGCGCAGCGATCGCCGCGCTCATCGCCGTGTCCGCACCCGGCGCCTTCGCGCAATCCCGCGACCAGATCCGCATCGTCGGCTCCTCCACGGTCTTTCCCTATACCCAGGCCGTCGCCGAGCAATTCGCGGGCATGACCGGCATGAAGGCGCCGGTCGTCGAATCCACCGGCACCGGCGGCGGCATGAAGATCTTCTGCGGCGGCGTCGGCCCGGACCATCCGGACATCACCGGCGCGTCGCGGGCGATGAAGGAATCCGAATACGAGGCCTGCACCGCCGCGGGCGTGGACAGCATCACCGAGGTGCTGATCGGATACGACGGGCTCTCGATCGCCCATGCCATCGACGGCCCGGACCTCGACCTGAGCAAGGCCCAGCTCTTCCAGGCGCTCGCCTCGGAAGTGGAAGTCGACGGCGAGATCGTCGCCAATCCCTACCAGAACTGGAGCGACATCGATCCCTCCCTGCCCGACAGCCCGATCCAGGTCTTCGGACCGCCCCCGACCTCGGGCACGCGCGACGCCTTCGTCGAGCTGGTGATGCACGAGGGCTGCGCCGAATTCGCCGCCATCGAGGCGCTCGACGAGACGCGCCAGGCCGAGGTCTGCGAGCGGATGCGCCAGGACGGCCCCTTCATCGAGGCCGGCGAGAACGACAACCTGATCGTCCAGCGGCTGAACGCCGATCACAACGCGCTCGGCATCTTCGGCTATTCCTTCCTCTACGAGAACACCGACTCGCTGAAGGCCGTGGCGATCGACGGCGTGATCCCGGAGACCGACACGATCGCCGACGGCTCCTATGCCGTCTCGCGGCCGCTCTTCATCTACATCAAGAATGCCCATCGCGGCGTCATCCCCGGCCTCGACGACTTCGTCGCCGAATATGTCTCCGAGGACAGCTTCGGCCCGGGCGGCTACCTCGAGGAGCGCGGCCTGATCCCGCTCTCCGACGAGGAGCGCGAGCAGGTGCGCGCCGCGGTCGAGCAGGGTTCGCAGATGGACCGGTTCAACTGACGTCCCGACCGATGCCGCGGCGCGCCGTCCCGCGCGCCGCGGTCACCTGAGTCGACGAAGCCTGCGGGGGTCCGGTGTTCTCCTATCTGTTCCTGACGATCATCGTGATGTCCGCGGTCGCCTTCTTCGTCGGCCAGGCCACGGGAAAGCGCTTCGCGGCCGCGGGCGACACGCCCGACATGCATTCGCTGCCGAGCTACCACGGCGCCTATGTCGCGGTCTGGGTGGGGATCCCCTCGCTGGTGCTCGTGCTCATCTGGGCGCTCTTCCAGTCGAGCATCATCGATTCGCTGCTCTGGAGCAGCCTTCCCGACCATCTGACCTCCGGCGCCGACGCGGCCAACCGCAGCCTGCTGATCTCCGAGATCCGGAACGTCGCCGAGGGGCGGATCTTTTCCGAACCGACGCCCGAGGTCCTCGCCGCCGCCGAGCGCCTGAACGGCTGGCAGGCGCTCGTCCGGATCGCGGGCTTCGTGGTCGTGCTCGCCATGATGGTGGCCGGCCTCTTCTTCGCCCGCGCGCGCCTCGCGCCGAGGTTCCGCGCCCGCAACAGCGTCGAGCGCTTCCTCGACGGCTTCATGGTCCTCTGCGCCCTGGCGGCGATCATCACCACGATCGGCATCGTCGTCTCGCTCGTCTACGAGGCCTGGGCATTCTTCAAGCTCGTGCCGCCGCAGGATTTCTTCTTCGGCACGAAATGGGAGCCGCAGATCGCCATCCGCTCCGACCAGATCGCCGGCCAGGGGGCCTTCGGCGCCCTGCCCGTCTTCCTCGGCACCCTGGTGATCTCGGTGATCGCCATGCTGGTGGCGATCCCGACCGGCATCTACACGGCGATCTATCTCAACGAATATGCCTCGAAGCGGGTCCGCCAGACCGTCAAGCCGATGCTCGAGATCCTCGCGGGCGTGCCGACCGTGGTCTACGGCTTCTTCGCCGTGCTGACGGTCGCGCCGGCGATCCGCGAGGCGGGCGGGCTCCTGGGGCTCGCGACCTCGCCCAATTCCGCGCTGGCCGCCGGCCTCGTCATGGGCACGATGATCATCCCCTTCGTCTCCTCGCTCTCCGACGACGCGCTGAACGCGGTGCCGCGCTCGATGCGCGACGGCTCGCTCGCCATGGGCGCGACGCCCGGCGAGACCATGCTGCGCGTCATGCTGCCCGCCGCCCTGCCCGGCATCATGGGCGGCGTGCTGCTCGCGCTCTCGCGGGCGATCGGCGAGACCATGATCGTGGTGATGGCCGCAGGCCTCATCGCCTCGCTCAACGTCAATCCGCTCGATTCGGTGACCACCGTGACGGTGCAGATCGTGACGCTCCTCACCGGCGACACCGAATTCGACAGCCCCAAGACGCTCGCGGCCTTCGCGCTCGGCCTCGTCCTCTTCCTCGTGACGCTCGGGCTCAACGTGATCGCGCTCGGCATCGTGCGTCGCTACCGCGAGCAATACGAATGAGCCCGGCCCCAAGGGAGCCCCGACCATGACCGACACGGCCGTCCCCTCCCCGGGCCATGCCCCGTCCGCGGCAACGCTGGCGCGGCGCCGGCGGCGCTACGCCGCGGACCGCCGGCTCCGGGCCTATGGCATCATCGCGATCACCTTCGCGCTCGGGCTCCTGGCGACGCTCGTCGCCTCGCTCCTGGTGAGCGGCTATCCGGCCTTCACCCAGACCTTCGTGCGCGTCGATTTCCCGATCTCCGAGGATCTCGTCGATCCCGCGGATCCGGCCGAGGGCAACTTCCGCAAGATCATGCAGGAGGGCGTCTCGACGCTGATCCCGGGCGAGCATTCGCCGCGCGAGCTGCGCGCCATGGCCGGCATCCTGACCAACAACACCCAGTTCCTGCTGCGCGACGCGGTGGTGGCCGACCCTTCGGTCATCGGCGGCACGCTCACCATGAAGGTGCCGGTCTCCGACCCCTTCGACCAGCTGAACAAGGGGCTGGTCGACCGCAACACGCCCGAGGACCGGCGGCGGCTCAACGACACCGAGATCGGCTGGTTCGACGCGCTGGCCGACGAGGGCCGTGTGTCGCGATCCTTCAACTGGGGCCTCTTCACCCATGCCGACAGCCGCTTCCCCGAGATGGCCGGGCTCAAGGGCGCGATCGTCGGATCCTTCTACGCGCTGCTGGTCTGCTTCCTGATCAGCTTCCCGGTGGGGATCGCGGCGGCGGTCTATCTCGAGGAATTCGCGCCGAAGAACCGCGCCACCGACATCATCGAGGTCAATATCAACAATCTCGCGGCGGTGCCCTCGATCGTCTTCGGCCTGCTCGGCCTCGCGGTCTTCATCCAGATCTTCGGCCTGCCGCGCTCGGCGCCGCTGGTCGGGGGCATGGTGCTGAGCCTCATGACGCTGCCCACCATCATCATCGTGACCCGCAACGCGCTCAAGGCCGTGCCGCCCTCGATCCGCGAGGCGGGCTACGGCGTGGGCGCCTCGCAGCACCAGGTGACGATGCACCACGTGCTGCCGCTGGCCATGCCGGGCATCATGACCGGCACGATCATCGGCCTCGCCCAGGCGCTCGGCGAGACCGCGCCGCTCCTGCTCGTGGGCATGAACGCCTTCATCACCAGCCCGCCGGGCGGGTTGCTCGACGCCTCCACGGCGCTGCCGACGCAGATCTTCATCTGGGCCGACAGCCCGGAGCGCGGCTTCGTGTCGCGCACCTCGGCGGCGATCATCGTGCTGCTGGGCTTTCTGATCGTGATGAACGCGATCGCCATCTTCCTGCGCCAGCGTCTTGAGCGCACGTGGTAATGCATTGAGGGGACTGGACATGGGGATGCTGGCCGATCCGATGGAAAAGGTGAAGTCCTTAGGCGACGCACGAGCCGCGAGCGGCTCCAACAAGGTCTCGACCCGGGACGTCTCGGTGTTCTACGGCGAGAAGCAGGCGCTCTTCGACGTCTCGGTCGACATTCCCGCCAATCAGGTGACGGCCTTCATCGGCCCCTCCGGCTGCGGCAAGTCGACCTTCCTGCGCTGCATCAACCGCATGAACGACACGATCCCGGTCGCCCGGATGACCGGCGCGATCACGCTCGACGACATCGACATCTACGATCCGCGCATCGACGTGGTCGAGCTGCGCGCCCGCGTCGGCATGGTGTTCCAGAAGCCGAACCCGTTTCCGAAGTCGATCTTCGAGAACGTCGCCTACGGGCCGAAGATCCACGGCATGACCCGCAACAAGTCCGAGCTCGAGGCGCTGGTCGCCTCGTCGCTGAAGCGCGCGGGGCTCTGGAACGAGGTCAAGGACCGCCTGCACGAGCCCGGCACCGGCCTCTCGGGCGGCCAGCAGCAGCGGCTCTGCATCGCCAGGGCGATCGCCACGCGCCCCGAGGTGGTGCTCATGGACGAGCCCTGCTCGGCGCTCGATCCCATCGCCACCGCCATCGTCGAGGAGCTCATCGACGAGCTGCGCTCCAACTACACCATCATCATCGTGACCCATTCGATGCAGCAGGCGGCGCGCGTCAGCCAGAAGACCGCGTTCTTCCACCTCGGCAAGCTGATCGAGCACGGGCGCACCGAGGATATCTTCTCCAACCCGCGCGAGAAGCAGACCGAGGATTACATCACCGGCAAGATCGGCTGATACGCGGGCGCGTCGCGAAGGGTTCGAGCGGCGCGGCGGGATCTCAACGGCCCCTGCGCCGGGCCGATGCAATTCCGGGGTCGGGCCTTGAGAGATGGCCGCGCCCCGCGCGGCCCGCACCACATGCCCCGGACCGAATAGGCGAGGCGCCGGCGGCGCGTCGCCCGGTCCGGTCGCCCGGAGGCGCGAGCCGCAGGGCGAGGGAGGTGCACCGTCACCGTCGGTCGAGGATCGGGGCGGGGCGGCCCTGGACGGCGTGCGAAGCGCGCCGGCCCCCGGCAGGGCCGGCGCGGCCCGATCGCCACGGGTCGATCGGGCTGGGGCCCTTGGCGCGTCCGGAAAGAGTGTCGACGGCAAGGGCAGTTCCAACGCCCCTTGGGACGCTTCCCCGCACCGATATCCGCCTGCCCGGGTTCACGCGAATTGCATCGCAGGCCATCTTGGGAAAAGCTGCCCCCAGCAGACCCGGAGATTCGTATGGTTGCCCGCTCCGACGGCGAGGTCGCTCGCCGCTCGAACCTGATCGCCGCCATGCCCTCGGACGTGGCGCAGGCGATCCTGTCGCAATCGGTCATCCGCACCTATGACCGCGGCGAGACGATCTTCCTCCAGGGCGAGCGATCCGAGACCTTCTTCATCGTGATCGAGGGCTGGATCAAGCTCTACCGGATCGCCCAGAACGGCGCGGAGGCGGTCGTGGCCTGCTTCAGCGAGGGCCAGAGCTTCGGCGAGGCGGTGGCGCTGCAGCGGGCGGCCTTCCCCGTCACCGCCGAGGCGGTGACCGATTGCCGGCTGATGCATGTGCGCGCCACCGTGCTCTTCGAGATGATCCAGAACCGCCCCGAGCTCGTGGTCTCGATCATGGCGACGCTCTACCAGCACTTCCAGGCCCTCGTCGCCCAGATCGAACAGCTCAAGGCCCAGACCGGATCGCAGCGGGTCGCTGAATTCCTGCTCGAGCTCTGCAATTGCGAAACCGGCAGTTGCACGGTGCGGCTGCCCTACGACAAGATCCTGATCGCCGGCCGCCTCGGCATGAAGCCCGAGAGCCTGTCCCGGGCCTTCTCCCGCCTGCGCAAGGTGGGGGTGGTCGTCAACCACAGCAACGCCGCCATCGCGGATGTGGAGCGGCTGCGCGCCTTCGCGGCCCAGGATCCGGCGGAAGCCTGGAGCCGGGTGCAGTGAGCGCGCGCCTCGCGACCGTGCTCGCGGCGATCGACGCCGCCAATGCCGCCGATCCGACCACGGAGCGCGATGACGCGGCGGAACGGCCCGCGGCGCTGCTCTACGGCGAGCGCATGTCCGCGGAGACGGCGCGGCTCTTTCCCGATGCCTCCGAGCATCTGCGCATCGCCGCGCGCGGGCAGCACATCGAGCGCTGGCGCATGCCGAGGGCGAGCTATCCCGAGGGCCGCGCCGGTTATCTCGCCTGGCGCACCGCCCAGGCCGCCTCCCATGCCGAGCGGGTCGGCGGCATGATGGCCGCGGCCGGTTACGGCACACCGGACATCGACGCCGTCGCCCGCCTGCTGCGCAAGGAGGGCATCAAGCGCAATCCCGAGATGCAGCGGCTCGAGGACGTGATCTGCTTCGTCTTCCTGCGCTGGTACTTCGCGGATTTCGCGGTCCAGCACGACCAGGAGGCCGTGCTGCGCATCGTCGCCAAGACCGCCCGCAAGATGTCGGCCGAGGCCCGCGACCGCGCCCTGGCCGAGTTCGGCGACCTGCCCGCGGATCTCGCCGAAGCGATCCGAGGCTGATCGCCGGCCCCGAGGTCACTGCGCGTCGGGAAGGGGTGGCAGCGTCCGCAGATAGGCCACGACGGCGTCGAGATCCTCGGGCGTCATCTTCGCGAGATAGGGGAACGGCATCGGCGGCTTGAGTTGCTCGCCCTCCTCGTCGATGCCTTCGGTGATCATCCGCTTGATCTGGTCGTCGCTGTAATTCGCCAGCCCGTCCTCGCTCGAGGTGATGTTGGCGGCGACCGAGACGCCCCAGGGTCCGGGGAACTCGAACCCGCCGCGGCCGAGATCCGTCTCGATCATCGGCCCCTCCGGACCCATGGGCGTATGGCATTCGAGGCAATGGGCCACCGGCCCGGCGAGATAGGCGCCGTATTCCGCCGTCGGCCCGCGCGGGATGTCGGCGACATGCCCCACCGGCGGGCCATAGGCCGGCGGCAGCGGAATGCGGTACTCGGACTTGGGATTGTCGCTGGGAATCGCCGGCAGCGTGCGCAGGAAGGCGACCACCGCCGCGACGTCGGTGTCGCTGAGGTTGCGGTAGAAGGTGAAGGGCATCGGCGGTCCGATCAGCGAGCCGTCCGGCCGGATGCCCTCGCGGATCGCCCGCGCGAGTTCGGCGTCGCTCCAGCCCGCGATCTCGCCGGCCGGGGTGATGTTGGCCGACCAGGCCGTGAAGTCCGGCCCGTCCCAGATCAGCGTCCCGGTGAATTCCTTGTCCATCTCCGGGCCGTCGGGGCCGGTCGGCGTGTGGCAATTGCCGCAGCCCATGGGCCCCCGCACCAGATATTCGCCGCGCTCCACAGGCGTTTCGGCACCCGCCAGCCCGGCGGTGCCGCAGAGCGCGGCCGCCAGCAGCCCCAATATTCGCTTCACGATTAGTGTTCTCCCCTGAGTTGCCGGCTGTCCCGGTCTCTCTGAACAGAATTCATACCATTTCGCCGAACTACCGGCAAGAAAACTTCACGGCGCGACTTGCCTGCGGCGCAGGAATTGCCCAGTACTTGTCCAGCCGGGCGCACGACCCCGGACCAGCCCGAAGGAACTGCCGATGCCCGTGACGATCTCCCGCGACGCCTATGCCAGCATGTACGGTCCGACCACCGGCGACCGGCTCCGTCTCGCGGACACCGATCTGATCGTCGAGGTCGAGAAGGACCTCACGATCTACGGGGAAGAGGTCAAGTTCGGCGGCGGCAAGGTCATCCGCGACGGCATGGGCCAGGGCCAGGCGACCCGCGCCGAGGGGGCGGCCGATACCGTCATCACCAACGCGCTCATCCTCGACTGGAGCGGCATCGTGAAGGCCGACGTGAGCCTCCGCGACGGCCGCATCGCCGCGATCGGCAAGGCCGGCAACCCCGACACCCAGCCCGGCGTCGACATCGTCATCGGCCCCGGCACCGAGATCATCGCCGGCGAGGGGCGCATCCTCACCGCCGGCGGGATCGACACCCACATCCATTACATCTGCCCGCAGCAGATCGACGACGCGCTGCATTCCGGCGTCACCACCATGCTCGGGGGCGGCACCGGCCCGGCGCATGGCACGCTGGCCACCACCTGCACCCCCGGGCCCTGGCATCTCGGCCGCATGCTCATGGCCGCCGACGCCCTGCCGATGAACCTCGCCTTCGCCGGCAAGGGCAATGCCTCGCGCCCCGCCGCGCTCGAGGAGCAGATCCGGGCCGGCGCCTGCGCGCTGAAGCTCCACGAGGACTGGGGCTGCACGCCGGCCGCCATCGACTGCTGCCTCGCGGTCGCCGACGACTTCGACGTGCAGGTGATGATCCACACCGACACCCTCAACGAGAGCGGCTTCGTCGAGGCGACGATCGCCGCGCTCAAGGGCCGCACCATCCATGCCTTCCACACCGAAGGCGCGGGCGGCGGGCACGCGCCCGACATCATCCGCATCTGCGGCCTGCCGAACGTGATCCCGTCGAGCACGAACCCGACCCGCCCCTTCACGGTGAACACGCTCGAAGAGCATCTCGACATGCTCATGGTCTGCCACCACCTCGACAAGTCCATCGCCGAGGACGTGGCCTTCGCGGAATCCCGCATCCGCCGGGAGACCATCGCCGCGGAGGACATCCTGCACGACATGGGCGCCTTCTCGGTGATCTCCTCGGACAGCCAGGCCATGGGCCGGGTCGGCGAGGTGCTCATCCGCACCTGGCAGACCGCGCACAAGATGAAGGCCCAGCGCGGCCGCCTGCCCGACGAGCGCGGCGACAACGACAATTTCCGCGTCCGCCGCTACATCGCGAAATATACGATCAACCCGGCGATCGCGCATGGGCTCAGCCACGAGATCGGCTCGATCGAGCCCGGCAAGCGCGCCGATCTCGTGCTCTGGAACCCGGCCTTCTTCGGCATCAAGCCGGAGATGGTCCTCCTGGGCGGCACGATCGCGGTGGCGCAGATGGGCGACCCCAACGCCTCGATCCCGACGCCGCAGCCGATCTATTCGCGCCCGATGTTCGGCACTCTGGGCAGCAACCGGGAGGCCTCCTCCGTCACCTTCGTCAGCGCCGCGGCGCAGGCGGAGGGCATCCGCGACAACCTCGGGCTCGCCAAGGAGACCGTCGCAGTGCAGAACACCCGCGGCGGGATCGGCAAGGCGGCGATGAAGCTCAACGACGCCACCCCGGAGATCACGGTCGACCCCGAGACCTACGAGGTCCGCGCCGACGGCGAGCTGCTGACCTGCGAGCCGGCGGAAGTCCTGCCGATGGCGCAGCGGTATTTCCTGTTCTGATCCGCGTGACGTAGCCGGTCATCCGAAAAGGAAACTCTCGCGCGCGACGAGCGCGAGAGTGCCTCCGGCGAAGGATATCGCACAGACACGAACTTTCGCTCCCGTCCTCGCTCATGGCTATGATTCGAGATCCGGTTGTATGGCTCGGACTGCGTCCAGCCCGAACCGGCAAGAGCGAGGCACTGCCTCGCGCCGGTTCGTCGGCCAGAGCGCGCGAGCGCGAAGGCCGAGGGTTGGGCGGGTTTCGCCATCCACTGGCAATCCGCGCGTGTTTGCCTGGCGGGCGCGCTTGTCGCGCCTGCCCGGGGGCAGGCGGGCGCCGCGGGGAGCCGGGCGCAGATCCGAAGTGATCACCCGGAAGTCAAATGGCCCGGCGCCGCCCGCTCGCGGCAGCCCCGCCGGATCCTGCCGCAGGCACCGAATGGCCTGCCTTCCCGCCCTGCCCCGATCCCGCCTCGCGCAACCGTGAACGACGGACGGATAGATTTCCCTGAATGTGACATACCTTGCTTCCGGGGAGGTTGCTCCCCCTGAACGGGACCATCATCATGCGACTTGCGGCAATCCTCGGCGCCTGCGCGGTTCTCCTCTCGGCCTGCGCCGGCGCGTCGACCGGCAACGCCGACCTCATCCCCAGCGGCGGCGCCGCCGGCAGGATGGGACCGGGCTATTGCTATAGCGTGCCCAGCAATCCCAACGACCGGCTGCAATGGGACCGCCTCTGCAACCCCAAGCATTAGGCTTCCTGACCCGGTCCGGAGCGGGTCGAGCATGGCGATCGACCGGTTCGCACGGTCCGGCCGGGTGGCGCCGAAGCGATGGGGCGGTCACCGGCCGACGGCACCCGCCCTGCCCGAGGCGCGTGGCGGCCAAGCCGCGGAAGACGGACGCCGCTCGGCGCCGGCCGGAAGCGGCGCAGATCCGTCCAGGCCTCACGAAGGCGTAGAGCCTCGATGGCGGAACTGACCTGACTGTGGCAGGCTTCGGCGCGGAGCAATTGGCTCTTCTCCGAGGGGACAGATATCTTGCGACTCATTACCAGCCTTGGCGCCTGCGCGCTCATTCTTACGGCCTGCAACGGGTCGTCGACCATCGATCCGGATTTCATTCCTTCCGGCGGCGCGGTCGGCAGGGAGGGATCGGGCTTCTGCCATACCGTCCCGAGCAATCTGAACGACCGCCCGCAATGGAACAAGCTCTGCAACCACGCCGGCGAGGCGGTGTTGATCGAGGACGATGACGAATAGGGCGGTCGGAACCGATTACCCGTCGATTCGACGGAATCGGGAAAAACCATTGATTTAATTAGGGCGACCGGATGTGCACATGCGCACATCCGGCCGGGATCCGCTTCAGGCGCTCGCCGCCAGCAGGCTCGCGTTGCCGCCGGCGGCGGTGGTGTCGATGCAGAGATGCCGCTCGGCGGCATAGCGTTCCGGCGCGACCGGCGCGGTTTCGAGCGGCACGATAGCGCCGGGCCGGGCGGCCAGCGCCCGGCGAAGGGCGCGCAGCCAATCCGCCGGCCCCCGCGCGGCCACGAGCGCGAGATCCGGCAATCCGGTCAGCGCCTCCGGCGCCACATGGCCGTCGAGGGCGGCCAGCGGCAGGCCGGCCTTCAGGAGCGGCCTGAGCGCCTCGACGGCGCCCGGCGCCACGACCAGCACCGGATTGCCGAGCGCCAGCGCCTGCAGCGCCTGGGCGAGCGCCGCCGCGCCGTCGGCGCCGAGGCAGAGCACGCGGCCGCGGGGATGCAGGCCGAGCCGGTTGCTCTCGCCGGTCGGCCCCGGCAGATCCATCGGTGCCGCGGGCAGCCCCGCCGCCGCGCTGAGGGCGGGATGGTCCGCGCCGAGGGCGGCGCGCAGGGCCGCGATCCGGTCGCCCCGCGCCGCCCATGCTCCGGCATCGAGCGTGCCGAAGACCTTCGTCAGCGTCGTCGCGGGGACCTCCGCCCCGCCGGGCGCCGCCGGCTCGGGCGCCTCGGCCGGGCGCTGCAGCCGCGCGAGATAGAAGGGCCCGCCGGCCTTGGGGCCGGTGCCCGACATCCCCTCGCCGCCGAAGGGCTGCGAGCCGACGATGGCGCCGATCTGGTTGCGGTTCACGTAGGTATTGCCCATGTGCAGCCGCGCCGTCACGCGCTCGACCCGGTCGTCGATGCGGCTGTGCAACCCGCAGGTCAGCCCGAAGCCGCGGCCGTTGATGGCGTCCACCACCCGGTCGAGCTCGGCCGCCCGGAAGGTGGCGAGATGCAGCACCGGACCGAAGACCTCGCGCTCCACCGCGCCGATGCCGTCGACCGCGATGATCGTCGGCGGCACGAAGCGCCCCGTCTGCGGCACGTCGAGCGTCTTGAGCACCGTCTTCGCATTTGCGGCGAGATAGTCCCTGATGCCCGCCTCCGCCTCGGAATCGATCACCGGCCCGACATCGGTCGCGATGTCCCAGGGATCGCCGATCGCGAGCACTTCCATCGCGCCCGAGAGCATCTCCAGCACGCGGGCGCGGGCCTCGTCCTGGACGTAGAGCACCCGCAGCGCCGAGCAGCGCTGCCCGGCCGACTGGAAGGCCGAGGCGAGGACGTCGCGCACCACCTGCTCGGTCAGCGCGGTGGAATCGACGATCATCGCGTTGAGCCCGCCGGTCTCGGCGATCAGCACCGCGTCGGGCGCGGCGTGCTCCGCCAGGGCGCGATGGATGATCTGGGCCACCTCGGTCGAGCCGGTGAAGACGACCCCGGCGATGTCCGGCGATGTCGTGAGCGGCCCGCCCACGGTCGGACCGTCGCCGGGCAGGATCTGCAGCGCCGCGGCGGGAACGCCTGCCGCCTGCAACAGTTCCACCGCCCGCAGCGCGATCAGCGGCGTCTGCTCGGCAGGCTTGGCGATCACGGCATTGCCGGCGCCGAGGCAGGCGGCGACCTGGCCGGTGAAGATCGCGAGCGGGAAGTTCCAGGGCGAGATGCAGACCATCACCCCCCGCGGGCTGCCCGTGGCGGCCTCGGCCGCGTCGGCGTAGTAGCGCAGGAAATCCACCGCCTCGCGGATCTCGGCCGTCGCGTCGAGCAGCGTCTTGCCGGCCTCGCGGGTGGCGAGCGACGTGAGCTCCGCCGCGTTCTCCTCGTAGAGATCGGCCGCCCGGCGCAGCACCGCCGCGCGGTCCCCGGCCGGCGTGGCCGACCAGGCGACGAAGCCCTCCTGCGCCGCCGCCAGCGCCGCCGCGACCTCGGCGGGTCCGGCCTCGCGCACGTAGCCCACGATGTCGTCGGGGCGGGCCGGGTTGCGCACAGGCTCGCCCTCGGTACCCCAGACATGGGCCCGCCAATCCTCCCGCGCCGCGATCAGCGGGATGATCGAGGCCGGCTCGTTGACGTTCCAGCCCATGGCGTTCCGCCGCGGCGCGAAGACCGCCTCGGGCGGCGCGATGATCGGGTTCGGGATGGAATCGAGCGCCTCGACCTCGGCGACCGGATCGGCGGCGATCTCCTCCGCCGGGAGCGACTTGTCGACGATCTGGTTGACGAAGGACGAGTTCGCGCCGTTCTCCAGGAGCCGCCGCACCAGATAGGCGAGCAGGTCGCGATGCGCCCCCACCGGCGCATAGATGCGGCAGCGCGTCTTCTCGGTCTCGTGCACGATGCCGTGCAGGGCCTCGCCCATGCCGTGCAGCCGCTGGAACTCGAAGCTGTCGCGATCCCCCGCCATGGCCAGCACCGCCGCCACGGTATGGGCGTTGTGCGTGGCGAATTGCGGATAGATCCGGTCGCGCTTGTCGAGCAGCCGGCGCGCATTGGCCATGTAGCTGACGTCGGTGGAGGGCTTGCGGGTGAAGACCGGGAAGCCGGGCAGCCCGCGCTCCTGGGCGATCTTGACCTCCGCGTCCCAATAGGCGCCCTTCACCAGCCGGACCATGATCCTGCGATCGTGCCGCGCCGCCAGGTCGTAGAGCCAGTCGATCACCGCCCCCGCGCGCCGGCCGTATGCCTGGATCACCACGCCGAAGCCGTCCCAGCCCTTCAGCGCCGGATCGGGCAGCATCGCCTCGATCACGTCGAGCGAGAGATCGAGCCGGTCCGCCTCCTCGGCGTCGATGTTGAAGCCGATGCCGGCCTTCGCCGCGGCGCGCGCCAGCTCCAGCGCCCGGGGCACCAGGACCCGCATCACCTCCTCGCGATGGGTCCATTCATAGCGCGGATGCAGCGCCGAGAGCTTCACCGAGATGCCGGGGCTCGAGCGCACGTCGCCCTTCGCCCCCTTGGCGATGGCGGCGATCGCGGCGGAATAGGCCTTGGCATAGCGGATCGCATCCGCATCGGTGCGGGCCGCCTCGCCGAGCATGTCGTAGGAATAGGTATAGCCCTTGGCCTCCATCCCGGCGGCGCGGTCCATGGCCGCGCCGATGGTCTCGCCGAGCACGAAGGAGCGGCCCATCAGCTTCATCGCCTGGCCCACGGCGGTGCGCACCACCGGCTCGCCCAGCCTGCGCACCATGGCGCGCAGGGCCTTGGCCGGCCGCGAAGGATCGTCGTCGAGCACGCGGCCGGTCAGCATCAGCCCCCAGGTGGCGGCATTGACGAGGCTCGAGGTGGAATGCCCCAGATGCGCTCCCCAGTTCGACGGCTCGATCTTGTCGGCGATCAGCTCGTCGATGGTCTCGGCATCGGGGACGCGCAAGAGCGCCTCGGCGAGGCACATGAGCCCGACGCCCTCGTCCGTGGAAAGCCCGTATTCGGCGAGGAAGGCTTCCATGACCGTGGGCGACGACCGCTTGCGGACCTGGACCACCAGCTCGGCCGCGCTGCGCACGATCGCCTGGCGCGCCGCCGCGTCGAGGCGGATCCGCTCGATCAGCCCGCGCACCAGCGCGGTCTCGTCGGCATAGGTCAGGGCGCGGATCGTCGCGCGCGCATCGGGCGGGGTGGCGGTGAGCTTGTCCATGGCGCAATCCTAACAATGGGTCGACGGAATGCGCCGCTTGGCCGGCAGGTCGCCGCGATCGGCGCGGTGTTGCTCGACGCAACATCGCATTACATGGCAAGAGCCGCCGAGGAGATCCACCAAGAAATGCTCGAAGTCGCCTCCGTGTCGAAGTCCTACGCCACGGCGCTGGGGCCGCTGGCCGTGCTCGACGGGGTCACGCTCGACCTCTGGCCCGGGCGCTCGCTGGCGCTGACCGGCGAATCCGGCAGCGGCAAGAGCACGCTCCTGCATCTGATCGCCGGGCTCGACGCGGTGGACGCCGGCCGGATCCGCGTCGGCGGCGCCGAGGTCACCGCCATGGGCGACGCGGGCCGCTCCGCGCTGCGCCGCGAGGCGATCGGGCTGGTCTTCCAGCAGTTCAACCTGATCCCGAGCCTCGACGTGGCCGCCAACCTCGCCTTCCAGGCGCGGCTCGCCGGTCGTCACGACCCGGACTGGCTGGCGGTGCTGACCCGGCGCCTGGGGCTCGGGGACCTGCTGGCGCGCTATCCGGAGGCGCTCTCGGGCGGGCAGCAGCAGCGCGTCGCCATCGCGCGGGCGCTCGCGGGGCGGCCGGGGCTGATCCTCGCCGACGAGCCGACCGGCAATCTCGACGAGGCGACCGGCGACGCGGTGCTCGACCTGATGCTGGAGCTCGTCGCCGCGAGCGGGGCGAGCCTCCTGATGGTCACCCATTCGACCCGGCTCGCCGCCCGTCTCGACGCGCAGGCGGTCCTGCGCCAGGGCCGCATCGCCCGATGAGGGCCTGGACGACGCTCCGGGCGCTCATGGGCCATTGGCGGCGCCACCCGGTGGAATGCCTGACCCTGCTCGCCGGGCTCGCGGTCGCGACCGCGCTCTGGAGCGGCGTGCAGGCGCTCAACGCCGAGGCCCGCGCCAGCTACGCCCGCTCCGCCGCGCTGCTCGGCACCGGCACGCTGGCGAGCGTGGTGGCCGAGGACGGCGGCCGCTTCGCTCGCGAGGATTTCGTCGCCCTGCGGCTCCTCGGCTGGCCGGTGACGCCCCTGCTCGACGGCAGGCTCACCCGGGACGGCGAGAGCCTGCGCATCATCGGCATCGATCCGATCACCCTGCCCGCGTCGGCTTCGGCGCTCCGGATCGGCGAAGGCGACGAGCGGCTGACCGATTTCCTGCTGCCGCCCCATCTCGCGCTCGCCGCACCGGAGACGCTCGCAAGGCTCGGTGCGCCGTCCGACCTGCCGCCGCTCGCCGCCTCCGAGACGCTGCCGCCCGATACCCTCGTGGTGGACATCGGCGTGGCCGAGCGGCTGCTCGATGCCGAAGGCCGGGTCTCGCGCCTGCTCCTGCCGCCCGAGCGGGCCGGCGAACCGCTGCCTGCGCCCCTGGCCGCGCGCCTCCGCGTCCTGCCCGAGGATGCCGAAAGCGATCTCGACCGACTCACCGCGAGCTTCCATCTCAACCTCGCCGCCTTCGGCTTCCTCGCCTTCGTCGTCGGCCTCTTCATCGTCTATTCCGCCATCGGCCTCGCCTTCGAGCAGCGCAAGCCGATGATCCGCACCCTGCGGGCCTGCGGCGTCTCGGCGCGGCTGCTGACCGGCGTCATGCTGGCCGAAACGGTGGGTTTCGCGCTCGCCGGCGGCGCGCTCGGGATCGTCGCGGGCTACGGGATCGCGGCCGCGCTGCTTCCGGATGTGGCGGCCTCGCTCGAAGGGCTCTACGGCGCCACCCTGCCCGGCCGGCTCAGCCTCGATCCGGCCTGGTGGCTCGCCGGCATGGCCCTCTGCCTGGCCGGCGCGCTGGCGGCGGCGGGTGGCAGCCTCTGGCGTGCCGCGCGTCTGCCGGTGCTGGCGCCCGCGCAGCCCCAGGCCTGGCTCGCGGACCAGCGCCGGGGAATGCGGCACCAGCTGGCCGCGGCGGCGCTGATCGCCGCCGGATCGCTGGTGGCGCTGGCTTTCGGCTCCGGACTCGCCGCCGGCTTCGCGGTCCTGGGCGGGCTCCTCGTCTCGGCCGCCCTCGCGCTGCCGGCGCTGCTCGCCTCAGCCCTCGCCGCCGGCCATCGTCGCGCGCGCCGCCCCGTGGCGGAATGGGCCTGGGCCGACGGCCGGCAGCAGCTGTCCGGCCTCTCGCTGGCGCTGATGGCGCTCCTGCTCGCGCTGGCGGTCAATCTCGGGGTCGGCACCATGGTCGAGAGCTTCCGGCGGACCTTCGTCGCCTATCTCGACCAGCGCCTGGTCTCGGATCTCTACGTGACCGGCCAAGACAGCGCCCAGGCCCGCGACATCGCCGCCTGGGCCGCGGCCCGGCCGGGGGTCGCGGCCGTGCTGCCGATCTGGCGCGCAGAATCGCGCTTCCGCGACTGGCCGCTCGAAATCTACGGCTTCGCCGACCACGCCACCTACCGCGACAACTGGCCGCTCGTCGCGGCCCTCCCCGACGCCTGGGATCGCGTCGCCGGCGGCGCGGCCGTGCTCGTCTCCGAGCAGATGGCCCGCCGCTTCGGGCTCGCGCCCGGCGACCGGCTGACCCTGCCGACGCCGGCTGGCGGCTGGGAGGTGGAACTCGCGGCGATCCATCGCGATTTCGGCAATCCCGTGGGGCAGGTCATGGTGGCCAGCGACGCCTTCGCGCGGCATTGGCCCGAGGGCGACCGCCGCCGCATGGGCCTGCGCGTGGCGCCCGGGGCGGTGCCTGGGTTGGCCGCGGCGCTGGCCGCGCGCTTCGGGCTGGGGGAGGAGCAGATCGTCGACCAGCGCGGGCGCAAGGAATTCTCGCTGCGCATCTTCGAGAAGACCTTCGCGATCACCATCGCGCTCAATGCACTGACCCTGCTCGTCGCCGGCGTGGCGCTGCTGACGAGCCTGCTCACCCTGGCCGATCTCAGGCTGGTCCAGCTCGCCCCGCTCTGGGCGCTCGGGCTGACCCGCGCGCAGCTCGCCTGGCTCGAGATGGGCAAGATGCTGGGGCTCGCGGCGCTGACGGCCTGCGCCGCCCTGCCGCTCGGCCTCGCCGTCGCCTGGGTCCTGACCGCCGTCGTCAACGTGCGCGCCTTTGGCTGGCGCCTGCCGGTGGAATTCCTGCCGGGGCAATGGGGGACGCTCTTCGCGCTGGCGCTCCTCTGCGCCTTCGTCGCCGCGCTCTGGCCCATCTGGCGGCTGCGGCGCGCCTCGCCGCTCACCCTGCTGCAAAGCTTCAGCAATGAACGCTAAGGTCTTCCTCTTTGCGGTCTTCTTTCCCGCCATGGTTTTCGCCCAGGGCTATGCCGGCCTCGGCGGCGAGGCGGAGGGCTATCGTCCCGTCACCCGCCCCGCCTCGCTGGCGTTCCCGCGCGACCACGGGCCGCATCCGGGCTTCCGGATCGAATGGTGGTATCTGACCGCCAATCTCAGCGACGCCGACGGGAAAGATTTCGGCATCCAGTGGACGCTCTTCCGCATCCCGCTCTCGCCCGCGCCCGAGGCGCCGGAATGGCAGTCCAACCAGATCTGGATGGGCCATGCCGCGCTCACCGATGCAGACGAGCATCGCTATTCCGAGACCTTCGCCCGCGGCGGGATCGGCACGGCGGGGGTTCAGCTTGCCCCCTTCCGCGCCTGGATCGACGACTGGCGCATGGCCGCCCTGCCCGGCCCCGGCGATGCGCTCGCCGAGATCGCGCTGACCGCCGGCGGCGAGCGCTTCGCCTACGATCTCCACGCCTCCGCCAGCCTGCCGCCGGTGCCGCAGGGCGAGGAGGGCTACAGCCTGAAGACGCCGGGCGGGGCGGCTTCCTATTACTACAGCCAGCCGTTCTATGCCGTGGAGGGCAGCCTCGAGCTCGATGGCCGCAGGATTGCGGTGACCGGACAGGCCTGGCTCGACCGCGAATGGTCGAGCCAGCCGCTCCGCCCGGACGATGCCGGCTGGGACTGGTTCTCGCTGCATCTCGCGACCGGCGAGAAGGTCATGGCCTATCGCTTCCGCAAGACCGACGGCAGCGCCAGCCTCGCCGGCACCTGGATCGATGCCGGGGGCCGGCCGAGCCCGCTCGGCGACAGCGAGATCGCCATCACCGAACGCACCCGCAGCACCGTCGCCGGGCGCGCCATCCCTACCGCCTGGCATGTCGAGATACCCTCTCGCGGCTTCGCGGTGGACACCGAACCCCTGAATCCGCAAAGCTGGATGGGGACGACCTTCGCCTATTGGGAAGGACCGATCCGCTTCGGGGGCAGCCACGACGGGCGGGGATACCTGGAAATGACGGGGTACGAATGATGGATGCCGACCTTGAGCCGAGCCTGAACGTGCTGGGCGGGCCGCTGAAGCCCTGCTCCTTCGATCCGATGACCGGCTTCTTCCGCGACGGCTGCTGCAACACCGGCCCCGAGGATCGCGGCCGCCACACCGTCTGCGTCCGCCTGACCGCGGATTTCCTCGCCTTCAGCCGCACACGCGGCAACGACCTCTCGACGCCGCGCCCCGAATACGGCTTCCCCGGCCTGCGCCCCGGCGAGCGCTGGTGCCTCTGCGCCGAGCGCTGGATGGAGGCCTGGCGGGCCGGCAAGGCGCCGATGGTCGTGCTGGCCAGCACCCATCAGTCGATGCTGCGCCATGTCTCGCTCGAGATCCTGAGCGAGCACGCCGTGCCCGGCACCGCGCCGACCCGGCACTGACCGGCCGCAGGGTCAGAGCATCCAGGAGGCCGGCCGCCTTTCGAGGAATGCCGCAATGCCTTCCGCGGCCTCGGGCGTCTCCCAGGTCGCGACCAGCCGGTCGATCGAGGCCTCGATGACGCTCGCGTCGATGCGCGGCCCCAGGGACCGCGCCAGGCGCTTGGCCGCGGCGACCGCGGCGGGCGCGGCGGCGAGATAGGGCGCGATCTCGGCCTCCACGGCGGCATCGAGATCCGCCGCCGCCACGACCCGCGTCGCGAGATGGAGCCTGAACGCCTCGCCGGCGTCAAAGACCCCGCCCGAGAAGAACACCGACCGCGCCGGCCCCTCGCCCATGCGCGCGATGACATAGGGCGCGATCGTCGCCGGAATGAGCCCCAGCCGCGTCTCCGTCAGCCCGAACCGCGCCCCCTCCGCCACCACCGTGGCGTCGCAGACCGCCATGAGCCCGACGCCCCCGCCATAGGCCGCCCCGTGCACCCGCCCGATCAGCGGCTTCTCGAGGGTGTTGAGGGCGGCGAGCATATCCGCCAGACGCCGCGCCTCGACCCTTCGCCCCGCGCCGTCCGCCGCGACCTGCGCCCGCATCCAGTCGAGATCGCCGCCGGCGCAGAAGCTCGCCCCGTTGCCGCCCAGCACCACGACGCGGATCGCGGCATCGGCATTGATCCTCCCGGCGGCGGCGGCGAGCGCGTCGCAGGTCGCGCCCGCGAGCACGTTGTGCCGCTCGGGGCGGTCGAGCGTCAGCCGCGCGACCCCGCGCGCATCGGTCTCCAGAGTGAAATGCGGTCGATTCATCGCCGGGCCGGCCCGCCGGGACCGGCGCGGCCCCCTTCTCCGGTCAGGCGGCGCCCACGTGACGGCGCAGGACCGCGGCGACCCGCGGGTCGCGCACCAGCCGGTCCGCGCCCCAGAGGCGCAGCGCTTCCTTCGATGCAAGCGATTCGCCCGTCGCCTCGCGCAGGATCGCACCGAGGCTCGGCCCTTCCATCGGCGCCATGCCACGGGCAATAAGGCGTTCGTTGATGCGGGCATCGGTCGCCAGTACGACGAGAGCGCGGTCTTGCATCGTGCTTCCTCCCAGAAGTCGTCTCGTTGCTTGGGGGGCACAATAGCTCAACTCCCGGTAGTTTGGAAGCTTGACATTGACGAAGTTTGAATCGACCTGCGCGAATCGAGGAAACCGGCCAGAATCCGCCCGCGCCAACCCACCGGGCGCTCATGTCGCCACCCGGAACGATCGTGCGAAATCCGCGGTCTCCCGGAGCCGCTCCAGGTCCAGCCCGGTCTCGAACCCGAGCGCCGCGAGCCGGGCCGCCACCGCCTCGCTCGCCACGTTTCCCGGCGCTCCCGGCGCGAAGGGGCAGCCGCCCAGGCCCCCGACCGAGGCGTCGAAGACCCGCAGGCCGCGCTCCAGCGCGACCTCGATATTGGCCATGGCCCGGCCGCCGGTATCGTGGAAATGGCCCGCCAGCCGCTCCGGCCCGACCACCCCGAGCACCCCGTCGAGCATCACGCCGATCCGCTCCGGCGTGCCGCGGCCGATGGTGTCGCCCAGGCTGATCTCGTGGCAGCCGAGGGCGAGCAGGCTGCGCGCCACCGCCACGACCGCGTCCGGCGCGATGCTTCCCTCGAAAGGACAATCGGTTATGCAGGAAACATAACCGCGCAGCGGGACGCCGTCGCGTCGCGCCGCCTCCGCGACCGGGGCGAAGCGCTCGAGGCTTTCGGCGATCGAGGCGTTGACGTTGCGCTGGCTGAAGCTCTCGGAGGCGGAGGTGAAGATCGCCACCTCGTCGCAGCGCGCGGCGCGCGCGGCGCCATAGCCCCGAAGGTTCGGCACCAAGGCCGAATAGGCGATGCCCGGCCGCCGCCCGATCCCCGCCATCACCGCCGAGCCATCGGCCATCTGCGGCACCCGCCCGGGGCTGACGAAGCTCGCCACCTCGATCCGCGAAAACCCGCAATCGCTCAACCGATCGATCAGCTCGATCTTGGAATCCGTCGGAATCGGCCGGGTCTCGTTCTGCAGCCCGTCGCGAGGGCCGACTTCATAGATCGTAACGCGATCAATCATCCTGCGATCCGAGCCGGATCATCACGGTTCCCTCCGTGACCTGCTGGCCCGCGGCAACGGTGATCTCCGCCACGGTGCCGTCCCTTGGCGCGGTCAGCGCATGCTCCATCTTCATCGCCTCGAGCACAACCAGGACGTCCCCGGCCGCCACCTCCGCCCCGCTTGCGACCGCGAGATGGCGCACGAGCCCCGGCATCGGCGCGCGGATCTCGTCGCCCGCCCCCTGGACCTCTCCCGCTCCCGCCAGCGGATCGGGGCGCTGCAGCACATGCGCCTCCGCGCCCTCGAAGATCGTGACGCTGCGCCCCGCGCGCGCGAGGCCGAAGCGCCGTGCCACCCCGTCGATGCCGCAGGCGAGCTCGCCGCCCTCGCAGCGATTGACCGCAACCTCCTGTCCGGCCGCGAGAAACCGGCCCGGACCGCGCACCTCCAGCGCGACCGTGTGGCGCTCCCCCTCCGCCTCCAGCACCACCTGGCGCCGCAGCGGCGCCCAGAGCGCGAAGCCGGCGAGCGGATCGTCGCAGGCCTCCAGCCCTTCGGCGGCGATCGCCGCGACGGCGAGCAGGCCGGCGTCGGGCGCCGCCGGAGCGGTGAGCGCGTCGATGTTGCGCTCGATGAGCCCGGTATCGACCCGCCCCGCCACGAAATCCGTCTGTCGCGCCAGCCGGGCGAGAAAGCCGAGATTGGTCACCGACCCGGCGACGCGGCTCGCCTCGAGCGCCCGGGCGAGCGCGCCGAGGGCGGTCGCCCGCGTCGGCCCATGCACGATCAGCTTGGCGATCATCGGATCGTACCAGGGGCTTATCGCATCCCCGGCGCGGACGCCGGCGTCGACGCGGACACCGGGCAGAAAGGCGAGATGCGTGAGCGTCCCGATCGCCGGCAGGAAATCGCGCGCCGGATCCTCGGCATAGAGCCGCGCCTCGAAGGCGTGGCCCGAGATCGCCAACGCCTCCTGGCGAAGCGGCAGCGGCTCCCCGGCGGCGACGCGCAGCTGCCATTCCACCAGATCGACCCCGGTGATCGCCTCGGTGACGGGATGCTCGACCTGCAGCCGGGTGTTCATCTCCATGAACCAGAAGCCGTCGGGATGCAGCGCGCGGCTGCCGTCGACGATGAACTCCACCGTGCCCGCGCCGGAATAGCCGATCGCCTGCGCCGCCCTGACCGCCGCCTCCCCCATGGCCTCGCGCATCACCGGCGTCATGCCCGGCGCCGGCGCCTCCTCGATCACCTTCTGGTGGCGGCGCTGCAGCGAGCAGTCCCGCTCGAAGAGATGCACGGCTTCGCCAAAGCCGTCGCCGAAGACCTGGATCTCGATATGGCGCGGCGCGGTGACGTATTTCTCCACCAGCATCGCCGCGTTGCCGAAGGCGCCCTGCGCCTCGCGCCGCGCCGAGGCCAGCGCCGCGGCGAAGTCGCGGGGATGCCCGACCCGGCGCATGCCCTTGCCGCCGCCGCCCGCCACGGCCTTGATCAGCACCGGATAGCCGATCAGCGCCGCCTGCTCTTCGAGATAGGCGGGATCCTGTTCGGCGCCGTGATAGCCCGGCACCACCGGCACGCCGGCCTTCGCCATCAGCGCCTTGGCCGCGTCCTTCAGCCCCATGGCCCGGATCGCCGACGCCGAGGGCCCGATGAAGACGAGCCCCGCCGCCGCGACCTGCTCCACGAAGTCCGGATTCTCCGACAGGAAGCCGTAGCCGGGATGGATCGCTTCCGCGCCGGTCTCCAGCGCCGCCGCGATGATGCGCTCGCCGTTGAGATAGCTTTCCGCCGCCGGCGCCGGGCCGATGCGGACCGCCGCATCCGCCATCGCCACGTGCTTCGCGCCGGCATCGGCGTCGGAATGGACTGCCACCGTATCCACCCCGAGCCGCCGGCAGGTCGCCATCACCCGGCAGGCGATCTCTCCCCGATTGGCGATCAGCACCCGCCGGAACATCAGCGCCCCCTCGGAAGCATCAGCACCAGCCCCCGCGCAGGGATCCGAAATACCGCCGCCCGTTGCCGCTCTCCACCATGGCGGTCGCCACGCGCCGGCCGCCGAGGCGCATGTCCGCGAGCCAGCGCCCGTAGCGGTCGTGCCCACGGAAGGCCACCTCCACCGGCGCCAGCCGGGCCAGGTTCCGCAGCGTCTGCGTCGCACGCAGCGCCGCCGCATGCTCCGCGTCGCATTTCGGCGAGAAGAGCTCGGGTGCGTCGTAGCCGAGGATCCGCACCCGCATCGTCCCCTGCTCCGGGCAGGCGAGATCGAGGGTATCCCCGTCGACCGCCCGCACCACGCGGCAATCCGTCCGCATCGCCCGCATCGCCGACACCCGGTCGTCCACGACCGGCGCCAAGAGGCCGTATCCGCCCGACAGCATCGCGAAGGCCAGGATCCAGAACAGCGCCGCCCGAAGCCCCGCCCCGCCCGCCCGCCGGCGGAAAGGAATACTGTTCCGCCTCATCCCCTACGGCAACCGCAGGCATGGACAGCAACTGCCGCACGACGCGACCGTATCGAGCGATGGCCTGGCCCGGCAGATCCGGGAACCTCTCCCATGTCACGCCTCCGCGCGCAGAACCTGCCGCCGATTCTGTGAAGAAACCCCTGATGCTCACATCCGGAACACGCCGAAGCGCGTCTCCCCGATGGGCTGGTTGAGCGCCGCCGCGAGGCTCAGGGCCAGCACCGCCCGCGACTTCCTCGGGTCGATCACCCCGTCGTCCCAGAGCCGGGCGCTGGCATAGAGCGGATGCGACTGGCGCGCGAACATCTCGAGCGTCGGCGCCTTGAACGCGGCCTCCTCCGCCGCGCTCCAGGTGCCGCCGCGCCGCTCGATCCCCTCGCGCCGCACCGCGGCGAGCACGCCCGCCGCCTGCTCGCCGCCCATCACCGAGATGCGGCTGTTGGGCCAGGTCCAGAGGAAGCGCGGCTGGAAGGCCCGCCCCGCCATGCCGTAATTGCCGGCCCCGAAGGAGCCGCCGACCAGCAGCGTGATCTTCGGCACCGCCGTGGTCGCGACCGCCGTCACCAGCTTCGCCCCGTGCCGCGCGATGCCCTCGTTCTCGTAGCGCCGCCCCACCATGAAGCCGGTGATGTTCTGCAGGAACACCAGCGGGATGCGCCGCTGCGAGCAGAGCTCGACGAAATGCGCGCCCTTCACCGCGCTCTCCGAGAAAAGCACGCCGTTGTTCGCCACGAGCCCGACCGGAATGCCCGCCACATGCGCGAAGCCGCAGACCAGCGTCGCCCCGAACCGCGCCTTGAACTCGTCGAAGCGCGAGCCGTCCACCAGCCGCGCAATCACCTCGCGGATGTCGTAGGGCGTGCGCAGATCCGCCGGCACCACGCCGAGGATCTCGTCCGGATCGCAGGCCGGCTCCTCGGGCGCCTGCATCGCCACATGGGCGCGCCGGGGCCGGTTCAGCCCCGCCACCGCCTGACGGGCCAGGGCCAGCGCATGCGCGTCGTCGTCGGCGAGGTAATCGGCAACGCCCGAGAGCCGCGTATGCACGTCGCCGCCGCCGAGGTCCTCGGCGCTCACCTCCTCCCCGGTCGCGGCCTTCACCAGCGGCGGGCCGGCGAGAAAGATCGTGCCCTGGTCGCGCACGATGATGCTCACATCCGCCATCGCCGGAACATAGGCCCCGCCCGCGGTGCAGGATCCCATCACCACCGCGATCTGGGGGATGGCGCGGGCCGACATCTGGGCCTGATTGTAGAAGATGCGCCCGAAATGCTCGCGGTCGGGAAAGACCTCGTCCTGGTTCGGCAGGTTCGCGCCGCCGCTGTCCACCAGATAGATGCAGGGCAGCCCGTTCTCCGCCGCGATCTCCTGGGCGCGCAGGTGCTTCTTCACCGTCAGCGGATAATAGGTCCCGCCCTTCACCGTGGCGTCATTGGCCACGACCATCACCGGCTGGCTCTCCACCCGCCCCACCCCGGCGATCAGCCCCGCCCCCGGCGCGGCGCCGTCGTAGAGCCCATGCGCCGCCAGCGCGCCGATCTCGAGAAACGGCGCGCCGGCATCGAGCAGCATCGCCACCCGCTCCCGCGGCAGCATCTTGCCCCGGGCGACGTGCC
Source organism: Rhodovulum sp. (assembly GCA_020637615.1). Classification (GTDB taxonomy): domain Bacteria; phylum Pseudomonadota; class Alphaproteobacteria; order Rhodobacterales; family Rhodobacteraceae; genus Amaricoccus. The sequence continues at coordinate 45,537 of JACKKC010000004.1, forward strand.
GCGCCGAAGCCTCCGCCCCGCCCCCGTCCGCCGCGGCGGCCGCCGCCGCCTCGATCTCGGCCAGCGCCGCCAGATGCGCCGCCTGGTTGGCGCGGAACGCGGCCGAAGCCGGGCTGGCCGAGGAGGCGATCACCGCCATGCGCGGGGCTCCGGAGCCTGCCGACCGGGCGCGATGGCCCGCACCGGCGCCTGCAAAACCCGCGCCGAGCCGCCGCCGGGGCCCGGGGCCTTCATTCCGTCGCCGTCATCAGTTCCCGCCCGATCAGCATCCGCCGGATCTCCGAGGTGCCGGCGCCGATCTCCATCAGCTTGGCGTCGCGCATGATCCGTGCGAGCGGGCTCTCGGCGAGATAGCCCGCGCCCCCCATCGCCTGCACGCCCTGCACCGCCGCCTTCATGCCCTGCTCCGAGGCATAGAGCACGCAGGCCGCCGCATCGGCCCGCCGCACCGCGCCCCGGTCGCAGGCCGCGGCCACCGCGTACATATAGGCCCGCGCCGTGCTGAGCGCGGTGTAGAGATCGGCGACCTTGCCCTGCATCAGCTGGAAATCGCCAATCCTTTCACCGAACTGCCGCCGCTCGTGCATGTAGGGCATGATATGGTCGAGCACCGCGTGCATGAGCCCGACATTCACCCCCGAGAGCACCACCCGCTCGTAGTCGAGCCCCGACATCAGCACCCTGACCCCGCGCCCCTCGGCGCCGAGCACGTTCGCGAAGGGCACCTCGACATCCGAGAAGATGAGCTCGCCGGTGTTCGAGCCGCGCATGCCGAGCTTGTCGAAATGCTTGCTCGTCGAGAACCCCGCCATGGTCTTCTCGATCAGGAAGGCGGTGATGCCCTTCGCGCCCGCCTCCGGGTCGGTCTTGGCATAGACCACCAGCACGTCGGCGTCCGGCCCGTTGGTGATCCAGTATTTCGTGCCGTTGAGCACGTAGCGGTCGTTCCGCTTCTCGGCCCGGAGCTTCATCGAGACCACGTCCGAGCCCGCGCCCGCCTCGGACATCGCCAGCGCCCCGACCTGCGCGCCGGAGATCAGCCCGGGCAGATAGCGCGCCTTCTGCTCCGCGCTGCCGTTGAGCGCGATCTGGTTGACGCAGAGGTTGGAATGCGCCCCGTAGCTCAGCGCCACGCTGGCGGAGGCGCGCGCGATCTCCTCCACCGCGACGCAATGGGCGAGATACCCCATGCCGGCGCCGCCATCGGCCTCCGGCACGGTGATCCCGAGGATGCCGAGATCGCCCATCTCGCGCCACAATGCCGCGGGAAAGAGGTTGCTGCGGTCGATCTCGGCGGCCATGGGCGCCACGCGCTCCTGCGCCCAGGAGGCGACCAGATCGCGCAGCGCCGCGATGTCCTCGCCGAGCGCAAAATCCATCGACGCCAGAAACATCGCGAATCCTTCCGAGCCGCCGCGACGAAGCCCTTCCCGGACGCGCCGCCCGCCGGGCTTGGAACGGCTCCGGCGGCGGTCTATAGACCGCCCGAGCAGCATTCCAAGGAAAGCCCCCCATGCGCAAGGCCGAAGTCAGCCGCACCACCGCCGAGACCGCGCTGACCGTCGCGGTCGATCTCGACGGCACCGGCGCCTATGACAATGCCACCGGCGTCGGCTTCTTCGACCACATGCTCGACCAGCTCGCGCGCCACGCGATGATCGACATCAGGACCAGGGCCACGGGGGACCTGCATATCGACGACCACCACACCGTCGAGGACATCGGCATCGCGCTCGGGCGGGCGCTCGCCGAGGCGCTCGGCGACAAGACCGGGATCCGCCGCTACGGATCCTGCCTCCTGCCCATGGACGAGGCGCTGGTGCGCGCCGCGCTCGATCTCTCGGGCCGGCCCTTTCTCGTCTGGAAGGTCGATTTCCCGAGCGCGAAGATCGGCAGCTTCGACACCGAGCTGGTGCGCGAGTTCTGGACCGCGGTGGCGATGAACGCGCGCATGACGCTCAACGTCGCCTGCCTCGACGGCGCCAACAGCCACCACATCGCCGAGGCCAGCTTCAAGGCGATCGCCCAGGCGCTGCGCATGGCCGTCGAGCCCGATCCGCGCGCCGCCGGCATTCCCTCGACCAAGGGCGTGCTCTAGGCCCATGACCTGCGTCATCGTCGATTACGAGAGCGGCAACCTGCATTCGGCGCTGAAGAGCTTCCAGCGCATGGCCGCCGAGACCGGCGCCGGCCCGGTGACGATCAGCGCCGATCCGGCGGCGGTGCGCGATGCCGAGCGGATCGTGCTGCCCGGCGTCGGCGCCTTCGCCGATTGCCGCGCCGGGCTCATGGCCCGGCCGGGGCTCTTCGCGGCGATCGAGGCCCGCGTCATCGGCGAGCGCGCGCCCTTCCTCGGCATCTGCGTCGGCGAGCAGATGATGGCGACCTGGGGCCGCGAGCACGGGCTCGACACGCCCGGCTTCGGCTGGATCCCCGGCGAGGTGCTGCGCATTGTGCCCGCCGACCCGGCATTGAAGATCCCGCATATGGGCTGGAACGCCCTCGAGGATCTCGCGCCCCATCCGCTGCTCGAAGGCATCGCCGCCGGCGACCACGCCTATTTCGTGCATTCCTACCATCTCGTCGCCGAGAACCCCGCCCATGTGCTCGCCCGAACCGACCACGGCGGCGCGATCACCGCGATGGTCGGGCGCGACAATCTGGCGGGCACCCAGTTCCATCCCGAGAAGAGCCAGAAGACCGGCCTGCGGCTGATCGCCAATTTTCTCCGCTGGCGGCCCTGAACCGCTCCGGGGGTGATCGGAGCCGGAGCGACGCCCGTGCTGGCGCCGGGGGTCTGCATTTGGAGCCAATTGCTCCCGGTACGACCGCCCCGCCAGGAGACGCGGGCAGCGCCCGGCCCGGGCGGAAGCGAAGCGTCCGCGTCGGGCCGGAGGCACGCCTTCGGCGTGACGGGGCGGGGCGTGCGCTGCCCGGCGGTGCCCGCCGGGCCGGATGGCGACGCTCGGCGCGACCGGATGCGGTCGTTTCGCCAGATGCGCTTCTTCTTCGTTCGTGAGGTCACGTCGCGCCGCATGAAGATCGGGTTAACGCGGCACACTTTCTCACGCAAGTTCAGATAATTACGACGATGTGCGCGCGCGCACATCGGACCCGGGTCCGGATGGATGCCACTCCGGCACGACAGCAGCGCGGCTTGCCGCGCAGTCGGGAAAGGCCGGGGCGCTCCTGCGCGAAGCCCCGATCTCGACCACGCACCATGCCCGAGCGCCTGAGCCCGCTATCGACGCGCGATCTCCACCTCCAGCCGCTGGAGATAGGGCTGCTCCGGGGTGCGGATGATGCTCGGCCAGTCCGGGTTGTGCAGGCTGTCGGGGAAATGCTGGGCCTCGAGGCAAAGCCCGGCGAAGGGGCCGTAGATCTGGCCCTCGTGGCCGGGAACCGCAACCGAGGCGCCGGCCCCGTCATAGATCTGGAGCGCGGGCTCGGAGGTCCTGAGCCTGAGGCTGACGCCGCTGCGTGGGCAATGGACCCTGGCCGCCGGCTCGCCCGGATCGCGGCCGGCGCGCAGCACCAGATTGTTGTCGATACCGGCCCCCTCGGGATCGGCTTCCTCCAGGCTGCGCGGCTCGGTGAAGTCGAGCGCGGTGCCCTCGACGCTCCGGATCACGCCCCGGGGGATCAGCCCGGCATCGACGGGAGTGAATTCGGGCGCATCGACCTCCAGGACATGGTCGCGCACCGTCCCGGTGCCGGCGAGGTTGTAGTAATTGTGCTGGGCGAGATTGATCGGGGTCGGGCGGTCCGGCCGGCCGGACATCTCGCAGATCAGCCGCGCGCCATCGAGGCGGTAGCTCACCGCGAATTCCACCCGCCCCGGATAGCCCTCCTCGCCGTCCGGGCTCGAATAGGCGAGGCGGACGGTCTCGGCCGCGGTATCGACCTCCATCGCCCAGACCCGCCGGTCGAGGCCGACGGCGCCGCCGTGCAGATGATGCACGCCGTCGTTCTGCGAAAGCTGCCGGGTCTTCCCGTCCAGCTCGAAGCGCCCGTTCGCGGTGCGGTTGGCCACGCGGCCGACCACGGCGCCATGGGCACGGGCGTGAAGCACGTAATCCTCGAGCCGGGGAAAGCCGAGCACCACGGGCAGGCTGCCCCGCGCCCCGTCGATCCGCCAGTCGCGCACCGCGCATCCCAAGCTCAGGATCGAGACGGCGGCGTCGCCGCTTTCCAGCGTGACCTGCTCCACCGGACCGAAGTCATGTCGTCCGAACGGGCGTTTCTTCATGGTCCGCTTCCGAAGCTCGGGCCGCCGGCCTTCGCGCGGCCCCGGCGATCGTCAGCCGAAGGAGTTCTTCAGGCAGGCACAGGCACGGGCGAAGTCCATCCGGCCCGTGTGATGCGCCTTGAGATGCGCCATCACCTTGCCCATGTCGCGGATCGAGGCGGCGCCGGTGTCGTGGATCGCGGTGGCGATGGCCGATCTCACTTCCTTGTCGGAAAGCTGGCGGGGAAGGTAGCTCCGGATGATCTCGATCTCGGCGCGTTCCTTCTCGGCCATGTCGACCTGCCCGGCCTCGTCATAGGCGTCAGCGCTCGTCTCGCGCTGCCGTATCATCTGGGCGAGAATGCCGAGGATCTCGGATTCCGGCATGCCGCCGCTGCCTTCGTCGGATCTGGTGTTGAGGTCGCGATCCTTGATGGCCGCACAGATCAGGCGCAATGTCGAAATTCGGGTCGGATCCTGCGCCTTGATTGCTTCCTTCAAGTCTCCGGAGAGTCTCTCTCGGATCATCCTGCACCTTTTCGTAACGCCGTTTCGACGCGGCGAGGGTTTATTATATAATGCGACACACCTGTATCCGCAAGCCGCGCCGACCTGTTCAAGCTGCTGTTATTGCTATGTTTTCATTCGGGTCAGCATGCTTGACCCGACCGATCGGGCGGCCTAGGTTCCACTCGCCGCCAACAGGATTCGCATCATGACGCAGACAGCCGCCGACACAGATCGAGCGCCGGGCGCCCGGCACGACGACCGGCCGCCGCCGACGGCCTGCCTCGTGCTCACTGACGGCCAGACCTTCTACGGCGAGGGATTTGGCGCGACAGGTCAAGCGGTTGCGGAGCTTTGCTTCAACACCGCCATGACCGGCTATCAGGAGATCATGACCGATCCCTCCTATGCGGGGCAGATCGTGACCTTCACCTTCCCCCATATCGGCAATGTCGGCGTCAATCCCGAGGACGACGAGACGGCGGAACCGGTGGCCGCCGGCATGGTCGTCAAATGGCGCCCGACCGCGCCGTCGAACTGGCGTTCGGCCGAATCGCTCTCGGCCTGGCTGGCACGGCGGGGCCGGATCGGCATCGGCGGGCTCGACACGCGCCGGCTCACCCGGGCGATCCGGCTGCAGGGCGCCCCGCATGTGGCGATCGCGCACGACCCGTCGGGGAATTTCGACATCGCCGCGCTGCGCGCCGGCGCCAAGGCGTTCCGCGGCCTCACGGGCATGGATCTCGCCAAGGATGTCACCTGCTCCCAGAGCTACCGCTGGGACGAGATGCGCTGGGCCTGGCCTGCCGGCTACACGCGCCGCGAGGGACCCGCACGGCGGGTGGTGGCGGTCGACTATGGCGCGAAACGCAACATCCTGCGCTGCCTCGCCTCGGCGGGCTGCGACGTGACCGTGCTTCCGGCGAGCGCCACGGCCGAGGAGGTGCTGGCGCATGATCCCGAGGGCCTGTTCCTGTCGAACGGCCCGGGCGATCCGGCGGCGACCGGCGCCTATGCGGTGCCGATGATTCGCGAGGTTCTCGAGCAGAGCGACATTCCGATCTTCGGGATCTGCCTCGGCCACCAGATGCTGGCGCTGGCCCTCGGCGCGCGCACGATCAAGATGAACCACGGCCACCACGGTGCCAACCATCCGGTGAAGGAACTGGCGACGGGCAAGGTCGAGATCACCTCGATGAACCACGGCTTCACCGTGGACAGCCAGACCCTGCCGGCCGGGGTGATCGAGACCCATGTCTCGCTCTTCGACGGGTCGAACTGCGGGATCGCGATGGCCGATCGGCCGGTGTTTTCGGTTCAGCATCATCCGGAAGCCTCGCCGGGACCGCAGGACAGCTTCTATCTCTTCGAGCGCTTCGTCGCATCGATGGAGGCGCGTCAATCGGGCAGGTGATTAATAGTTACATTTCAATAACCTTAAGCTTTTCTTAAACTTCATTTAACAAGCTCGCAGCTCTTTTCGAGTGCGAGTTTCGTGATGGCTCAGGTCTTGCCGTTCGCTCCGCTGGCCGACGAGGAATCGCCGGGCAAAGATACAGCGAAACGGCGCGTGTTGCTTGGAGACCTCCTGGTGCGGGCGGGCGTTCTGGAAGCGGAGGGGCTGGCGGCGGCACTGGACCAGCAGGCGGGGCAGGACCAGCGGCTGGGCCGGATCCTGATCGCCAACCGCAGCATCTCGCCGGAGGACCTCGCCGCGGCGCTGTCGCGACAATCCGGACTCGGGCGCGTGGACCTGCGGGACACGCCCCCCGACCCCGAGCTGCTGGCCGGGATCGACCCGCATCTCTGCCTGCGGATCGGCGCCGTGCCCTGGCGGCAGATCGGCGGAACGCGGGTCGTCGCGATCACCCATCCCGATGCGGCCCCGGAGGCCGAGGCGGCCTGCAGCGGCCCGGGGCCCGCCCAAAGGCTCGCCTTCGCCCTTGCCACGCCCGACGACATCCGGCGGGTGATCACCGACGCCCATGCGGCGCGGCTGCGCGACGATGCCCGCGACCGATGCCCGGAGCCCTTCAGCTGTCGGGGCTGGCCGCCGGCGGCGGGCCACTGGCGGCCGCTCCTCGCCCTGCTGGCGCTGGCCGGCGCGGCGGTGGCGGCGCCGGTGACGGCGCTCATGGTGCTGATGCTCTGGATCCTGCTCGCCAATACCATGACGACGGGCCTGCGGCTCGTGGCGATCCTGGCGCGGTTCCGGCGCGGCCGGCGGAGCGCCGGCCCGGAGACGCCGCGCATCGCCGACTACAAGAAGCTGCCGCGGGTCTCGATCCTGGTGCCGCTCCTGCGCGAGGAGGCGGTGGCGCGCAAATTGCTCGATGCGCTGGCGGCGATGGACTATCCCGCGGCCCTGCTCGACATCAAGCTGGTGCTCGAAGAGGACGACGCCATCACCCGGGCCGCCATCGAGCGTGCCGGGCTTCCGCCCACGGTCGAGGTCGTTACCGTGCCCTTCGACGGGCTGAAGACCAAGCCGCGGGCGATGAACTATGCCCTGCCCTTCTGCGAGGGCGAGATCGTGGGCATCTACGACGCCGAGGACCGGCCCGACCCGGCGCAGATCCGCGCGGTGGTCGAGCATCTGATGGACGCCCCGCCCGAGGTCGCCTGCGTGCAGGCCTATCTCGATTTCTACAATACCGAACGGAACTGGCTCTCGCGCTGCTTCACGCTGGAATATGCGATCTGGTTCAGGGTGATCCTCCTGGGGGTGCAGCGGCTCGGCATCCCGATCCCGCTCGGCGGCACCAGCGTCTTCTTCCGCCGCAAGGTTCTGGAGGCGATCGGCGCCTGGGACGCGCATAACGTCACCGAGGACGCCGATCTCGGCATGCGGCTGGCGCGCTTCGGCTACAGCTGCGACATGATCGACTCGACCACCTGGGAGGAGGCCAATTGCCGCATGGGCCCCTGGATCCGCCAGCGTTCGCGCTGGCTCAAGGGCTATGCGATCACCTGGGCCACCCATATGCGCCGGCCGCGCAGCCTCTTCGCCGACCTCGGGCCGCGCGGGTTCCTCGGCTTCCAGGTGCTCTTTCTCGGCGCGATCACTTCCTATCTCTCGATCCCGCTCTTCTGGGTGATCTGGGCCGGGGCGGTCGGGCTCGATCTGGAGTTCTGGCACACCTTCCCGGCACCGCTGATGCACGGCTTCCTCGCATCGATGTTTCTGGGCCAGGCGGTGATGCTGACCATCGCGGCGGTGGCGGCGCGGGATTCGGGTCGGCCGCGGCTCGTCGGCTCGGTGCTGATGCTGCCCTTCTACTGGCCGCTCGGCGCCGTGGCCGCCTATCGCGCCATCGCCGAGGTCTTCACCCGGCCCTTCTACTGGCACAAGACTGAGCACGGCGTCGGGGAGATCCTGGAGGCCTGACGCGCCTCACCTTTCGCCGCGCTGGGTGTCCGACATGAGCCGGGTCTCGAAGGCCCGGGAGATATGGTTGCGGATCGCCGCATCGGCAGCCGCGCCGTCGCGGGTCTCGATCGCGCCCACGATCGCCGCGTGCTCGTCGAGCGCCTGCGCGCCGCGGCCCTCGGCAGCGAGCGAGGTCGTCGCGAGCAGGACCATGGAGCGGTGCACCATCTCGAGCTGGGCGACCAGGTAGCGGTTGTGGCTGGCGAGATGGATCTGGCGGTGGAACCGCTTGTTGGAGCGCGCCAGAATTTCCGGGCGGTCCACGATCTCGCGGTCGCGGCGGATCATGTCGTGGAGCACGCGGATCTCTTCCGGCGCCGCGTGCTGGGCGGCGAGCCGCGCGGCGAGGGCCTCGAGCTCGGCGCGCACCACATAGAGCTCGCCGAGCTGGTTGTGGTCGAGGCTCGAGACCATCAGGCTGCGGCCGTCCCGGGCCAGGACGCCTTGGGTTTCGAGGCGTTGCAGCGCCTCCCGGATCGGGGTCCGCGAGACGCCGAAGCGCTCGGCGAGCTCGGATTCCACCAGCCGGTCGCCCGGGCGGTAGTCGCCCTGGTCGATGGCTTCCAGGACCAGGAAATAGGCGTCCTTCTGGGACGATCCGGATGGCGGCATGGGCCGACGCCTCCCATGGTGCGGGCCTCCGAGCCTAGCGCCGGGGGCGCGAAAAGGCGAGCCCGGCCGGTCCCGGGAGCCCGGCGCAGGCGATGCACCGGACAAGCATGCGCCAGCTTCCGGATCCCTCCGGGTTTCCGCCGGCCCCGCAGCGCGGCGGCATTGCGGCGGCGGCGGTCCGGCGCTAGACCGGCGCCATGCCGCGCCGGTTCTTCGCCCATGTCGAGACCTGGGTCTTCGACCTCGACAACACGCTCTATCCTCCCGAGATCCGGCTCTTCGACCAGATCGAGCGGCGGATGACCGATTATGTCTCCGAAGCGCTGGGCGTGGCGCCCGACGAGGCGGGCCGGCTGCGGCGGCACTACTGGCGGAGCTACGGGACGACGCTCGCCGGGCTCATGGCCGAGCACGGGCTCGATCCGGAGCCCTATCTCAGGCATGTGCATGACATCGACCTGAGCGGCGTTCCCGCCGATCCCGGGCTCGGCCGGGCCATCGCCGCCCTGCCCGGCCGCAAGCTGGTCTATACCAACGGCTCGCGCGAGCATGCGCGGCGGGTGACCGCGGCGCGCGGCCTCGACGGGGCCTTCGATGCGCTCTACGGCTTCGAGGACGCGGGCTATCTGCCGAAGCCGGAGGCGGCGGCCTTCGCAGCGGTCTTCACGCTGGCGGGCCTCGCGCCGGAGCGCGGCGCGATGTTCGAGGACGATCCGCGCAACCTCGCGGTGCCGCACGGGCTCGGCATGCGCACGGTGCTGGTCGGCGCAGCGGCCGTGGAGCCGCATGTGCATCACAGAACCGACGACCTGGCGGGCTTCCTCGCCGCGCTGGTCTGACGGGCCGGACATGGAGCGCATCGAGACCGACATCCTGATCGCCGGCGGCGGCATCGCCGGCCTGACGGCGGCAGCGGCCTTCGCCAGCGCCGGCCTCCGCGCCGCCTGCGTCGATCCGGTGCCGCCGGTGACCGAGCGGGATGCGGCAGGGTCCGATCTGCGCTCCACGGCCTTCCTGATGCCCTCCGTCCGGCTCCTGGAGCGGGCGGGCCTCTGGGAGGCCCTGGCTGCGGAGGCCGCACCGCTGCGGGTGATGCGCATCGCCGATGCGGGCGGCCCGGAGCACGTGATCCGAGAGACGGCGGATTTCGAGGCGGGCGAAGTCGGCGAGCCGGTCTTCGGCTACAACCTGCCCAACTGGCTCCTGCGCCGCGAGATGGTAGCACGCCTGGCCGAACTTGACGGGGCGAGCCTGCGCGCGGGGGTACGGCTGACCGACGTCACGTCGCGCACGCGCGAGATCATCGCGCGGCTCTCGGACGGGCGGCAAGTGCGGGCGGCGCTGCTGGTGGCGGCGGACGGGCGCGACAGCTTCGTGCGCGAGACGCTCGGCATCGGCGCGCGGCGCTGGAGCTACGGGCAGAAGGCCCTGGTCTTCACCGTGGCGCACGAACTGCCCCATGAAGGCGTCTCGACCGAGATCCACCGCTCGGGCGGCCCCTTCACCCTGGTGCCCCTGCCCGACCACGGCGGTCGGCCGCATTCGGCGGTGGTCTGGATGGAAACCGGGCCCAGGGCGGCGGCGCTCGCCGCGATGGCGGAGCCGGAATTCACTGAAGCGCTGAACCGGCGCGCCTGCGGGGTGCTGGGGCGGCTGGAACTCGCGAGCCCGCGCATGCTCTGGCCGATCATCGCGCAGGTGGCCGAGCGGCTAGACGGGCCGCGCACGGCGCTGGTGGCCGAGGCCGCGCATGTGATCCCGCCGATCGGGGCCCAGGGGCTCAACATGAGCCTGCGCGACATCGCCAGCCTGATCGATCTCGCGGTCGAGGCGCGCGCCGCTGACGCGGATATCGGCACCCCGGAACTGCTTGCGCGCTACCACCGGGCGCGGCACGGCGACATCCTCGCTCGCATCGCCGGGGTGGACCTCCTGAACCGGGCGTCCATGGCGGGGCTTCCGGCGCTCAGGGACGCGCGGCGCGCCGGGCTGCGGCTGCTCTTCGGCCTGCCGCCGCTGCGCCGCGCGGCGATGGGGCTAGGGCTTGGCGCAGGTGGGGACAGGGGCGCCGGCCGCCCCCGAGCCGCCCAGTGATGTCCGCTCCGGTTGGTTCTCCGGGAAGCGGAAGCGGGACCTGCGGTGCCGTTGCGAGCCCTTCTGGCGCGACGCGCACGCACCCGAAGACCGCATGAGACCTCCGTGGACTTCGCGCTGCGCTCATGGTAACATTTTCTGAATGATCGCCTGAATTTCCAGGTGTTTGTTATTGAAAAAATTAGAGTTTTCCCGCGGGCATCCCTGCCTTTTCGCGCAAGGCAGCGCAGACCATCCAGAGTTCGGGCGTCGTCCTTTCCGGGGGGCCGGGCGGCGCCCGATGGTTCCGGCCCCTTTTCGAGGTGCATGATGCGACCGCCCGATCTCGACGTGACTTTCGTGCTTCAGCGCCTGGATTGTTTCGCCACCGAGGATACCGAATGGGACGAGCCCTATCTCTGGAACGTCGCCTTCAAGGTCGATGCCGAGACACTGGGGCCGCCGCCGGCCGGATCGCTGGTGCCCTCGCTGGGCGTGCGCATCATCACGGGCGCGAATTTCTTCACCCATGTGGTCGGCCCGAACAGCGTGAAGGCCGGCCAGACGCCGCCGATCCACCCCCTGCTCGGCACGCGGTCGCTGCGGCTGAAACCGGCGCTGCTGCCGCTCATGGGCTGGTTTCCGGGCATCGCCGGGGTGATCTGCCTGCTCTGGGACGAGGACGGCTTCGCCCCGAGCACGGCGGAGGCGGGGTTCAAGGCCTTCAAGGCACGGATCGGACCGGCCCTGACCGACGAGCTCAACCGGCTGGTCGCCGGCGCCTATGACGCCGCCTTGGCCAAGGACATCAATGGCGTGACGCTGCCGCCCGAGGCGGATGCCGGCACGCTCGCCTGGCGCTTCCGGCGGCTCGCCGATCCCGGCGGGCGCAAGAATGCGGTCGGAGAGATCAAGGACAACGTCAAGAACGCGGTGATCGGGCCGGTGGAGGATGCGATCACGGACGCGGCAAATTGGGATGAACTGATCGATCCCGACGACCTGCTCGGAGTCGCGGCACAGGTCAATACGGGCGACGAGCTGAGCGGCACCAAGGCCTTCTCGCTGACTTTCACCGACGACGGCGCGAACTACGCCGCGCAGGGCATCGTCACGGCCACCCGGGCGCATCGGGCGGTCCTCGATACCACCGTCACCCGGCTCGAGCGGGTGCTGGACCGCATGGAGGGAACCTGGCGGCGGGTCTGCTGGGGCCCGATGAAGCTCTACTGGGCGGAAGCCTACCGCGTGCGCACGACGATCCGCCACGAACTGCGGCCGGTCCTTGGCGGGGCCCCATCCGTGGTCCGCTGGTTCGTCGACGACACGCCGCTGGTCGACGGCGCCAACAGCGTGCCGGTGACCTTCGAGCCGACGGCACAGCATTTCGCCGCCCCCGCCGATGTGCTGGCACCGCATTATCCCGGCGGCAGTGGCACGATCGACTGCACGGTCACCGGCCCGGTGCTGGAGATCAGGAACGACGGCGGCGAAGGCGTCTTCCTCGGCAAGGTGCGCGCGCTCTTCGCCTATGCAGGCGACCCGACGCTCTTCCCACCCCCAGCCACGCCGATCGCGGATCTCTTCGGACGCGGCTACGAACTCGAGGCCGATCTCGACCTGGTCGCCGTCGACCTGACCATGACCGACGACTACTATGAGGATGTCCGGCAATGCGCGCGGAAGGTCCGCGAGATCGACCGGCATTTCATCCCGGTGAACTGGGGCAAGGCCAAGATCGATCCGGGCGACCCGCCGAACTGGCGGCTCGATCTCGTCGAAGCCGTCGCGGTCGCGCAACGCATCGCCGGGGTGCAGGGGCTTGACGCAGCGGCGCTCGAGCGGCCGGCCGAACGCAGGGCGCTGCGCCGACCGAGCCTGCCGCGGTAGGCGGCCCGCTTCCCCCGCGCCTCCCCGGCGCCCGGCCAAGAGCCCGGCGCCGGCCCGTCGCGTCTGGACACCGCCGCAGGGCTCGCCTAGAGGGGCTTCGCGCCGGCTAACGGGGGAGAGCACACCATGCGGGTCTATTATGATCGCGATTGCGACATCAATCTCATCAAGGACAAGAAGGTCGCCATCGTCGGCTACGGCAGCCAGGGCCATGCCCATGCGCTGAACCTGCGCGATTCCGGGGCGAGGAACGTGGCCGTCGCGCTCCGCGAGGGCTCCCCCAGCGCGAAGAAGGCCGAAGCCGAGGGGCTGACGGTCATGGGCATCGCCGATGCGGCGAAATGGGCCGACGTGATCATGATGACCATGCCGGACGAGCTCCAGGCCGACACCTATCGCAAGTACATCCACGACAATCTCCGCGACGGGGCGGCGATCGCCTTCGCCCACGGGCTCAACGTGCATTTCGGGCTGATCGAGCCGAAGCCGGGGGTCGATGTCATCATGATGGCGCCGAAGGGGCCGGGCCACACGGTGCGCGGCGAGTTCGTCAAGGGCGGCGGCGTGCCCTGCCTCGTGGCGGTGCACAACGACGCGAGCGGGAATGCGCTGGAGATCGGCAAGTCCTATTGCTCGGCGATCGGCGGCGGCCGGTCGGGGATCATCGAGACCGACTTCAAGGAAGAATGCGAGACCGACCTCTTCGGCGAGCAGGCGGTGCTTTGCGGCGGGCTCGTCGAGCTGATCCGCATGGGCTTCGAGACGCTGGTCGAAGCCGGCTACGAGCCGGAGATGGCCTATTTCGAGTGCCTGCACGAGGTGAAGCTGATCGTCGACCTGATCTACGAGGGCGGCATCGCCAACATGAACTACTCGATCTCCAACACCGCCGAATACGGCGAATACGTCTCGGGCCCGCGGATCCTGCCGCGGGAGGAGACCAAGCGGCGGATGAAGGAGGTGCTGGAGGACATCCAGACCGGCAAGTTCGTCTCGGCCTTCATGGCGGAGAACGCGGTCGGCCAGCCGTCCTTCAAGGCGACCCGGCGGCGCAACGACGCGCATCAGATCGAGGCGGTGGGCGAGAAGCTGCGGGGGATGATGCCCTGGATCTCGGCCGGGAAGATGGTCGACAGGAGCCGCAACTGAGCGCTCGCGAAACGAAGGGCGCCGGCCGGACCCGGCGCCCGTTCCCCAGCCTTGAAGGCAACGGTGCTCAGGAACGAATTGCAGTATAAATCATTGTAATAAATTGATTCATCTCGAATGCGCCGACGCAAGCACGGAGGGGGGGTGCGGTCAGCCGTAGACGATCTTTCCCCGTGAGTAGTCGGAGTATTCGCCAAAAAATTCCTTCTTGACGTACTTTGTTCGTATAGAGGAATGGTGCATCAGCGAGAAGGCGCCGATCCCGGTCGCCTCGCACATCCTGTAGAATGTCTCCTTGGGCATGTCGCCTCCGGTCAGACGCAAGCGATATGCCCAGAACGTGTATTCCGTTGTGCTACCCGATGGAAGCAAGTGCAGCTTCGTTCGCTCCTCTAGAGCGAGAACCGTCGGATCGGCGGCGCGCTTCTCCTTCAGGCGTGCCTTCAGGTCGCGTTGCTTATTGTCGAGTGGGGTGATGCTACTGCCCTCGCTTCCGCCGTGATAGCATTTGCACTCGATCACACAGGCCGCAGGGAGCAGGCGCTGCCAGACGGTCTGGCGAAACACTTCCGTCGTGGACCTTTCGAGAAGCTCCGTGTTCGCGAACCACGTCGGCCGCAGTTCCTTCCAGGCCTCCAGCGCCGCTGTGCTCGCGCAGATCCGCTGTCGCAGCGCGTCCAGGGCGTAGGACTGCCGAAAAAAATCTTCGCGGATCACGTCGAGGAACTGCGCCGACTCCACGGCCACGGCCGCATTGCCGGTCGGACCCGGCTCCGGTTCATCCCGAACCTGGTCATACACCGCGGTCGCGGTGCAAAGAATCGCGGAGAAGACTGCAACCGGCGCGACGGTCGCGCCGACCACGTTCATTGCGTTCGTGATGATGCCGATCGCGGAGATCGCCGTCTCCACCGTCTGCTCGCTGCTCGGGACCAGACTGACGACGCCGAGCTGTCGGGCGATGTCCGATACCTCGGCTTCCTGAAGAAAGAAGCTGCTTTGGATATAGTCGACCGCGCTGCCGATATAGCCATCCACCTCTTCGCTGACGCTGTTGTAGAAGCCGAGATAGCTCTCGATCGTCTCGTGTGCGGCGGACATCCGCCCCTCGTGCCGGAAGGTCGCGGCCGCGTGCTTCACGTCCGATTGGCGCAGCGTGGCGAATTCTATCTCGTCGATCGCGTCGTATCGTACCCGGCTGTCGAAGCGGTCCTTGAAGTCCTGGAGGGCTTTCCGTTCCGCATCATCCAGGTTCAGCATCATGTTGCCCTGCGGATGCGTCGGGAACGAAAAAGCCCCGACCAGCCCCGCCAGGCGCGGCATCAGCTGCTCGAGAGATTTCCGAAGTGCCGCTAGTTCTTCCGCTTTCTTCGCGGCCTCTTGCACAGCCAACAAAAAAGCCGCTAATTCCGCCTCATACTCCCGTTTATCCTTTCCGGGACGGCGCATTGGGGGGGGTGCAAAAGACACCGGGAGCGACCAGGAGATGGGCCGCTCCTGCAACGGAGCCTGATCCTCGACCTCGTTGATCAGGGCAGGCCTGCCGCCATCGTTCGTCCAGAACGACGGAAGGGTGTAGATCCCCCCCTCCATGCCGAACTCTTCCGCCCCTTTCTCCGGCACGTGCAAATCCTGGCGCTGGTCCTTGCCGAAGAACTCCAAGACGGGACGGGAATCCAGAACTCCGGCTGGACCGAGGCGGTGCCGGAAAAGGCAGCAATAAACCGGTGTGATGCGGCCTTCCGGGGCGTCGACCTTGTCGCCGGATTTTTGGATGCGTTCGATCGAAAGGACCGCCGCATCCCGCCACCCCCCGGTCAGGCCCAGATCAGCCCTTTCATCCATGGGATTGTCGCTATCATTGGGATCGGGACCGAACGTTTTCAACCACAAGCCGTTGGTCGTACGAAGAAGGAAAAATGATCGGCCAAACTTGCTGAACACGTACTTGCCGAAGATGATCGCCGGCCAGTTCGCATCTGCTCGAGAGACCTTCCAATAGTGAAAGCGTTTTTCGCTGATCAGCAGCGAGTCATCGGGGCCGGCCTGAAACGACACTTCGGTGGAATACACAGGGGGGTTGTCCCCACCTCGGGGATATGGCCCGTCAAGGGCCCATCCCGTGCCGTCAAGGCTCTCGATGCGAACGCATTTCTGAAAGGTAGGTAGGCCGCCTTCTTCCGTCATGAGTCCAACCCCTTAGATGCGGCGCCCGCGCCGACTGTGGGGCCGGCGCTGGCGTCTGCACTCCGTTTGGCAAGGCTAAGGTTGACGTCATAATCAGAGCAACTGGATTCTCTCTTATGGAATGTCGGGATGTCGCCCGAGCAGCGGCGCAAGCGCCCGAATGCGAAACGGATCGGTTCGGTGAGCAGGCAGCGTTCTGCAGCAGCCTAATGTAACTGATCCGCATGGGCTTCGAGACGCTGGTCGAGGCCGGCTACGAGCCGGAGATGGCCTATTTCGAATGCCTGCACGAGGTGAAGCTGATCGTCGACCTGATCTACGAAGGCGGCATCGCCAACATGAACTACTCGATCTCCAACACGGCCGAGTATGGCGAATACGTCTCGGGGCCCCGCATCCTGCCGCGCGAGGAGACCAAGCGGCGCATGAAGGAGGTGCTGGAGGACATCCAGACCGGCAAGTTCGTCTCCGCCTTCATGGCCGAGAACGCGGTCGGGCAGCCCTCCTTCAATGCCACCCGCCGGCGCAACGACGCGCATCAGATCGAGGCGGTGGGCGAGCGGCTGCGCGGCATGATGCCCTGGATCTCGACCGGCAAGATGGTCGACAAGACCCGGAACTGACGCCGGCCGCCGCGCCACGGCGGTCGGGCGGCTCGCTCCCTCCTGCCCGGTCGCGGACCGATTTCGAGCGGCGCGGAGCGATCCGCCCGCCGATCATCGTGTGAAGCTCGCCGATCCCAGCGGTTGGGCGATCCCCGAGAGCAGATCCGGCCGCAGGCGGAGGCCGCAACGCTCGATCATCCGGCGCGACGCCGCGTTGCTCTTCCGCGCGAACTCCTGCGCGCGCTCCGCCCGAAGGTCGATCACGGCCCGGCGCAAAGCCAGGGCATTGACCCATACGCCGATGCCGCGGCCGCGGAAGTCCTCCCGAACCGTCGCAAGCCCCGCCCAGGCTGTAGCCCGATGCGGGCTGTGGCGGTTGTAGGGGAAATGGGCGAAAGCGGTCGCGACCATTGATCCGTCCCGCGCATCGCCCAAAACGGCGAGCGCCGCGGCGCCGGTCTCTCCCGACAACACCTGCGCCGGAAACGGGGCGACCCCGCCCTCGGCCATGAACGCCTGGACCCGCGCGAGGAACTCCGCCTCGTCTCCCGGAAAGGGAACCAGCGGCGCGACATCGTTCCGCGGGGCAGCGAGAACACCGTCGCACGCCACCGCAACCTCGTCGCGCGATCCCTCGAAAACGTCCCACCACGCGACCGCGAAGCCCAACGCCGCCAGCCGGCGCTCCACCTCGGGGCAAGCCCCGGCCGCGATCATTCGGAAGGTCATGGCACCTTCGGCGCGCAGGATCGCACTGATCCGGTCCCAGCCGAACCGTTCCGGATCCTCGGTCCCGGACATGCGAGCTGCGAACACGGCGCCCGGCGTCCGTCGAGTCGCCTCAAGGGACTCCAACGCCCCGGCCTGAAGCCTGCGCTGCGCCACGCTGCCGTAGAGCCCGCCTTCGACCATGGCGATACCTTCGTCGGCTCGGACCGCATTTTACTACGTCGCGCTTGTCGCCCGCAACATCGGCGGACGTCGGGCGCAGACGCAAACATGACCTACTCGACCTCCGACACGGCCGAGTACGGCGAATGCGACTCCGGCCCGCGCATCCTGCCGCGCGGGGAAACCAAGCGGCACTTGCAGGAGGAAAGCTTGGAATGGCCGCTCGGCCGTCTCCGCCTGTTCGGACGATCCGGGGACGGCACGGTCGCCCCCGGAGCCTTTCGTGGCGATCAGGCGCTGCGGATCCCGGACTGCCGTTCGATCATCCAGCCCGGGTATTCGCTCGGGAGCGCGCTCTCCTTGCCAAGAAGCTCGAGGTCCTCGGGGCTGAGACGCAGCTCGGTCGCGGCGATGTTGTCGACAAGCTGGTCGGGGCGCTTGGCGCCGACGATGACGCTGGTCACGGCGGGCTGGTGCAGGAGCCAGGCGAGCGCGATGCGCGCGACGGTGACGCCCTGGCGGTCGGCCACCGTGCGGAGCGCGGCGAGGACGGCAGGCAGGCGGCCGCGGTCAACGGGCGGGAAGTCGAAATTCGCCCGGCGGCCGTCGGCGGAAGCCCCCTCGCCGTCGTACTTGCCGGAGAGCAGGCCGCCCGCAAGCGGGCTCCAGACCATCAGCCCGACGCCCTCGGAGGCGAGCATCGGAACGACCTCGCGCTCGAGGTCCCGGCCGGCGATGGTGTAGTAGGCCTGGAGCGAGGCGAGGCGCGCGAAGCCCCGGCGCTCGGCGATGCCCTGGGCCTTGGCCACCCGCCAGGCTGGCCAGTTCGAGACGCCCACATAGCGCACGTCGCCGCGGCGGACGAGGGTATCGAGCGCCTCCACGGTCTCCTCGACCGGGGTGACCGGGTCGGTGCCGTGGATCTGGTAGAGGTCGATATGGTCGGTGCCGAGGCGCCTCAGGCTGGCCTCGACGCCCGAGAGGATGTGCTTGCGGCTCGCGCCGCCGCCGTTCGGGCCGCGGGCGGTGCGGCCGAAGACCTTGGTGGCGATCACCACCTCGTCGCGGGGCACGCCGAGGGATTTCAGCGCCTGGCCGGTGATCTCCTCGGAACGGCCCTCGGAATAGACATCGGCGGTGTCGATGAAGTTGATGCCGGAATCGAGCGCGGTGCGGATCAGGTCCTCGGCCTCGCTCTGACCGAGGGCGCCGATCTTGCTCCAGAGCTCACCCTGACCGCCGAAGGTCATGGTGCCGAAGCAGAGCTCGGAGACGAGGAGGCCGGTTCGGCCGAGGGGCTTGTACTGCATGACGGATGGTCCTTCGCTGCTGCGGCCGCGGGGCGGCCGTCGGGTAGGAAGATGGCGCGGCGGCGTGCCGTGGCGGTAGATCGATCGGCGCCGGCTCTTGCCTGATCCTCTCAAATCGCCGATCGTGCGGATTGCCGCGGCGGTCACGGAGCGTCAGATGCGCAGGCCAGCCGCAACAGGACGGAGACTGGACATGGGACCGATCGAGGAACTCGGCGCGCGGATCGCGGCGGCCTGCCCGCCGGGCTGGCGCGAGACCGCGATCCCGCGGCTCGGGCTGATGCGGGCCGAGACGCGCACCGCCTTCGCGCCGGCGCTCTACGACCCGGTGGTCTGTTTCGCGGCCCAGGGGCGCAAGCGCATCGCTGTGGCGGGGCGCGAATACGACTACGACCCGGCGCAGTATCTCGTGGTCGCGGTGGATCTCCCGGCGATGGCGCGCATCGTCGAGGCGAGCCCGGAGGCGCCCTATCTGGCGGCGCGGCTGAGGCTCGACCCGAGCATCCTGAACGAGCTGATCCTGGAGATGCCCGGAGCCGGCGACGGCGGGCGCAGCCGGGGGATCGGGATCGGGCGGATGGACGGGGATCTCGCCGATGCGGTGCTGCGGCTCGTGCGGCTGATCGACCAGCCGGCCGAGGCGGCAGGGCTGGCGCCGCTGGTGGAACGCGAGATCCTCTACCGGCTGCTGCTCGGGCCCCAGGGGGCGATGCTGCGGCAGGTCGCGCTCGAGGACAGCCGGCTGGCCCGGGTCGGCCGGGCGATCGCCTGGATTCGGCAGAACTACGACCGGCCGCTCCGGGTCGCCGAGCTCGCGGATCTGGCCGCGATGAGCCCAGCGACGCTGCACCGGCACTTCCGGGCGGTGACGGCGATGAGTCCGCTCCAGTACCAGAAGCACCTGCGCCTGCACGAGGCGCGGCGGCGGCTGGTGGTGGACGGGCACGCGGCGCAGACCGTGGGCTTCGGCGTCGGCTACGAGAGCCCATCGCAGTTCAGCCGGGAATACGCGCGGCTCTTCGGCACGCCACCGGCCCGGGACGGGGCGCGCATCCGCGGCTCCGGCGCGGAGCCGGCGCTGGAACGGGGATGACCCGGGAAAACGGGCTTCGGCTCGGCGCCGGCGCATGCTAGACGCGACGCTATGGTGCGCTTCGAGGATCTGCAGGCGATGGTGCTGGCGCTGCCGGACACGGTGGAGACCACCTCCTGGGATTCGCGCTCGTTCAAGGTCAACGGCAAGGTGATCCTCTACTGGAACGCCGGCCACGACTGCCCGGTGTTCAAGGTGCCGATCGAGGAGCGGGACTTCCTGATCGAGGCCGACCCGGAGACCTTCTTCACCACCGACCACCACCGGCCCTGGCCGCTGGTGCTGGCGCGGCCAGACCGGCTCGACCCGGATTGGGCGCGGGCCAATATCGAGCGGATCTGGCGGGCGCAGGTCAAGAAGCGCACGCTGAAGGCCTGGGAGGCTCGACAGTGAGCGACGACCGGGGTGCGCTCTCGCTGGCGCGGCGCGAGGGGCTGCCGGACGCGCTGCGGGTGCTGTTGGCGGAATATCCACGCGAGTGCTGGGAGGGCCATCGCAACCTGACCGCGTTGATGCGGTTCTGGCTGGAGCGACACCTGATCTTTCGCGAACTCGAGGCCGCCCTGCTCGCGGAGACCCGCGGGCTTCTGGCCGGAGACCGCGAGCCGCGGGAATTCGCGGCGCAGCTCGCCCGGCTCGGCAACGCCTTCCTCGGCGACCTGCAGGCCCATCACGGCATCGAGGATTTGCATTTCTTCCCCCGGCTGCAACGCCTCGACACCCGCATCGCCACGGGGTTCGACCTGCTGGAAGCCGACCATCACGAGATCGAGCCGCGGCTGCAGGCGCTCGCAGAGCGCGCGAACGCCCTGCTCGCGGCGATCCGCGAGGGCGCGCCGACCGCGGACGGGGCGGGCCGGCTGGAGGCGGAACTGCTCCGCCTGCAGGGCTTTCTCGACCGCCACCTGACCGACGAGGAGGAGCTCGTGGTGCCGGTGATCCTCGCCAATCCCGACGCCGATCTGGACTGAGGCGCGCCGGGATTTCGCAGTCGACAAGGCCGGCGCGAGGGTCTAGAGAGCCCGCTGATCCGAAGGACCGATTTTTCGCCATGGCCAACGTCGTACTGACCATCCACCTGCTGCTCGCCCTTTCGCTGATCGTCGTCGTGCTGCTCCAGCGTTCCGAGGGCGGCGGGCTCGGGATCGGCGGCGGTGGCGGCGGCGTGATGACCGGGCGCGGCGCCGCCACGGCGCTCTCCAAGCTCACCTGGGCGCTCGGCGTGGCCTTCGTGGCGACGAGCCTCGCGCTCACGATCATCGCGGCACGCGATTCCGCGCGGGATTCGGTGATCGACCGCGCGCCCGCGGGTGCGGAGGCCCCGGCCGAGGATCTCGCGGCCCCGCCCGCGCTCGGCGAGGATCTGCTGCCGCCCGGGCCTTCGGAGGGACCCGCGGCGCCGCCCGCAGCGGAGTGATCGCTCTCGGCGCGGGCTGCGGCAAGCCTTGGTTGCAGCCCCAAGGGTCACCACGAGATGTTGCGCCGTTCGTCTTGCCGGCCACGGGATCTTCCCGTATAGATTGAGTCCCGTGGAGCATCCGCTCGCAACATTCGAGACCAGGAATCGACACGGGGACAGCGAAGATGGCACGCTACGTTTTCATCACCGGCGGCGTGGTGTCGTCCCTCGGCAAGGGCCTCGCCTCGGCGGCGCTCGGGGCGCTCCTGCAGGCGCGCGGCTATTCGGTGCGGCTCAGAAAGCTCGACCCCTATCTCAACGTCGATCCCGGCACCATGTCGCCCTTCGAGCACGGCGAGGTCTTCGTGACCGACGACGGTGCCGAGACCGACCTCGACCTCGGCCATTACGAACGCTTCACCGGGGTGGCGGCGCGCCGGACGGATTCGATCTCCTCGGGGCGGATCTATTCCAACGTGCTGGAGAAGGAGCGCCGCGGGGACTACCTGGGCAAGACCATCCAGGTGATCCCGCACGTCACCAACGAGATCAAGAACTTCCTCCACATCGGCGAGGAGGAGACCGATTTCATGCTCTGCGAGATCGGCGGCACGGTGGGCGACATCGAGGGCCTGCCCTTCTTCGAGGCGATCCGGCAGTTCGGCCAGGACAAGCCGCGGGGGCAGTGCATCTACATGCATCTGACGCTCCTGCCCTTCATCGCGGCCTCGGGTGAGCTCAAGACCAAGCCGACCCAGCATTCGGTCAAGGAGCTTCGCGCCATCGGCATCGCGCCCGACGTGCTGGTCTGCCGCTCGGAAATGCCGATCCCGCCAAAGGAGCGGGAGAAGCTCGCGCTCTTCTGCAACGTGCGGCCCGAGGCGGTGATCGCCGCGCAGGATCTCGCGTCGATCTACGAGGCGCCGCTCGCCTATCATGCCGAGGGGCTCGACCAGGCGGTGCTCGACGCCTTCATGATCTCGCCGGCGCCGAAACCGAACCTCGCGAAATGGGAGGATGTGATCGACCGCATCCACAATCCCGAGGGCGAGGTAAAGGTCGCGATCGTCGGCAAGTATACCCAGCTCGAGGACGCCTACAAATCGATCGCCGAGGCCCTGACCCATGGGGGCATCGCCAACCGGGTGAAGGTGAGGGCGGAATGGATCGACAGCGAACTCTTCGAGAACGACGACGACATCCCGCCCCTGCTCGAAGGCTTCCACGCCATCCTGGTGCCCGGCGGCTTCGGCGAGCGCGGCACCGAGGGCATGGTCCATGCGGCCCGCTTCGCGCGGACCCGCAAGGTGCCCTATATGGGCATCTGCCTCGGCATGCAGTTGGCGGTGATCGAGGCCTCCCGCGACCTTCTCGGGCTCGCCGATGCGGGCTCGGAGGAATTCGACCACGACGCGGGCGAGCGCCGCTTCACCCCGGTCATCTACCACCTCAAGGAGTGGCTGGAGGGCAATCGGACGATCAAGCGCGAGGTCACCGACGACAAGGGTGGCACCATGCGACTTGGCGCCTATGACGCCATCCTGAGCGAAGGCAGCCAGGCGGCCGAAATCTACGGCAGCACCGCGATCTCCGAGCGGCACCGCCACCGCTACGAGGTCGACATCGCCTATCGCGAGAAGCTGGAGGGCTGCGGGCTGCATTTCTCGGGTCTGTCGCCGGACGGGCGGCTGCCGGAGATCGTCGAGATCCCCGGGCATCCCTGGTACATCGGCGTGCAGTTCCACCCGGAGCTGAAGTCCAAGCCCTTTGCACCGCATCCGCTCTTCGCCGATTTCATCCGCGCGGCGCTGGAGCAATCGCGGCTGGTCTGACGCACGCAATCGGATATACCTCGGCCATGCTGACCGATCTTCTCCGCCGGCTGGCCGGCGAGCCGTCACCGCAACCGCTGCATCCCGACGACGCGCGCCTCGCCATGGCGGCGCTGATGGTGCGGGTCGCGCGCACCGACGGAAACTATACCGAGAACGAGCGCAACCGGATCGACCGAGTGCTCGCAGAGACCTACGGGCTCGATGCCGGCGCGGCGGCGGCGCTGCGCGGCGAGGCCGAGGCGGCCGAGGCCGCGGCGCCGGACACGGTACGCTTCACCCGGCTGGTGAAATCCGCCGTGCCCTACGAGCATCGCGAGGACGTGGTCGAGGCGCTTTGGCGCATCGCGGCCGCCGACGGCATCAATGCCGACGAGCACGGTTTCCTGCGGCTGGTGGCCAATCTCGTGGGCGTCTCGGATCTCGACAGCGGGCTCGCGCGCCAGCGGGCGCTCAAGGACCCGGAATAGCCGGCCGGTCGACGCGCTAGAAGTCGAGGCTGATGCGCCGGGTCAGGTTCAGCCGAACCTCGTACTGATCCTCCGAGCCGAGCGCGGTGATCGGAGAATCGGCCGCGTCGTTCAGGAGACGCTCCCAGGACGCCTCGCCCTCTAAGCCCCAGCGCTCGTTGAAGAGGTAGCGGGCGCCCAGCACGACGCCGCCGCCGAGCAGACCGCCGGAGGGATCGTATTCCGGCAAGCCAGAGGCCGCCGATTCCGAGGCGCTGACGCCGAAATAGGTGTTGGTAAAGAGCGTGCTGCCGAAGTTCAGCCGCGGCCCGAGCGTCAGGGTCAGGCCATCCACCGGATAGGCGATCGCGTCGGCGCCCAGGTCGCCGACCCAGGCATTCGAACCGATGATGCCGTAGCGCACGTCGCCGAACACGCGGTAGTTGCGCTGCTCGTAGCCGAGCCCGAGTCCCGCCTCGAAGGCCCACGGGACGTTGTCGAGCCCCCTGATCTCGGAATAATGCGACGAGTTGCGGTTGGAGATGTAGCGCATCGACCCGCGCAGCCCGAGCCCTGTCCGGAATCCCACCGCCCGGCCGGAGCCGTATTCGAAGCCGTTGGGGAAGCGGAGATAGTCGATACGCGCAATCCCTGTCGGCCCGGTCTCGTATTCGTCCGATCCGAAATAGGCGGGGCTGACCTCGATGCCCGCCCCGAGCGTGATCACGAGATCGGGGGTCGAGGAATCGAAGGCGCCGCCCGCAGCGAGGAAAGCCGGAAGCGGCAGCCCGGCATCGGAATAGCCCGCAGTATCGGCCGGATAACTCGTCTGCTCGAAGGGCACCACCCCGCCCGGAATCGAGGGCTCGGTGACAGCGCCCTCCGGCAGCGTCGCCGGCGCGTCCTGCGCCGACGCCGGCAGGCCGGCCAGGGCCAGCGCGAGCGTTGCGGCGGATGCCAGGAGCGGAAGGCGGCGAAGCATTTGCGACTCCGGAAGAATCGGTTTGGGCGCGTTGTTCATATTTTAGTTGAGCTGGTTAACAATGTCTAAGTCGCATTAAGCATTTGGCCACTCGATACCGGCGGGAGCCGCGATTCTTGCGAAATCGTGACCGATCGGCTGCACTCTTCGCGATCCCGGCGCGGCGCCGGCTGCCCGCAGCGGCGCATTATTCGGTCCGGGCGGCGAGTTCGGCCGCGAGCACCTTCCGGACCACCGCAAGATCGGTATCGCCCGAGACGAAGGCCGCGCCGATGTCGCGGACGAGCACGAAGACCAGGCGGCCGTCGCGCACCTTCTTGTCCTGCGCCATCAGGGCGATCAGGCCGTCGGCATCGGGCAGCGGGCCGGGAATGTCGCGCAGGCTGCGCTTGAGCCCCATCGCCGCGAAATGCGCCGCGACCCGGCTCGGCGCCTCCTGCGGGCAGAGCCCGAGCGCGGCGCTGGTCTGGAAGGCGAGCAGGCAGCCGATCGACACGGCCTCGCCGTGCAGCAGCCTGTCGGAATAGCCGGTGGCGGCCTCGAGCGCATGGCCGAAGGTATGGCCGAGATTGAGGAGCGCGCGGTCGCCCTGCTCGGTCTCGTCGCGCACCACGAGGTCGACCTTCATCTCGCAGGAGCGCCGCACCGCCCGGGTCCGCGCGGCGGAATCCCCCGCGGCGAGGCGGCCGCCCTCCGCCTCGAGCCAGTCGAAGAAGCCCGCATCCCCGAGCAGGCCGTATTTGACGACCTCGGCGTAACCGGCGCGGAAATCGCGCTCCGCCAGGGTGTCGAGCAGATCGATGTCGGCGAGCACCAGCTTCGGCTGGTGAAAGGCGCCGACAAGGTTCTTGCCAAGGGTCGAGTTGATCCCGGTCTTGCCGCCGACGGAGCTGTCGACCTGGGCGAGCAGCGAGGTCGGGATCTGCACCAGGCCGACGCCCCGGCGCAGGATCGCGGCGGCAAAGCCCGCGAGATCGCCGATCACCCCGCCGCCGAAGGCGACGACGAGGTCGTCGCGCGCGATCCTCTCCGCAATCAGCCATTCGACGGTCTGCTGCAATGCGGCCCAGCTCTTGCTCCCCTCGCCGGGGTCGAGGGTGAGCACGGCGGGGGCGATGCCCTCGGTGCGAAGTGCGGACTCCAGCGTGCCGAGGTGACGCGCGGCGACATTGCGCTCGGTCACGATGGCGATCCGGGGACGGCGCAGCAGCGGCGCGATCTCGGCGCCGGCGCGCGACAGGAGCCCGGCGCCGATCCGGATGTCGTAGGCGCGGCCCCCGAGCGGGACGTGGACGGTTTCCATGCTCATTCCGTGCTCATTCCTCTGCGACGCCGATCGTCGGCGGGCGGGCCGGATGGCCTGCGTCGAACCTGCGCACGGCGGCGGCGATGCCGCGCGCCATGCTCTCGTGGCTGGCGCCCCGCCGGCTGTCGACGGTGACGTCGGCCAGCGCATAGACCGGCGAGCGGCGGCGGTCGAGATCGGCCAGGACCGTGCGCGGGTCGGGCGCATCGAGCAGCGGCCGGCCGGGCCGGTCGCGCACCCGGTCCCAGAGCAGGTCGAGGCTGGCACGGATCCAGACCGAGGTGGCGTGCGCCGCGATTTCCTCGCGGGTGCGCGGCTCGATGAAGGCGCCGCCGCCGGTCGCCAGCACGCAGGGCGCCTCGGAGAGCAGTCGTGCGATCACCCGGCGCTCGCCGTCTCGGAAGGCGGGCTCGCCGAGCGAGGCGAAGATCTCGGGGATGCTCATGCCGGCCGCGGACTCGATCTCGCTGTCTGAATCGACGAAGCGCACGCCGAGCAGCGTGGCGAGGCGCTTGCCGACGCTGGTCTTGCCCGCGCCCATGAGTCCCACCAGCACCAGCGTGCGGCTGAGCACGAGGGCCTCGGCGGGTGTGTCGGAGGCGCGTCTTGGTCGGTCGATCATGCCAATTGCCGTCGGATCGCACGGAGGGTAGACTGGCTCGAGGCAGTCGCGGTGCGCGAGCCCCGTGATTGAACAGCACAAGACGCGGCGGTCAAGCCGCACAGACCGAGCAGGTGATCATGCGCTTTGTTCTCAAGGCAGTCCTCTTCCTCGTGGTGGCGGCCGGGGTCGCCCTCCTGGGACTTGCGATCTTCTCCGATCTGCCCGCTCCCACCCGCGAGATCAGCGTCCCGGTGGAGGCGAAGTGATCCGCCGGGCCGCGGGGCTCGTCGCCGCCGGCCTCGTCGCCGCCTCGGGCGCGGCGGGCGCCGCCGGCGAGCCGCGCAGCGCCATTCCCTGGCTCTCGGAGAGCATCCGCACCGACGTCCCCGCACCGCCGCCGCGCCCCGCGGGGCCGGCGCCGACGCGGGGCAGCGAGGAGATCACCGTGACCCCGCTCGGCACGGTGCGGCGCGACAGCGTCGGGCTGCTCCCGCCGGAGCGGAGCGGGCTGCCGCGCGACCTCTGGGGGCCGACCCCGACCGGCCAGGCGGAAAGCCTGATCCGCGACCATCCCGACACGGGCGTTCCGGCCGCGCGCGCGCTCTTCCGCAAGATCCTGCTCGCGGAGACGGATCCGCCGCAGCCCGCCTTGGCCGACGGGGCGCTGCTGGTCGCGCGGGTGGACCGGCTGCTGGAGATCGGCGCGCTCGAGGAGGCGCGGGCGCTGATCGAGCTGGCCGGTCCCGAGACCCCGGAGCTCTTCCGGCGCTGGTTCGACGTGGGCCTGCTGCTCGACGCCGCCACGGCGCCCTGCGACGCGCTGCGGCAGAATCCCGCGCTCTCGCCCACCCTGCCGGCGCGCGTGTTCTGCCTCGCGCGCGGCGGCGACTGGAATGCCGCCGAGATCACGCTGGTGGTCGGCGAGGACGTGGGCTCGATCGGCTCCGACCAGCAGGCGCTGCTGGCGCGCTTCCTCGATCCCGAGATCTTCGAGGGCGAGCCGAATCCGCCGGTCCCCGAGCCGCTGACCCCGCTCGACTTCCTGATGCGCGAGGCCACCGGCATGCCGCGCCCGGCGGGCGCGCTGCCGACGGCCTTTCTGCACCACGATCTGGTCGAGCATGCGCCGATGCGCGCCCGCGTCGCGGCGGCCGAGCGGCTGGTGCTCTCGGGCGGCGTCGCGCCGCAGGTGCTCTTCGAGGCCTATCGCGCCGGCATCCCGCCCGCCTCGGGCGGGATTTGGGACCGGGCGGCGGCGGTGCAGGCGCTCGACGACGCGCTGGCGGAGGACGCGGATCCGGCGTTGCTCGGCCCGGCGCTGCTCGGTACGGAGGAGGCGCTGCGCGCCCGCGGCCTCGAGGTCGCCTTCGCCCGGGAATACGCGCCGGCGCTGGCCGATGCCGACTGGAGCGGGCTCGACGGCGCGGCGCGCGAGCGCCTGGTCGCGGTGCTGCTGCTCGGCGGCGAGGCCCCGGCGGCGGCCCGGCTGGCCGGGGAGGCGCCTGACGCCTTCACGCGGACCCTCCTGACCCTGGCCGCGCAGGGCGGCGATCCCGCCCCGGCCACGGATCTGCAGCGCGCCGCCCTTGCCGGCCTCGTCGCCATCCTGCCCGCCGACGAGCGCGAGGCGCAGCTGGTGCGGCTGGTGAACGACGGCCGCAGGGGCGAGGCCGTTCTCGCCGCGCTGAGCCTGCTGGGAGGCGGGGCGAGCGTCGATCCGCCGGCGCTGCATGCCGCATTGCTGGCCCTGCGCCGCGCCGGGCTCGAGCCCGACGCCCGCGCCATCGCGATCCAGACCGTGCTCCGCGAGGGCGCGGTCCCGGGGAAATGAACGCGCGCTGGCTTTCCCGCTTCCTCGAGGCGATCCAGGCCGAGCGGGACGCCTCGCGCAACACGATCCTGTCCTACGGGCGCGATCTGCGGGATTTCGCGGCCTTCCTGGAGAAGAAGGGCGCGGATTTTGCGTCGGCCGGGCGCGGCGAGGTGGAGGCCTATCTCGGCGATCTCGCCGACCGCGGCATGGCGCAGGCCACGCGGGCGCGGCGGCTCTCGGCAATCCGCCAGCTCTACCGGCTGGCCTTCCTGGAGGGCTGGCGGGCGGATGATCCGGCCGCATTGATCCGCGGCCCGAAGCGGGCGCGGCGGCTGCCGGGAAACCTGAGCGAGGCGGAGGTCGACCGGCTGCTCGACGCGGCAGGGACGGCGGCGCGGAGCGAGGCCGAGGCGCTGCGCAACACCTGCCTGATGCAGCTTCTCTATGCGACGGGGCTTCGGGTGAGCGAGCTCGTGGCCCTGCCGGTTGCCGGGGCGCGCGGCGATCCGCGCATGATCCTCGTGCGCGGCAAGGGCGGGCGCGAGCGCATGGTGCCGCTCTCGCCGCCGGCGCGAGAGGCGCTGACGCGCTGGCTGGCGCAGCGCGACCGCGACGAGGAGGCCGCACTCCGGGCCGGGAAGCCGCGCTCGGCCTTCCTCTTTCCGGCGCGCGGGCGCAGCGGCCACATGACACGGGAGGCCTTCTTCCTGCTCGTCAAGCAGCTCGCGGCGGCGGCGGGGCTCGATCCCACTGGCATCTCGCCCCACAGCCTGCGCCACGCCTTCGCCACGCATCTGCTCGCCAACGGCGCCGATCTGCGGGTGATCCAGACGCTGCTCGGCCATGCCAGCATCGCGACCACCGAGATCTACACCCATGTGCTCGACGCGCGGCTGCGGGATCTGGTGCTCGAGAAGCACCCGCTGGCCGCCGGGGATGCGGCTCTTGAAGGCGGCGCGGGCTGATCTCATAACGGGGTATTCCGCAATGTGAGAAGGATCGCCCCGAAATGGACCCTGCCACCGAAGCCCCGCCGCTTCTGGCGCTCTGGGGAAGCGGCATCGCGATCGTCGTGCTTCTGGTCCTTTCGGCGCTCTTCTCGGGGTCCGAGACGGCGCTCACCACGGCGAGCCGGGGCAAGCTGCACGGCCTCGCCGAGAAGGGCGAGCGGGGTGCGGCGGACGCCCTGCGGCTCACCGAGGACAAGGAGCGGCTGATCGGCGCGATCCTGCTCGGCAACAACCTCGTCAACATCCTCGCGGCCTCGCTCGCGACCACGCTCTTCACCCGACTGCTCGGCGACGGCGCGGTCGCGGTGGCGACGGTGGTGATGACGGCGCTGGTGCTGATCTTCTCGGAGGTCCTGCCCAAGACCTATGCCATCACCAATCCCGAGCGCATGGCGACCGCGGTCGCGCGGCTGATCCGCATGGTGGTGATGCTGCTCTCGCCGGTGGTGAACGCGGTCCGCGCGCTGGTGCGGCTGATCCTGCACGTCTTCGGCGTCGAGACCGATCCCAAGGCGCATTTCCTCGCCGCCCAGGAGGAGATCGCCAGCGCCATCGCGCTGCATCATTCCGAGGGCTCGGTGGAGAAGGCCGACCGCGACCGGCTGCTCGGCGCGCTCGACCTCGGCCAGCGCCAGGTCGAGGAGGTCATGCTGCATCGCCGGGACATCGAGATGATCGATGCCGAGGCGCCGCCCGAGGAGATCCTCGCCCAGGCGATCAACTCCCCGCACACCCGCATCCCGATCTTCCAGGGCGAGCCGGAGAACATCGTCGGCGTGATCCACGCCAAGGACCTCTCCCACGCGGTGCACCGGCTGATGCGCGACGGCGGCGGCAGCCTCGAGGCCATCGACGTGATGGACCTGGCGATGGAGCCCTATTTCGTGCCCGAGACGACCTCGCTCGACGAGCAGATGCGCGAGTTCCTGCGCCGGCGCACGCATTTCGCGCTGGTTGTCGACGAATACGGCGCGCTGCAGGGGCTGATCACGCTCGAGGACATCCTCGAGGAGATCGTGGGCGACATCGCCGACGAGCACGACGCCGAGGTGCCGAGCGGCATCGACATCCAGCCCGACGGCTCCGCGGTGGTGGAGGGCGCGGTGACGATCCGCGACCTCAACCGGACCTGCGAATGGAACCTGCCCGACGACGAGGCCAATACCATCGCCGGGCTCATCATCCACGAGGCCCAGGCGATCCCCACCGAGGGGCAGGTCTTCAGCTTCCACGGCTTCCGCTTCGAGGTGCTGGAGCGCGAATACAACCGGCTGAAGCGGCTGCGGGTTCGCAAGCTGACTTGATCCGGGCGGGGTCGGCGGGGGGCGTTTCACGATGAGACGCTGTCTATGTATCTGTTATTGCGCGCATTTCTCGATATTGATTCGAGCGGCCGCTTCGAACCGGCGCTGACGCCGCGTCGTCGTCGGTCCGGGGCAATGCCAAGGGAACGGCATTCGGCAACGCGCACCCGGCCGCCCGGGCTCCTGGCGCGCCCGGCGTTACCATCCCGCCCGCCGGGCAGCGCCCGCCCCGCCCCCAAGGCGGGCGCTTCGCTTCCGCCCGGGGCGGGCGCTGCCCTCATCTAGTGGCGGGACGGTCGAAAAAGAAAAGTCGGAGCGCTGGATGCGATGGCACCGGGGGAGTGCGTTGCGGGCCTAACGGGAGACCCCGCCGCCCTATCGGCCCTTGAACAGGCTGCCGAGGATGCCGCGCACGAGCTTCTGGCCCTCGCGGCTGTTGAGCTGCTTGAGCGCGCTGCGGGCAAGCTCGCTGCCGAGCGATGGCTGCGGCGCGCGCGCCCGCCCGGGGTCGTAGCGCCGGCCCTGCCCCGCCTCCTTCGCGGCCTTGGACTGCGCCAGCATCTCTTCGGCCAGCGCCGCCTCCGCGGCGGCGGCTTCGGCGCGGGCCGCGAGGATCTCTTGCGCGGATTCGGGATCGATGGCGGTGTCGTAGCGGCCCGCCAGCGGCGAGGCCGCCATGGTCTCGGCGCGCTCCTCCGCGCTGACCGGTCCCATGCGCGACATGGGCGGCCGGATCAGCGTGCGGCTGACCATGGCCGGCACGCCCTTGTCCTCCAGGAGCGAGACCACGGCCTCGCCGGTGCCGACCTCGCGGATCGCCGTCTCGGTGTCGAAGGCGGGATTGGGGCGGAAGGTCTCGGCGGCGGCCTTCAGCGCCTTGGCGTCGCGCGGGGTGAAGGCGCGCAGCGCGTGCTGGATGCGGTTGCCGAGCTGGGCGAGCACGTCGCCGGGCACG
The DNA here is from genome assembly GCA_020637615.1 of Rhodovulum sp. Lineage (GTDB taxonomy): Bacteria > Pseudomonadota > Alphaproteobacteria > Rhodobacterales > Rhodobacteraceae > Amaricoccus. The sequence continues at coordinate 77,166 of JACKKC010000004.1, forward strand.
TCGTCGGGGTTCTGGGTCACGAAATAGACGCCGACGCCCTTGGAGCGGATCAGCCGGACCACCTGCACCACCTTGTCCACCAGCGCCTTGGGCGCGTCGTCGAAGAGCAGATGCGCCTCGTCGAAGAAGAAGACGAGCCTGGGCTTCTCCGGATTGCCGACCTCGGGCAGCTGCTCGAAGAGCTCCGAGAGCAGCCAGAGCAGGAACATCGCATAGAGCCGCGGCGCCTGCATGAGGTTCTCGGACATGAGCACGCCGATCCGGCCCATGCCGCCGTCGGTGGCCATCAGGTCGGCGAGCTCGAGATGCGGCTCGCCGAGGAAGCCCGCGGCGCCCTGGTTCTCCAGCACAAGAAGCTGGCGCTGGATCGCCCCGAGCGAGGCGGAGGCGATGTTGCCGTAGGTGCGGCCGATCTCCTGGGCATTGTCGCCGAGCCAGACCAGCATCGCCTGCAGGTCCTTGAGGTCGAGCAGGGTGAGCCCCTGCTCGTCGGCGACGCGGAAGGCGATGTTGAGCACGCCCTCCTGCGCCTCGGAGAGATCCATCATGCGCGCGAGCATCAGCGGGCCCATCTCGCTCACGGTGGTGCGCACCGGATGGCCGGTCCTGCCGAAGAGATCCCAGAAGACCACGGGATAGGCGCGATAGGCGAAATCGCCCATGCCGATCCTTGCGGCGCGGGAGCGCAGCGCCTCGTCCGCCTTGCCCGCCGGGTCGCCCGGGCGCGAGAGGCCCGAAACGTCGCCCTTGACGTCCTGGACGAAGACCGGGACGCCGGCGGCGGAGAAGCCTTCGGCGAGGATCTGCAGGGTGACGGTCTTGCCGGTGCCGGTGGCGCCGGTGATCAGCCCGTGCCTGTTGCCGAAGCGCAGCAGCAGCTCCCTCTGCTCGGCATAGTTCTCGCCGCCGCCGCCCACGAGGATCGCGTCGTCAACCATGATCTCACTTCCCGAAGTCCCGCGCCGAATTCGAACCGGATATTAACCGGTGCACCCTAGAGTGCAATCATGCCCCGGGACCTCCGGGTATCGGGGCGCGCGACTTCCTCCCTGTTGAACTGGCCGCAGAGTTCGCTCTGCGGTCTTTCTTTGTTCCGGCAATCACCTAGAATTGCGCGTTACTTGCACGCCACGCTTGACCCGTTTTCTCATCTATTCTAGGGTCCGCGCACAAAGTTCGGCCAGTCCGACAGGGAAAGCGCAATCGCGCAGAAAGGGTGCCTTCGGGCACCCTTTCGCGTCACCACTCGGCCACGGCAAAGTGTTGCGGACCGCATCGCCGCCCGGTTGACAGCACGCGTCGGGAGTGAGACTTCCCAAAGGGAAACCAAAGAGGAAACGGGCACCGAATGCAACTCACCGGAAACAGGTTTGCCGTTGCTGCGGCCATCGCGATCATCAGCGGAAGCATGGCGCTGGCCCAGGAAGCGGCCACGACCGAGCCCGCGGGAGAGGCGCCGGCGTCCGAAACCGCTCCGGCCGGCCAGCCGGCAGCCGAGGCACCGGCCGGGGAGGCCCAGGGTGGCGAAGCCCCTGCGGCGGCGGCCGAGGCGGCGCCGGGCGCCGGCAATCCCGCGGCGCAGGAGGTCCTCGAGATCGTGCGCGACACCTTCGGCGACTGGCAGGTGCGCTGCGCGCCGGACGGCAACGATTGCTTCATGTACCAGCTGGCCATGGACCCGCAGCAGAATCCGGTCGCGGAGATCAGCCTGCTCAAGCTTCCCGCGGGCGGCGAGGCCGCGGCGGGCGCCACGGTCGTCACGCCGCTCGGCACGCTTCTCCCCCCCGGCCTCGACCTCCAGATCGATTCCGGGGAGGTGCGGAAATATCCCTTCGCCTGGTGCAGCCAGGTCGGATGCTTCGCGCGGTTCGGGCTGAGCACCGCCTCGGTGGATGCGATGAAGCGCGGGAATTCGGGCAAGATGACGCTGGTCTCGGTGGGCGCGCCGCAATCGCCGCTGACGCTGGCGGTCTCGCTCAACGGCTTCACCAAGGCCTATGACTCGCTCGAGGTTCCCGCGGCGCCGGCAGCGGCTCCCGCGGCGAACTGAAGCCGCTTCAACCGAAGGCGGTCAGGACGAGGACAGCGTTCAGGCCGCCGAAGGCGAAGGCATTGCTCATCGCCGCGCGCACCGGTCGCTCGCGGGCGGTGTTCGGCACCACGTCGAGGTCGCAGTCCGGGTCGGGCTCCTCGTAATTGATCGTGGGCGCGATCACGCCGTCGCGCAGCGCCATCAGGCAGGCGATGAGCTCGATCGCGCCGGTGCCGCCGATCACATGGCCGTGCATCGACTTGGTCGAGGAGATCATCAGCGCATCCGCCGCAGGCCCGAAGGTCTCGCGCACCGCGGCGCATTCAGTACGGTCGTTCGCGCTGGTGCCGGTGCCATGGGCGTTGATGTAGCCGATCGCCTCGGGCGCGAGGCCGGCATCGCGCAGCGCGCCGCGCATGGCCCGGACCGCGCCGAGCTTGTTGGGCGTGACGATGTCGGAGGCATCGGAGGTCATGGCGAAGCCGGTAACCTCGGCGAGGATCTCGGCGCCGCGGGCGCGCGCATGCTCGAGTTCCTCGAAGACGAAGACCGCCGCGCCCTCGCCCTGGACCATGCCGTTGCGGGTCTTCGAGAACGGCCGGCAGCCGTCGCGCGACATGACCCGCAGGCCCTCCCAGGCCTTGATTCCGCCGAAGCAGAGCATGCTCTCGCTGCCGCCCGTGAGCACGACCCGCGCCTGGCCCGAGCGGATCAGGTTGAAGGCCTGCCCCATGGCGTGATTGGACGAGGCGCAGGCGGTGGCGACGGTGTAGCTCGGGCCCTGGAGGTTGTGCACCATCGAGACATGGCTCGCGGCGGCGTTGTTCATCAGCCGGGGCACCACGAAGGGATGCACCCGGTTCTTGCCCTCCTGGTAGACCAGCCGGTAGTTCTCGTCCTGGGTCTGCAGCCCGCCGCCGGAAGTGCCGAGCACGACGCCGGCGCGCTCGGAAAGCTCCTCGCCGATCTCGAGCCCCGACATGGCGACCGCCTCGGCGGCGGCGAGCAGCGCGAACTGGGTGAACTTGTCGTAGAGCGTCAGCTCCTGCCGCGAGAAATGCGCCTCGGGCAGATAGTCGCGGATCTGGCCGCCGATGGCGATCGAGAGCCGTTCCACGTCCTGGAAGTCCAGCGCGCCGATGCCCGAGCGCCCCTCGCGCATGGCCTGCATGGTCTCGCCCGCCGAGCGCCCGAGCGCATTGATGGCGCCCTGGCCGGTGATGACCACGCGATGCATGTCTCGGCTACTTCTGCGCCGCGATCAGGTTTTCAACCGCCCGCACCATGCTCGCCACGGTGCTGATGTCGAATTCGGATTCCGCGGGCTCGTTCGCGTTGAACGGCACCTGGACCTCGAAGGCTTCCTCGATGGCGAAGATCGCCTCGACGAGGCCGAGCGAATCGATGCCCAGATCCTCGAGCGTCGCGTCCATGCGGATGTCGCCGGGCTCCAGCACGGCCTGCTCCGCGAGGATCGCGACCATCCTGTCCCTCACATTGTCCTGGACTGTGTCGGACATGTGCCCTCCATCGGTCGTCGTGGTGCGCAGGTCTAATCGCTCGCGTCGGGATTGGAAACCGGTTTTTGCGCGGCTTCGAGGCGCGCCATGAGCCGCGGCAGCCGGCGCAGCGCCTTGTACATCTCCACATTGAGATCCATGCGCACCGCCGGCGTGCCCATCATGATCCGGTTGTCCGGAATGTTGCTCGCCACCCCGGAATTCCCGGCAACCACCACGTTCGATCCGATCTTGACATGATCGGCGATGCCCACCTTGCCGGCGAGGACCACGCGGTCGCCGACATCGACCGAGCCGGCGATCCCGACATGGCCGCAGATCAGGCAGGTGCGGCCGATGCGGACGTTGTGGCCGATCTGGACCTGGTTGTCGATCTTGGTGCCGTCCCCGACCCGGGTGTCGGCCACGGTGCCGCGGTCGATGCAGCTGTTGGCCCCGACCTCCACGTCGTCGCCGAGCCGCACGCTGCCGAGCGAATTGATCCGCACGTATTCGTCCTGCCTCGCCGCGGTGACGGCGCCGGTCGTGCGCGCCTCCTCCACATGGCCCGGGGTCGGCGTGACGAAGGAGAAGCCGTCGCCGCCGATCACCGCGTTGGGCTGGGCGATGAAGCGGGCGCCGATGCGGACCCGGGCACCGATGCGGACGCCGGCATGAAGGAGGGCGTCGGGACCGATCTCGGCATCGGCACCGACCGTGACATGCGGGAAGATGCGCACCCCGGCGCCGATCCGGGCGCGGGCGCCGATGACGACGAAGGGGCCGATGGAACAGCCGGGGCCGATCTCCGCCGCCGGATCGATGATCGCGCTGGCGTGGATGCCGGGCGCGAGGTCGAGGGGATGGTCGAAGACGCGGGTCACGCCGGCGAGCACGTAGCGCGGGCGCGGCGCGAAGATCGCCGCCTTGAGCCCCAGGGCCTGCCAGTCCGCCCCCTGCCAGAGGATCGCCGCTCCGGCGCGGCCCTCCGCGAGGCCGGCGGCGAATTCGGGCTGCATGGCGAGCGCGACCTGGTCGGGCCCCGCAACCGAGGGTTCCGCAACGCCCGCGATGCGGAGCGTGGTCTCGCCGACCGCCTCGGCGTCGAGCGCCCGGGCGAGATCCGCGACGGTGATCATGCTGCTCCCCCCACCGGGCAATCAGCCCTGGGCGGCGGGCAGCGCGACCCCGGCAGCCTGCAGCGCCCGGAAGACCTCGGCGTCGCGGCCGTAGATGTCGGAGCGGTAGCGCACGGTGCCGGCGTCGTCGACGAAGACCGTGCGGTATTCGATATGCACCGGGATCGGGCGGTCGAGATCCACCCGCCGCTCCTTGCCCGACGCCAGCAGGCCGTCGAAAGTGGCCGCGGGATCAGCCGTGCCCTGCGCCCCGAGGAGCACCTGGGCGAGTTCGACCGGCTTCTCCAGCCGGATGCAGCCGTTCGAGAAGGCCCGCGCGTCGCGGGCGAAGAGCTCGCGATGCGGCGTGTCGTGCATGTAGATCGAGTGGTTGTTGGGGAAGATGAACTTGACCTTGCCGAGCGCATTGTCCGTGTCGGGACGCTGCTTGATGCGGAAAGGGAAGTTCTCGGGGGTGTATTGGGTGAAATCCACCAGCGCCGGATTGATCTCGGTGCCGCCGCGGGTAAGCAGGCGGATGTTCTGCCGCTGGAGCACGCTCGGGTCGCGCTGGAGCTTGGGCAGGAAGCTGCGGACGGCGATCGAATCCGGGATGTGCCAGGTCGGGTTGACGACCATGTAGGTCATCACGTCGGAGAATTCCGCGGTGCGGGTCTTCAGCTCGCCGACGACCACGCGGCTCTGCCAGAGGACCGTGCCCTGGTCGCGCAAGGTCACGGAGAAATCGGGGATATTGACCCGGAAGTAGCGCGGGCCGGGATCGCCGTCCTGCCAGCGCAGCCGTTCGAGATTGACCAGCACCTGCGAGAGGCGCTTCTCCGGCCCGGCATTGATCGCGGAGATCGTGCGCGCGCCGGCCGCGCCGTCGTCGATCAGCCCGTTGTCGCGCTGGAAGGCCTCCACGGCCGCCTGGAGCCCGGAATTGAAGGCGGCGTCGCCGCCGGCTCCGGCCGGGGCAGCGTATCCCATCCTTCCCAGCCGGGCGCGCAGATCGGCGATGCGCGGGCCGCTTTCGCCGGCATGGAGCGTCGGCCCCTCGGGAACGCCCGCCCCCCAGGCATCGCTGGCGATCAGCCCCTCCAGGCGGGTCTTCTCGGCGATCAGCGTGCGGTATTCGCTGCCGGAGGGCTCCAGCCCCTGCAGGACCTGCGGCACCGGCTCCGTTTCGAGCAATGCCAGAAGTGCCGCGGGCGAGGGGCGCTTCGGCCGGAGGTCGATCTCCGGGTCGATGTCGCTCGGCCGCACCACGCCACCCGAGAGATCGCCCGCGAAGGCGAGATAAGCGAGCGTGGCCGCGACCTCGGCGCCGGCCCGGTCTTCCGGCTGGCCGGAGGCGAGGGTCGCCTCGACGCCCGGCAGGTCGTAGCCCCGCGCGGGCAGGCCCTGGGCGGGGCTGTCGGCGATCGCGGCGACGAGCGCCTCGGCCCGGCCCGAGCCCGGCTCGGTCCAGAAGGGCGCATAGCCGCGGGCGGCGAAGAAGCCGTCGATGGCGTCCCGGGTCGGCGCGGCGAGCGCCGCAGTCTCGGCCGCGAGGTCGCGCCGGAAGGTCTCGGCACCGGGCGCGAGCGCGGCTGCGGCCGGCAGGGGGGCCGCCGTCGTCGGCGCCGGGACGGATCCCTGCTCGGCCGATACCGGCGCCGCGGCCAGGGCCGCGCCGAGGACCAGAATCGACGACGCCGCGCGAAGATGTCCGCTGAGATCCATGCCTGCCTCTTTTTCGTATCGCTCGTTACCGGAAACTTACCGCGCACGCCCCATGAAAACAAGCTTCGACGCCGGTTTCGGCGCCTCGCGCTAACGCCGCATTAACCGATTCGGCGAATGGTCGCCGCCGAGGGGCGCGGCTCGATAGGGACTTGGAATATGCGGCCGGATGTGGCATCACAATGACAGGAGCGCAGCAAAAAGTCGCTCATCGAGCAGAAACTGAGGCAGTGAAATCATGGAAAACGATAATACGCGCCCGTCTCGGCGGGCGGTACTCGGGATGTTTGCGACCCTGGGAGCAGTCGCCGCGGCACCGGTCTATGCCAAGGCACCCGGTTTTCTGAAGCGGTCGGGAGACATTCGGCGGGTCCGGATGTATTCCCAGCGCACGGGCGAATCCATCGACACGATCTACTATGTCGACGGGAAGTACATTCCCGAGGTCCTGAACGAGGTCACGTATTTCATGCGCGACTGGCGCGAGAACAAGACCATGAAATACGATCCGCGCAACCTCGACATCCTCGCGGCAACGCTGCAGCTGATGGACACGACCGAGCCCTATCTGCTGATCTCTGGCTTCCGGACCGCCAAGACCAACCGCATGCTCAAGGGCGCGGCCAGCAATTCCTTCCACATGCGCGCCATGGCCGCCGACGTGCGCCTCAAGAGCCGCAGCGTGGGTCATATCTCCAAGGCGGCCTTCGCCTGCGGCGGCGGCGGCGTCGGAATCTACAACGGCTCGAACTTCGTGCACATGGACTGCGGTCCGGTGCGGAGCTGGCGCGGCTGACGAGGCCTCCGCCCGGTCACGGGCGGATCGTCCCGTCACCCTCGACGAGATACTTGAAGCTGGTGAGCTGCTCGGCGCCCACGGGTCCGCGGGCGTGAAGCTTGCCGGTGGCAATGCCGATCTCCGCCCCCATGCCGAATTCGCCGCCGTCGGCGAACTGGGTCGAGGCGTTGCGCATCAGGATGGCGCTGTCGAGCCCGGCGAAGAAGCGCGCCGCCGCGGCGTCGTCCTCGGTGATGATGCAATCGGTGTGCTGCGAGCCGTAGCGGCGGATATGCGCGATCGCGCCCTCGACGCCCTCGACCAGCCGCGCGGCGAGGATCATGTCGAGATATTCCCGGCCCCAGTCGTCCTCGCCCGCCGGCACGATGCCCGGCAGGCCGATCAGGTCGCCATCGCCGCGGACTTCGACGCCAGCCTCGACCAGTTGGTCGAGGAAGGGCGCGCCCTCGGCCTCGAAGAAGGCCCGGTCAATCAGCAGGCATTCCACCGCGCCGCAGATGCCGGTGCGCCGGGTCTTGGCATTCAGGATCACCCGGCCGGCCTTGGCGAGATCGGCGGCGCGGTCGACATAGATATGCACGATGCCTTCGAGATGGGCGAAGACCGGCACGCGGGCCTCGGCCTGGACCCGCGCCACCAGGCCCTTGCCGCCGCGCGGCACGATCACGTCGATGCAATCGGTCATGGTCAGCATCGCCCCCACCGCCGCGCGGTCGGTGGTCGGCACGATCTGGATCGCGGTCTCGGGCAGGCCGGCGGCACGCAGGCCCTCGACCAGCGCGGCGTGGATCGCCCGCGTCGAGTTGATGCTCTCCGAGCCGCCGCGCAGGATTGCGGCATTGCCCGCCTTCAGGCAGAGCGCGCCGGCGTCCGCCGTGACGTTGGGGCGGCTCTCGAAGATCACGCCGATCACCCCGATCGGCGTTCGCACCCGCCGGATATGCAGGCCCGAGGGCCGGTCCCATTCCGCCATGACCTGCCCCACCGGATCGGGCTGGGCGGCGATCGAGCGCAGCCCGTCGACCATGCCGGCGATGCGCGCCTCGGTGAGCAGCAGCCGGTCGAGCATCGCCGAACCGATGCCCTTGGCACGGGCGGCCTCCATGTCGGCGGCATTCGCTGCGAGGATGGCGCCGGCCCGCGTGGCGATGGCGTCGGCCGCGGCGACGAGGGCCGCATCCTTCTGCGCCGAGGGGGCCGTGGCGAGCGCAGCCGAGGCTTCCCTGGCGGCGAGCCCGATCCCCTGCATCAGCGCCTTGATGTCGGTGGTCATGTCCATCGCTTGCGTCCCGTCAGAAGGCCATGTCGTCGCGGTGCACGATCGCGGCGCGGCCCTGGTGGCCCAGCAGTTCCGCGATCCGGTCGGAGCGGTGCCCCTTGATGAGCGCGGCCTCGCGGCCATCGTAGCCTGCCAGCGCCCGCGCCACCACCATTCCGTCCGGCCCGGCGATCTCCACCGGGTCGCCGCGCGAGAAGTTTCCGGCGACGGCGGTGACGCCGGCGGGAAGCAGCGACTTGCCGCGCAGCAGGGCCGCCACCGCGCCGGCATCGACCGTCAGCCGGCCCTTGGGCTTCATGCCCAAAATCCAGCGCTTGCGCGCGGCATGGGGATCGCCGTCGGGCTCGAACCAGGTGCAGGGCGCGCCTTCGGCCAGCGCGGTCAGGGGGCGCTCCACCGCGCCGCGGCTGATCGCCATGGCGCAGCCGGCCCGCATCGCCGCCTTGGCCGCCATGAGCTTGGTCTTCATGCCGCCGCTGGAGAGCGCCGAGCCGACCCCGCCCGCCATGGCCTCGATCTGCGGCGTGACCGCGGCCACGCTCTCGAGCCGCTCGGCCGAGGCCGAGCTGCGCGGGTCGGCGGTATAGAGCCCGTCGACGTCCGAGAGCAGGAGCAGCACGTCGGCCCCCGCCATGCTCGCGACCTGCGAGGCGAGCCGGTCGTTGTCGCCGTAGCGGATCTCGTCGGTGGCGACCGTGTCGTTCTCGTTGACGATGGGCACCACCCCGAGCTCGAGCAGCGCGGTGAGCGTGCGGCGCGAATTGAGGTAGCGGCGGCGGTTCTCGGTATCCTCCAGGGTGAGCAGGACCTGCGCGGTGGTGATCCCGTGCGGCGAGAGCACGCTCTCATAGGCCTGGGCGAGCCGGATCTGTCCGACCGCGGCCGCCGCCTGGCTCTGTTCGAGCGAGAGCGGCCCCACGGGCAGGCCGAGCACCCGGCGCCCCAGCGCGATCGAGCCCGAGGAGACGATGACGACGTCCTTGCCCCCGGCGCGCAGCGCCGCCACGTCGGTCGCGAGGCCCTGCAGCCAGTCGAGGCGCAGCCGCCCGCTGTCGGCCGCGACGAGCAGCGCCGATCCGATCTTGACGACGAGGCGCCGGGCGGCGTCGAGCCGCTGCCGCGAGCTCAGGGGCGCCATGGCGCGGTGGCCTCCTCGCCTGCGGGCTCGACGGCGCGCGCGGCGAGAACCGCCCTGCGCAGCGCGCGCAGCACCGGCGCGACCCCGGCGCCGGTCGCCCCGGAGACGCGCCAGACCGGGCCGCCGGCGGCGGCGGCGAGCGCGGCCGCGGCCTCCTCGGCTGCCGCCTCGGTCAGCGCGTCGATCTTGTTCAGGGCGACGATGCGCGGCTTCGCCGCGAGGCCGGCGCCATAGGCCTCCAGCTCGTGCAGCACCACGCGGTAGTCTCCGGCCACGTCCTCCGAGGTCGCATCGACCAGATGCAGGAGCACCGCGCAGCGCTCCACATGGCCGAGGAAGGCGTCCCCGAGCCCCCTGCCCTCGTGGGCGCCCTCGATCAGGCCGGGAATATCGGCCAGCACGAATTCGGCCTCGTCGATCCCCACCACCCCGAGATTCGGGTGCAGGGTGGTGAAGGGATAATCCGCCACCTTGGGCCGCGCGTTCGAGCAGGCGGCGAGGAACGTCGACTTGCCCGCATTGGGCAGGCCGACCAAGCCCGCGTCGGCGATCAGCTTCAGCCGCAGCCAGAGGGTGCGCTCGACCCCTTCCTGCCCGGGATTGGCGTTGCGCGGCGCCTGGTTGGTGGAGGATTTGAAGCGCAGGTTGCCCCAGCCGCCGTTGCCGCCGCGGGCGAGGAGCACCCGCTGGCCGGGAAGCGTCAGGTCGGCGATCACCGTCTCCTGGTCCTCTTCGAGGATCTCGGTACCCACCGGCACCCGCAGCACCACGTCCTCCGCGCTCTTGCCGGTGCGCTGGCGCCCGGAGCCGCCCTGGCCGTTCTTCGCGAAGAAATGCTGCTGGTAGCGGTAGTCGATCAGGGTGTTCAGCCCCTCGACCGCCTCGGCCCAGACATCCCCGCCCTTGCCGCCGTCGCCGCCGTCCGGCCCGCCGAATTCGATGAATTTCTCCCGCCGGAAGCTGATGCAGCCGTTGCCGCCGGCGCCGGAGCGGATCTGGATTCGTGCGAGATCGAGGAACTTCATCGGATTTGCTTTGTTTTGCGGGAACTTGCGCGATCTCTGGGTGTATCGACCAGAGCAGAGGCGACCCGAACCGGCGACAGCGAGGCACTGCCTCGCGCCGGTTCGTCGGCCGTAGCGCGCGAGCGCGGAGGCCGAGTGGGGTCGGGTTCCACCAGCGGTGGGTAATCCGTGCGCGCGTGCCTGGCGGGCGCGCTTGTCGCGCCTGCCGTCGTGCCGGAGGCACGCCTTCGGCGCGACGGCAGGCAGGCGCGCACGGATTTGTCACCCGCCAAATCCGCGAAGAGAACGCGGCGCCATCGGACGATTTCGGGCACCGTCCCGAAGCGATCACCCCGATGTCGCGTCATCCGGCCAGCATCCTGCGGTAGCGAAAGGTCGGCACCATCGCGGCGCGGGCGACGGAATGCTTCTCGCCGTCGCCGAGATAGGTGAAGCCCGCGCGCAGGAGCACCTTCACCGAGGCGGCGTTCTCCTGGAAGACCGATGCGGTCAGTTCCTGCAGCCCGGCGTCCTGGGCGTGCCGCACGACCGCCTCGACAGCCTCGCTGGCATAGCCGGTGTTCCAGAAGGCCGGCGCCACCCAATAGCCGAGATCGGCGCGGCCGGGACCGGTCGCCTCGAGCTCGATCAGCCCGATCAGCCCGTTCTCGGCATCCTCGCCGGCATCGAGCGCCCAGATCGTTCCCGGGCCGCTCCGGGCGATCGCGCGCTCCACCACGGTCTCCGCGGTTCCGGGCGGATAGGGATGCGGGATGCGCGCGGTCATGCGCGCCACCTTGGCGTCGCTGGCATAGAGCTCGATCAGGCCGGCATCGGCCCGGCGCAGGGGGCGCAGCCGCAGGCGCGGCGTGCGCAGTTCGGGCTGAGGCTGAACGGCTCCGGACATGGCCGAAACTCCCGCTGAGAAAAGCCGAAAGGCCGGCGTCGCCGCCGGCCTCCCGCAAAGATCCTTGGGAGAAGCGGCTATTCCGCGGCTTCGACCGGAGGCAGGACCGAGACGAAGGTCCGGCCCTTGAAGCCCTTGCGGAAGCTCACCTGGCCGGTGGCGGTCGCGAAGATCGTGTGGTCACGGCCGAGGCCGACGCCGGTGCCCGGCCACCATTTGGTGCCGCGCTGGCGGATCAGGATATTGCCCGGGATCACGGATTCGCCGCCGAACTTCTTCACGCCGAGCCGCCGCCCGGCGGTATCGCGACCGTTGCGGGACGAGCCGCCTGCTTTCTTATGTGCCATTGCGCTCTCTCCTTCAGTTCGCCGCGACGGCTTCCGCCGCGGCCGGCTCGGCCACCTCGGCCTTGGCGGCCTTCGCCTTGGGCGCGGAGGCGCTGATGTCGGTGATCCGCACCCGCGTCAGCTGCTGGCGATGCCCGCGCTTGCGCTGCGAGGAATGCTTGCGCCGGCGCTTCTTGTAGGACACGACCTTGGGGCCGAGCATCTGCTCGAGGACCTCGGCCCTGACCGAGGCGCCCTTGACCAGGGGCGTGCCGACCGTCACCTGGTCGCCGCCCAGCATCAGGATCTCGTCGAACTGGACCGTGTCGCCGGCATCGCCCGCCAGCTTCTCCACGGTGAGCACATCATTGGCGGAAACCTTGTATTGCTTGCCGCCCGTCTTCAGAACCGCGAACATCCGCGCCTTTCCTTCTCTCTTGTTCCCCGCGTCCTGCGGCCCCGGATCAACCGGCGTTGCTGCGAGAGGTCTTCCCCCCGCGCCTGCGGACAGCGCGCCTTGCTCAAGCGAAACGATCCCGCACCGCGGAGGGCGCGAGAGGCGGCTATATCGCCAGCCGTGCGGCGGAAGTCAAGCCGGCTCCTCGCCCGCGGGCCGCGGGCCGATCGACCCGACGATCCGGTCGAGGCCCTGGATGTGGACGTCGCGCTGCGGAAAGGGAATGGATATCCCGGCGGCGCGGAAACGCGCGATGATCTCGAAATTCATGTCGGAATGCACCGTCAGCATGAAGTTGACGTCGCGCAGCCGGCAGCGGATCTCGAAGTTCAGGCAATCCGCGCCGAAGCTCATGAAGATCACCGCCGGTGGCGGGTCGTCGAGCACCAGCGGATGCTCCTCGGCGATCTCCATCAGGATGCGCTCGACCTCGCGCGGATCGCTGTTGTAGCTGACCCCGACCGGCACGATCAGGCGCCCCGAGATCCCGGCATGGGTGCGGTTCAGCACGCTCCCGGCGACGAGGTCGGAATTGGGCACGATGACGCTGGCGCGGTCGAAGGTCTCGATCTCGGTCGAGCGCACGCGGATGCCGCGGACATAGCCGGAGAAGCCGCCCACCTCGATCCAGTCGCCCTCCTTGATCGGCCGCTCGATGAGCAGGATGATGCCGGAGACGAAGTTCGAGACCACGGTCTGCAGGCCGAAGCCGATGCCGACCGAGAGCGCGCCGGCGACGATCGCGAGGCTGGAGAGGTCGACGCCGGCCGCCGAGACCCCGGCGATTCCCGCGAGCGCGAAGCCGACGTAGCCGACGCCGGCATGGACTGCGTTCTTCGCGCCGGGATCGAGCCGGGTCCGCGGCAGCACCGTGCTCTTCAGCACCGATTGCAGCACCCGCGTGGCCGCGACGGCCAGCCCGAAGACCGCGACGAAGACCACCACCACCTGGAAGGAGATCGGGATGCCGCCGACCGTGACCCCGTCGCGCAGGAGCACCCAGGTGTCGCGGATGTCGGAGGGCCGCGCCCCCCAGATCAGGGCGATGAGCGGGATGCTGCCGAGGATCACCAGCGTTCCCACCAGGATCGGGATCAGGCCGCCGTCGAAATCCCCGGACGTCTCGCGGCCGCGCGTGACCAGCGAGACCAGGGTCTTGTTCAGGAGGTCGAAGACCACCAGCGCCGAGCCCGCGAGGCCCAGCGTCATCAGCATGGGAAAGACCATGAAGGCCGCCGCCGGGATATACCCCAGCGCCGCATGGATCGGCGCGAAGATCGCAAGGAGCCGCAGGATCGGCACGGTGAGCCGGACCAGCCGGACGCTGATGCCGGGGCCCGAGGTCTCGCCGCGGTCGGCGGCGGCGGCGCGCTCCATGCGATGGGCGAGCCGCCGGATCTGCCGCGCCGCCCGCCAGAGCAGCAGCGAGCCGGCGAGGATGACCGGGAACCAGAGCACCGACTGGGTCGCGGGCGAGAGCTCCCACCATGTCGCCAGCTCGACCAGAAGGAAGGCCAGCGCCAGCACCACCCCGATCCAGCCCACGAGGCGCGCCCCGGAGCGCGCCTCGGCGTCGTCGATGGGCAGGATCCGATGCGCGCCGGATCGCGGCGCGAAGAGGCTGCCGCCGAGCCAGCTCGCGCCGATCAGCACCAGGATGTATTCGGGCAACGCGAAGAAGGACCGCGTCTCGGCGCGCCCGACCAGCCCCTGGGGCTCGAGCGCGGCGAAGAGCAGTCCCGCGCCGACCGCCGGCATCACGAGGCGGTTGATGTTCCTGAGCGCCACGATCCAGGCGACAGAGGAAAGCGTCGTCGCCTCGGCCAGCCGCCCGTCGATCCAGTCGCTGAGCCGCCAGCGCAGCGAGAAGGTGACGGCGAGGCCCGCGATCACGAGCAGGATGTTGATCGGCAGCCGGCGCACGATATTGGCGCGGTCGACGGGATCGTTGAGCACCGAGCGCACATGCGCCGCGGTCCGGGCGGCATCCGCGGCGAGCTCTTCCGCAGCGATGATCCAGGTGGCCGGGCGCAGCGGGCTCGCTCCGTGGCTCAGCAGGAGGTTCGAGAACCGCGCGCGGATAATGCGGTCGATCTCGGAGATGAGCGCGCTGGAGCGCTGGATGGCCTCCTGGACCACCAGGACCGGCGCCTGCGCCTCGGTGAGCTGCGCGTTGAGCGATTCGCGCAGGCGCGCCACCTCGGGCGCCTCCGTGGTCCCCTCCGCCGGCGGCGGGCCCAGCGCCTTGATCCGGTCCTTGAGGTCATTGACCGGCGAGGCGAGCTGGTTCTCCATCTGCTGGAGCTTGTCGCGATGGGTCACGAGTTCCGCGCGCAGGGATTCCAGCGCCGGCGTGGGAATGGTCTCGTCGCCGATGCGCTCCTCGGCGCGGTCGGCGAGCACATCCGTGCTGGAGGCGAATTTCAGCGCCTCCTGCGTCAGTTCGGTCTGCGAGGCGCTCTGCGGCGGGGCCGACGCCTCCTCGGCCTCGGGAAAGAGGACCGCGGCCTGATCGTCCTGCGCCTGAGCCTGATCCTGCGCCTGCGCCGGCAGGGCAAGCTGGGCGGCGAGCACGAGCAGGAGGCAGGCGGCGAGCCGCAAGGCGCCCGCCATCCGCGCCCCGGCGCCCGGCCTAGCCAGCGGTGACATCCGGGATCCCGCCCCGTCGCGTCTCGAGCCAGTCGGGAGCCGGCAATCCCTTCGACCGGAGGAAATCCGGATCGAAGAGCTTGGACTGATAGCGGGTCCCGTAGTCGCAGAGGATGGTCACGATGACGTGGCCCGGGCCGAGGTCGCGCGCCATGCGGACCGCCCCCGCGACATTGACCCCGGTCGAGGGCCCCATGCAGAGCCCCTCGTGGCGCAGGAGGTCGAAGACCACGGGAATCGCCTCGGAATCCGGAATGTTGTAGGGCATGTCCACCGTCAGCCCCTCGAGATTGGCGGTGATCCGGCCCTGGCCGATGCCTTCGGTGATCGACGTGCCCTCGGCCTTCAGCTCCCCATGCGCGTAGTAGTTGTAGAGCGCGGCGCCGTCCGGATCCGCGAGGCCGATCCGCAGGTCGCCCTTGCGCGCACGGAGCCCCTCGGCCACGCCGGCGAGCGTTCCGCCCGAGCCGACCGCGCAGATGAAGCCGTCGATGCGCCCGCCGGTCTGCTCCCAGATCTCGGGCGCCGTGCTCTCCACATGGGCCCGGCGGTTGGCGACATTGTCGAACTGGTTCGCCCAGACCGCGCCCCCCGGCTCGCTGGCGGCCATGGCTTCGGCCAGCCGGGCGGAATACTTCACGTAATTGTTCGGATCGCGATAGGGGACCGCCGGCACCTCCACCAGTTCCGCGCCAGCGATGCGCAGCATGTCCTTCTTTTCCTGACTCTGGGTCTCGGGGATAACGATGACGGTGCGAAACCCCATCGCCGCCCCGATCAGAGCGAGACCGATCCCGGTGTTCCCGGCGGTGCCCTCGACAATGGTGCCGCCGGGCGAGAGCGTGCCGCGCGCGATGGCGTCGCGGATGATCCAGAGCGCGGCGCGGTCCTTGACCGACTGGCCGGGGTTCATGAACTCGGCCTTGCCCCAGATCTCGCAGCCCGTGCTCTCGGAGACCCGGCGCAGGCGGATCAGCGGCGTATCGCCGACGGCCTCGGGCAGGTCCCGTGCAACGCGCATGCTCGTCTCCCGCCAGTCCGCTTCCCGGACCGATGACTTAGCGGCTCGGGACCGGTGCATCAAGCATTGCCCGCCGGCGCCCGGGGCGATCGCATCCGGGGCTTGTCCTTTCAAGTTCGACCGTCCCGCCTCAAGACGAGGGCAGCGCCCGACCCGGCGGATGCGGAGCGCCCGCGTCGTGCCGAAGGCACGCCTTCGGCGTGGCGGGGCGGGGCGGGCGCCGCCCGTCGGTGCCCACCGGGCGGGATGGTGGCGCCGGACGCCCCCGGAGCTCAGGCGGACGGGGTCACGCTGCCAGAGGCAATTCCCCTCGCCGGGCCCCATTCCGCCGCCAGCCGGTCGCGGTTGAGCGCGAGCCAGAGCAGCGAGACCAGCAGGGGCGCGTTGTTGGCCTCGCCGCTGGCCACGGCTGCGAGCGCCGCATCAAGGGGGGTGACGAAGCCGCGGATGTCCTCGTGCTCCTCGTCTAGGCCGTGAACGCCGCCCGCGGCCTCGAGATCGGCCTCCCCCACGAAGGCGGTGATGAATTCCGAGGCGACGCCGGGGGCCGGATAATAGGCCGCGATCCGCTCCAGCCGGCCCAGTTCGAGCCCGGCCTCCTCGCGGGCCTCGCGCCGCGCCGTCTCCTCCGGCAACTCCAGCCCGTCCCGCCGCCCCGCGACCGCCTCGAGGCACCAGGGATGGCTGTCGCGCCGCGCATGCGGCCCGGCGCGGAACTGCTCGATGAGCAGGACCGCGTTGCGCCGGGGATCGAAGGGCAGGACGGTGACCGCGTCGCCGCTGGTGAAGACCGCCCGCCCGACCGGCTCCGACATCGACCCGTCGAAGCGGCGGTGGCGGAGCAGATGCTCCTCGATGCCGAAGAATTCCGCGTATGGATAGCGCAGCGCCACCTGCGCCACGTCGCCGCGCGCAAACCCCTGCCGGAGCGCCACGGCGCCGGGCTCCAGGCGGCCCGCCGTCCTCGCCGCCGCCCGCATGGCGATGGCTGGCAGCAGATGGGGCATCGCTGCGGCGTCGCGGTGCCCGAACTGGCCGAGAACCTCCGCCAAGGCCTCCGCGAGGGCCATGTCGAGCGCCGGCGACCAGCTCGATGCCGACCAAACCGCCTCCGGCGCCTCCGCGGCCTCCGCGACATGGACCTCGACGCGCCGGGTCTCGCCGTCCAGGCGGACCGGGAACTCCCCTGCCCGCCCGCCCATCGCCGAAAGGCAGAACCGCAGTCGCGCGGCGGCCTCCCCCTCGGCCGCGACCAGCCGCCCGTGGATCCGCGAGCCGGGCGCGGGCAGCGGGACCAGGCGCAGGCCGTCGGGGTCGACATGCAGGCGGTGACCGTCGAGGACCGCGATGACGGCCGAAACCTGCGGCTCCCCGGCCCCGATCATGGCCGCCAGGGCCCCGGCGCTCCCCAGCGGGCCGGGCAGGAAGATCTCGGTCATGGCATTCTCCCTGCGGCCACAGTCGCGGCATCCCGTGCATCGCCGGCGCACCCGGACAGTTGACAAGTGATCCAGTTGCACGATTTCCCCGTATCAGGGCAAAGCAATTCGAACGCAGGGCATCCGTGGACCCGGACCGGCATCCTTCGCAGACGACGCTCGGCGCCTATGCCGAGGGCTCGCTCTCGGACGGCATGAGCCTGCTCGTGGCGTGCCATCTCACCTTCTGCCCCGCCTGCCGGCATGCGGTCGCGGCACTCGAATGCCTCTGCGGCGGGCTGCTCGCCGAGGAGCCCGCGGTGCCGGCCGGGGAGGATTGCCTCGCGCGCGCCCTGGCCCGGCTCGAGGCGCGGGAGGAGGCGCCGGGCCGCTCCGGGCCGGCGTCGCTGGTCGAGCCCGGCTGGCCCCTGCCCGCGCCGCTGCGCGCGCGGCTGGGCAGCGGCACGGAGGGGATCCGCTGGAGCTTCCGCCTGCCGGGGCTCGCGGAATACCGGATCGAAGGCTTCGGCGCGGAACGGGTCAGCCTCGTGCGCGCGCGGCCGGGCGTGAGGATCCCCGCCCACAGCCATTCGGGGGAGGAGGCGACCCTAATCCTCGCCGGGCGGATGCGCGACGGCGACCGGGTCTACGGCCGCGGCGACGTCGCCCGCGCCGACGAGGACGACGACCATCGCCCCGAGATCGTCGGGTCCGAGACCTGCCTCTGCCTCTTCGTGCTCTCCGGCAGAATGCGCTTCACCGGCCTCTTCGGCCCGGCGCTGAACCTGCTGACAGACTGATGCCTGCTGCGTCCGAACAGGCCGCAGGGCAGCCACGGGTCCCGCGCGCGCTTCCCGAGCTGCCTGGAAACCCCAAACTGTCCAAAGAGTGAGATGACCGGCCGAGGCGATTGCCGTCGCAAGGCGACATCCTCGGCAGACGCCCCGGTGGCCCCGACGCCCCGGTGGCCCCTATGTCTCCGCCGCCACGATCTCCGCGCCTTCGACGCCCGTCGCCTTCGCGAGTTGCCGCAGCCGCGCCTGCACCGCGTCGCTGTCGGGCACGCTGGCGGGGTTGACGACCTCGAGCCGCACCGCGTCGGCGTCGATGCGCAGCCGCGCATGCTCGAGGATCTCCGGGACGCTGGCGGAGAACCGGTGCCCGAGCAGGAGCGCGCGGCCGAGGATCTCGGCCCGCCTGAGCTCGGCGGGGCTGAGCAGGTTGCCGAGTGCCGCCTTCACCGTCTCGTCCACCCTGCCGTCGTAGCGGGCGAGGATCGCCACGGAGAGGAAGGCGTGCTCCGAATGCGAGATGCCTATGAAGGGGAACTGCAGCAGGCGCTGGAAGCTCTCCTCCGCCCGCACCTTGGCGTGGTCCCGCCAGGACATGTCCGTCAGCGAGCAGGCGGCGAGCCGCAGGCGCCGGTCGTTCTGGCCCTCGCCGGGGAAGAGGCCGTCGGTCCACCGGCCGAGCGCCGCGCTGAATTCCGGCACCCTCGCCACCGGCAGGCCGATCGCCTGCGCGCCTTCCAGCAGCGGATCGCGGAACTGCTCGTCCCGGTCGAGCTGCGCATAGAGCCAGCCCTCCCGCACGCCGCAGGCCGAGAAGACCACGCGCTCCGGCTTGAGGTTCTTCAGCACGCGCGACATCACCATCGCCGCGGCCGGCAGGGTGGCGACGCGCCGTCCGGGCACGTCCGGGAGCGCCGCGACCTCCTCGGGGCTCATCCGCGCGATCCTCTTGGCGAGCGCGCGGACCTCGCCGGCCGGGACGTCGTAGCCGTGCACCACGCTGATCGGGCAACCGCTCATCGCGATATGCACGCGGGCGAGCGCGCGCCAGCCTCCGCCGACGGCGTAGAACACCGGCTCGGTCAGGAGTGGCGGCAGGCTCTCCTGCAGGATGGCGTCGATCGTCTTCTTCGCGGAATCGAACCCCTCGGCGAGCATGGCCTTCACCGGCAGCGCGCCGAGCGGCATGCTCGACATGCGCTCGCCCACATGGTCGCCCACGACCTCGGCGACCTCCAGGCTGCCGCCGCCCATGTCGCCCACCAGCCCCCTCGGCTGGAAGAAGCCCGAAATGACGCCGAAGGCACTATAGGTCGCCTCCTCCGCGCCCGAGAGGATGCGGGTCTCGAGCCCGGTCCGCTCGCGGATCGCCTCCACGAGCACCGCGCCGTTCCCGGCCCGCCGGGTCGCCTCGGTCGCCAGCACGTCGACCCGCCGGACCTTCATCGCCCTGGCGATCGCATCCAGCCGCACGATGGTGTGGAGCGCGCGCGCCATCGCCTCGGGCGTCAGGTCGCCCTCCGCGTCCAGGCCGGCGCCGAGCGCGCAGAGCGACTTCTCGTTGAAGCGCGGGAACGGCGCGCGGCTCAGATCGTCGTAGACCACCAGGCGGATCGAGTTGGAGCCGATGTCGATGACGCCGTAATGCTGCTGCTCGCGGCCGAGGACCCGCTCGGTGTCGATCTCGATCCTCCGAACATCGGTCACCCTCTGCTTCAGACCGTCAGCCGCCATCGTCCCCTCCTGCTCCGCGAACCGGATGCCGCGGAAGCCGGACCCCGCGGCCACCCCGGAACTCTGCACAGCTTAACAGGCATTTGCCCGGCGCTGCAGCCGTCAATCCACATGGAATGCCGAGAGCGGTCGGCTTGCCCCGGGCGCCGGCCTCGCGTGCATGGGTCGTACATGGCCTTGTCAGGGTGGAATCCGCGCTCCGGCGCCGGAGAATCGCATCGGGCGCCGAAACCCCGTCCGCGCAAGCTTCGGGCGCGCCCGCTTTCACCTTCCCGCCCGGCGGGCACCGACGGGCAGCGCCCCATGCGCGATAGCCCCGGCTCCGGCGCAGGGCGCGCTTGCAATCCGCCCGCCGCTCTGACAGAAGGCCGCGTCCCTCCAGACGCATTCACGCGCAGCCTCTCGTACGGAACCGGAGGGCATGATGGTCCGTTTTGAAGCGCGCAGGCAAACAGGTGACGCATGGCTCTCTACGAGCATGTCTTTATCGCGCGACAGGATCTGTCGAACGCGCAGGCCGAGGGGCTCATAGAGCATTTCGGCCAGGTTCTCGCCGACAACGGCGGATCGGTGGTCGGCTCCGAATACTGGGGCCTCAAGACGCTGGCCTACAAGATCAACAAGAACCGCAAGGGCCACTACGCCTTCGTGAAGTCCGACGCGCCCGCCCCGGCGGTGCAGGAGATGGAGCGGCTGATGCGGCTCCACGAGGACGTGATGCGCGTGCTGACCATCAAGGTCGACGCCCATGAGGAGGGCCCCTCGGCAGTGGTCCAGTCCCGCAACCAGCGCGACGACCGCGGCCCGCGCCGCCCGCGCCGCGACGACGACAACTAGAGGCAGCAAGTCATGGCAAACAGACCGTTTTTCCGCCGCCGCAAGTCCTGCCCCTTCTCCAGCGACAACTCGCCGAAGATCGATTACAAGGACGTGAAGCTCCTGCAGCGCTACATCTCCGAGCGCGGCAAGATCGTGCCCTCGCGCATCACCGCCGTCTCGTCCAAGAAGCAGCGCGAGCTCGCCCAGGCGATCAAGCGCGCGCGGTTCCTCGCCCTCCTGCCCTACGCCGTGAAGTAAGGAGCGGATCATGGAAGTCGTACTTCTCCAGCGGGTCGCCAAGCTCGGCCAGATGGGCGAGATCGTCCGCGTCAAGGATGGCTACGCCCGCAACTACCTGCTGCCCCAGGGCAAGGCGCTGCGCTCGACGCCCGCCAATCTCGCGCGTTTCGAGAACGAGCGCGCCCAGCTCGAGACCCGCAATCTCGAAGAGAAGGCCGAGGCCGAATCCGTGGCCGCCAAGCTCGACGGCAAGAGCTTCGTGGTGATTCGCTCCGCCTCCGACGGCGGCGCCCTCTACGGCTCGGTCACCACCCGCGACGTGGCCGATGCCGCCACCGAGGGCGGCTTCAGCCTCGACCGCCGCCAGGTCACCCTCGATCACCCGATCAAGGAGCTCGGCCTGCACAAGCTGACGATCGTGCTGCACCCCGAGGTCGAGGTGACCATCGACGTCAACGTCGCGCGCAGCAAGGAGGAGGCCGAACTTCAGGCTTCCGGGCGCACGATCCAGGAGCTCCAGGCCGAGGCGGATGCCGCGGCCGAATTCGACATCCAGGAGCTCTTCGACGACATCGGCGGCGCGGCCAGCGACGAGGGCGGCCCCGCGGGCATGGAAACCCGCTGAGCGTCCGACCGGCGCGACAGCACTGACAGGACCCCGCCGCGGCGATCGCGGCGGGATCGACCGAGCGGTGGTTGCCGACGACCACCGATCGAGCCGCGGCCCGGCGTTGCGGGCCTGCGGCATTCACCGTTCCTTTTCCAGTTTGCGCCATCGAGCGGCCCCTTCGGCGAAGCGAAGGGCTGGACGAAGCTGTCGTCGGGCCGGTTCGGGACCGGCGCCCGGACTATGCGGGGCGACCGTCCGGCGCGACTGGCGGCGCCGGATTTCGGGCCCGGCGGCTCGGCGCGGCGCCGATGCGCCGGCAGACGAGGATCACCGGCAGGAGGCCGATGGCGACGATCACCAGGCTCGGGACCGCCGCCTGGGCCAGGCGCTCGTCCGCGGCGAGGCGATGGGCCTGCACCGCCAGCGTGTCGAAGTTGAAGGGCCGCATGATCAGCGTCGCGGGCAGTTCCTTCATCACCTCGACGAAGACGATCAGGAGCGCGGTGAGCACGCTGCCCTTCAGGATCGGCAGATGCACGCCCGCGAGGATCGCCGGCGGACTGCGGCCGAGCGTGCGGGCGACCGCGTCGATCCGCGGGCTGATCGTCGCGAGCCCGGCATCGAAACCGTTGAGCGCGGTCGCCATGAACCGCGCCGCATAGGCCAGCACCAGGAGCCAGATCGAGCCGGTGAAGAGGAGCCCGGTCGCCAGGCCGAAGGTCGTGCGCGTCCAGGCATCGAGCGCGTTGTCGAGCGCCGCGAAGGGCACCAGCAGCCCGACGGCGATCACGCCGCCCGGCACCGCATAGCCGAGGCCCGCGCCCAGCACGAGGACCCGCGACGCCCGCCCCGGCAGCATGCGGGCGCGAAAACCGATCAGGATGGCGCCGGCCACGGTCACGATCGCCGCGACGCCGGCCAGGGTCAGGGAATTGCCGACGAAGCGCAGGTATTTGGGGTCGAGCACGCTCTGCCCCGAGCGCGCCGCCAGCTGCCCGAGCACGATCACCGGCAGCAGGAAGCCGACGAGGACCGGCACGGCGCAGAAGACGCTGGCGAGCCAGGCGGCCGGCCCGCGCAGGGGTTGCCGCTCGAAGTCGCGGATCTCGGCCCCGCGCATGTGGCTGCGCGCCTGCCCGCGCTGGATGCGCTCGAGGACCGCGAGCAGGAGCGCGAAGCTCAGCAGGCAGAGCGCGAGCTGCGCGGCCGCGCCCCGGTCGCTCATCGAGAACCACGCCTGGTAGATCCCCGTCGAGAAGGTGCGCACGCTGAAATAGGCGACGGTCCCGTAGTCGGCGATCGTCTCCATGATCGCGAGCAGCACGCCCCCCGCGATCGCCGGCCGCGCCATGGGCAGGCTGACCTTCAGGAACGCCCCGGCCGGCCCCTGCCCCAGGGTCCGGGCCGCAAGATAGGCGGTGACCGACTGCTGCCCGAAGGCGGTCCGGGCGAGCAGGTAAACGTAGGGGTAGAGCACGCAGGTCAGCATGAAGGCCGCACCGGGAAGCGACCGGACATTGGGGAACCAGTAGTCGCGCGGCCCCCAGCCGAAGACCGCCCGCAACCCCGACTGGACCGGCCCGGCATGGGACAGGAGGTCGGTATAGGCATAGGCGAGCACATAGGCGGGAAAGGCCAGCGGCAGCACGAGCAGCACCTCGAGCAGGGCCGATCCCGGGAAGCGGAACATCGTTACCAGCCAGGCGGTGCCGGTCCCGACCGCGGCGGTTCCCAGGCCCACCAGCAGCACCAGCAGGAGCGTGTTGGCCGCATAGCCCGGCAGCACCGTCGCGACGAGCCCGCGCCAGGTCTCCCAGCTGCCGCCGAACGCCGAGACCGCGGCGGCCAGGATCGGCGCGACGCAGAAGAAGGCCACGGTCCAGGCCAGCCCGTTGAGAATGCGCGTGCCCAAGCTCGGTCCCTTCTCCGGCAGCCCCGCCCGGACTACCCAACCGGGAGGCCTGCGGCAAGTCCCGGCCCTGTCCCGCTCGGGCCACGCCAAGCGTCACCATCCCGCCCGACGGGCGCTGCCCTCGTCTTGTCGTGTGACCGTCGGAGAGGAATGAATGAAAGCCTGACGCGATTCCCCTGCTATCCGGGTGCCACGAGGGTCCAGACGAGGCCGAGCGACGCCGTGGCGGCGAGCGTGACCGCCATGCCGGTCCCGAGCCGGAAGACCGCGAAGACCGCGCCCGCCGTCAGGACCAGCGCGGCGAGGTCGAGGGAAGAAGGGACCGGCAGGTCGAGGCTAAGCCCGAATCCCGACCAGGGCGCCACTTCCGCGAAGACCACATGGAGCGCGAACCAGACCGCGAGGTTGAGGATCACCCCCACCACCGCCGCCGTGATCGCCGAGAGCGCCGCGCCGAGCGCGGCGTTGCGGTAGAGCCGCTCCACATGGGGCGCGCCCAGGAAGATCCAGAGGAAGGACGGAAGGAAGGTGACCCAGCTCGCCACCAGCGCGCCCAGGGTGGCGGCGAGCCAGGGATCGAGCCCGCCCGGGTTGCGGAAGGCCGCGACGAAGCCCACGAACTGAACCACCATGATCAGCGGCCCCGGCGTGGTCTCGGCCATGCCCAGCCCGTCGAGCATCTCTCCGGGCTGCAGCCAGCCGTAGTTCTGCACCGCCTCCTGCGCGACATAGGCGAGCACGGCATAGGCGCCGCCGAAGGTGACCACCGCCATCTGGCTGAAGAAGATCGCGAGGCGGGTGAAGACGTTCTCCGGCCCGAGGATCAGCGCGGCCGCCGCGACCGGTCCCAGCCAGAGGAGCGCGATGGCGAGCGGGGCGCCGTAGCCGCGCAGCAGCCCGGCGGGCGCGGCCGCGGCAGCGGCACCGGCTCCCTGCGGCGCCCCGTTCCCCTCCCCGCCCCGCCCGATGAGCCATCCGGCAAGTCCGGCCGCGAGGATGATCAGCGGGAACGGGATCCCGAAGAGGAAGATCGCCGCGAAGGCCGCGAGGGCGATCACCCGGCGCGGGCGGTCGGTCAGCGCCCGGCGGGCGATGCGCAGCAGTGCCTGCAGGACGATCGCCAGCACCGCGGCCTTGAGCCCGAAGAAGAGCCCCGTCACGATCTCGCTCCGGCCGAAGGCGACGTAGAGCGCACTCAGCGCCAACATCGAGACCAGGCCCGGAAGCACGAAGAGGCTCCCCGCCACCAGGCCGCCGCGCAACCCGTGCATCAGCCAGCCGAGATAGATCGTCAGCTGATGCGCCTCCGGTCCCGGCAGGAGCATGCAGAAGTTGAGGCCGCGCAGGAAACGCGCCTCGTCGATCCAGCCCTTCTCATCGACGATGATCCGGTGCATCACCGCGATCTGCCCCGCCGGCCCGCCGAAGCTCAGCGCCGCGACCCGTGCCCAGGCGCGCAGCGCCGCCGGGAAGGACACCTCCGCGGATGGCCCGGCGCCGGGCTCCGGCCCGCTCATGCAGGAACCGCCGCGATGCCCGGCCCGAGCCGCCGCGCCCGCGCGCCGGGGACCTTGCGGATCTCCAGGCCGGTGAAGACATGCAGCGTGTCGAGATCGCGGTCCACCACCGCATGATCGGAGACCCTTGCCCCCATCGCCAGGTAGCTGCGCAGGAGCGGCGGCATCGCGCGGAGTGCCGCCGGCCGGTCGGGCCGGTCCCGAAGCGGCCGCGGCGGGAGGCGGAGGACGCCCGGCGCCTTGACCCTCGGCCGCCAGCACCGCGGCGCGACATGCTCCGCCCCGAGCAGGGCGAAGGCCTCGGCATGGGGCGCGGCATCGGTGCCGCGGAAGCTCGAACAGCCGAAGAGCATCGCCGCCCCGCTCGCGGCGACCCGATGCGCCAGGGCGGCCCAGGCGAGCCGCAGCACATCTGGGTCGCGGACCCCCTCCGCCACGCAGAACCGGCCCATCTCGATCATCGGCGCCGCGAGCCGCGCGAGGCCCACGAGGTCGTAGAACTGCGCGGAATAGGACCCGGCGACCTCCCGGCCTTGCGTGAAATGCAGCAGCCGGAAGCAGCAGAGCAGCCGCCCGCCCGCGATTTCCTCCACCAGCACATGCAGGGCGCGGGCGTCGAATTCGTCGCCGTCGATGCCCGCCGCCTCCGCGCTGCCCCGCGCGCGGAACGCGCGGAACCGCAGCCGCTGCGCCGCGCGCAGATCCTCGCCCGAGCCGGCGAAGCGCACCCGCAGCCTGTCATGGGCAAGGCAATCGTGCATTTTCGGTCCGTATGCCCTCCCGGCTCGCATCATCGCGCGGTTTCGTGACCGAACCTTGACGGCGCGGCGATCGGCACGACCTTAGGGGCCGGGACGCGCAGAGGAGATCTCGCATGGACGGCACATCGAAGAAGATCCGCAAGTCGGACGAGGAATGGCGCAGCCAGCTGTCCGATCTCGCCTTCCGGGTCACGCGCGGGAAGGGCACCGAGCGCCCCTTCAGCCACGACGATTTTCCCAAGGCGCCCGGCACCTTCGCCTGCGTCTGCTGCGGCGCGCCGCTCTTCGATGCCGCGGCGAAATTCGACAGCGGCTGCGGCTGGCCGAGCTTCCATTCGCCGATCTCGGGCGCAGCGGTCGAGGAGCATGTTGACGACAGCTGGCTCATGCGCCGCACCGAGATCGTCTGCGCCAGCTGCGACGCGCATCTGGGCCATGTCTTTCCCGACGGGCCGGCCCCGACGGGCCAGCGCTACTGCATGAACGGGGTGGCGCTGGATTTCCGGCCGGACCCCGAGGACTGAGCCGCGGCGGGTCCGGCGGCCCTCAGTTCTGGAACTGCTCCGCATCGAGCGTGAGCAGGTTGCCGAAGAGCTGTTCCAGCACGCCCATCCGCCGGCCGCCGGTCTCGGTCGTCCGGGTCGTCAGGTTGACGATCCTTCCGTCCTCGAGCCCGTAGCGCGTCAGGCCCTCGACCACGCCATTGGCGTTGAAGTCGACGGCGAGCACGACCCGGTCGATCACCCTGGGCTTGTTGTAGGTGTAGCTCTCGACGGTGCTCTGGACGTAGTACCAGGACGAATCGCGCAGCAGGCCGCTCGAGGAGGGACGCCCCAGCGCCGCCTCGACGCTCTCGTAGTTCGAAACCCCCGGCGTGACCTGCGCGACATCGGCCTGCGAGGGGACGTAGCCGTGAACCTGGATCGTCGGCGCGCAGGCCGCAACGAGCGCACCGGCGAGCACTAGGGGAGCACCGGCGCGGCGCAGTGATCTCGGGCGCATCTGGTTCCCCGGCCTTCCCTGTTTCCGCTTGCTCCCCTACCCCGCGCATGGTCTAAATTCAAGGAACTTGGGCACCGACGCTCCAGTGACCGGACCCGAAGGACCGATCATGCCCGAACTCGCGACGAAAGCGCCCGACAATCCGGAATTCGCCCGTGTCATCGACCTGGCCGCGATCCGCGACCGGGACGAATTCGCCTTCGACATCCGGCCCGATCCGGCCGAGGCCCGGGCGCTCGCGCGGCTCATGGGCGCGATCTCGCTCAGGCGCATGCGCTTCGCGGGGCGACTCACCCCGGTCGCGCCGAAGGGCTGGCGGCTCGAGGCGCGGCTCGGGGCGACGGTGGTCCAGCCCTGCGTGGTGACCCTCGACCCGGTGACGACCCGGATCGACCAGGACGTCACGCGGCGCTACCTCCCCGCCGCCGGCGAGACCCCGCTCGAGGTCACGGTCGATGCCGGCGAGGACGACGAGGTGGAGCCGCTCGGGCCCCGCCTCGATCTCGGGCTGGTCGCGATCGAGGCGCTGGCGCTCGCCCTGCCTGCCTATCCCCGCCGCGCCGACGCCGCGCTGCCGCCCGAGGCCGTCGCGGCGCTCGGCGCGCGCGCCGCCGGCGAGGCCGAGGCCAAGCCCTTCGCCGCCCTCGCGGCACTGAGGGACAAGCTCGGCAACAGCTCGTGAGAACCGCGCGAATGGGGCTTGCGTGCGCGCGGGCGATCGCTATTTTCCGCGCTTCGTTTTTCTGGCGCGGGATCGGGTTAGCGGCGTGACACCGCGCGCCGCATCTGCTACCTCGCGCCGGAATGCGACGAAATGATCCGGGCCTTGGCCCGCAGGAGACCGAGGTCGAGACATGGCTGTTCCGAAGAGCAAGGTAACCCGGGCGAAGCGGGGCATGCGCCGCGCCCATGACGGGCTGGTGGCCGCCAATCCCAACGAATGCCCCAATTGCGGCGAACTGCGCCGCCCGCACCACGTCTGCGGAGCCTGCGGGCACTACGACGGTCGCGAGGTCGTCGCGCGCGTCGAAGAGACCGACCTCGACGACGAAGCCGCCTGATCCCGACCTGCGCGAGGTTGGTCCGGAATGACCGCCGAAATACCCCGGACCGATCCGACCGCCTCCCCGGCAACGCGCGGTGGCGACATCGTGATCTCGATCGATGCCATGGGCGGCGATCGCGGGGTCGCGGACGTGGTCCGCGGGATGGGCAAGTCGCTGCAGAAGAACCCGCGCCTGCGCTACATCCTCCACGGTGACGGGGCCGAGCTGCACCGCGCCATCCAGGCCCGGAGCCCGCTGGCCGAGCGCACCGACATCCGCCATGCCGAGAGCGTGATCGCGATGGACGAGAAGCCGTCCCGCGCGCTGCGCCGCGGCCAGGGCACCAGCATGTGGAACGCGCTGGAGACCGTGAAGTCCGGCGAGAGCTCGGTGGTCATCTCCTGCGGCAATACCGGCGCGCTCATGGCGCTGGCCATGCTGCAGCTGCGCAAGGCCCCCGGCGTCGACCGGCCGGCGATCGCGGTGCTTTGGCCCTCGCACGGCCCCGCCGGCTACAATGTCCTGCTCGATGCCGGCGCCGACGTGCGCGCCGATGCGGGCGATCTGGTCAAGTTCGCGCTGATGGGCGCCTCCTATTGCCGCAACGCGCTCGGCGTGCGCCGGCCGCGCGTCGGCCTGCTCAACGTCGGCACCGAGGAGCACAAGGGCCGCCCGGAGTTGCACGAGGCCGCCGAGCTCGTGGCGGCGGCGGGCCCCACCGGCGAATTCGACTACATCGGCTATGTGGAGGGCAGCGACATGCCCTCGGACCGCGTGGACGTGATCGTGACCGACGGCTTCACCGGCAATGTCGCGCTCAAGACCGGCGAAGGCACCGCCCGGATGATCCAGGGCCTGCTGCGCGAGGCCTTCGCCTATTCGTCGCTCTCGCGCATCGGCGCGCTCTTCGCGCTCACCTCGCTCCGACGGCTCCAGAAGCGCATCGACCCGCGCCGGGTCAACGGCGGCGTCTTCCTGGGGCTGAACGGGACGGTGATCAAGTCCCATGGCAGTGCCGACGCGACCGGCGTCTCGGCGGCGATCAAGCTCGCCTTCGTGCTCGCCGACAGCGGCTTCACCGAGCGGCTCGCGGCGCGCGTCGCCAGCGGCCTGCCCGAACTGCGCAGCGGCGGCGCTCTCGGCGGGGCCGCGACGTGAGCGTGATTCGCGCCGTTCCCCGCGGCACCGGCCACTACCTGCCGGTGCGCGTCGTCGAGAATGCCGAATTCGAGAAGACCCTCGATACCTCGGACGAATGGATCCGCAGCCGCAGCGGCATCGAACGGCGGCATTTCGCCCA
The DNA here is from genome assembly GCA_020637615.1 of Rhodovulum sp. Lineage (GTDB taxonomy): Bacteria > Pseudomonadota > Alphaproteobacteria > Rhodobacterales > Rhodobacteraceae > Amaricoccus. The sequence continues at coordinate 106,270 of JACKKC010000004.1, forward strand.
TGAGGGCGAGAAGACCTCCGACCTCGCCATCGCCGCCGCGCGCGCCGCGCTGCTCGACGCGGGACTCGAGGGCAGCGACATCGACGCCATCGTCCTCGCCACCGCGACGCCGGACCAGACCTTTCCCTCCACGGCGGTCCGCGTCCAGGACGCCATCGGCATGCGCGGCGGCTTCGCCTTCGACATCCAGGCGGTCTGCGCCGGCTTCGTCTTCGCCCTCGCCCAGGCCGATGCGATGATCCGCACCGGGCTCGCCCGCCGCGTGATGGTGATCGGCGCCGAGACCTTCTCGCGCATCCTCGACTTCACCGACCGCGCCACCTGCGTGCTCTTCGGCGACGGCGCCGGCGCGCTGATCCTCGAGGCCGCCGAGGGCGAAGGATCCGCCGAAGACCGCGGCATCCTCGCGACCGACCTGCATTCCGACGGGCGATATTCCGACCTGCTCTACGTCGATGGCGGCCCCTCCTCGACCGGCACCGCCGGCGCCGTGCGCATGTCCGGGCAGGAGGTGTTCAAGCACGCTGTCATCAAGCTCGCCCAGACCGGGGCGGCGGCGCTGAAGAAGGCCGGGCTCGATACCGCGGGGATCGACTGGCTGGTGCCCCACCAGGCCAATCTGCGCATCATGACCATGACGGCGCAGAAACTCGGCGTTCCCATGGAGCGCGTGGTGGTGACGGTGCAGGACCACGGCAACACCTCGGCGGCCTCGATCCCGCTGGCGCTTTCCGTCGCGAACGCGGAAGGACGGCTCCGGAAGGGCGACGTGATCCTCGTCGAAGCCATCGGCGGCGGGCTCGCCTGGGGTGCGGCGGTGATGCGCTGGTAAAGGCGTCTTCGCCGCCCCGCCCAAGCCGTTGTTATTGACTCGCTTTCGCCAATGCCCCTAGGGTTGCCCAACAGCAATCAGGACGGGGGGGAGTGGCTATGAGTGACAAGACCCTGACACGTATGGAACTGAGCGAGGCGGTGTTCCGGACCGTCGGCCTTTCGCGCAACGAATCCGCCGATCTGGTGGAATCGGTGCTCAACCACCTTTCCGACGCCCTCGTGGCGGGCGAGACCGTCAAGATCTCGTCCTTCGGCACCTTCAGCGTACGCTCCAAGTCCGCGCGGGTCGGCCGCAATCCCAAGACCGGCGAGGAGGTTCCCATCGAGCCGCGCCGTGTCCTCACGTTCCGGCCCTCCCATATCATGAAGGAACGCGTGGACGCCGGGAACAAGAACCAGAGGTGAGGTCAGCCCCCCGATGAACAAGTCCCCCGAGGCCTTCCGGACCATCAGCGAAGTGGCCGAGGCGCTCGACGTGCCGCCGCATGTGCTGCGCTTCTGGGAATCGCGCTTCACCCAGGTCAAGCCGGTCAAGCGCGGCGGCGGTCGCCGCTACTACCGGCCCGAGGACGTCCGGCTGCTGCGCGGCATCCGCGGCCTGCTCTACGACGACGGCATGACGATCAAGGGCGCGCAGAAGATCCTGCGCGAGAAGGGCGTGCGCCACGTCATCGCGCTGGGAACCCTGCCCGAGGCGGAGGAGGAGGCGCCGCAGGCCGCTCCGGCCCCGGCTCCAGCCACTGCTGCGGCGAAGAAGCCCGCCAAGCCGGCTCGGGCCCCGGCCAAGGCCCCGGCACCCGCCCCCGCGCCGCCGAAACCGCCCGCCCGCCCACAGGGCGATCTCTTCGCCTCGGGCGCCCCTGCGTCGGGCGGCGCCGCCGTCGCGGAGCTGGAGGCGCGCACGCGCCCGGCCGAGGTCCGGGACGGCCGCAAGGCGCTCAAGGCGCTGGTCGCCGAGCTCGAATCGCTCCGCGCGGTGATGATGTCCGAGCCCGGATCCTGAGCGCGGAATCTCGCGGCGCTTTCCGCTTGCCCTTGTGCGGACCCCGGCTATAAAGCGCCTCGTGTCGGGCTATAGCGCAGTCTGGTAGCGCGTTCGACTGGGGGTCGAAAGGTCGTGAGTTCGAATCTCGCTAGCCCGACCAAACCCCTCTCCGCGGTGGCTCAGGCCCCCGGCGTGATCCCTTCCCAGGGGATCGCGCGCATGATCGCGGAGGGAAGCATCACCGTCGCGGCGCCCCCCACGCCCGACCAGATCCAGCCCGCGAGCCTCGATCTCCGCCTCGGGGATACCGCCTGGCGGGTGCGCGCCTCATTCCTCCCCGGGCCGCGCGCGCTTCTCTCCGAACGACTCGACGATTTCGCGATGCACCGCATCGACCTCGGGCCCGGCGCCGTGCTCGAGAAAGGCTGCGTCTATCTCGTGCCGCTCGCAGAGGGGCTCGACCTGCCCGAGGGTGTCTGCGCCGTGGCCAATGCCAAGAGCTCGACCGGCCGGCTCGACCTCTTCACCCGGCTGATCACCGATCGCGGCACCGAATTCGACCGCATCGAGCCGGGCTATCGCGGCCCGCTCTATGCCGAGATCTCGCCGCGCTCCTTCTCGGTGCTGGTCCGCCCAGGCATGCGCCTGAACCAGATCCGCTTCCGCCGGGGCTCGGCCCTGCTCGACGACGAGGCCCTGCGCGCGCTCGATGCGCGCGAGCGATTGGTCGACGGCACGGCGCATGTCGCCGGCGGCCTCGCCTTCTCGGTCGACCTGCGCCCCCGCGAGGGCAGCCTGGTCGGCTACCGGGCCAAGCCGCATACCGGGCTGATCGATCTCGACCGCATCGGCCATTACGATCCGGCCGATTACTGGGAACCGGTCGCCGCCCGCGACGGGCGCATCATCCTCGACCCCGGCGCCTTCTACATCCTGGTCAGCCGGGAATCGGTGCATGTCCCGCCCGATTACGCCGCCGAGATGGCGCCCTATCTGGCCATGGTCGGCGAGTTCCGGGTGCATTACGCCGGCTTCTTCGACCCCGGCTTCGGCCATGAGCAGGCCGGCGGCAGCGGCTCGCGCGGCGTGCTGGAAGTGCGCTGCCACGAGGCCCCCTTCGCGCTCGAGCATGGCCAGATCGTCGGCCGGCTGGTCTACGAACGGATGGCCGAGCGCCCCGCGATCCTCTACGGCCAGGGCCTCGGCTCGAACTACCAGGGCCAGGGCCTGAAGCTCTCGAAGCATTTCCGGGTGCCCTGATCGAGCCGCACGGCCTGTCGGGACCGCTCGGGCACGAGCCATCTCTCTCGGCTCCCCCGGTCGCAGCGTCCGGAGGCCGCCGGGCGCTGCGTCACCGGCCTATCGCCAAGTCCCGACCACGTCGCGCAGACTCAGGATTCGGACCATGGCCCCGCCGCCGAGCCCTTCCCTCAGCCCGCACGCCGGCAAGGCATCGGCCCCGCGAAGCCCGCCGAAGTCTAGCCCGGTCCGCCGCTCTAGGTCGGCGATGCTAACCTGGAACATGGCGAAGCGGCCCGGCCCGAAGGCCTCGGCGGGCAGGTTCCGCAGCAGCTCCTCCTGCCCCACAACGAAGGCGAAGGCCCTGAGCCTCCCCTCGCGACCGACCACCGACACCAGTTTCCAGAAGGCCCGGGGAACCGCCAGTCCCCGGTGCAGTGGATCCCCGTCGCTGAAGATCGGTCCGTTGAACACGTTGACCGACTGCCGCTCGCGGCTCGCCTCGTCCATTACCTGGTTTTCGAGCAGGCCCCAGAGCGACAGCTCCGGGTTCTGCCCACTCTGGTTGAACACGAAGTGCTGCGGCGCGATGTTGGTCCAGTGGAAGGTGTCGTCGCTCGCGCGCCGCGCCTCCTCCGGGCTGCTGCCCCAGCCGCCGTCGGCGCGGCGGAACAGGTGCCCGCGATCCAGGTCGTTCTCCGAGTAGAACTCGTTGCCCGCCTGAAGCGACTCGTGCAACCGCGGATCGAAGCCCCAGGGATCCCTCCGCGGGGCATTGAACGGCGCGTCGATCCGCAGGTTGCCGGCCGAGACGAAGGCAAGCCGCCGTCGGCGGTTCATCAACACGCTGTAGTGGTCGTAGCGGAACTCGGTCTCCTGCGACCCGGCCACCGTCGCGAGATCGGCGGCGATCGCCGCCGTGGCCATCGGCATCTCGACCCGGACCCCGAGGAAGTCGCGATTGAAGCCCTTGCGGTCGTAATAGTCGGCGGCCGTCCGCTCCAGCCGCGCCGCTTCCGTGGCCGTCGCCGCCGCGGCGGCGCCCGATGTGTCGACGGAGACAGTGATGGTCAGCGGCAACGTCACCGACACCGCCTGCCCGGCCGGCGGTGCCGACGCATTGGCATCGGCCGCAGGCCTAGGGTCAAGGCTCCGCGGCGCGGGCGGTACGGCAGCCTCGCCCGGTCGCCCCGGGTCGCGCCGGGCAGGCACGAACACACCGTACTCGGCGGCGTCCTTTCCGACCCTAATGACCTCCCCGAGCAGGTCGGTCGCCGAGCCGGTGGCCTCCGCGTGCATCTCGCCAATCCTCCTGACCAGGCTCGACACGCGGATCCCTTCGTTGGCGATCCACTTCACACGCTCCATGTGCGGGTCGCGCGCCTGATCCCAGACATTCCCGTCCACGTCCATCCATTCGCCGCGGTCATTGGAGTCCGGCACGCCGGAATGGTGGAGCGCCACCACTTCCCAGGCGTCGCTGAACACTGGCGAGCCCGACGAGCCTGGCTTGGTGTCGCCGGTGTACTGGGCCACGGTCCCCAGTGCCTCAGGCAGAAGACTGAGCGTGCTTTCCCGGAAGATCAGCTGCTTCCGCTCGCCCGCGGGATGCTGGATGATGTTGACCGGCTGACCCAGCCGGATCTTGCCCTGGTCGCCGACAAGCGGCAGGAACCCAAACTCGGAGAGACTGCTCGCGTCGTCGCCCTGCGCCTCCACCGCCACCAGGGTAAAGTCGAGGTCCGGATCGGTCACAAATAACCGGTCCGGATTGAGGTGGAAAGCCACTGGCGCGATCTCCCGGTCAATGAGATCGACTTCGTAGCGGAACTGCACGCGGGTAAGGGCGGCCTCGTCACTGTCCGGCAGGACGTGGTTGTTGGTTATCAGCACCCCGGGCGCAACCAGGAACCCGGTGCCGAACGACCGCGGCGCCGCAATCCGGCCCACCGACCGGATCACCACCGCGGCCCGGGCGACGAACATCACCGAAAGGTATTCCTCGGCCTCGCCGATCATGCGTTCGAGAAGGAACCCGAACGGCAGGCTGGCTTTGGCGCGCACCGCCTCGCGGGGGTCCCGCACCGCCTCGCGCAGGTCCTGGGTCATCCCCGCACCGCCATCCGCGACGTTGCGGACATTCTTGAGCAGGCGCTCGGCGTATTTCTCGACCCGATCGGGTCGTTCCGCTTCGAGTGAATTCCCGCTTCTAATCTTCTTGTCTGCCTGAGCGCGTTCCCTCGTCGTGCGTTTCCAAGCATCGAGGGCTCTTTGTACGCGCTCAACATCATATCCTGCAGGACGGTCGAGAGGCATGATCGGCTCTCCATGCTGTGCCGCTGATCCCCGGATCCCGGGCGACGGATGAAATGGACGTTGAAAATGCAACGGGAGGCAGGCCCGGCTGCGGGTGCGCCACTAATTCCGGCGCGCTTCGCGACCGACCGCAATATTGTACCACAACCAAAGCGATTAGAGAATGCCGCTGACGCCGGAATGCGGCCGACACTCCCGCAGCGATATCGTGGCTATCTCAGCCGGATACGCTTGGCCGCACGCGCGGAGACCGCGGCCGGCCTCAGATGAAGCCGCCCTGGTCGACCGCGGCCGCGTCCTCGTCGTCCTCGGTGAACTCGCCCGCGGGCGGCGCCGGCATCGCTTCAGGCCCCATCTTGTTGTCGAGCAGGCCGGCGGCGCGCAGCTCGGCGATGCCCGGCAGGTCGCGATCGGACTCGAGGCCGAAATGGTCGAGGAAGGCTGGCGTGACCACGAAGGTCATCAGCCGCCCCGGCGTCTGCCAGCGCCAGCCGAAGCCGGACCCAGCCGAGCTCGATCAGCAGGTCCGGTAATGCGCGGACCGAGACGCCGCGGATCTCCTCGATCTCCGCCAGGTCACGGGCTGGTGATAGGCGACGATCGCCAGCGTCTCGATGGCCGCCCGGCTGAGCTTGCGGGTCTCCACCGCCTCGCGGGTCATCAGGAAGCCCAGGTCGGCGGCGGTGCGGAAGGCCCAGGCGTCGCCTGTGCGCACGAGCTGCACCCCGCGCCCGGCATAGCGCGCCCGGGCGCCGTCAGCGCCTCGCCCACGTCCGAACCCGCGGGCAGGCGCTCTGCGATCTCGCGGCCGGTCATCGGCTCGCGGCAGGCGAAGAGGATCGCCTCGACCATGCGCTCCTGCTCGGCGAGGTCGGGCACGGCGAAGGCCGGATCGGCGTAGAAGTCGCGGGTGGTCTCGTTCATGCTTGGTCCTCCCCGGAGCGCGCTCTGAGATAGATCGGCTGGAAGGCGGCTTCCTGGCGCAGGTCGAGCCGCCCGGCCTTGGCCAGCTCCAGCGCCGCGGCGAAGCTCGCCGCGGTCGCCGAGCGCCGCCGCTTGGGATCGGCGGCCCATTCGTCGGGCAGCCAGGCGGAAAGGCGTACCCAGTCGATCGCGGTGCCGATCAGCCCGCGCATCCGCTCCAGCGCCGCCTCCATGGTGTAGACCGGCTCCCGCGCCAGATGCAGCGGTGTGAAATCCTCGCGGGTCTTGATCCGCGCATAGGCGCGCAGGAGGTCGAGCATGTCGGCGGTATGGACCACCTTCGTCTGCCGGGTGACCGCCTCGGTCTGGCCGCGCGCGAAGACGTCGCGGCCGAGCTGATCGCGCGCCATGAGCCGCGCCGCCGCCGCACGCATCGCCTCGAGCCGCTCGAGCTGGAAGGCCAGATGCGCCGCCAGCTCGTCGCCGGAGGGCCCCTCCTCCGCCGGATCCGGCGGCAACAGCAGGCGGGACTTGAGATAGGCGAGCCAGGCCGCCATCACCAGATAATCGGCGGCCAGCTCGATGCGCAGCCGCTTCGCCGCCTCGACGAAGTTCAGGTATTGCTCGGCCAGCCGCAGGATCGAGATCCGCCGCAGATCGACGCGCTGCGAGCGCGCCAGCGTGAGCAGCAGGTCGAGCGGCCCCTCGTAGCCGTCGAGATCGACCACCAGCGCCTCGGCGGCGAGGCGCTCGACGGTGGCCTCGGCGTCGAAGAAATCCTCAGGCACCGGCCGCGCGCCCCCTCAACTCGACGAATTCGGCCTCGAGCGCCGCCGGATCCGCCTGACCCGCGGAGCCCCGCACCGCCTGCGCCCGCTCCGCCCGCGCCAGCGCCCTGCCCGCGAGTTCCGGCGCTCCGCGACCGCCGCCGCCTCAGCGGGGTCGCCGTTGCAATGGAGCACCAAGTCGCAGCCCGCCCCGATCGCCGCTTCGGCCCGCACCCCGAACGGTCCGCGCAGCGCCTTCATCGAGAGGTCGTCGGTCATCAGCAGCCCGTCGAAGCCGATGCCGCCCCGGATCCACCGCACCACGTCCGACGAGCGTGGCGGGACGCTCCGGGTCGAGTGCGGGATAGACCAGATGCGCGCTCATTGCCGCGGGCAGATCGGCGAGCGCGCGGAACGGCGTGAAATCGACCGCCTCGAGATCCTCCAGCGTCGCCGGCACCCGCGGCAGGTCGAGATGGCTGTCCAGCGTCGCCCGCCCCTGGCCCGGGATATGCTTCATCACCGGCAGCACGCCGCCGGCGATCAGGCCATCGGCCACCGCGCGGCCGATCGCCGCCACCTCGGCCGCGTCGCCGCCGTAGCAGCGGTTGCGGATGACGGCATGGGTGTCGGGCTGCACCACGTCGAGCACCGGCGCGCAATTGACGTCGATGCCCACGGCGCGCAGCTCGGCCGCGATCATCCTGTAGCGCAGATACATCGCCCGCGCCCGCAGGTCGCGCCCAGGCAGGCGCGCGCATTCCTCGAGCGCCGGCGCCCATTCGCGCCAGTCCGGGCCGCGCATCCGCGCGACCCGCCCGCCTTCCTGGTCGATGAGCACCGGCGCATCGCGCCCCACTGCGTCGCAGATCGCCCGTCAGCCGCCGCAGCTGGCCGGGCCCCTCGATGTTGCGCGCGAAGAGGATGAAGCCCCAGGGCGCGGCCGAGGCGAAGAACCGCCGCTCGGCCGCGCCGAGATCCGGACCCTGGCAGCCGAGGATGACCGCGCGGGGCGCCATCTACTGCAGCGTTACCGGGATGCAATCTATGCTGCGGGCCCGCAAGGCCTCACACATGACGCGGGTTTGCTCGGTATTCTCGAAGCCCGCGACCCGCAGCCGGTAGAACACCCGCGCATTCGAGGTCGTCCGTTCCACATAAAGGCTCTTCGATCCCTAGCAGGTCGCCATTCTTGGCGACGAGTTGCGCCCAGGCCTGCCGGGTGATCGCTTCGCTGTCATAGGCGCCGAGTTGCACCAGCCGCGAGCCCGGGCTGACGCTGCCGACCTCGCGCGCCTGCGCCACCCCCGGCGCCGGGACCGCCGTCGCGGCCTTCGGCTGCGCCTTGGGGGCCGCTGCCGGGGCCTTCGCGGTGGCGCGCACAAGGTTACTCGGCCGGCCGAGCGGCCGCATCGCGGACGTGGTGCCCTCGGGCAGCAGATCCGCCTCGACAGGCGCGTCCGCCTCAGCCGGCGCCGCCCCCAGGTCTGGCGCCAGACCGACCTCAAGCGCGGCGAGCACTTCCTGGGCCTCGGCCTCGGGCATGCGCAGATCCTCGCCCTCCGCTGCATCCGGCAGGCTCGCGGGGCCGCGACGACCAGTTCGCCCAGCGGCCCGTCCTCTTCCGCCAGAGCCGGCGGCGCAGGTTCCAAGGGCGTCCGTTCGCGCGGGACCGGCGCCGGCTGACCGGAGAGCACCGCATTGACCTCGAGGCCCTGATGCGCCGCCTGCAACCCGCCGGGATCCTCGGGCTGGAGCCGCGCCGGCCCCTCCATCGCTCGGATGATTGGCACTTCGGTCGCGTCGCGGGTTCCGAGCCGGTAGGACCAGAGCGCCATCGCGCCGACCAGCCCGACAAAGACCGCGGCGCCGGCCATCCGGCGGATGCTCTGGGGGATCAGCCGGTCGCGGACGTCACCCGCAACAGACTCGTAGTCGTCGCTGTAGAGATCGCGCATGGGGTTCTTGCCTGTTTTGACACACTATACCTTGTATGTGCCGCTGCTCCAACCCCGAAATGTCTTAACGGATGCCTTAGCGCATCTCTTCCATCGGGGTGACCCCAAGAATACCAAGCCCTGCGGCGATGACAACCTGTGTCGCACGCACCAGCGCCAGACGCGCGCGGCTCGTCTCCGGCGCCTCATCGCGGATGAAGCGCAGCTCCGGATCCAGCTTGCCCTGGTGCTGAAGGGAATGGAAATCAGACGCGAGATCAAACAGGTAGAAGGCGATCCTGTGAGGCTCATGCGCCGCCGCCGCCGATTCGACCTGCCGCGGCCATTCCGCCGCCTTGCGGATCAGGCGCGATTCGCCCGGCGCGCCGAGGCCACCGAGATCCGCCGCGGCGAGCGCGGCGTCGCTCGTGTCGATATCCGCCGCCGCGCCCCGCGCCAGCACCGATTGCGCCCGGGCATGGGCATATTGGACGTAGAAGACCGGATTATCCTTGGACTGCTCCAGCACCTTGTCGAAATCGAAGTCGAGCGGCGCGTCGTTCTTGCGCGTCAGCATCGCGAAGCGCGTCACGTCGGGGCCGACCTGCTGGACCACGTCGCGCAGGGTGACGAAGTTGCCGGCGCGCTTGGACATCTTGAAGGGCTCGCCACCCTTAAAGAGCCGGACCATCTGGCAGAGCTTGACGTCGAGCGGCACCTTGCCGTCCGAGAGCGCCGCCACCGCCGCCTTCATGCGCTTGACATAGCCGCCGTGGTCGGCCCCGAGCACGTCGATCAGCTCGTCGTAGCCGCGCTCGATCTTGTCGAAATGATAGGCGATGTCGGGCGCGAAATAGGTCCAGCCGCCGTCCGATTTCTTCACGGGCCGGTCGACGTCGTCGCCGTAAGCCGTTGACCGGAAAAGCGTCTGCTCGCGCGGCTCCCAATCCTCGGGCAGCTTGCCCTTGGGCGGCTCGAGCACGCCCTCGTAGATCAGCCCCCGCGCATCGAGCGCGGCCAGCGCCGCCTCGATGCGCCCGGTGCCGTAGAGCGAGCGCTCCGAGAAGAACCGGTCCATGGTCACCCCGAGCGAGGCCAGATCCTCGCGGATCAGCGCCAGCATCGCCTCGGTGGCGAAGTCGCGCACGTCCGGCAGCCATTCCTCGTGGTCCGTGCCGACGAGGCTCTCGCCATGCTTCTCGGCGAGCTCGGTACCGAGCGGAATCAGGTAGTCGCCTGGATAGGTCCCGTCGGGGAACTCCACCGCCCGCCCCAGCGCTTCGAGATAGCGCAGATGCACCGACCGCGCGAGCACGTCGACCTGCGCGCCGCCGTCGTTGATGTAGTATTCGCGGGTGACGTCGAACCCGGCGAAGTCGAGCAGCGAGGCCAGCGCATCGCCGAAGACCGCGTGGCGCACATGGCCCACATGCATCGGCCCGGTGGGATTGGCGGAGACGAACTCGACGTTGATCCGCCGCCCGCCGCCCGCGCCCGAGCGGCCGAAATCGCGCCCCGCCGCCAGGATCTCCGGCACGGTGGCGAACCAGCGGCCCGGGTCGAGCCGCAGGTTGAGGAACCCCGGTCCCGCGACTTCGGCGGAGACCACCACCGGCGCCTCGGCGAGAATCCCGGCCAGGGCCTCGGCGATGGCGCGCGGCGACTTCTTCGCCGGCCGCGCCAGCACCATCGCCGCATTGGTCGCCATGTCGCCATGGGCCGGGTCGCGCGGCGGCTCGACGGTCACCGCCCCGAGATCGAGCCCGCCGGGCAGCGCATCCTCGGCCACGAGGCGCGCGATCGCCGCGTCGATCAGGGCCTTCATTTCAGCATAGATATCCATCGCCGGCCTCTCCGCCTGCAGCCTGCCCGCGGTTAGCACAGGCAATCCGCCGTCTCCACGGGCAAATTTCCTCCGCACCCCCGGATCCGGGATGCGCCACCGGTCCCGCCGCGCTAGCCTCGCGGGATGCGACGGCTCCTGCTCCCCGCACTTCTCGCCCTTGCCGCCGCTTCCGGCCGGGCGGCCGAGATCCTGGACGCCGAGGCCTTCGAGCGCCTCGCCGAGGGCCGGACGCTGCATTTCACCGAAGGCGGCAGGCTCTATGGCTCGGAGCAGTTCCTGCCGGGCCACCGCAGCCTCTGGCGCTATGCCGGCGGGGCGAAATGCGCCGCGGGCAGCTGGCGCGGCGACGGCGAGGCGATCTGCTTCCGCTACGACGGGCGGCCCGAGGAGATCTGCTGGCGCTTCACCCGCGAGGCGGACGGCGTTTTCGTCGAACTCCACGGCCGCGACGACGGGCGCCGCCTGCGCCTCGGAAGCACCGACACCCAGCCCCTCCCCTGTCCGCAGAATGGAGCGGGAACCTGAGCCAATTGTCGGCCGCAATCAGGCCACCTCTCCGGAGCAGTTGAGCCACGATTGGCCCGGCACGCTTCTCCCCAAAGGCCTTCGCTCGCGCTCGCGTGGCGATCGAGGATGCGCTCCGGCGGGTGCTCGACGTCATTTTCGGCGATAATTGCGCGCGAAACCGCCCGGGCAGCGGCTCGGAAGATCTCACGACCCTTCGCCGTCTTTCCCGCGGCAAGAACCATCATCGACCGAATCCAATGGCCTGCACTGTCTCGTTGCGCCGCTTGACGCTGCCCGGCCCGGCCCGCAGATTGCCGGGAGCATTCGGAGGTGAGCCCATGCCTGTCGTGAACCGCTTCGCCGAGCTCTCCCCGGCGATCGCCGAATGGCGCCGGGACCTTCATGCCCATCCGGAAATCCTCTTCGAGACCCACCGCACCAGCGCCTTCGTGGCGGAGAAGCTGCGCGGCTTCGGCTGCGACGAAGTGGCGACGGGGATCGGCCGGACCGGGGTCGTCGGCGTGATCCGCGGCCGGTCGAGCGCCTCGGGGCGGGTGATCGCGCTCCGGGCCGACATGGACGCGCTGCCCATGGCCGAGGAGACCGGCCTGCCGCATGCCTCGAGGACGCCCGGCGCCATGCATGCCTGCGGCCACGACGGCCATACCGCCATGCTGCTCGGGGCGGCGCAATATCTCGCGGAGACGCGCAATTTCGACGGCACCGCAGTGGTGATCTTCCAGCCGGCCGAGGAAGGCGGCGGCGGCGGGCGCGAGATGGTCGAGGAAGGCATGATGGAGCGCTTCGGCATCGAGGAGGTCTACGGGCTCCACAACATGCCCGGCCTGCCGCTCGGCGCCTTCGGCATCCGGCCGGGCCCGATGCTGGCCTCCACCGACCTCTTCACCATCCATGTCACCGGGCGGGGCGGCCATGCGGCGCAGCCGCATGACTGCATCGATCCGATCCTCGCGGCAAGCCAGATCGTCGCGGCGCTCCAGGGGATCGTGGCGCGCAACACCGATCCGCTGAAGGCCGCGGTCGTCTCGGTGACGTCGTTCCGCTCCGAGAGCGACGCCTTCAACGTCATTCCCAGCCGGGTCGAGTTGCGCGGCACGTCCCGCGCGCTCGACCCCGGGATCCGCGCGCTCATCGCGGAGCGCATCGCCGCGATCGTCCCGAACGTCGGCCGGGCCTATGGCGCGGAGGCGGTGCTGGATTTCCGGCCGGGCTATCCGGTCACCGCCAACGACGCCGGGCGCGCGGCTTTCGCGGCGCAGGTCGCGGCGGAGGTCGCGGGCGAGGTCGACACCGAGACCCCGCCGATCATGGGCGGCGAGGATTTCTCCTACATGCTGAACGCCCGCCCCGGCGCCTTCATCTTCCTCGGCAACGGCGACAGCGCGAGGCTGCACCACCCGGAATACGATTTCGACGATGCCCTCATCCCGGTCGGCTGTTCCTACTGGGTGCGGCTGGTCGAAACGGCGATGCCCGCCGCCTGAGACGGCCCCCGGGGCCCACACGGGCGCCGGGGGCTACACGGCGTTCAGCGCAGCTCGAATTCCGAAAGATCGAGCGCGGCGCCCATGCCCTTGACTCCCGACACACTGATCGGATTCAGCGCGATCGACTTGTCGCCGCCGCCCACGAGGACGCCTGCACCCGCCCCGACGCCGACTTCGGCCGCAGCCGTGCCGCCGAAATAGGAACCGGTCAGCGACTCGGGCGCCTTCGTACCTTCGCCAGTTGCCATCACGCCCCAGACCAGCGTCGTGTCCTCGGTGACCGAAAGATCGACACCAACGCTCTTGATCTTCCCCTCGTAGCTCTGGGCGTCTCCGGTCTTCGGCTTGTAGTCGCAGGCAAAGGCCTCGCTCGTATAGACTATTTCGTTGTGCACGTCCTTGAGCTTGCAGGTCAGCACGCCGAATTCGACGCCGAGTTCGGCGAAGGCGGGCGCTGCCGTCAATGCAGCGGCCATTGCGATCATCGCTACGGTTGGTTTCATCTTTCTGGCTCCGTCACCTGTTCTAGGAATGTCTATGCGTTTGGGCGAAATGCGCTCCGCCCGGTCCTCTTGATGCGTATCTCGATCGGGACTTGCCTCCTGAATCAAACGGATGGTTCGGCCATCGCCCCGTGCAGGCGGCCGAACGCCCGCTCGACCACAGAACGGGGGAAGGGCAGACAGGGTGCCGGACCGTGGCGCGAATGATCCCACGGGCGAGGGGAAGGGGTCACGGCAGGTTGAGGAAGCCGTCGCGCAGGGCCTGGCTCCAGGCCTCGGACATGGCGCCGAAATCCGGGTCGCCTGGCATGATGCGTTCGCGCTGGTCGATCCGGCAGGATCCGGCGCGGATGATCGCGAGGTCGAGCGGCATGCCGACCGAGAGATTGGAGCGCAGCGTCGAATCCATCGAGAGCAGCACCGCCTTGCGCCCGTCCTCGAGCGAGGTCTCCCGCGTCACCACGCGGTCGAGGATCGGCTTGCCGTATTTGTGCTCGCCGATCTGGAGATAAGGCGTGTCCTCGGTGGCCTCGATGAAATTTCCCTCGGGATAGATCATGAAGAGCCGCATCTGGCCGCCCTTGCGCTGGCCGCCGAGCAGGATCAGCGCGGTCACCGACTGGTTCATCTTGCTCATGCGGTCGCCCACGGCGACGCTGACCTCGTTGAGGGTGCGGCCGACGATCTCGGCGATCTCGAGCATGGTCTCGGCGAGCAGGATCGAGGTGGCGCCCGTGGCCTCCGGATCCTCGATCGCATGCTCGAGCTTGGCCATGACCGTCTGGGTGATGGAGAGATTGCCCGAGGTCAGCATCACCAGGGCGCGCTCGCCGGGCTCCTCGTAGACGAACATCTTGCGATAGATCGCGATGTTGTCGACGCCGGCATTGGTCCGCGTGTCCGACAGCATCACGATGCCGGCGTCGAGCAGAAGGCCCACGCAATAGGTCATTTCCCCGCTCCGGCCCCGGATTACTGCTGCGCCGCCACGACCACCGTGACGTCCATCGCCTCCGTCCCACCCCCGCGCGATACCCCACGAATGGGCGCGGCATCAAGGGCGTCGCGGCCCGATCCCAGGCGGATGTAGCGGTCGTCAGGGCAGCAGCGGTTGGCGGGGTCGAATCCGACCCAGCCGAGGCCCTCGACATGCAGCTCGGCCCAGGCGTGGCTGGCCTCGCCGATCCCCTCCTCGCCGCCGGTCAGCAGATAGCCGGTGACGTAGCGCGCCGGCAGGCCCACGCTCTGGGCCAGCGCGATCATCGCGTGGGCGTGATCCTGGCAGACCCCCCGCCCCTGCTCGAGCGCCTCCGCGGCGGTGGTATGGGCCTCGGTGGTGCCCGGCGCATAGGCGATCGCCTCGGCCACCGCCGCGGCCAGCAGATGCGCCCGGGCCAAATCGCCCTCCTCGCCGGCGGCGGCCAGCGCCCCGGCGGCGAGTTCCCCGAGCGCGCCGTTCGCCTTGGTCCTCTGGGTCGGCCGCAGGTAGGTCCGCGGCGAGACGATCTCGCGATGGCCGCGCAGCACGCCCGCCGCGTCGAAGGTCTCGACCTCGCCGGTCACGGTCACGTCGATGCGCTCGACCGGCCCCTCCACGGTCATGGTGGTCACCCGGTCGCCGGCGCCGTCCACGAAGCTCGCGCCGAAGACCGCCCCCTCGGCCCCGACCTCCCAGGCGACGATCCGCTGGCTGGTGCAGGTCGAGGGCGTGAGCCGGTGGCTCTGGGTGACGAAGCGCATCGGCGCGTCGAAACGGTAGATCGTCGTGTGCCGGACCGACAGGCGCATCTACTGGATCCCGAAGAGATAGCCGTCCGCCACGTCCTGGCCGAGCGCGGCGTTCTGGTTGACGAAGCGGGTGAGGAACTCGTGCAGGCCCTCGCCGATCACGTCCTCGACCTTGGCGGCGGTCAGCTCGCCCAGCGCGGCCTCCGCCCGGTCGTGGGCAGCGGTCCGGCTGCCGTATGCCTTCGCCAGCCGGTCGAGGTGGTATTCGACAGTATCGAGGCAATGCAGCAGCGAGCGCGGGCAGGCCGGGTTCAGGATCAGGAAATGCGCGATCTTGCGGGGCGAATATTCGCCGCCATAGGCCCAGTGGAAGGCGCGATAGGCCGAGAGCGCGCGCAGGAGCGTCGTCCATTGATAGGTGTCGATCGAGCCGCCGACCATGTCGGTCGTCGGCAAGAGCACGTAGTATTTGACGTCGAGCAGCCGCGCGGTGTTGTCGCCGCGTTCGAGATACCAGCCGAGGTTCAGGAAATCGTAGCCGTCGTTCTGCAGATGCGTGCCTTCGGTGGCGCCCCGGAAGAGCGCGCCCTGGCGCTTGGTCCATTCGCAGAGTTCCGGCAGCAGCGCCTCCGACCGCGGCCGCCGCTCGATCTCGCGCAGGTCGAGATAGGCACCGTTGAGCGCGTCCCACATCTCGGTGGTGAGCGCAGTGCGCACCGCGCGGCCGTTCTGGCGCGCGGTCTCGATGCAGGAGATCACGCTCGAGGGGTTCTCGCGGTCGAAGAAGAGCCAGGTCTCCACGTCGCGCTGGTGGAATTCCTCGCCGAACTTCGCGCCGAAGCCCCTGGCCGAGCCGGCGGCCGAGACCAGCGAGGCCCATTCGTTGCGGTAGCCCGTGCCCGCCGAGGGCATGAGCCCCATGCGGTAGCCGACCTCGAGAAGCCGCGCCATGGTTTCGGCCCGCTCCATGTAGCGCGCGAGCCAGAAGAGATTTTCCGCGGTCCTGCTCAGCATGCCGTCAATCCGCCAGAACCCAGGTGTCCTTGACCCCGCCGCCCTGCGACGAGTTCACCACGAGCGAGCCTTCCTTCAGCGCCACCCGGGTCAGGCCGCCGGGGCAGAGATGCACCTCGCGCCCCACCAGGCAGAAGGGGCGCAGGTCCACGTGGCGCGGCGCGAGCCCCTCGTCGACGAAGGTCGGGCAGGTCGAGAGTGCCAGCGTCGGCTGGGCGATGAAGGCCGCCGGGTCGCCCTTGATGCGCTCGGCATAGGCGGCGACCTGCTCCTTGGTCGATTTCGGCCCCACGAGCATGCCGTAGCCGCCCGAGCCGTGCACCTCCTTGACCACCAGATCCGCGAGGTTCTCCAGCACGAACTTGCGGTCCGAGGGATCGGCGCATTTCCAGGTCTGCACGTTCTTCAGGATCGGCTCCTCGCCGAGATAGAAGCGGATCATCTCGGGCACGTAGATATAGACCGCCTTGTCGTCGGCCACGCCCGCCCCCGGCGCCGAGGCGATCGCCACCCCGCCCGAGCGGTAGACGTTCATCAGCCCCGGAACGCCGAGCATCGATTCGGGCCGGAAGCAGAGCGGGTCGAGGAAGGAATCGTCGAGCCGCCGGTAGATCACATGCACGCGCTTCGGGCCCTCGGTGGTGCGCATGTAGACGAAATCGCCCTGCACGAAGAGGTCCTGTCCCTCGACCAGTTCGATGCCCATCTGGTCGGCGAGGAAGGAATGCTCATAATAGGCGCTGTTGAACGCGCCGGGCGAGAGGAGCACGCTCACCGGCTGCCCCTCGCAGCTCGCCGGCGCCACGCTCGCCAGGGTGCGGCGCAGCCGGTCGGGGTAGTCGTCCACCGGCGCGATGCGCGTCGCCCGGAAGAGGTCGGGGAACATCCGCATCATGATCTCGCGGTTCTCGAGCATGTAGCTCACGCCCGAGGGCGTCCGGCAATTGTCCTCCAGCACGAAGAATTCCTCGGGCCCGGTGCGCACGAGGTCGATGCCGACGATATGGGAATAGACCCCGGCGGGCGGGTCGATCCCGACCACCGCCGGCTCGTAGGCCTCGTTGCGGAACACCAGATCCGCGGGGATGATCCCGGCGCGGGTGATCTCGGCGCGGTGATAGACGTCGTAGAGGAAGGCGTTGAGCGCGCGCGCCCGCTGCTTGACCCCCCTCTCCAGCCGCCGCCACTCGTATTCGGTGAAGACCCGGGGCATCATGTCGAAGGGGATCAGTCGCTCGGTGTCGCCGCCTTCGCCATAGACCGCGAAGGTGATGCCGATGCGCCGGAACAGCGCCTCGGCCTGCCGCTGCTTCTGCGAAAGCGCCTCGGGCGAGGTCGATTCCACCCAGTCCAGCAGCTTGGCATAGGCCGGCCGCACCCGCTTTCCATCATACATTTCGTTGAAAGTACTGATGGCTCACTCCCCCCTCGGCCTTGCGGAACAATAGATTCGCTCGCAGGCCAAAACGCAAGCGCGACGGCGAGCGAAATCGGCGCCGGGGAGCGCGGGAGGCGCCATTCTGCATGGTAATTGCGTCCTGCGCGGCGATGTGATTAACATTCCGCCAATTTAGGATCCGACCAGCGAAACGAGCGGAACACAGGGTGGCTCCATGAATGCCGGACACGGCAACGAGGCGTTCGTCGCCTTCGAACACGTCCAGAAGAGCTATGACGGCGAGACCCTCGTCGTAAAGGATCTGAACCTGAAGATCGGCCAGGGCGAGTTCCTGACCATGCTGGGGCCCTCCGGATCGGGCAAGACCACCTGCCTGATGATGCTCGCGGGCTTCGAGACCGCGACCCACGGCGAGATCCGACTCGCCGGCCGGCCGATCAATAACATTCCGCCGCACAAGCGCGGCATCGGCATGGTGTTCCAGAACTACGCGCTCTTCCCGCACATGACCGTGGGCGAGAACCTCGCCTTCCCGCTCGAGGTGCGCAAGATGTCGAAGGCCGAGATCGAGGCCAAGGTCAAGCGCGCCCTCGACATGGTGCAGATGGGCGCCTTCGCCGGCCGCCGCCCGGCGCAGCTCTCGGGCGGCCAGCAGCAGCGCATCGCGCTCGCCCGGGCCCTGGTCTTCGATGCCGAGCTGGTGCTGATGGACGAGCCGCTCGGCGCCCTCGACAAGCAGCTGCGCGAGCACATGCAGTTCGAGATCAAGCACATCCACGAGCGGCTCGGCGTGACGGTGGTCTATGTCACCCACGACCAGGGCGAGGCGCTGACCATGTCGGACCGGATCGCCGTCTTCAACGACGGGCGCATCCAGCAGCTGGCGCCGCCCGAGGATCTCTACGAGCGGCCGGAGAACGGGTTCGTCGCGCAGTTCATCGGCGAGAACAACACCCTCGAAGGAACGGTCGAGACCATCGGCCAGGGCAATTGCACGGTGCGCCTCGGCGACGGCTCGGTGATCGACGCGCTGCCGGTCAACGTCTCCAGGGCCGGGGAGCGGACCCTGCTCTCGATCCGGCCGGAGCGGGCGGAGTTCAACCTCGACCGGCTTCCGGAGGGCACCCATACCGTCAAGGCCGAGGTGCTCGAATTCATCTACATGGGCGACATCTTCCGCATTCGCCTGCGGATCGCCGGAAACGAGAACTTCGTCATCAAGTGCCGCAATGCGGTCGGACAGCGCCGGCTCCGGCCGGGCGAGGTCATCGACGTCGGCTGGCTGCCGCAGGATTGCCGCGCGCTGGAAGCAGCATGACGAACGCCGGCCGCGTGCCCGACCGGAGGCGCGCAGCCGGCCGAGAAGAAGTCCGGGTACAGTACACAGGGAGTATCATATGAAAACCAGACACCTATTCGGAGCGACCGCTCTCGCCCTCCTGCCGGCGGCCGCCATGATGGCGCAGGACACGGCGACCTGCGAGAATTGCGCCAATACCATGACCGTGGTCTCCTGGGGCGGCGCCTACCAGAACAGCCAGGTCAAGGCCTATATCGAGCCCTACAAGGCGCTGCACCCCGAGCTGACGGTGGTGATGGACGAGAGCTCCGCGGAATCGGTCGCCAAGATGCGCGCCATGGCCGAGGCGGGCAACGTCACCTGGGACGTCGTCGACACGCTGGCCTCCGACGCCATCCGCATGTGCGACGAGGGCCTGGTGATGGAGTTCGACGACATCGACGCCGTGCTGGCGCCGGCGCCGGACGGCACGCCGGCATCGGAGGATTTCGGCGACCTGCTCATCAACGACTGCTTCGTCCCGCAGATCGTCTATTCGACCACCTTCGGCTACCGCACCGACGTGGCCGACTGGGGCGGCAAGGTGCCGAGCACGGTCTGCGACGTCTTCGACCTCGAGACCTTCCCGGGCAAGCGCGCGCTGCAGAAGCGCCCGATCGACAACATGGAATGGGCGCTCTACTGCGACGGCGTCGCCAAGGAGGAGATCTACGACGTCCTCGGGACCGACGAGGGCGTCGAGCGCGCGTTCAACAAGCTCAATGGCATCAAGGACCAGGTGGTCTGGTGGACCGCCGGCGCCGAGACGCCGCAGCTGCTCGCCGACGGCGAGGTGGTGATCGGCTCGACCTTCAACGGCCGCCTGTTCTCGGCGATCGTCGAGCAGAACCAGCCGATCGCCATGCTCTGGGACATGCAGGACTTCGATCTCGACGGCTGGACGATCCCGGCGGATCTCCCCGAGGACCGGCTGAACCGGGTGCTGGACTTCCTCTATTTCGCCACCGACACCCAAAGGCTGGCGGACCAGGCGCAGTACATCTCCTACGGCCCGGCGCGCAGTTCGTCTGCACCGCTGGTGGGCTTCAGCGAGGTGCTCGGCGTCGACATGGCGCCCCACATGCCCACGGATCCGGCCAATGCCACCAACACCCACCTCTACGACTACGGCTGGTGGGCGGACCATCGCGACGACCTGGATGCCAAGTTCCAGGCCTGGCTGACCCAGTAGGGCCGCATCGGCCGGGCGGGGACGCACCCCGCCCGCCCAAGCGAGGAAAGGCGCAGAGCCATGACCCAGGCCACCGCGGATCAGGCGAAGGGGTCGGTGCTGGCCGCCGACGGCACCCCGCTCAAGGTCAGCCTGCGCCGGGCGCTGCGCGCGCAGAAGCTGCGGGCGCTGATGCTGATCGCGCCGCTCCTCGCCTTCATCGTCATCGCCTTCCTGATGCCGATCGCCGACATGCTCTTCCGCTCGGTCGAGAACCAGATCGTGCCGGACACCCTGCCGACGACCGTCGTGGCGCTGGAGGACTGGGACGCCAAGGGCGACGCGCTTCCGGGCGAGCCGGTCTTCGCCGCCCTGCACGACGACCTGGTCGTGGCGGCGGAGGCGAAGACCCACACGCGCCTCGGATCGCGGCTGAACTACGAGGATTCCGGCATGTCCTCGCTGCTGCGCGCCGCCGGCCGCGGCGTGCGGAGGATGAGTCCCGACGAGCCCTACGAGGCCCAGTTCATCGACATGGACAAGGACTGGGGCGACATCGAGACTTGGCGCACCATCAAGCTCTATTCCGGCGCCTATACCGACGGCTACCTGCTCAACGCCATCGACATGCAGAAGACCGTCGACGGGCCGGAGCTGAAGCCCGCGTCCCAGCGCATCTATGTCATGCTGTTTCTGCGCACCATGCTCCTCAGCCTGACGATCACCTTCTTCACCCTGCTGCTCGGCTATCCGATCGCCTACCTCCTGGCGATCCTGCCGCTCAGGACCTCCAACCTGATCATGATCCTGGTGCTGCTGCCGTTCTGGACCTCGCTTCTGGTGCGCACCGCCTCCTGGAAGGTGCTGCTCCAGCAGCAGGGCGTGATCAACGACCTGCTGGTCTGGGTCGGCCTCATCTCGGATGCGAACCGGCTTGTGATGATCAACAACGCCACCGGCACGATCATCGCCATGACCCACATCCTGCTGCCCTTCATGATCCTGCCGCTCTATTCGGTGATGAAGACCATCCCGCCCTCGTATCTGCGCGCCGCGAAATCGCTGGGTGCCAACGACTGGACCGCGTTCTGGCGGGTCTATTTCCCGCAGTCGGTGCCCGGCGTCGGCGCCGGGGCGATCCTCGTCTTCATCCTGTCGATCGGCTATTACATCACGCCGGAACTGGTCGGCGGCACCTCGGGCATCTTCATCTCCAACCGCATCGCCTACCACATCTCCATCTCGCTCAACTGGGGACTGGCGGCGGCGCTGGCGACGATGCTGCTCATCGTGGTGCTGGCGCTCTACTGGGTCTACGACCGCATGGTCGGCATCGACAACGTCAAGCTGGGGTAACGCGACATGGCCGCTCTCCCGCCCTATGCCTCCACCGGCCAGCGCCTCTGGTACTGGGGCTTCCGCGCCATCTGCGTGGCGGTGCTGTTCTTCCTGATCATGCCGATCCTGGTGATCATCCCCCTGAGCTTCAACGCCGAGGACTTCTTCACCTTCACCAAGGGGATGCTGGCGCTCGACCCCGCGGCCTATTCGCTCAAGCACTACCAGGACTTCTTCTCGAACCCCGACTGGCAGCAGGCGCTGCGCAATTCGGTGACCATCGCGCCGGTGGCAACCCTGCTCGCGGTGGCGCTCGGGACGCTGGCCGCCGTGGGCCTGAGCCAGCCGCATGTGCCGTTCCGCGGCGCGATCATGGCGATCCTGATCTCGCCGATGATCGTGCCGCTGATCATCTCGGCGGCGGGGATGTATTTCTTCTATTCGCGCATCGGCCTGCAGGGCACCTATTGGGGCGTGGTGCTGGCCCATGCCGCCCTCGGCATCCCCTTCGTGATCATCACCGTCACCGCGACGCTGGTCGGCTTCGACCGCAGCCTGGTGCGCGCCGCCGCCAACATGGGCGCGGGCCCGGTGCGGACGTTCTTCAAGGTGCAGATGCCGCTGATCCTGCCGGGGGTTATCTCCGGGGCGCTCTTCGCCTTCATCACCTCCTTCGACGAGGTGGTGGTGGTGCTCTTCGTCGGCTCGGCGGCGCAGAAGACCCTGCCCTGGCAGATGTTCATCGGCCTGCGCGAGCAGATCTCGCCCACCATCCTCGCGGTCGCCACCATCCTCATCGCCATCTCGGTGGTGCTGCTGACGGTGCTCGAACTGCTGCGCCGGCGTTCCGAGAAGCTGCGGGGCATGAGCCCCGGATGACCGGTACGGCCGCGATCGCGGACGCCGGCGGGATTGCAGCAGGAACGGCCGGGGGTGACCGCGCTGCCCGGGTCCTCGACGCCGGCGGCGAGGTGATCGCCTGCACCGTCTGCGACGCGCTGCATTCCGTGGGCGCCGGCCCGCCCATGCATGGAAGGCTGCGCTGCACCCGTTGCGGCAGCGTGCTCCTGCGCGCCCCGCGTGGCGCGCTCGACAGCATCCTCGGGGGCGCGCTCGCGACGGTGATCCTGGTGATTTCTGCGGTGTTCTTTCCCTTCCTTGAGATCTCGGCCAAGGGGCTGCGCAGCGCCGCCTCGCTGGTGGACGTGGCCTTCGCCTTCTCCGAAGGGATCACCGCCCCGCTGGCGCTGGCGGTGATCCTGATGATCGTGGTGCTGCCGGTGGTCCGCGCCGCGGCGCTCGGCTGGGCGCTGGTGCCGCTGCGGCTGGGCCGGCCCGCCCTGCCGGGCGCGAAGCGCGCCTTCCGCTTCGCCAGCCGGCTCAAGCCCTGGTCGATGGCCGAGGTCTTCATCATCGGTGTGGTCGTGGCCCTGGTGAAGATCGGCGGCATGGCGACGGTGAGCCTCGGCCCGGCCTTCTGGGAACTCACGCTGATCGTGCTCATCGTCGCACTCGAATCCACGAGCCTCTGCGAGAAGACCATATGGCGCATGCTGGAAACCCGCAGCCGGTCCTGACCGCCCGGGCGGCGGGCCTGATCGGCTGCGCCACCTGCGGCTGCGTGTCGCGGCCCGGCACGGCGCATTGCCCGCGCTGCGGCTCGGTGCTCCACAGCCGCCGGCCCGGCAGCCTCTCGAAGGTCTGGGCCTGGTGGCTGGCGGGCCTCATCGCCTATGTCCCGGCCAATCTCTTTCCGATGCTGGAAAGCACCTTCCTCGGCCGCAGGACCGATTCCACCATCGTCGGCGGGGTCGTCGACCTCGTGCATCACGGCGCCTATTTCATCGCCGGGGTCGTCTTCTTCGCCAGCGTGCTGATCCCGGTCGGGAAGTTCATCGCCGTGGGCTATCTCGCCTATTCGCTGCGCTACCGGGTGCAGCTCTCGGGGCACATGCGCACCCTGCTCTACGAGGTCGTGGAATTCATCGGGCGCTGGTCGATGGTCGATGTCTTCGTGGTGGCGATCCTCGCCGCGCTGGTCAATCTCGGCTTCGTCGTGGGCTTCCGTCCGGGCCCGGCGGCGGTCTTCTTCGCTTTGTCCGTTGCATGCACGATGGTCTCCGCGCTATCGCTCGACCCCCGACTGATCTGGGATGCAGTGGAGCGAGACGGGCCGGACCATGGATGAGCTCAAGCCCAGCGAGCCGGTGGTGGAGGTGCCGCGGCGCTGGATCCCGGTGGCCTCGGCGGTCTGGCTCGTGCCGATCGTCGCGCTGGCGATCGCGCTCGGGGTCGCCTGGCGGAGCTATTCCGACCGCGGCCCGCTCATCGAGATCCTCTTCGACAGCGCCAGCGGCATCGTCGCCGGCGAGACGACGGTGCGCTACAAGGATTTCGCCATCGGCATGGTCGAGGACGTGCGCTTCACCGACGATCTCAGCCAGGTGGTGGTCTCCGCGCGGCTGCACAAGGATGCCGCAAGGCACGTGGACAGCAACACGAAGTTCTGGCTCGTCCGCGCTCAGGTCGGGCCGCGCGGCATCTCCGGGCTCGAGACCGTGCTTTCGGGCGCCTTCATCGGCGCCGAGCTCGGCGACGCGCCCGGCGCGCCGCAGGACCATTTCACCGCCCTGAGCGCCCCACCGCTGACGCCGGCCGGCCAGCCCGGCCTGCGCATCCGGCTCAGCGCGCCCGACGGCGGCTCGCTCTCGGTGGGCGCGCCGATCCTCTTCAAGCAGATCCCGGTCGGCAAGATCGAGGCGGTCGAGCTGACCGAGGCGGGCGACGTCATGGTGACCGCCTTCGTCGACGCGCCGAACGACCGCCGGCTGACCTCGGCCACAAGGTTCTGGAACGCCTCCGGCTTCTCCATCGAGCTCGGCACCGGCGGCGCCTCGCTCAACGTCGAGAGCCTCGCCGCGCTGGTCCAGGGCGGCATCACCTTCGATACCGTCACCAGCGGCGGCGAGCCGATCGAATCCGGCCATCTCTATCGGCTCTACGCCAACGAGAAGACGGCGCGGAACGTCATCCTCAACGACGACCCGGCCGAGCTGCTGCGGGTGATGACCTTCTTCGAGGGCTCGGTGCGCGGCCTCCAGACCGGCGCGCCGGTTGAATATCTCGGCATCACCGTCGGCGAAGTGACCGAGCTGCAATCGGAAGTCGTGCGCGTGGACGATCGCCCCGTCGTGCGCGTCCGCGCCGTGCTGACGCTCAACCCCGCCCGGGTGGGCCTGCCGTCCGATGGCGACATGCGCGAGGAGGCGCTCGACCTGCTCGCCGATGCCGTCCAGCGCGGGGTGCGCGCGCGGCTGGCCAGTGCCAATATCCTGACCGGCAGCCTCTTCGTCGAATTCGCCGAGATCCCCGACGCCGAACCCGCGACACTCGGTCGCGACGCCGAACCCTTCCCGGAGGTTCCCAGCGTCGCGACGCCGAGCGGCAGCCTCGCCGCCTCGGCGGAGGGCGTGCTCGACCGCGTGCAGTCGCTGCCGGTCGAGGAAGTGATGAACTCCGTCATCACGCTGCTCGGCAATGCCAACCGGCTGATCACCGACGAGCGCGTGCGCAAGGCCCCCGAGAACCTCGGCCTCCTGCTCGCCGACCTGCGCGCGCTGGTGGGCAGCGAAGCGGTCCAGCAGGCGCCGCAGGATCTTGCCGCGACGCTGGCCTCGGCGCGCGCCCTGCTCGACGGCTTCGCCGAGCGCCAGCTCGCGGAGGAGATCGCGACGACCCTGCAATCGGCCACCGCGACGCTCGACAGCATCACCGTGGCCGCCGAAGGCGTCCCGGCCATGCTCGAGGAGGTGGGCGCGCTCTCCGACCGGGCGCGGGAGCTTCCGCTCGAGGATATCGTCGCTTCGGCCACAACCCTGATCGACGACGTCAACGCGCTGGTCCGGAGCGACGAGGTCGCCGCGATCCCGCCGGCGGTAACCGATGCCCTGGCGGAACTGCGCGGCCTCATCGCCGACCTGCGCGACGGCGGCACCATCGAGAACGTCAATGCCACGCTGGTCTCGGTGCGGGCGGTGAGCGACGACATCGCCGCCGCGAGGCTCGGGGAAAGCCTGAAGGCGACCCTCGCCTCCGCCGAGGCCACGGCGGCGCAGGTCAGCACCGCCTCGGAGGATCTGCCCGAACTGATCGAGAATCTCACCGCGCTCTCGCAGCGCATGGAATCGCTGCCGCTCGACGAACTCGTCGCCTCGGGCACCCGCGTGCTCGGCACCTTCGACACCTTCCTCGCCTCCGAGGGCGTCGAGAGCGTGCCGCCGCGGCTCGCCGCCTCGCTCGAGGAGCTGCGGCTGATCCTCGCCGAGCTGCGCGAGGGCGGCGCGGTGGCCAATGTCAATGCGACACTCGCCTCCGCCGACGAGGCCGCCGCCGCGATCACCTCGGCCGCCGCCGACCTGCCGGCGCTGGTCGCGCAATTCTCCCGCGTCGCCGATCAGGCCGATGCCGCGCTCGCCCAGATCGGCCCCGGCTCGGACGTCAACCGCGAGACGCTCATGCTCCTGCGCGAGGTCCGCGACGCCGCGAAATCGGTCACGGCGCTGGTCACGGCGCTGGAGCGCCGCCCCAATTCGGTCCTCTTCGGGAGATGAGCATGCGCCCGCCCCTGCCCCTGATGATCGCGGCGGCGCTGGCGCTCGGCGCCTGCGCCAATCCCGACTACTACCTGCTGCCGCCGCCGCAGCCGGTCGCGCGCCTGGCCGCCCCGGTGTCGAGCATCGCCGTGGCGGAGATCAGCCTGCCCGCCTATGCCGAGGCGCTCGAGATCGCCACGCTCGCCGGTCCGGGCGCGGTCACGCTGAACAAGAACGCGCTCTGGGCCGATACCCCGCGCCGCGCGCTGACCCGGCATCTCGTCGCGGCGCTGGAGGCGCGGCTGCGGGCGCGGGTCGGCACCGAGCCCTGGCCGGCCTTCGACGGCCCCGGCCTGCGCGTCGAGGTGATCGCCGACCGCTTCGTCGGCGCGCCGGGCGGCACCGTGGAATTCGCCGGCCAGTACATCGTGGTGGCCAACGACAGCGGCCGCATCACCGCCTCCGACCGCTTCGCCATCGCCGTCCCGACCGGGGGCGGCGGCTACGAGGCGCTCATGGCCGCCCATGCCCGGGCCGTCGAGCAGCTCGCCGACATGATCGCCGCCCGCATCACCGGCCGCGCCCTACCCGCCGCCTGACCCTTCCCCGGCGCCGGCCGGGGGGTGTTTCACGGTGAAACACTAAGTATCGTATTGTTATTGCGTCGCTTTTCAAAGATCGGCTCCGAAACC
>JACKKC010000040.1 GCA_020637615.1 Rhodovulum sp.
GCCAGTGAACCTCGGCAAGGGCTGGGTGGACTTCGCCTTCGCCCAAGCCTTCGGCGTGTCCCTCCGCATCGTCAACGACGCACTGATGCAAGCGGTCGGCAGCTACCGCGGCGGGCGGATGCTGTTCCTTGGCCTCGGCACTGGCCTCGGCGCGGCGATCGTGGCGGAGAATGTCTGCTTGCCGCTCGAAATCGCGCATCTGCCTTATCGCAATGGCCGGACCTACGAGGACTATCTCGGCAGGGCAGGACGGAAGAAGCGCGGCCACAAGAAGTGGCGCAAGCACGTCCATCGGGTGGTGGCGCTCTTCGACCGGGCGCTGGAGCCGGACTACGTGGTGATCGGCGGCGGCAACGTCGACCATCTCGACCGCCTGCCGCCGAAATCCTTCCGCGGCGACAACCAAAACGCCTTCAAAGGCGGCTTCCGCATCTGGACCGACTCGCGCCTGATCCTGTGACTGCTGTCGGAGCCGCATGCGGTCGAAAGGCTTGCTCACGAAGGGCGGATAGACTTCTCTCTTCCGTGTTCGCGTCGATCCGCCAGTTCGGCAATGAACATCTGACAAGTTTGCTGGCCCGCGCATATCAGTCAGCGCACATTTGCCCTTTCCCCCGGTATCCGGGCCATTGCGAGCTGGAATCTTCCGCCCTTAGATCGACGAGGAGGAAGACCCAAGAAGCACAAGCGGTTCAGCGAATAGCAGATCATCGGCGTGCTGAAGGAGCACGAGGCCGGCGGTAGGGTGGACGAGCTTTGCCGGCGGCACGCGAACAGCACGGAGACGTTCTACGCCTGCTGCAAGAAATACGCCGGGATGGAGGCGAGCGACACGAAGCGGCTGCGCGTGCTCGAGGCGGAGAACGCCAAGCTGAAGCGGATCGTCGCCGACCGGATGCTCGACATGTCGGCGATGAAGGACCTTCTCGGAAAACGCAGGTCAAGCCAATGGCCAGGAGACGAGCCGTGGGCTTTTTTTGTGGACACGCTGTGTCTCAGCGGACGGCGGAGCTGCCGGATCGTCGGCCTGTCGCGCTCGGTGCAGGAGCACACGCCCGCGCCGAAGGACGACGCGGCAGTGGCGGGCCCCATGAAGGAGCTGGCCTCGGAGAACCGCCGCCACGGCTAGCTCCGGCTGCACGCGATGCTGTGGCGGAAGGGGCTGGTGGCGAACCGCAAGCGCACCTGCCGCCTCTACACCGAGGTGGGCCTGCAGGTGCGGACCAGGACGCGGCGCAAGCTGCCCCGGCGCGACCGCGTCGCACCGCAGGTCCCGGAACGGCCGATGCGGCGCTGGTCGCTCGAATTCGTCAGCGACCAGCTGGCCGACTGCCGCCGCTTCCGGGTGCTGAACATCGTCGACGACCACAGCCGGTTCTGCCCCGGCCAGATCGTCGACGTCTCGATCTCCGGCGCACGGGTGGCGCGGTATCTCGACGATCTGGCGCTGTTGCACGGACTGCCCGAGGAGATCGTCCTCGACAACGGTCCCGAAGGAACCAGCCGCGCCATGTTCGACTAGTCGGAGCGGACCGGCGTGCGCTTGCGCTTCATCGAACCGGGCAAGCCCGTGCAGAACGCCTTCGTCGAGAGCCTGAACGGCCAGCTCCGCGACGAATGCCTCAACTTGCACCGGTTCCGATCGCTCCTCCGGATCGAAGGCCTCGGTCAGCGGCCGGAGCAGTTGCCCGTCCGCTCGGGACGCGCCTCGCGCTCGGGTCGCGTCGCGCCCGGGAAACAGCCAGGGTCCGGGACGCGCCAGCCGCCAGTAGGTGCGCAGGATCGCCAGCAACTGCGCCGACAGCATCACATAGCGTTCCTTGCCGCCCTTGCCGTGCTCGATGCGGATCATCATCCGGTCGCTGTCGTCGTGTCGAAGACGCGCCTCCGGCACGATGTCGGCGACCTTGAGGCCCGTGACCTCCGACACGCGCAGCCCGGCCGCGTAGGCGGTCGTCAGCGCGGCGCGCGCCTTCAAACTCGGCACGGCCTCGAGGAGGCGCACCACCTCGTCGGCGCTCAGCACCACCGGCAACCGCCGCGGCTCACGGGCGTAGGCGATCCGCTCCGGGATCTCCGCCATCCCCAACGTCACGCCGTAGAAGAACCGCAGCGCCGCCACCGTCTGGTTGAGGCTCGCCCAGGCCACGCCCTTCGACGCCAGGTGGACCTGGTAGGTGCGCACGTCCTCCAGCGTCAGCGTCTCGGGGGAGCGGCCGAAAAACCGGCTGAACTTCGACACCGCGTGGACACAGGATCGCTGCGTCGCCGGCGAGAGGTTGCGGACCGTCATGTCCTCGATCATGCGGCGGCGAAGAGGGCTGGTCTCGGCCATCGGAAAGCTCCTGTCTGGAAGGGGGTCTCAGCAACCCGATCATTCCAGTCAGGAGCACCGACGGCGAAGCCCTCACCCTGCCGCGCAGCAGCTTCGTTCAATCCCGCGCAGCGATCCCATGCGATCGACAGATGCTCTAACCCTCCGTCGCGTCCTCGCCGGTGGCATAGCGCTGAATGGTCCGCCCCACTTCCACCACCAGCATCTCCCGCGGCATCGCCACCATCGGTGGGAACTTCAGGATGTAGCGGCAGAGCGCCACGCCGAGGAGCTGACTGGCAACCAGCGCCGCGCGCCGGCTGGCGCCGCGGCCGCCCTTGATCGCCCTAACCGCCGGCAGCACTTGGCGGAGGAAGATCTCGCGCATCTGCTCGGCCGCAGTCTCGCTCGACGTCGCCGAGCGCAGGAGGATCGGCAGCCCGCCGGTGCCGGCCTCGCCCTCCCAGACGGCGAGGTAGTGCTGCACCAGCGCCTCGCCGATCCGCGACCTGTCGACGTTGGTCACGTCGGGGAGGTCGAGGCGGAACTCGGCCGCCTGGGCGAAGAGCTGGTCCTTGCTGCCGAAATAGCGGATCACCAGCGCCGGGTCGATTTCTGCCGCGGAGGCAATCTCGCGCACCGTCGTGCGGTCGAAGCCCTTCTCGCCGAAGAGCTTGCGCGCGGCCTCAACGATCGTTCTCCGCGTCCGCTCGGACTTCGACACCTTCACTATTGCCAACTCCCGCTCATTGTCAACACTAGTTGACTTAATGGGCGACTCACCATATGAAGTCAACGCCTGTTGAAGTCAACGCTTGATGATTCCTGCCGACCGCGAGTTCCTCCAGAGGGCTCACCGGTCGTCGGAGGAGCCACGTTCCAATACCGGAAAGTTCGCCGCGCCGAACCGCACGGCCCGCGCCCCTTTTGGCCAATGCCACGGCGCCTTTGGAAAGGAGAGACCATGTTGCCCGAAACCTGCGAAGTCCTCGTCATCGGCGCCGGCCCCGTTGGGCTCGCCGTTGCCGTCACGCTGGCCCGCCGCGGGGTACGCCCGCTGGTGATCGAGCGCGCGGGAACGCCGCAGACCACCTCCCGCGCGGCCGTCATCCACGCCCACACGCTTGAGATTCTCGACCGGATCGGCGTCGCTGGCGACATGCTGGCCGAGGGCCGGAAAATCACCAAGTTCGCCTTCCGCGACCGCGACCGGCTGCTCGGCCTGATCCGGTTCGACCGGCTTCCGTCCGAGCACCGCTATCTGCTGATGCTGCCCCAGGACCGGACCGAGGCGATCCTGCTCGACCGTCTCGCCGCACTCGACGTCGAGGTCACGCGCGGCGCGGCGCTGGTCGGACTCCGGGAGGAGGGCCAGCGGGTCATCGCGGAGGTGGAGATCGGCGGAGAGCGTAGGACCGTGTCCGCCCGTTATGTCGTCGGCGCCGACGGCATGCACAGCCTCGTTCGCGAAAGCTGCGGCATCGCCTTCGACGGAGCTCCGTACGAGGGTTCGTTTGTCCTCGCCGACGTCACCCTCGAGAGGACAGCCGCGCGGGACGAAGTGACCCTCTACTTCTCCCCCGAGGGCCTCGTTGTGCTCGCTCCGCTGCCCGGCGGCAGCTACCGCGTGGTTGCCGTGGTCGACGAGGCCCCGGAGAAGCCCGACGCGGCGTTCATCCAGCGTCTGCTCGACGAGCGCGGCCCGCGTGAACACGCGCTCGGACGGGTCGGGTCGGTGACCTGGAGCTCGCGGTTCCGCCTGCACCACCGGCTCGCCCGCCGCTATCGCAAGGGACCTGTCTTCATCGCCGGGGACGCCGCGCATGCCCACAGCCCGGCCGGCGGGCAGGGCATGAACACCGGGATGATGGATGCTTATGCGCTCGGGTGCCTCCTGTCGGATGTAATTCTCGGCCACGCCACAGAGGCGAGCCTCGACCGCTACGAGGCCCTGCGCCGGCCCGCCGCCGCCGAGGTCCTGGCGCTGGCCGGGAGGCTCACCGAAGCGGCGACGCTGCGCGCTGTGTGGAAGCGACGGGTCCGCAACGCCGTTCTCGGAGTAGCCGCCCGGTTTCCGGCATTCCACGACCGGCTCGCGCTCAACCTCTCCGGCATCGCCCGCCGCGCGGCGGTGCCGGCCGAGTGACGCACCGGGAGAAACGAATTCCGGCGGCCTCGGAAGCGCCGCGGCTCGCCGGACCGGCCGGCGCCGGTCCCGCCACCTGTCGGCGCCGGCACCGCGACTGGACCGCCGTCGTCCTCGCCATCGTCGCCGATGCCATCACCCCGACGATCGCCGCAGCGTTCCTCTGGCCGGAGGGACGGCCGCTGATCTGGCGGCAGGTGGCGATCGCCTTCCGGGGCCTCGTCGTCGTCTTCGTCGCCGAGTGCCGGCTCGTGGGCGGGGGCTTGCGCCGGAAGCTTGCGGCGCTCGGCGCAGTACCACCGCGTCGAGCCGCAATGCGGATCGCCCTGCTGGCCGCGCTCGACCTGGTCCTGGCCCCGCCAATACTCGCCGCGACCAGCGGCGCGCCGTGGGCCTGCTGCCCGGATGCGGCTCGATTTTTTTCGGCGTCGGCCTGGTCAATGTCCTCGCCGAATAGGCGATCCACCGCGGCTTTCTCTTCCGCCACCTGCGCCGAGCGCACTCCTTCGGGGCCGCCGCGGCCATCGCCGGCGCCACATTCGCCACCCAGCACCTCTATCTCGTCGCTGTGATCGGCCTCGTCGCCGGCCTAGCCTCGGTGGCACTGGATTTGCTGCTGACCTTCCCCTTCGTCTGCTTCTACGAGCATGGAGGGTGCTCGATCCTGCCGCCGGCGCTCCTGCACACTGGGTCCAACGCGCCGGTGCTGCTTCTCCTCGCCGACGCCGAGCAGGTGAGCCTTGCGATGCCGTACTTGGCGACGGTCCTGGGTGTCCTCTACGCCGCCACGGTGGTGCTTGTCCCGGCCTGGCACAACCATGTTCCACCCCGCGGCCAGGTGCCGCCCAGATCGAGGGTCTCTGAATGACCCGCATCTCCGACGTCACCCGCGCCGCCTCCGGTTTCGGTGCCGTTAGCGCAAGGCGCCTTCCGGCGCAGGGCGAGCGCGTCACCACCGCCGACCTGCGCGAGACCGACGTCATCGCGGATCTCGCCACGCTGTAGGGCCGCGCGACCTATGCCGAGGCGACTGCCCGACTCTCCGGCGGCACCGTAGACGCGGTGATCGCCAATGCCGACGGTGGCTCGGTCATGACGAGCGTTCAGTTCAACTTCTTCGGCGCCTTCGCCTCGCTTGAGAGCCTGCGCCCACTGCTCGCCCGGAGCCCCGCCGCGCCCCGCGCCGTTGCCGTCTCCCCCATCGGCGCACTCTTCGCAGCCCAGCCCGATCTCGTGGACGACCGCCTCGGCGGCGATGAGCCCCTGCGGTCGCCCTCGCCGGCCAAGTGGCGCGCGAGGCCGGACCGGCCGGCGCTGACCTCCACCGGGTGCGCCAGACAGTCTATTGCGGCGCCAAGCTGGCAGTCATCCGGTGGTGCCGCCGTGCCGCCAGGACCCCGGACTGGGCCGGAGCCGGGATCCTGCTGAACGTCGTCGCCCTCGGCGTCTACTACACGCCGTAGGCCAGGTTCATACTGACCGAGACGGCACGGCGGCAGCGGATCGAGACCGTAAGCTCGGTGCGCGGTGCCTTTCCCGGCCGGCCGGACGATGCCGCGGCTCGGCTCGCCTCGCCTCGCCCGCCAGTGCCCAACTGACCGGCCAGGTCCACTATGCGGACCGCCGGTTCGAAGCCAGCCTTCATGGCGACCTGTCGCACGTCCCCTGATCCGTCCCCGGTGAAAGTCGAAGTCAGACGCTCACTCTAGGCATCGTCCCCATCAAGCAGTTCCGATGTGACGTCGGTCTGATTCACTGGTCTCAATGGAAGCAGTTGATAACCAGGCATGATTTGGCCGATGCGGAGCGGGCGACTATCGAACCGCTGTTGCCGAACAAACCCCGGGGCGTGCCAAGGGTCGGTGATTGACGTGTGATCAACGCTATTGTCTGGCGGTTTCGGGCGGGCTGTTCCTGGCGCGACATCCTGCCCGCCCTCGGCCCCCGCACGACGCTGTTTAACCGCTTCACCCGCTGGGGCGGCACAAGGTCGCGAGGTCACGCAGTGGAGGGGACCGAGCGATGCCCGCCGCTAAGCCCGGACAATGCCTGAGCGAGCGTACCAGGCTCGATCCCGCCGAAGATGAAGCCGGCCACGCGCGCCGCGGTCCGATCGGAATCAGCGACTCCGCGGGCGACGCAGCCGATTGCGACCAGCAACGGGTCGAGTCCGAGCCGGTTCGCAGCCGCGACGATGCTGTCGCGGGCGGCCAGCCTGAGCAGCGCCTTGGCGGTCTCGGCCGGCAGGCCGGAGAGATCGCCACGGACGAGCCGGTCCGACACCCCACCCCAGTCGATGCGGGCGGCGAGGACCCGGATCTCCCCCGCAGGCGACATTGCCGCCAGTTCACTCGGAGGCAGCAGCGCGCTCGACGAAGGAGGCCCGGCAGGATCGAGATCGATAAACGCACGTAGCTTCCGAGACCGTGTCGGGTGACGGAGGCGCTTGAGCCGCGCCCGGTCATGGCCGCCGGCGCCCGGCCCGGCGAAGGACCCGAACCGGCCCGCGTTCGACATGGCGGAAACCACCGTCCGGTCCGCCGTGCGTGCCGTGGGCAGTGCGACCTTGCGGAGCGCGGGGAGCCCTTCCACGGCTTCGGCAGCCTCGTCGACCAGCACCAGGCTCGTCAGGTGGGTGACAATCCCCTCGCTCTCGGCGAGGGCGGCCACCTGACCGGCGGAGAGGAGTGGCAGACGCAATGCTGCCGCCAAGGCGCCTGCGGCACGCGCGATCGGGTGCGCCGCGGAAGGAAGCGGCTCGTCGGTCTCGCTGACGACAATCTCGGCGCCCCTTCTGGTCGCCTGCAGCCGCCGACCGTCATCGCCTGCCTCGGTCGCAGCGAACGGCAGGCGCAATCCGCCCAGGGCGGCGTCCAGGGAAGCCGCCATGTCGCTGCCGCTCGCGACGACCAGATCTCCACCGGTCAGGGCCGCAAGGTGCCCGACGCTGGCTTCGAGGCTGTCCTCCCCCACCAGCAGCACGCTGATCCGCTTGCCGCGGCCGGCGAGCGCCTGGACGTCGAGGGCGTGGCTCAGGCCGTCGGTGACCACCAGCAGGTCGCGCGCAGCCGTCTGCGCGATGACATGGGAGAGAGCCGCGCCGATCTCGGTGCCGCCGCGGGGCTCTCCGAGCCGTCCGACAAGCCCCCGCAGCTGGTCGCGGAGCGTGGCAGTGCCAACCTCCGTCGCGCGCGCTTCTCCGACATGTCCGACCGAGGTGTCGAACTCCCAGAGGTCGACCCGGTCCGGCGGGTTGAGCTTCGGGGCGAGCTGCGCCAGGGCGGCGACGGCCGCCTGATGCTTGCTCTGCTCTTCGACGCCGTTCTCCCGGCTGTCCATCGAGCCCGAACGATCGACCAGGATCGCGAGATCGAGGGCGTCCGCGGCGGGTCGGGCCGTCGGCGAGACCGTCATCGCGATCGTCCGGCCTTCGGCCGTGATGCCGGCGACCGCGTGCGGCGCCACGGCGCTCATCGCGAGGTCGATCGGCGCATCGGTGCTGACGCGGGCGCGCCCGTCGACCAGGGTGCCGCCGGCGAGCGTCACCGGGCGATCGGACCGGACGACAAGTTCGGCGATCGCCGGCCCGCAACCGGTTACCAGATCGTCGGTCTCGGGCAGCGGCGTGCGGCCGTAGATCTGCCCCGCCGTCATGGGGATGCGCAGCTGCGCCTCGCCGCCGACGAACGCCAGAGTGCTCACCCATCGCGCCGTGACGGCGATCTCGGCCCCCGGCGCGAGAGGTCCCACCGACAGCATGTGCAGGCCGCGCAGCACCTCCTCGTGCAGGACGGCGGTGCGTCCGGCCGTCACGGCCACCTCGTAGGCCTCGCGAGCCTCGTCCCGGCGCCGCGCCGATGCGATCAGCAGGCGCTTGCCGATGCGCGCTTCCAGGTCGAAGAGCGTGGCATGGACCGGGACCGGGAAAGTGAGCACGGCCTCGATGCTCCGGGCCTCGTCGTTCCGGAACACCCGCCGGGTCGCGACGACGACGATCCCGCCCGCGGTGTCGACGTCGACGGCGGTCGCCACGAGCGGAACCGGCCACCGGTCCCCGCGCCGCGACTCGAGAAAACTCGCAAGTGGATCAATCGTCGCGGCCAGGATGGGCTTCGGCATGGTGCAGCTCCTTCAGAAGGTCGGACAGGATGGCATGGACGCGCGCGACCAGGGGCGCCACGGGCTGGCCGGAACCGAAGAGCTCCGGATCGATGACGAGGGTGATCCCCGGGGATACGGGGAAAGGTGCTCCTTCGTGTGCCTCGAGCAGGAGCTTGATCGCCGCGGGCGGGAAGCCGAGGTCACGAAGGCGAGCGTAGCGCAGGATGGCCGCCACATGGTCCTCGCCGTACTCGGCATTGGAGCGTCCGCCGCGCGGCGACGGCATGAAGCCCTCGGCGACAAGGTAGCGGACATGGCGCCCGGTGGCGCCGGTCCGCGCGGAGAGGTCATGGATATTCATCGGCAGCCTTTCGACAAGGCTTGTGTCACAACCGGTGCAGCGGCACAAGCGGTTTCGACAAGGATACTGTCGAAATCTCGCAGAGAGCGAGAGACCACCCAGTTCGGCAAGCGAACTGTCCCTCTTTTTGCCCGGACACCCGGCTTAGGCAGCGTCCCCATAAAATGGTTCCCATGCTGACGTCGGTCCGATTCACTAGTCCCAAAGGGAGCAGTTGATGAACAGGCATAATTTGACCGATGCGGAGTGGGTGATTATCGAGATGCTGTTGCCGAATAGGCCCCGGGGCGTGCCGAGGGTCGACGATCGACGTGTGATCAACGGTATTATCTGGCGGTTTCGGACGGGCTGTTCCTGGCGCGATATCCTGCCCGCCTACGGTCCCCGCACGACGCTGTGCATCCGCTTTACGCGCTGGGGCAAGGCAGGCGTTTGGCAACGGATTTTCGGCATTCTATCAGCGGGATACGAGGGAGATATCGTGTTGGTGGACAGCACTGCCGTGCAGGTGCGCCAGCATGGCGTTCCTTCCGAAATGGGGGCGCCGCGGGCCGCTCTCGCGGCGGCCTGACAACCAAGATCCACGCGATGGTCGAGGCGGAAGGCAGGCCGGTGCGGCTGATCCTGAAGCCCGGGCAGGCCGGAGACGCGCCGGTCGTTCCGGAGCTGCTGGCCGACCTGCGCGCCGGCGCAACACCAATCGCCGATCGCGCCTATGACACCGACGCGATCCAGCACTCGTGGCAGAGCAGGAAGCCTGGGCCAACATCCCGCCCCGGGTGATCCGCAAGGGCAGCTTCGCCTTCAGTTCCCGGGTCTATCAGCAACGCAACCGCATCGAGCGGTTCTTCAACCGGATCAAGAACCTCCGAGGTATCGCCACCCGATACGACAGGGCCGACGCAAACTACCTTGCCGGCGTCGCGCTCGCAGCCGTCCGCTTCTGGCGCAAATCATATGAGTCCACTGCCTAGCGCAACGAGGACATGCATCCGGCGCGCGCTTCAGCAGGTCCCGGCTCACGCAGGAGCGGAAGAGCCAGTTGCCTCTCTGAGTGTGCGTCGGCGACACAGCGTTACCGCCCGGCCCAAAAACCAACCCCTTCAGCCGCGCCGGCGTCTGCCTCCGGGCCTTGCGCTGTTCCTCACGATACTGGACAGGGCCTATCGTCCACTCGAATCGAGGATCCAACAGGCCCACCCTTGTGTGGCCCCGAGCCGCGCCCGCCTGAGGCGGCGCAACGGAAGCGGACGCGCCCCGGCGTCAGTCGGTGATTTCGGCAATAGTGACGTAGTTGCCTCTCAGGTAGGGCAGGCCGTCCGGGATCCCGGTCTCGCAACGGGTACAGAGGTCGTTGCACCAGCCTATCCAGCGGGCGATGGTTGATTACCGCGAGGCAAGCGGGCTGACATTTTCAGCCGCATGTGGCTTACTTGAAATGGACCTCCCGCCACTGGTTCGGAGGCATCGAAACAGCTGGAGTCCGAAAGGCGGGATACCGAGGAGAGTTGCCATGACAATCGCCGATCCGCAGAGAGTGTTTGAATTCCTGAAGGAGAATGTCGTCGGCCGGGCGGTGGTTGCGCCGCCGATCATCACGAATACCGACCGGGGACGTCTGGAATCGGCCTTCGAGGAGGACGTGATCTACAGCAACCTCTGCCGCACGGCGACCGGATTCTCGTTCGACCTGACCAACCTGTCGCGGGGCACCCGCTACCTGCCCCGGTCCGACGGCAAGGAATATGTCGCGGAAGGAACTTACAACACGGTTCGAGTCCTGCGCTACGAGATGGCGTTGCGCCGGGCTGCCGATTTCCTGATCGGCCATGCCCGGTTCCTCTCCTCGACCAACTCGCATCCGGATCCGATGGCGGGCACGGCCTTTCTCGTGCGGATGTGGATGGAGGACGACGTGCTGCTGGTGGACGAGCGGATGAGCGGCTTCGCGGAAATGGTCTCAGCCGATGGCGGGCCGCGCCCCGTCGCCATCGACGGCGTCTACAGATACGCGGTCAAGGACGGCATCCTCGTCGTCTGCTATCAGCAGACCACATATGAGGTCGATCCCCACAGCCTGGAGCGCAAGCCGACGGGCGAGCGCTTTCCCGAACAGGTCAGCAAGGAAGCCTCCGTGCCGTCGCCGCTACTGCCGGCATGACCGAGCTTCGGCGTCGCGCCTAGATCGAAGGCTCCGGTTTACGCGCGGCTGCGGGAAGGCCGAGGGCGAACTCGCCCACCACCGGATCGCTGAGGTCGGCGCCGCCGCAGGCGCGCCTGAAGGCGGCGGCCGAGGCCGCCCCCCCGAGCATGCAGCCGGCGAGGCCGAGACCTGCGGCGACCAGATGGAGCGTCTGGCAGAGTCCGCCGACTTCCTTCAGGACGAGGTCGTAGCCGAGCGGTCCGTATTTCGCGCTAGGTCCGCGGATGCGGCTCGTGATTACCAGCAGCACCGGAGGCGGGGCGCCCTCGACGCTGCGCCCGGCGCAGCCGAGCAAGGGAAGTGCCGCGGCCTCGCCCATGGCCAGGGGGATGAGGGCCGGTCCGGAGGGGTCGAAGCGGTGGATCCCCGCGGCCAGCCCTTCGACCGCCCCAACGCCCAGAACCGGATATATGTCGAGCGAATGGATCGCGCCGCCCGACGGATAAGGCCGGCTCCCGGTCGTGCCGTCCGGCCCGCGATCCGCGGCGGAGAAAGACAAGAGGCGTGCGAAGTCCGCGAGCGCGATCGGCGCGTCGGACCAGGCGCGGCAGGACGCGCGGGCCTGCAGCGCCGACCACAGTGCGTCGGGCCGCGGCGGCGGAACCCGGATCGGGATCGGCACGGCGCCCCCGACGGCCGCCAAGCCGCCCGCGTCCGCGCGCCAGGCCGGTGGCGCGGCGGCACGGGCGGCGCGATGAAAGGCCAGCGCGGCGGCATCCCAGTGCTCGGCGGCCGCAGGCTCGGGACTGCCGGCCGGCACGAGGATGCCGGCTAGCATGAGATCCTTCATGCGCGCTTCGAGGAGGCTCGGCACCCCGAGTTCCAGAATGGCAATAACCTCCGCTACGGTCGCGGGTTCCGCGAAGGCGTGGATCAAACGCACCAAGCCAAGATCGGCCGTTTCGAGCGCGGCGCCGGATGCGGCCGAGACGATCCTGATCCTTCCCTCCGCCCAGGTCACTGAGGCGTAGCGCGAGATGACCCATCGGCGAGTCACTGCTCCGGACCGGCCGCTTCGCCGGACAGAACGGCGGCGGCGTAGTCCGGCCGTCGCGTGATCCGCGCGCGATCGGCCACAGTGCCGAAACGCCTGTCGATCGCCCGGGTCGCCCGGGCCCAGTCCAACATCGTGCCCGCGGCGCGCAGCTGCCCGATCACGAAATTATCGCTCCAGCGGTCGATGGCGCGCGCCCAAAGCCTCTCGAGGGGATCGTCGAGCAGACTTCCGACCGTGCCTTCATAGATCGGCATCGCGCGTACCCGGCCGTCCGGCTCGATTTGCAGCGGCGGGATGTCCATGCCTGTGGCGATCAGGTCCGGATGCATCTGGAACTTGCGGATATCCGTCACCGAAACGCGTACCCATCGCGGCGCCAGCACCTGCAGCGTGGCAAGGAAGGACGCGTCGAGCATGGCCAAAGCCTCGGCGTCGCCGATCAGTTCCGCCTCGGCGAAGCTGGTCCGGGACGCAAGTCCGGTCGGGATGACGGCACCGAAAGACAGGGTGTCGAGCGCCGGGAAGCGCGGCGCGATCTCGGTGCAGATCGAGACGATCTGGTGCCGGTTGCTGCGCATCACGACGGTGTCGATCCCGAGTTCCGGGGCCGGCCGGCCGTGCCGCCGCGCTTCCGCCACCGCCGCGTCGAACTCCCCGAGCGCCCGGACCGCCCGGGTGAAGGCGCCGGGCCGGCCGCGGATCCGGTCGTGCACCGCGGCATCGGCGCCGTCGAGGCTGACGACGATCCCGCTGGCGAACCGCAGGAGATCGTCCATCACCAGCCCCGGATCGAGCCAGCCGCTGGTGTAGAGGATCGTGGCGATCCCGGCATCGCGCATCCTGGCCATCACCGGCAGAAGCCCCTTCACCATCAGGGGCTCGCCACCGGAGATGACGACGGCGCGCGGCCGGCCCGCGACGATCGCCTCGGCGACGCGCGCCAATCCGTCCGCCGACAGCTGTCGCGACCTGCGCCGGCCGGATTCGGAATAGCAATGCACGCATCGAAGCGGGCAGGCATAGGTGATGTCCCAGACCAGCAGCGGCGGCGACGGGATGATCTCGATGAGCCGTGGAGGGTCGCCGGCGCTTTCCGCGCCCTCGCCCGAAGCGCTCATGGCGCGGGGCGTACACAGCGGGGCAGCAGGTCCCGGATCAGCGTCGCGCGGGCTCTTGGCCCGGTGTAGAGCGGATTGGTCGTCTCGGCGTCGGGGATCAGGACGCGAACAGCATGGGCGGGGCGGATGCGCGGGGTCGTGAAGTCGCAGATGACGAACTGCGGGAATCCCGCGCCCTCGACACGGTCGGCGATCCATTCGAGCTCTTCGAGAATATCTCCGCTGCGCAGCCCCTGGGCCGCATCGAAGGCCCGCATCGGCCGATCATTGGCGAACCAGAAGGCCTGCGCTCCGGGCAGCATCGTACGTGGCCGCTCGTGCCGTCCGAGGCTGCGGGCCTGCAGCGTGTAGTCCTCGCGCCCCCCAGCGATCACGCCGGCCTTCGTCTGGGCGGCCTCGAGCAGCGCCATGGTGATGGCGACCTCGGGGTCGGGATGGCAGGCGAAACCGTCCGACGACATGCTGGCGGCGGAGGTGAAGGGATCGTCGAAGACCCTTGCGTAGAAGGTCGGGACGGCGATCTCGGACGTGATGTCGAGCAGGCGCACCATCATGCCGGCGTCCTGGTACTGGCGGGCGATCCCGCGCGGCCCATCGGGGAGCGTGTCGGGATCGACGAACTCGAAGCGCCCGAAGCCCACGCCGCCGGGATTGTCGAGCGCGATCTCCGCCAGGCGCACGGCATGCCGCTCTATGAACTCGGCGGCGGCGTGCACGGCCGCCTCCGCAAGCGAGAAGCCGGAGCCGAGGCCGCTCGACGAGAAGATCTTTCCGCCGAGCCGCGGCGAATAGTATATGTCGTTGGCGACCCGTTCGCCAATTAGGCAGGCGGTCGGCACCATCACCGGACCTGCGCCGAGCAGGTCCGACGCGGCGGTCCATTCGAACTCCAGCAAGTCGTCATAGCGGGAATCGAACGGCAGGCCTATACGGCGCGGATCGACGAAAGCCGGATCGTCGCGGACCGCAGCGTAGCAAGTGCGCACCGGATTGGCGACGCGGAAGACGTCCTGAGCGAAGATCTCGACCTCCTCCATGACCGCGCCGACGCGCGCGCCCTCGCGGGTGGTCGACTTGCCGCTGCTGAAGCTGGTGGACCAGCCGCTGCGGGCGCCGAAGGCCTGTGCGACATGGACACCGAGCGTGTCGAGCTCGCCGATGAGACCGATCCGGACGATCCCGATGCCTTCGGCGATCTGCGTGATGGCCGCCTCCGCAGCCTCCGGGGCAAGCGCGAAGCGGTTTGACCCTTCGGCCTTGGGGCTGGGCGCGACGCCGAGCCCCTGGCCGCGCCAGAGATCGCGGCGCGGCGTCGGCGGCATGCGCGAAGACGGCGGGGAGTCGAGCATCCGGGCCACCGGGGCGGCGGCGCGCCGGGCCAGCGCCAGGGATTCCACTTGGGCCTCGAGCACTTCCTCCCGGAGCCCCTGCCGGGCCAGGTCCGACTGCACGACCGGCCACTGCATCGCGCACCGCAGCCGACTGATTGTGCGGCGCGCCGCGTCGATCTCGACCAACTCGGGCGGCCCCCCGGCGCGACCGAGCGCGGCGAAGTGGTCCACCGCCCCGCAGCGCAGCGCTTCGCGCTTCAGCGTCAGATCGTCGAGCCAGAGCTCGGCCCGCAGCGCCCTCAGGAAGGCAGGCCAGCCTGCGGTGCCGAGCCCGGCGACACGGACCTGCAGGGTAGCCTCGGCCTCCAACGAGAGCACAAGGTCCTGTAGGCCCAGCCCCAGATCACGCAGGGTCACGTGGGCCTCCTCGGGCGATTCCCAGCCCCAAACCAGGCGCGTCGCGTCGAGGATGGATTGGGCATCGGGTCCGTCCGGGATGACCCCGCCCGCCCCGACGGTCCGGCCCGATGCTGCCATCCGGGCCGCCGCACGGCGCGCGGCGGGCTCGTAGCTGCCGGTGGTCATCATGAAGCGCATGAGTGCCGGAAAACCCACGAGGTCGCCCGATTCCCAGATCAGGACCGGCGCGTCATGCGCCTCGCTCGGCCGCACCTGCATTCCGGCAGTAGCGCCGTCCCGCTCGGCGCGGGGTGCAAGCGCAGCCCCGGAGGCCGACCCGAGCCCGGCGGGATCGAGCGTCGCGAGCGTTTCGATCAGCAGATGGGCATCCTCGCGCTTCAGGTCGAAGCTGCGCAGCAGACGGATCAGGTCGGGAGCGTCCGTGCTCCCCGCCATGGGCGTTCGCCCAAGGACGGCTTCGAGCGTTCGCTCGGTGAAATGCAGCCCCGCCGCCGCTTCGATCAGTGCATCGCCGGCCTCGCGCCTCAGGCTGCCCGAACGGACCAGGCGCTCAACCCCGTAACGCAGGTTCACCAACGGATCGGTCAGGGCCAGATAGGATTCGGGCGCGAACTGCAACGCCACCTCGTCGTCACGCTCGATTATCCCGGTGCGATACATCTCCGCGATCCGCCCGACCGCGATGACGCCGGGCACCTCGGCGGCGCGCAGGGCGCCCATGCTTGCCGCGCCGTATACGATCACGCCCCGGCCGATGGCCTCGCGGATCTCGGTCGGGCTGATGGATAGTGTCTGCGCGAAGACACCGTCGATGATCCCGACGGCGGTCCCGCCGGAAATCGCATCGAGGTCGCCGCGCCTAATCGGTGGGCGATAATCGGCATCCGGCAGCGTGGCCCTGGCGATATCGAGGGGAAGCGACGGACCAAGGAACACGACCACCCCCGGCGCAGCGGCCCCCTGGGCCGGCGCCGGGACGTCGTCCCGGATCCCATCAGCAATGTCGAACGGCGAGGTGACCACGATCGGCATCCCTCCGGCACCCGGTCCACGGGTAGCGCCGCGCTCCACTTCGTCTAGCGGATGGTCGGCAACTCCTGCGGATTGAACGGCGTGCGGATCTGCGGATTGATCTGCGGATTGATCTGCGGGGAAATCTGCGGGTTGATCCGGGTCTCCGGAACGATCGTCTTGTTGCAGTGCTGACCGCATTTGCAGGTCTGTGGGAAGGCATAGACGCGGTTCTTGCCGACGTCGCGCGGCATCTGGTCATATGAGCCGAGCACCTTGTCGAGCGTCAGGCTGGTCTCGGGAATCATCGGGGTTCCGAACACCTCCTGCCAAAGTGCCTGCGTGGCACCGAAGGCCTCGCGGTTGGCTTGCAGATCCTCATCGCCGCTGATCCCGAAATAGGGGTCGTGGTGGAGAAAGTGGCCGAAGACCATCTCGCAATCCTCGGCGTACTTGCGAGTGTCGAGGATATGCTGGTGCCAGTAATCGTCGAGGATCTTGTTCACGACAATGTCCCGGTCGGGATAGAGCAGGTTCAGAACCAGCAGGTTGCGGTAGCTCGCCTCGGTCTCGGCCAAGACCTCATCGGTCCAGAACTCGGGCTTCTCGTATTTCAGCACTCGGCTGACCGGAGACAGGTCGATCTGAGATACTCGGATCAACGCTTCGTGGATGTCCAGCATGACCATCCTCCCCGCTGCTGAGTCACTATCTTGCCGTATCGGAGCTCGCCGATCAAGCTGCTGCAACTACGAAACCTTGGTGACGGGTCGAAATCAAACCTTGTCGAATGCCCCGTTGGAATACATCACGCGATACCACATGCGACCGGTCCGCTCCGGACGTCGGAACGAAAACCTGCTAATCGACCGCCCGACGACTGACCTGCGCGGTCGAACCTGAAACCTCCGCTGGCGCAAACCCGGCGCGTTTGAGCGAGCGGAAAAGCTTTTGAAGGTCCTCCGGTCGGCCGACGCGCAAGGAGACCTGAGCCGAAAGGTCACGAAGCAGGTTCGGCGCATTGGCCGCAAGCCAGTCGATTTCGCCATGTGCTTCCTCGATCTCACCGGCTTCCGCCAAGAGCGCGGCGGCGAGCAGGTGGAAAAGCGCCACTTGCGGCGAGGCGACGGCGCGAATCCGGGCCGCCGCCTCGTCGTAGCGGCCGGCGATGTAGGTGCAGAGCGCGAGGCCGGATTTGTAGTAGCCGAGCGGGCCGGGATTGCGTTCGATGGCGCTTTGCAGGAAGGTGCAGCCATCGTCCTATCGGCCCGAAAGCGCGACACGATAGCCGTATTCGCCGAGCAGTTCGGCCTCGTTCGGGTTGATCGCGGCGGCGACAGTGCCGACGTCAATCGCGCCCGAAAGGTCCCCTGCCATGGCGAGCCCCGTCATCTTCGCCTGCATGGCCCGCACGTTCGTCGGATCGATGATGAGAGCCTGCGGGCCTCGGAAAGGACCTGTTCAACCGACATGCCGGACGCGAAACCGAAGCGCAGGCGGTCCACGTGGATCTGCGCGAGCAGGCCCCATGCGGTCACATATTCGGGAAACCGGGTGACCGCCGGCTCAAGGCAGGCGCGGACCCTTTGGGACCCCTCGCTGTCGAAGGTGGCGCGATACTCGAAATCATACACCGGCCGAAGCGCACTCGAGCCAACAGTCAATAACTCCGTTCTGCCCTATCTGTCATCTGGGCCCCTAGGGGCTGGGGCAGAGCGGGCTGCGGTCAAGGTGAGGCCGCAGGGAATGGAGGTTGCCATGCGGCGATTTCCTGGT
Source organism: Rhodovulum sp. (assembly GCA_020637615.1). Lineage (GTDB taxonomy): Bacteria > Pseudomonadota > Alphaproteobacteria > Rhodobacterales > Rhodobacteraceae > Amaricoccus. The sequence goes on from JACKKC010000040.1 coordinate 17,779, forward strand.
TGTGCGGACCAACCGGTAACCCTGGCGCCAACCAGCGAGCCAATCCGCGGCATGTGCAAAGACCTTGTCGCCGCGGTGGAGGCCCTGTCCTCGCTCGACCTGAGTGCCTTGCCACGCACAAACCAGCGGAGAGAGGAATTCAAGGCAGGATCGTTCGCTCGACAACGGAGATGTCGGAGGCTCTGGACGCGTCGAGAGTCGTGTCGCTTGCAGGGCGGAAACGCAATTGGTCCGAATCTCTAGATTGGCCCGAATTGGGGCGAAACCGATCAAGCTATCCGATCACTAGGAAGGAAGACTAGGGTGAACCGCCTTCTCTTCGCCTGCAACCTCGCCAGCCTGCCAGCCCTACCTGCCTTCGCGCAGATGGCGGTCCCCATGGGCTCAGGGCAACCTATCGTCGGCGAGAGGACCAAAACGCAACAATATCAGCGAGCAATCAGGCGAGTGACGTGCACAACTATTTCCGCTTCACGAGCATGGCGCCGTCTGCGTCGATGAGACCTTGGGAGGCTCGCCAAGGTTCAAAAGCGCCGCGAGGGCCTCGCGGTTGTCTGCGACGTCGGCAAGCGTGCAGCCGTCGAGCACCTGCAGGAACGCTTCCCGAGCCTCGGCGAGAACGCCGCGCAGCCGGCAAATCGGCGTGATCGGACATGCCCCGCCATCAACCCGGAAGCACTCTACCAGCGCGGTGTCCTTCTCCATCTCGCGCAGAATGCGGCCGAGATTGATCGATCCAGCCGGCTTCGCCAGCGCTACGCCGCCGGACCGGCCCCGAATGCTTCTCGTGATGCCGATCTGTCCGAGCATCCAGACGATCTTCTGCAGATGATGAACCGAGAGATCGAATCGGACGGCAATTTCCGCAATCGTCATCGGCCGGCCGCCGTTGGCGGCGAGCGTCATCAGGATTCTCAGGGCGTAGTCGCTGCGAGCGTTAAGGCGCATGGGATCACCCTCTCAAATGCAGCATTGCAAATATTGGTTCTCTGAGTCCATACAGGGCAGAGGAGCGGAAGCGCGCCGATGGGGGCAATCATCAATCCTCCAGGGTGTCGGGGTCCGGCGTAGCAGAGGGTCGGGCGTCATGGCGAGTTGGCCGGGGCGAAGGTCGTACTGCATCATCGGGTCGGCACATCCCGCCGAAAAGGGGGAATGCCTCAATGCGGTGGCGTGACTTTTTCGCCCTTGTCCTCGGGGTTCTGCTGACCGGTTTCGCAGCCGCTTCGGCGCTCCGCGCACAGCCGCTCGTGAGCAACTATCTGGCCGAGGTGCCGGCGGCCGATCTCGTCCCGGGCGCGGACCGATACGGGCCGATGCTCGGCAACGTCGCTGCAATACCTGCGATGCGCGGCGACGAGACCGTCGGCTACGTGTTCCTAAATTCGGATTTCGTCACGACCACAGGCTATTCGGGCAAGCCGATTCACGTCCTGATCGGGGTCGACACCGATGCGCGCATCACCGGGGCGCGCCTGGTCAAGCATTCCGAACCGATCGTCCTGATCGGCATTCCCCAGTCCAAGATCGACGCGGTGATCACGAAATACGCGGGCCTCGATCTGATCGCGCAGGCAGAGGGCGAGGACGGCGGGCACCAGCTCGACATCGTCTCGGGCGCCACGGTCACCGTCATGGTGATCGACGATTCGATTCTTCGTTCGGGACTGAAGGTGGCGCGCCTGCTCGGGCTCGGAGGGCTCGCGCCCGAGACGGCATCCGCCGGCCCGGCCTTTGTGTTGCGGGAGGATTCCGGCGCGGCTCCGAAGGACTGGCCGACCCTGACCGGCGACGGCTCGGTGCGCGCCCTCGATCTCGACATCGGCGAGGTGAATGCGGCCTTCGAGGCGACCGGCGACCAGCGCGCCATCGACCGGCCCGAAAAAGGTGATCCGGCGGACACATTCATCGACATGGAGGCGGCGCTAGTCAGCGTGCCCGCAATCGGGCGCAGCCTGCTCGGGCCGACGGAATACGCCAATCTCGAGACTTGGCTGGCCGAGGGGGATCACGCGCTGCTCTTGCTCGGGCGCGGCGACTACTCGTTCAAGGGTTCGGGCTATGTGCGCGGCGGCATCTTCGACCGCATCCATCTGATCCAGGGCGACGATACGGTCCGGTTCAACGACAAGCAGCACCGGCGGCTGGGCGCACTCGCGGCAGAGGGCGCGCCGGGCTTCACCGAGCTCGATATCTTCAAGATTCCCGCCGACGCCGGCTTCGATCCCGCCGAGCCGTTCCGGATCCAGCTCCTGGTGCAGCGTCCGGTCGGCGCCATCGAAAAGGTCTTCACCACCTTCGACCTCGGCTACCAGACGCCGGAGGCGTATCTGGAGCCGGTGGCGGCGCCGGCACCTTCTGCCGACGAGACGGCCAAGGTCAATGCCGAGATTGCAGGCTCCCAGCCCGACGATCTGACGCATCTCTGGAAGCGGATTTGGGAGAGCAAGAGCTTCGAGGTGGGCGCGCTCCTCGCCAGCATCGGCGTGCTGTCGGGCGCATTCTTCTTCCAGATGCAACTGACCCGGAACGAGAGCTTGGTGTTCTGGTTCCGGATCGGGTTCCTGACCTTCACGCTGTTCTTCCTCGGCTGGTACGCGAACGCCCAGCTTTCGGTCGTGAATGTCCTGGCCTTCTTCTCCGCGGTGAGCACCGATTTCTCCTGGTCGGCGTTCCTCATGGATCCGCTGATCTTCATCCTGTGGTTCTCGACGGCCGCCGCGATCCTTTTCTGGGGGCGTGGCGCTTTCTGCGGTTGGCTCTGCCCGTTCGGCGCACTGCAGGAACTCAGCAACCGCCTCGCCAAGCTGGCGCGCGTCCCGCAGTACTGGGTGCCCTGGGGCGTTCACGAGCGGCTCTGGCCGATCAAGTACATCATCTTCCTCGGCCTCTTCGGGCTCTCGCTCTATTCGCTGGAACTCGCCGAGCGCTTCGCCGAGGTCGAGCCGTTCAAGACCGCGATCATCCTCAAGTTCCAGCGCGGCTGGCCATATGTGCTCTTTGCCGTGGCGGTTCTGGTCCCGGGGCTCTTCATCGAGCGTTTCTACTGCCGCTATCTCTGTCCGCTCGGCGCGGCGCTGGCGATCCCGGGGCGGATGCGGATGTTCGACTGGCTGAAGCGCTACAACGAATGCGGCAGTCCCTGCCAGCGCTGCGCCAAGGAGTGCATGGTCCAGGCCATCCAT
>JACKKC010000041.1 GCA_020637615.1 Rhodovulum sp.
CGGGCGAGTTCGCGGGCGCGGTCCATCAGGCGCTCGGGCGGCAGGATCTCGTTGACAAGGCCCCAGCGATGCGCCTCCACGGCGTCCATCCAGCGCCCGGTGAGCAGGAGTTCCATTGCGATGTGGTAGGGGATTCGCTTCGGGAGCTTGATCGAGGCGGCGTCGGCGATGGTGCCCGAGCGGATCTCGGGCAGCGCGAAGGTCGCATGCTCGGCGGCGAGGATGATGTCGCAGGAGAGCGCGATCTCGAGCCCGCCGCCGCAGGCGATGCCGTTGACCGCGGCGATGACCGGCTTGTTGAGCCGCGGCAGCTCCTGCAACCCGCCGAAGCCGCCGGGCCCGTAATCGCCGTCGACCGCGTCGCCGCCGGCGGCGGCCTTGAGATCCCAGCCCGGGCAGAAGAACTTCTCGCCCGCCGCCGTCAGGATCGCCACCCGCAGCTCGGGATCGTCGCGAAAGGCGCGGAAGGTCTCGCCCATGACGCGGCTGGTGGCGAGGTCGACGGCATTGGCCTTGGGCCGGTCGAGGGTCACCTCGAGCACGTAGCCGTCGCGGCGGGTGCGGACGGGATCGGTCATGGCGCGTGTCCTTCTTCGTTCAGGCGGATCAGGGCATCGACGGCGACGGCACCCTTCGCGCCGGCCATCAGCGGATTGACGTCGAGCTCGACCAGGCCCGGCGTCGCCGCGGCATAGCGGCCGAGCGCCAGCGCCGCGGCGACGATGGCCTCGAGGTCCGCGGCGGGCTTGCCGCGGTAGCCCCGGAGCAGCGGCGCGATGCGAAGGCCTTCGAGGGCGGCGCGGATCTCCTCCGCGGAGGTGGGCAACACGAGGGTGGCACTGTCCTGCAGCAGCTCGGTCAGCACGCCGCCGGCGCCGATCGTCAGGGTCATCAGCCCGGTCGCATCGCGGGTCACGCCGAGGATGAGCTCGGCGAGGCTGTCGCGGGCCATCTCCTCGGCGAGAAAGCCGCCCGGCGCGGCGGCCATCGCCTCGGCGGCGGCCTGCAGGTCCCGGGCCGTGTCGAGGCCGAGCACCACGGCGCCGGCCTCGCTCTTGTGGGCGATGCCGAGGGCCTTGAGCGCGACCGGAAACCGCAGCCCCGCGGCGCCCTCCGCCAGCGCCGCCGGGCTCGCCGCGGTCACGCCGCGGGGCACGGAGAGGCCGAAGCCGGCGAGGGCGGCCTTGGCCTCGGCCTCGGTGAGCAGCCGGGCCGGACCCGAGGGCGGCGGGGTGAGCAGCGCGGGAGCCGCGGCGGGCCGGGCTGCGAGGCGGCCGGCGCGGATGGCGGCATCGATGGCGGCGATGCCGTCGCCGAGCCCGTGCAGCACCGCGATGCCGGCGGCGGCGAAGCGGTCGGCGGCGAATTCGCCGAGGTTCTCCTGCAGGGTCGAGAGCACCGCCACCCGGGCGCCGGTGGCGCCGCGCGCGGCGATGATGGCGGCCAGGGCGCATTCGTAGGTGGCGCGGTTGCAGCGGTCCTCCCGCGGCAGGTCGAGCAGGAAGACCGCGAGGTCGAAGCCGTCGTGCAGCACCGCCGTGAAACAGGCGGTCATGCGGGCGAGGTCGTTCCAGATGAAGGTGTGGTAGTCGAAGGGATTGGCGATGGCGACGAAGGGGCCGAGCTGCTCCGCGAGGTCGCCGGCCGCGGCGGGGCCGAAGGGGCGCAGGTCGAGCTCGCTCGCCTCGGTCAGATCGGCCATCAGCCCGGCCTCGCCGCCCGAGCAACTGACCGAGACGACCGCATTGCCGGCCAGCGGGCCACCTTCGTGCAGCAGGTGCAGGGTCTCGAGGAAGGCGCCGGGCGAGGCGACCTCGGTGATGCCGAGGCGGGCGAGCAGCGCCGAGCCCGCCGCCGCCTCCCCCGAGAGCGAGGCGGTGTGGCTGAGCGTTGCGGCACGGGCGCGGCTGCTGCGGCCGGTCTTGAGTGCGACGACCGGCTTGCCGGCGGCCCGGGCGGCGGCGGCCATGGCCTCGAGCGCACGGATGTCGCCGAATCCCTCGATATGCAGGCCGAGCGCGGTGACGCGCGGATCGGCCAGCGCCGCGCGGGCGAGATCGGCGAAGCCGGTCTGGGCCTGGTTGCCGGCGGTCATCACATAGGCGAGCGGCAGGCCGCGGCGCTGCATGGTGAGGTTGATGGCGATGTTGGAGGATTGCAGCACCAGCGCCACGCCGCGCGGCACCGGGCCGCCGCCGTGCTGGTCGGGCCAGAGCGCCACGTTGTCGAGGTAGTTCAGGAGGCCGTAGCAATTCGGCCCGAGCAGCGGCATCTCGCCCGCCGCGGCCACCAGCGCATCCTGCAGCCCGGCGCCGGCGGCATCGCCCGCCTCGGCCTCGCGGAAGCCGGACGCGAAGGCGATGGCGCCGCCGGCGCCCATCGCGGCGAGGTCGCGCACGATCTCGACGCTCTGGGCGCGGTTCACGCCGATGAAGGCGGCGTCGGGCGCAGCGGGCAGCGCGGCCACGTCGCGGAAGCACGGCAGGCCCAGGAGGGACTCGCGCTTCGGATGCACCGGCCAGATCGCGCCGGGAAAGCCCGCGCGCTGCAGCTGGGTCACGACATTCTCGGCCCAGAAGCCGCCGAAGAGCGCGATCGACCTGGGCCGCAACAGGCGGGAGAGGTCGCGCATCAGCCGCACGGGCGCGGCTGGCGCCGCGCGGCGGCCTTTGCCGCCACAATGCGCGCGCGGGTGCGCGCAAGGCTTCTTGGCTGGCGCGCGCCTGCGGGCGCGCGCCTGACTGCTCTCCAGGTTAGCAAACCTGTATGAGACCGGCCGCGCGGCGCCATGTCAGGCGCCGAGCGGGCGCAGCAGGGCGCGGGAGATGATGTGGCGCTGGATCTCGGAGGTGCCCTCCCAGATGCGCTCCACGCGGGCGTCGCGCCAGATGCGCTCGAGCGGCAGCTCCTCCATCAGCCCCATGCCGCCGTGGATCTGGATCGCCGCATCGGCGACGAAGGCCAGCGTCTCGGTGGCCTTGAGCTTGACCATGGCCATGTCCTGGTCAGTGGCGGTGCCCTGGTCGTATTTCCAGCCGGCTTCGAGCAGCATCAGCTCGCTCGCCTTGATCTCCGTCGCCATGTCGGCGAGCTGGAAGGAGATGCCCTGGTTCCTGCCGATGGGCGCGCCGAACTGCCGGCGCGAGGCCGCCCATTCGACCGCATGGGCGAAGGCGCGCTCGGCGCGGCCGAGGCAAGTGGCCGCGACCTGCAGCCGCGTGGCGCCAAGCCAGGAATTGGCCACCTCGAAGCCCCGGTGTGGCTCGCCAAGCACGTTTTCCCCGGGCACCCGGCAATCGTCGAATTCGAGGATCGAGTTGGTGTAGCCGCGATGCGCGACGTTGCGGTAGCCCTCGCGCACCGTGAAGCCCGGCGTGCCCTTGTCGACGAAGAAGGCGGTGATGCGCTTCTTCGGCCCGCGGGGCGTCTCCTCCGAGCCGGTGGCCATGAAGGCGATGGTGAAGCCGGCGATGTCGGCGTGGGAGATGAAATGCTTCGTGCCGTTGAGGATCCAGTCGCTGCCGTCGGGTCGCGCGCTGGCCTTCATGCCGCGCAGGTCGGAGCCGGCATCGGGCTCGGTCATGGCGAGGCAGTCCCAGGTCTCGCCGCGCACGCAGGGCGCGAGGTAGCGCTCGCGCTGCTCGGGCGTGCCGGCGCAGAGGATGTTGGAGGGCCGGGCCACGCAGGTCCAGTGCAGCGCGTAATTGGCCCGTCCGAGCTCGCGCTCGTAGAGGAGCCAGGTCAGCGTGTCGAGGCCGGCGCCGCCGTGCTCCTCGGGGATGTTGGCGGCATAGAGCCCGGCCTCGATGGCCCCGGCCTTGACCTCCTCGATCACCTCTGGGCGCAGGTGGCCCGTGCGCTCGACCTCGGCCTCGCGGGGGTAGAGCTCGGCCTCGACGAAGGCACGGGTGGTCTCGACGATCATGCGCTGCTCGTCGGAGAGGGCGAAATCCATGGGCTCAGACCTTGGGATCGGGATTTTCGGTATGGCCGTCCACGGCGATGACCTGTCCGGAGACGAGCCGGGCGGCGTCGGAGGCGAGGAAGACCGCCATGTTGGCGATGTCCTCGGCCCGGACCAGGCTGCGCATGGAGATGCCCTTCTTCCAGGCCTCGCGCAGGGTGGCGGCGTCGGTGCCCTTCATGGCGGCGGAGCGTTCCAGCACGCCGTCGATACGCGGGCCCTCGACCGAGCCGGGGCAGATGGCGTTCGCCCTGACGCCGAAGGGGCCGAGTTCCATGGCCACGGTCTTCATCAGCCCGATCACCGCCCATTTCGCCGCCGCATAGGGGGCGCGGTTCGGAAATCCGTGCAGGCCCGCGGTCGAGGAGGTGAAGAGCATCGCGCCCCGCCCCGCGCGCTTCATCATCGGCGCGGCGTGGTGGGCGGCGAGGAAGGCGCCGTCGAGGTTCACCTCGACGCAGCGGCGGAAACCCTCCGGCGGCATGTCCTCGATCGCCGCGGTCGGCCCGGCGATGCCGGCATTGGCGCAGAGCGTGTCGAGGCCGCCCCAGTCTGACTCGATCTCGGCGAAGAGCGCCGCCATGCCCATAGCATCCGCCGAATCGACCTCGCTCGCGCGCCAGTCGCCGGGAGCGGCGGCCAGCGCGACGGCATCGACATCGGTGATCCAGACCGAGGCACCGGCCTCGCTGAAGGCCCGCGCCATGGCGCGGCCGATGCCGGCGGCGCCGGCGGTGATCAGGACCCGTTGCGCCATGGCGTCACCTCCTCTCGCCGACCGCCCGGCCGAGCCCCTCGGGGCACGGCAGCCGGGAATGCAGCGCGGCGATCTCGCCGAGCTTCGCGGCGATCTCCGGCGCGGGCTCGGCCGCGGCCCGCGTCGCGAGCGAGACATGGATCAGCATGTGCTCGCCGGTGGCGAGCAGGCGTCCGTCGCCGTGCTCGAGCCGGTGGAAGAGATGCATGCGCTTGCCGCCGGCGCCGACGACCTGGGTGCGCACGCGCAGCGGCTCGCCCACGCCGACCTCGGCGAGATGGCGGATATGGGTCTCGACGGTGAAGAAGGAGCCGCCGGAGGCGATGTAGTCGGCGTCGCAGCCGATCATGCGCATGAAGGCGTCGGAGGCGTCCGCGAAACACTGCAGGTAGCGCGCCTCGTTCATGTGGTTGTTGTAGTCGGTCCAGTCGGGCGGGACGACGCGCTCGAGCGTCACGATCGGCCGGGAAAGGTCGGCGGGGGCGGGTGCCGCGCCGGCGTCGAAGAGCTTCTTCTCGTAGGCGGCGAGGATCTGCCCCGCGCCCCAGTCGTTGGCCTTGAGCGCCTGCTGGATGGCCACGAGGTTGTCGTCGCGGATGCGCTCGAGCTCGCGGATCGGGATGTGGCCCGATTGCGCGTCCGACTGGCCGGCGATGAGATCGACCAGCGCGTCGTCGAAATCGGGCACCTCCGTCAGATGCGTCCAGGGCCATTGCAGGCAGGGGCCGAACTGGGCCATGAAATGCCGCATCCCGGCCTCGCCGCCGGCGACGCGATAGGTGTCGAAGACCCCCATCTGCGCATAGCGGATGCCGAAGCCGTAGCGCACGATGTCATCGAGCTCCTGGGTCGTGCAGATGCCGTCCCTGATCAGCCAGAGCGCCTCGCGCCAGATCGATTCGAGCAGCCGGTCGGCGACGAAGGCCTCGATCTCCTTGCGGATGCGGACGGGCTTCATGCCGATGGTCGGGTAGAAGGCCATGGCCCGGTCGATGGCCTCAGGATCGGTCGCCCTGCCGCCGACGATCTCGACCACCGGCAGGAGATAGACCGGGTTGAAGGGATGCGCGACGAGCAGGCGGCCGGGGCAGGTCATCTCCGCCTGCAAGTCCGAGGGCATGATGCCGGAGGTAGAGGAGGCGATCAGCGCCTCGGGCTTCGCCGCCGCCTCCGCCTCGGCATAGACGCGGCGCTTGACCTCGAGGCGTTCGGGAACCGCCTCGACGATCAGGTCGGCGCCCGCCACCGCCTCGGCGAGGCTCGGGGCGAGGCGCAGGCCGCCCTTCTTCGGGCGCGGGGCCATGGTGAGGCGGGCATAGGCGCGGTCGGCCAGCGCGAGGACCGCGTCGAGCTTCTGGCGGGCATCGGGGGCCGGGTCGAAGACGGCGACCTCGTGGCCGTTCTCGATCAGCCGGGCAACCCAGCCCGCGCCGATCACGCCGCCGCCGAGGACGGCGCAGGAGCCGATGCCGCTCATGCCCAGCGCTTCGTGAGGTTCAGCTTCGCGCGCACCTCCGCCGGGCCGAGCAGCTGCGTGCCCATGTTCTCGGCCACGGCGCGGGCGCGGGCGACGAGATCGGCATTGGTGGCGAGCACGCCCCTGTCGAGCCAGATGTTGTCCTCGAGCCCGACGCGGATGTTGCCGCCCGAGAGCAGCGCGAGCGCGGCATAGGGCAGCTGGTTGCGCCCGATCGAGAAGGCGGAATGGATCCAGTCCGGCGGCAGGTTTGCCACCAGCGCCATCAGGGTGGTGATGTCGTCCGGCGCGCCCCAGGGGATGCCCATGCAGAGCTGGACGACCACGGGATCCTCGATCAGGCCCTGGTCCTTCAGCCATTTCGCGAGCACCAGATGGCCGGTGTCGAAGATCTCGATCTCCGGGCGCACGCCGAGCTCGCGGATCTCGCGGGCCATGGCCACCAGCATCGCCGGCGAATTGGCCATGATGTAGTCGCCCGCGCCGAAGTTCATCGTGCCGCAGTCGAGCGTGCAGATCTCGGGCAGGAGCCGCGCCACATGGACGAGGCGCTCGGAGGCGCCGACCATGTCGGTGCCGGCCGCATCGGGCGGCAGCGGCGCCTCGGGCGGGCCGAGCGTCAGGTCGCCGCCCATGCCGGCGGTCAGGTTCAGCACCATGTCGACCCCCGAGGCACGGATATGCTCGACGACCTCGGCGTAGAGCTCGGGGTCGCGGGAGGGCTTGCCGGAGGCCGGGTCGCGGACGTGGATATGGGCGATGGCCGCCCCCGCCTCAACCGCCTCGATGGCCGCGTCGGCGATGGCGCGCGGGCTGACGGGCACCTTGTCGGAACGCCCGGTCGTGTCGCCGGCCCCGGTCAGGGCGCAGGTGATGAAGGCCTCGCGGCTCGGCTGAAGTGCCATCTTGTCCCTCCCCTGCCCGGCCGCCTCGGCGCCCGGGCGCATCCATCCGGCGGGCACGATAATGCAGTCGCGCGGCGATGTCGCGGGGCCTTCGTCAGGATTTTCGCGCCCCGGCGGCGGCGCAACAAGCGGACGGCCCTTTGGCCGAAGTCATTCTTTCCCGTGCCTGTTGGCACGGGCCCCTGTCCTGCCCGATAGGCATCTGCCCATATGAAATCCTCACGGGGACGCCCCTGACCGGCGCGGATCGGTCCCCGGGGCATCCTGCTTTTCCCGTGCGGCGTTCGGCGTCATACTGGGCGGCCGAATCCGATGGGAGGCGACGATGCCGAACCCCAGTGCCCTGCCCCGCCACGGGCGAACCTCGCCCATTACGATGCCCGGGTCGAACTGGCGGCGGCGTTCCGCTGGACCGCGCGGCTGAACATGCACGAGGGTGTGGCGAATCACTTCTCGCTGGCGGTCAGCGAGGACGGCGCGCAATTCCTGATGAACCCCAACCAGATGCATTTCAGCCTGATCCGGGCCAGCGACCTGATGCTGCTCGACGCCAACGATCCCGAGGCCCTGGCGCGGCCGGAGGCGCCGGATCCGACCGCCTGGGGGCTGCATGGAGCGCTGCACCGCATGCATGCCCATGCGCGCTGCGCCATGCACGTGCATTCGATCCACGCCACCGTGCTGGCGACCCTGGCCGATCCGGCGCTGCCGCCGATCGACCAGAACACCGCCAAGTTCTTCCACCGGGTCGCGGTCGACCCCGATTACGGCGGCCTCGCCCTCGGGGCCGAGGCCGAGCGCGCCTGCCGCCACCTCGGCGATCCGGCGAGGAAGGTGCTGGTCATGGCCAACCACGGGGTGATGGTGGTCGGCGAGAGCGTCGCGGAGACCTTCTCCCGGCTCTATTACTTCGAGCGCGCGGCGGAGACCTATATCAAGGCGCTCTGGACCGGCCGGAAGCTCCGGGTCCTCTCGGACGCAGTGGCGGAGAAGGCGGCCGCCGAGATGGAGACCTATCCGGAACAGGCCGAGCGCTTTCTCGCGGCGATTATGGCGCTGCTCGACCGCGATGGAGAGGATTTCCGCAATTGAGGCGCGACCCGGACGGGCCCCGCGAGGCGGTTCACCGTTCCGCGATGGCGGGCCCCGCCGGCGGCAAAAGGTGTCGCAAAGGAGTCGTAATGGCGGACGAGGCCGGCTAGGCTGCCGAAAAATATAGCGGAGGTTACCATGGAATCGACCAATTCCTTCGGCCCGGGGCTGTCGCGCCGCGGTGTCCTGCAGGGCGCCTCGGCGCTCGGGACGGCGGCGCTGCTCGGGCCACTCGGGGCGAGCCGCGCGGCCGCGCAGCCCAAGCAGGGCGGCACCCTGCGCCTCGGCATCGCCCATGGCAGCACCACGGACACGCCCGATCCTGGCATCCTCGAGAATGTCTTCACCCAGGTGCACGCGCAGTGCCGCCACAACCAGCTCACCGAGATCCTCCCCGACGGATCGCTGACCGGCGAGGTCGCGGAAAGCTGGGAAGCCTCGCCCGACGCCAGGACTTGGACCTTCAAGATCCGCGACGGCCTCACCTTCCACAGCGGCAAGACCGTCACGCCCGACGACGTCATCGCCTCGATCAACTATCACCGCGGCGAGGACAGCACCTCGGTCGCCAAGCCCATCGTGGCGAGCGTCACCGACCTGGCAGCCGACGGCTCGAACGTGGTGGTCACGCTCGACAACGGCAACGCGGATTTCGCGACGCTGATGGCCGACTATCACATCGCGATCATGCCCGGGGTCGACGGCAGGATCGATCCCGCCTCGAGCGACGGCTGCGGGCCCTTCGTGCATCAGGAATGGGAGCCCGGGGTGCGCGCCTACGTCACTCGCAATCCAAACTACTGGAAGGAGGGCAAGCCCTATTTCGACGCGGTGGAGCTCCTTTCGATCATCGATCCCGCGGCGCGGCAGAACGCCGTCGTCTCGGGCGAGGTCGACGTGATCGACCGGGTCGATCTCCAGACCGTGGGCCTCCTGCAGCGCGCCCCGGGCATCCTGGTGCTCGCCACCTCCGGCACGGAGCATTACGGCTTCCCGATGGACACCCGCGCCGCACCCTTCAGCGACAACAACGTCCGCCAGGCGCTGAAATACGCCATCGACCGGCAGGAACTGGTCGACAAGATCCTGTTCGGCTACGGCGAGGTCGGCAACGACCATCCGATCGGGCACTCGAACCGCTACTACGCCGCCGATCTCGAGCAGCACGCCTACGATCCCGACAAGGCGAAGTTCTACCTCAAGGAGGCCGGCCTCGACAATCTCGCGGTCGACATCCACGTCGCCGACGCCGCCTTCGCCGGCTGCGTCAACTCGGCGCTGCTCTATTCGGAGAAGGCCGCCGCCGCGGGCATCACGATCAATGTCGTGCGCGAGCCCAACGACGGCTTCTGGTCGAACGTCTGGATGGTCAAGCCCTGGTCGGCGACCTACTGGGGCGGCCGGCCGACCGAGGACTGGATGTTCTCGACGACCTATGCCCGCGGCGCGCCGTGGAACGAGACCTTCTGGGACAACGACCGCTTCAACGAGCTTCTAGTCATGGGCCGGGCCGAGCTCGACGACGAGAAGCGGCGCGAGATCTACTTCGAGATGCAGGATCTGGTCTCGAACCAGGGCGGCATCGTCGTTCCGATGTTCGGCCAGTACGTGATGGCCCATTCCGACAGGGTCGCGCATCCCGACCAGGTCAGCGCGCTCTGGACGCTCGACGGCTTCCGCGCGGTCGAGCGCTGGTGGTTCGCCTGACGCACCGGAGCCGGCAGGGCGCCCGCCCCCGGTGAATGGGGCGGGTCGCAATCGCGGCCGGCATGCGAAAGCCTGGAGCGACGGGCGAATGAGAGGGGGACAGCATGAACGGGAATCCGGCAGACGGCCGATTCGGCGCGGTATCGCGGCGCAGCCTGCTGCGGGGCGCGACCGCGCTCGGCACCGCCGCCCTGCTGCCGCTGGGATCGGGGCGCGCGGCGGCGCAGCCGAAGCAGGGCGGCACGCTGCGGCTCGCCATGGCGCATGGCAGCTCCACCGACAGCTACGATCCCGCGATGCTCGAGAACGCCTTCGCGCAGCTCTTCGCCACGGCGCGGAACGGCTACATGACCGAGATCGCCGCCGACGGCTCGCTGACCGGCGACATCGCCGAGAGCTGGGAAGCCTCGCCCGACGCCAGGGTCTGGACCTTCAAGCTGCGCGAGGGCGTGACCTTCCACAGCGGCAAGCCGGTGACGGCCGAGGACGTCATCGCATCGCTCGACTACCACCGCGGCGAGGAAAGCACCTCCGCGGCCAAGCCGATCGTCGCCCCGATCGTCGAGATCGCCGCCGACGGCCCCGGCACGGTCGTGGTGACGCTGGAATCCGGCAATGCGGATTTCCCCTTCGTGATCTCCGACTACCATCTGCCGATCCTGCCGGCGACCGACGGCAGGATCGACCCGCTGAGCCCGGACGGCTGCGGCGGCTATGTGGTGGAATCCTACGAGCCCGGCGTGCGCGCCTCGATGACGCGCAACCCGAACTACTGGAAGCTGCCCGATCGGGCGCATTTCGACGCGGTGGAACTCCTGACCATCATCGACGCCGCCGCGCGCCAGAACGCGCTGATCACCGGCGAGGTGGACGTGATTGACCAGGTGGACGTCAATACCGTGCATCTGCTCCAGCGCGCGCCGGGCGTGCAGATCCTCTCGACCACCGGCACCCAGCATTTCACCTTCGCCATGGACACCCGCGCGGCCCCCTTCAGCGACAACAACGTGCGCCTCGCGCTCAAATACGCCATCGACCGCCAGGAGCTGCTCGACAAGGTGCTCAACGGCTACGGTGCGCTCGGAAACGACCAGCCGGTGGGGCCGTCGGACCGGTTCTTCGCCGACCTTCCTCAACGGGCCTACGACCCGGACAAGGCGAAGTTCCATCTCAAGGAAGCGGGCCTCGACACGCTGCAGGTGCCGCTCTCGGCGGCGGATGCGGCCTTTCCCGGCGCGGTCGATGCCGCGGTGCTCTATTCGGAACAGGCGGCCGCCGCCGGCATCACCATCGACGTGATACGCGAGCCCAACGACGGCTACTGGTCCAACGTCTGGATGGTGAAGCCCTTCGTCGCGGTCTACTGGAGCGGGCGGCCCACCGCCGACTGGATGTTCTCGACCGCCTATGCCGCGGGCGTGGCCTGGAACGACACCTTCTGGGACAACGAGCGCTTCAACCAGCTGCTCAACGAGGCGCGCTCGGAGCTCGACGAGACCAAGCGCGCCGAGATGTATCGCGAGATGCAGCTCCTCGTGCGCGACGACGGCGGGGTCGTGATCCCGATGTTCGCGAGCTATGTCATGGGCCTCTCCGACGCGATCGGGCACCCCGAGCAGGTCGGCGCCAACTGGACCCTCGACGGGTTCCGCGCCGTCGAACGCTGGTGGTTCGCGTGAGGGTCCCCGTCCCGGCTTCGGAGGAGGGCAAGTGAGCGATATCTGGTGGATGATTCTGCGGCGTCTCGCGCTCGGGGTGCTGACGCTCTTCGTGGTTACCCTGCTGATCTTCGGAGCGATCCAGCTCCTGCCCGGCGACCCGGCGCAGGCGATCCTGGGACAGGCCGCCACGCCCGAGACGCTGGCGGCGCTGCGCACCGAGCTCGGGCTCGACCTGCCGGCCTGGCAGCGCTACCTCAACTGGATCAGCGGCGTGCTGCACGGCGATTTCGGTGTCTCGCTTGCCAACAAGCGCCCGATCTCCGAGCTGATCGCCGGCCGCCTGGCCAATACGCTCTTTCTCGCCCTCTATGCCGCGGTCATCGCCGTGCCGCTGTCGCTGGCGCTCGGCATTCTCGCCGCGCTCTGGCGCGGATCGTGGTTCGACCGGGCGATTAACGTGCTCACCCTGAGCTCGATCTCGTTCCCCGAGTTCTTCGTGGCCTATATCCTGATCTTCTGGCTGGCGCAGTCGGGCCTCTTTCCCTCGATCTCCAACATCCCGCCCGGCGCACCGCTGGCCGAGAAGCTCTACCGTACCTTCCTGCCGGCGCTGACGCTCACGCTGGTGGTCACCGCCCACATGATGCGGATGACGCGGGCGGCGATCATCAACCTGCTCGCCTCGCCCTATATCGAGATGGCGCGGCTCAAGGGCATGGGGCCGACGCGGGTCATCGTGCATCACGCCCTGCCGAACGCGCTGGCGCCGATCATCAACGTGGTCGCGCTGAACCTCGCCTATCTCATCACCGGCGTGGTGGTGGTGGAAGTGGTCTTCGTCTATCCCGGCCTCGGGCAGCTGATGGTGGACAGCGTCGCCAAGCGCGACATTCCGGTGGTGCAGGCGGCGGCGCTGATCTTCGCGGCGGCCTATATCCTGCTCAATCTCGCGGCGGACGTGCTCTCGACCCTGTCGAACCCGCGCCTCGTGAACAAGCGCTGAGGTCAGGAATATGGTCGCCACCCTCCGCTTCACCCTCTGGCTCGCCGTCGCCGTCGTCGCGGCCGCCGTCCTGGGATGGCTCTTCCGCGCGGTCCTGACCCGGATCGCTCCCGCCAATGCGGCGCGGCTGCTGCGCAGCGCGCCGCTCTCCGCGAGCTTCGGGATGGCGGTCATCGTCTTCTACCTCCTCGTCGCGATCCTCGCGCCGACCATCGCCCCCTTCGGCGAGCGCGAGGTGGTCGGGGCGCAATTCATGCCGGCGAGCAGTGAATTCCTGCTCGGCACCGACAACCTCGGCCGGGACATGTTCAGCCGCCTCGTCTTCGGCGTGCGCAACACCGTGAGCATCGCCTTCATCACCACGGCGCTGGCCTTCGCGGTCGGCGCGGTGCTGGGGCTTCTCGCCGCCACGGTCAGCGGATGGATCGACCAGCTTCTCAGCCGGGTCGTGGACGTGCTGATGGCCATCCCGGCGCTGATCTTCCAGCTGCTGCTGCTGACCATCGTGGGGACCTCGATCATCAACATGATCCTGGTGATCGCGCTGATCGATTCCACGCGCGTCTTCCGCCTGGCCCGGGCGGTGGCGATGAACATCGTGGTGATGGATTACATCGAGGCGGCCAAGCTGCGCGGCGAGGGGCTCTGGCGGCTGATCATCCGCGAGATCATGCCCAATGCCGCGGCGCCGCTCGTCGCCGAGTTCGGGCTCAGGTTTTGCTTCGTCTTCCTGTCGATCTCGGCGCTGAGCTTCCTGGGCCTCGGCATCCAGCCGCCGACCGCCGACCTCGGCTCGATGGTGCGCGACAACGCGACGCTGATCACCTTCGGCGAGGTCACGCCGCTGCTGCCCGCGGGCGCCATCGCGCTCCTGACGGTGGCGGTCAATTTCGTGGTCGACTGGATGCTGCACCGCGCCAGCGGACTGAAGGAGTGAGGCGATGACCGAAGCCGCATCCAACAAGCCGGTGCTGCTCACGATCCGCGGGCTCAGGATCGAGGGCCCGCCCGACGAGAAATGGAACGAGATCGTCAAGGGCGTGGACCTGTCGCTGCACCGTGGCGAGGTGCTGGGGCTGATCGGCGAGAGCGGCGCGGGCAAGTCCACCCTCGGGCTCGCCGCGATGGGCTTCACCCGCGACGGCTGCCGGATCTCCGGCGGCAGCATCGATTTCGACGGCATCGACCTCCTCACGGCGCCGGAGCCGGTGCGCCGCGGCCTGCGCGGCAAGCGCATCGCCTATGTGGCGCAATCGGCGGCGGCGAGCTTCAACCCGGCGCACCGGCTGATCGACCAGTATTCCGAAGGCCCGGTGCAGCACGGGGTGATGAGCAAGGCGGAGGCCCAGCGCGACGCGATGGAGCTCTACCGCCGGATGCGGCTGCCGAACCCCGACGAGATCGGCTTCCGCTATCCGCACCAGGTCTCGGGCGGGCAGCTGCAGCGGGCGATGACTGCCATGGCCATGGCCTGCCGGCCCGATCTCATCATCTTCGACGAGCCGACCACGGCGCTCGACGTGACCACCCAGATCGAGGTGCTCTCGGCGATCCGCGACATCGTGGCGCAGTTCGACACCGCGGCGATCTACATCACCCACGATCTCGCCGTGGTCGCCCAGATGGCCGACCGCATCAAGGTCCTGCTGCACGGCGAGGAGGTCGAGGAGGCGGATACGCGCACCATGCTCAGCGCGCCGCGCGAGGATTACACCAAGTCGCTCTGGGCGGTGCGCAGCTTCGAACGCGGCGCCCAGCCGGCGCTGCCGGCGGCCGATGTCCCGGTGGTGGAGATGCGCAACATCGTGGCGGCCTACGGGCCGGTGCCGGTGCTGCACGACGTCAGTTTCGAGATCCACCGCCGGCGGACGGTGGCGGTGGTCGGCGAATCGGGCAGCGGCAAGTCGACCGCGGCGCGGGTGATCACCGGGCTCCTGCCGCCGAGCTCCGGCTCGGTGCTCTTCGAGGGCCAGCCGCTGCCCGCCGACTACCGGCAGCGCAGCAAGGACCAGCTGCGCCAGGCGCAGATGATCTACCAGATGGCGGATACCGCGCTGAACCCCAAGCACCGGATCCGCGAGATCATCGGCCGGCCGGTGCATTTCTATCTCGGCAAGTCGGGCAAGGCCCTGACCGAGCGCGTCCGCGAACTCCTGCACCTGATCGAGCTCGAGCCCGACAAGTTCATCGACCGCCTTCCCTCCGAGCTTTCCGGCGGGCAGAAGCAGCGCATCGGCATCGCCCGCGCGCTGGCCGCCGAACCGCGCTTCATCATCTGCGACGAGGTGACCTCGGCGCTCGACCAGCTGGTGGCCGAGGGCATCCTGCGGCTACTCGACCGGCTGCAGACCGAGTTCGACCTGGCCTATATGTTCATCACCCACGACCTCGCCACGGTGAAGGCGATCGCCGACGAGGTGGTGGTGATGAAGGACGGCCGCGTGGTCGAACAGGGCCCCAAGGCCGAGATGTTCGCGCCGCCGCACGACCCCTATACCGAGCTCCTGCTCTCCTCGGTGCCCGAAATGGACCCCGACTGGCTCGACCGCCTGCTGGCGGAGCGGGCGGCCGGACGGGCGGGGGGCACCGTGCAGGCCTCGGAGCGCTGACCCAGCGCTCCGCCCCGCCTCCGGGCGGCGCGCACCGATGCCTTGGCGCCCGTCCGGGCGCGACCACAAGCCCCGGCAAGCAATGCCGACGCCCCCTTCCCCCGACCTTGGCGTCGGTCAGGGAGAAGACTTACCGAGCCAATCACGCGGAATCCGTATGACCCCAGCCCGATCGACCGGTGTCGATCGGGTCGCGCCTGCCCTGCCGGGGGCCGGCGCGCTTTGCGCACCGTCCAGGGCCATCCAGGGCCGTCCCGTCCCGATCCCCGACCGGCGGGAAGGCTGCACCGCCCTCGCCCTGCGGCTTGCGCCTCCAGGCGACCGGACCGGGCAAGGCGCCACCGGCGCCTCGCCTTTCGGTCCGGGGACATGCGGCGCGAGCCGCGCGGGGCGCGGCCTTTTCCCTGTCCCGAGACTCGCCTAAGGCCGCAGGATCGGTCAGCCGGGAGGTCCGCTGGTATGATTGCACGGATCGGGCCACAACCGACCCACGCCTTGAAGAACCGTGCAATAACAATATAATAAGGCATGTCCCGCTGCGGGACGCCATCCGAGCCCGGCGCGCCGGGGCGGATTCGATACCGGTAGGCCGCGTCGACCGGGCGGAATCCGTATCAGTGATACTTCCAGCACGCGGCGATGGCATCCCGCCCGAACCGCTCCTCGCAGAAGCGATAGGTGGCATCAAGCCGGTCGCGCAGCTGCGCGACGTCCTCGTCGGTGAGCTCGGCACCGCCCGAGGCGGTCTGCTTCGTCTTGGCGTATTCGGTGGGCAGGAAGTCGATCCCGGCGAAATCGGTGAAGCGCCGCAGGGCCGCCTCGTTGAAGAAATCCTCGAAGAGCACGCAATGGAGCTGCGCGGCCGGAAAGGCCGCCTCGACCGCCGTGACGGTCTTCTCGTATTGCGAGCGGCGCAGGTTCATCTCCTCGAGCGCGAAGGCCAGGAACGGGCTCTCCTTCGGCTTGCGCCGCACGAGTTCCATCACCGAGGCCTTGAGCGGCCGAAGCCGGTTGCGCGCGGCCTCCAGCGGGCTGGCGGCGGAAAGCACGGCGTTCAGGTCCTCGGCACGCCGCCGGCCCATGCGATAGGCGGAGAAGAGCCGGTCGACCGGGTCGCGCATGATGAAGACGAGGCGCAGGTCGAACCGCTCCTCGAGGTCGCGGCGGACCTGCTGCCAGTGCGGCGCGTCGAGCGCCGCATAGCTCGGCGTGATGTCGCGCACGAGGCGGACCGCCGGATCGCTCTCGGCGAGGCGCTGCATGTGGTCGGCGTAGCGGCGCAGGTCGCGCACCATGGCCATGGACCGCTCGTGGCCCTCGATCTCGGCCGCGAGCCGGTCCCGCCGGCGCGTGGCCGCCTCGCTGCCGTCCTTGCCGAGTCCGGCGATCAGCTCGCGCTTGTAGGCGGATTTCGAATCGTGGAAGTCGCCGAAATAGGGCACGTGCCGCACGTCGAGCACATGCATCTCCTTGACCGGGTCGTTGGCGACCTGGGGATGCCGGGCGAGATATTCGTAGAGCCAGGTCGTGCCGCCCTTCTGGCAGCCGATCCCGAGCAGGAGTATCGGTTTCATGCCCCTGCCCTAGTTGCGGGTCCCCGGCACGTCAATCCGCTTGCCCCGGCTTGGCTAACGCCGCGCGCGCCCCTCATCCCTCCGCCGGCCGCAGGCTCGTCGTGACGTAATTGACCGAAAGGTCGCGGTCCGAGATGCGCCAAGTCCAGGAAAGCGGGTTGAAGACGAAGCCCTTGCGGTCCACCGGGTCGAGACCGGCCTCGCGGAGCAGCTCGAAGAACTCGTCGGGCGTGACGAAACGCGACCAGTCGTGGGTGCCCTTCGGTAGCCAGCGCATCACCCGCTCGGCACCGATGATCGCCATCGCGTAGCTCTTGGGGTTGCGGTTGAGCGTGGAGGCGACCATCAGCCCGCCGGGCCTGAGCAGCTGCCGGCAGGCGGCGAGATAGGCCGGCGGGTCGGCGACATGCTCGATCACCTCCATGTTGAGCACCACGTCGAAGACCTCGCCCGCCGCGGCCAGCGCCTCGGCGGTGGTGTGGCGGTAGTCGATGTCGAGGCCCGATTGCGCGGCATGGATGCGCGCCACGGGGATGTTGCGCGCCGCGGCGTCGGCGCCGACGACGCTCGCCCCGAGCCGCGCCATGGGCTCGGCCAGGAGCCCGCCGCCGCAGCCGATATCGAGCAGCCTGAGCCCGGCGAAGGGCCGCGGCGCCTTGCGGTCACGGTCGAATTCCGCCGCGACCTGCGCGGTGATGTAGTCGAGCCGGCAGGGGTTGAGCATGTGCAGCGGCTTGAACTTGCCCGAGGGATCCCACCATTCCGCGGCCATGGCCTCGAACTTGGCGATCTCGGCGGCGTCAACCGTATCCGCGATCTGCGTTGCACTCATGGGGTCAACCTGCGACACTTCCCGTTGTCCAAGGGATACATAATGCGGCGATGAAGGAAAACCCGAGCCAGAGCGGCGCCGGTCCCCGGGGCGGGCTCTACGCGCCGATCGAGCCCTTCCGCCAGCAGATGCTCGACATGTCCGGCGGGCACCGCGTCTATGTGGAGCAATGCGGCAGGCCGGACGGGGCGCCGGTGATCGTGCTGCACGGCGGTCCCGGCGGGGGATGCAGCCCCGGCATGCGGCGGTTCTTCGATCCAGGCCATTACCGCACGATCCTCTTCGACCAGCGCGGCTGCGGCCGGTCGACCCCGCATGCCTCGGTGGAGAACAACACCACCTGGGATCTCGTGGCCGATATCGAGCGGATCCGGGTCAGGCTGGGCATCGAGCGCTGGATCGTCTTCGGCGGCTCCTGGGGCGCCTGCCTCGCGTTGATCTATGCCCAGACCCATCCCGACCGCGTCGAGGCGCTGGTTCTGCGCGGCGTCTTCACCATGACCCCGGCCGAGCTGCACTGGTTCTACGGCGGCGGCGCCGGCGCCTTCTGGCCGGAGCAGTGGCGGGCGTTCTCGCAGATGGTGCCGCGGGAGGAACGCGGCGACCTGATCGCGGCCTATCACCGCCGACTCTTCGGCGAGGACCCTGCGGAACAGCTCCGCTTCGCCCGGGCCTGGGCGGGCTGGGAAAGCGCGCTCGCGGTGCTCGACCCCGGCGACGGGCGCGGCAATCCGTCGAGCTCCTATGCGCTGGCCTTCGCGCGGCTCGAGAACCATTATTTCATCAACGGCGGCTTTCTCGACGGCGACGGGCATATCCTGCGCGACATGCACCGGATCGACGCGATCCCCGGCCATATCGTGCAGGGCCGCTACGACATGATCTGCCCGCCGCATACCGCCCATGCGCTGCACCGGGCCTGGCCGGGCTCGGACCTGCGCATGGTCGCGACCGCGGGACACGCGCTCTCGGAGCCCGGGATCAGCGCGGAACTGGTCGCGATCATGGACCGCCTGCGCTCCTAGGGCCATACCCGCACGGAACGGAGCGGGTGGATGTGCGCGCGCGCACATCCGAGCTTCCTGTTGAAATAACTGCATAAAAACTCCAGCGTCAACCGAAACGCAACCATGGCAGCCGGGATCGGACATCGCAGCGAAGGGCCGGCCAAAGGGAAGATCAGTCGGCGTCGCGCTGGACGAGCACGACGAGCGGCGCGCCGTCGGCGTCGGACAGCACGAGGTCGATGCGGTCGCGGGCGAAGCCGCGCACCTGCGCCAGGGTGGCGAAGAAACGCTGCTCCACCAGCATCTGCGGCTCCGGGCAGGCCATCATGGTGGCGGCGAGCGGCGAGAAGGCAAGGGCCTCGCCCTCCAGCGAATAGCCGCCGGTGAAGCGGTTGCAGCCACCCATGCCCGCGACCGCGCCCTCGGCGCGGAACTGCAGATAGACCTCGACATCCTCCGGGGTCGGCGTTCCGGCGATCTCCACCGGCCGCCATTCGCTGCCGGCGAGCGGATCGCTTCCGGCGGCCATGGCCGCCGGGACGGGGAGAGCGAGGGCGAGAACGACCATGCGGAGGATCATGGGAATACCGGGATGCCGCGGCCTGACGGGCAAGTCTAGCGGCCCCGCCGGCGTTAGCAAACCGGAAACCCTCCTGCGCGATGATCCGGCCTTCGAACGATCAAGCGGGAGGCACGATCCGCCATGAACCGGCATCTCACCCACTGGCAGGAGGCGCTGCGGTACCGCGGCGACGGCCCGGCGCGGGGTCGGATCTCCGAGGCCTGGGTTCCGGCGCTGGCTTCGGTCCTGCTGCTCGGGCTGGCCATGATCGGGGTCACGGTCGCGAACTGGATCCTCCCCATCTGATTCCAGCGGCCCTCCCGACTGACCGATCCTGCGGCCTGTGGCCGAGTCTCGGGCCAGGGAAAAGGCCGCGCCCCGCGCGGCCCGCGCCGCATGTCCCCGGACCGTTAAGGCGAGGCGCCGGTGGCGCCTTGCCCGGTCCGGTCGCCCGGAGGCGCGCGCCGCAGGGCGAGGGAGGTGGCGCATTCCCGTCGGTTGAGGATCGGGACGGGACGGCCCTGGACGGTGCGCAAAGCGCGCCGGCCCCCGGCAGGGCCGGCGCGGCCCGATCGCCACGCGTCGATCGGGCTGGGGTCACCCCGGCCGCGGGGGGAACAGGAGGCGACCGCGCGGG
>JACKKC010000042.1 GCA_020637615.1 Rhodovulum sp.
CCGCGCCCCGCGATACCGACATGCAGGCGGCATGGCTCGGCGAAGCCCTGCCGGCGGAGGTCCCGCTGCGCCGCGGCGACCTGGTGTTCTGGGACGGGCATGTGGGGATCATGCGCGATGCCGGGACGCTGATCCACGCCAACGGCCATCACATGGCCGTCGCGGCCGAGCCCTTCCTGCCCGCCGCCGCCCGGATCGAGGCCGCGGGCGGCGGCCCGGTCACGATCCGGCGACGGCTGCCGGCGCAGGCCGCCGGCATCGGGTGAAGTCCGCGCCCATGGCGCCGGGAGCGCCGCTCTCAGGCCGGCCAGTCGTCCGGACCGGCGCCGCGGAAATGCTCGGCGAGGAAATCCACGAAGGCGCGCAGCTTCGGCTGGGGAAACGGACCCTGCGGATAGAGGGCGTGGATGCCGAGCAGCACCGGCTCGCGGTCGGGAAGCACCTCGACCAGGCGCCCGGCGCGCAGCGCGTCGCCGAGGATGAAGGAGGGCAGCATCACCACGCCGATGCCGGCCTCGGCGACCTTCCGCAGGGATTCGCCGTTATTGGCGGTGAACCGGCCGCCCACCCGGATCTGGCGCTCTGCGCCGCCGCGCCCGCGCAGGCGCCAGAAATTGCCCGTCGAGAGGTTCGAATAATGCAGCAGGCAATGATCGTTGAGATCGTCGATGCTCAGCGGCACGCCCCGCTCCGCGAGATAGGCCGGGGAGGCCGCCAGGAGGAGCCGCGTCTCCGCCAGCTTGCGCGCCTTCAGCGTGCTGTCCTCCAGCACGCCGATGCGGATCGCCAGGTCGAAGCCCTCGGCGAGCAGCTCCACGAAACGGTCGTCGAGCACCATGTTGACCTCGACCTGCGGATAGGCCTCGAGAAACCGCGCCACCGCCCGCGAGATCTGGCCGATGCCGAAGCTGACCGGGGCCGAGATGCGCAGCGACCCCCGCGGCGTGGCCTGCATGGCCGTCACCATGCTGTCGGCCTCCGCCGCATCCTCCAGCACCGCCCGCGCCCGGTCGTAATAGGCGAGCCCGAGCTCGGTCGGGCTGACCCGCCGGGTGGTGCGCGTCAGCAACCGCACGGCGAGCCGCTTCTCCAGCGCCGAGACATGCTTCGAGACGGCGGATTTCGACAGGCCCATCTGCCGCGCGGCCTCGGTGAAGCCGCCGTGATCGACGACCCGCACGAAGGCTTCCATTTCGGTGAGACGATCCATCGGCTGCCTTCAGTGTTTCCCGGAGCGAAACACTAGGGCCAGCGGCGCGGGGGTGTCAAAAGGATCAGCGGCCGCCGCCGCAGGATTGTAGCTGCAATTCGTATCGAGTCGCCCAGGCCTCCACGTCGCGCGCGACCGCCGGCAGCCAGGCCTTCCCGCGATAGCTGCCCCGGGCGAATCCGGCCTTGCCCTCGTGATAGGCGAGATACTGGTTGTAGGCGTCGGTGGTGGCGACCCCGTTCACGCGGGAATTGCCGCTCATGTACCAGCCGATGAAATCCGAGGCATCCGCGAAATCCGTGCGGTCGGCGCGCCTCCGGCCGGTGGCCTTGACATAGCCGTCCCAGGTGCCGTCGATCGCCTGGGCATAGCCCAGCGCCGAGGAGCGCTGCACCGTGCGCCGGAAGGGCCAGCTGCCCACCGTCTTGGTCGGACGGGCGTCGTGCTGGAAGCTCGATTCCCGCGCGATGGTGGCGAGTTGCACCGAGACCGGCACGCCGTATTTGGCTTGCGTGCGCTCCATCGCCTTGAACCAATGCGGCCGTTCGCTGCGCATGCGGCAGGCGTCGACGGTCGTGCTCGGCGGCTTCTCACCGCCCGAACAGGCGGCGAGGGATGCCAGAAGCCCCAAAAGGGCCAGGCTCCGGAACCGGAAGAAACCTGCCATCGTTCTCAACTGCTCGCGTGTCTTGCCGCACGTCGTGAGCGCAGAATGCCAGATTGTTCTCCGGATGCAAGGAAAAGCTCAGACGAAAAAGGCTAAAAGGCCCGGGATCGCCACCACCGAGAGCAGCGTGGAGACCACGACGAGCCCCGCCACCTCGTCGGGACGGGCCTTGTATTTGGTCGCCAGCATGTAGGAGGTGACGGCGACCGGGGTCGCGACCTGCAGCACCAGCACCCCGAAGGCGGGCGCCGGCAGGGCGAAGACGAGGCCCACCGCCACCGGCACGGCGACGCAGATCGCGAGCTTGACGAGGCAGAGCCAGAGCGCGCGCCCGAGCGAGCGCGGCTGCAGCCGCGAGATCGCCACGCCGAGCGTGATCAGCATCAGCGGGATCGCCATCTGCCCGACGAGGTCGAGCGTCGCCGCGGTCCAGGCCGGCACCGACCAGCCCATGGCGAGAAACAGGCTCCCGAGCAGCGTGCCCCAGACCAGCGGCTCGCGGATCGCGTTCACCGGCGAGCCGCCGCCGGCGACCACCCAGACCCCGAAGGTGAAGGAGAGGATCGCCATGACCGCGAAGATCACCACCGCGAAGTCGAATCCCTGCTGCCCGAAGGCGAAGAGCGCGATCGGCAGCCCGATATTGCCGGTATTGCCGAAGCTGAGCGGCGCCCAGAAGGTCGCCAGATCCATCCCGGCGATGCGGAGCAGCGCCCAGACGATCGCGCCCACCCCCACATAGGCCGCCAGCGTCGCCAGCACCGTGTCGCGCAGCACCAGGGGGTCCACGTCGGAGCGGATCAGCGCCATGAAGATCAGGCAGGGGATGGAGAGCGTCATCGACAGGCGCGTGACGAATTCCACGTCGTAGTTCCAGCCGATCCGCACCCATCCGTAGCCCACGGCGGCCAGCAGGAACACCGGCGAGACGATCTGGAGGACCTGCAGCAGAAGTGCCATCGCGGCTCCCGGGACCGGCGTCCGGGCCGGCCGCCACCGCCCGGGTCTCTTCCGTGATGTGGACAGGATGTCAACCGCGCTATACAATGATGTCGGAATACATCGCGCAGGCTTGCAACCCATGCTGACGGCATCAGCAAAATTCACCCTCGGCGAGGTGGTGCGGCATCGCATCCACCCGTTCCGGGGCGTCGTCTTCGACGTCGACCCCACCTTCAACAATACCGAGGAATGGTGGGAGTCGATCCCGGCGGAGAGCCGGCCGCGCAAGGACCAGCCCTTCTACCACCTGCTCGCCGAGAACGAGACCTCCTATTACGTGGCCTATGTCTCGGAGCAGAACCTCGTGAAGGACGAATCCGGCGAGCCGGTCGACCATCCGGAGGTCTCCGCCATGTTCGGCCGGCTGCTCGACGGCGGCCGCTACGACATGGACGGCGGGCTGCACTGAGCCCGCCGGGCCCGGCCTACCAGCCGGAAAAGCGCGGCCATTCCGACAACTGGCCATCCGTGCCGATCACGTGATAGCGGTCGTATTGCGCCGCCGTCGCGCAGGCGTGGTTGGGCAGGATGCGCAGCCGGGTGCCGATCGGCAGATCCGGCGCCGCGGCGCCGCTGCCGGGGCGCGGCGCGATGATGCCGTGCTCCTGGTTGGCGGCGATGACGATCAGGTCGTCCAGCGGCTCGCCGTCGAGGCCGCAGACCACGCCATAGCCCTGGTCGACCGCCTGGTTCGCCGTGCCGCGGTCGCGCGACATCGCCATCCAGCCCGCATCGGTGATCGTCCAGCCCTTGACCGGCTGGTGGCCGATCACCGTCGTCAGCACCGAAAGCGCGATGTCGCCCAGGCCGCAGACCCCCACGCCCGCCTGGAAGAGGTCGAAGAAGACGCTCACCCCGGCCCGGAACTCGGTCAGCCCCTCGAGGCCGCCGCCGCCGAAGAAGGTCGGCGTCGAGCCCACGCTCACCACCGGGCAGGCATGGCCGGCCTCGCGCAGGATCCGCGCGGCATCCACCACCGCCCGGCGCTCCTGCTCGGCCGCGGCCTTCAGCTCCGCCGGCCCGCGCGCCCCGTAGCTCTCGCCGCCATGGGTCAGCACCCCGCGCAGCACGGCGCCGCCCTGCAGCGCCCCGGCGATCGCCAGCAGGAGCGCCGCATCTCCCGGCGTCACGCCCGAGCGGTGCCCGTCGCAGTCGATCTCGATCAGGACCGGGATCGGGTCGGCCGGATCGCCCGCCGCCGCGATCGCCTGCGCCTGCGCCACGCTGTCGGCCAGCACCGCGAGATCGACCCCGCGCCGGCGCAGCGCCAGCACCCGCGGCAGCTTGTCCGGCGCGATGCCGACCCCGTAGGTGATGTCGCGCACGCCCGCCGCCGCGAATTCCTCGGCCTCGCGCAGGGTGGAGACCATCGCCGGCCCCTCCGGCGAGGTCATCTGCCGGCGGGCCACCTCGGGCGATTTCGCGGTCTTCAGATGCGCGCGATAGGCGACGCCGCTGCCGGCCACCCGCGCATGCAGCCGCGCGATATTGGCCGCCATCCGCGCCTCGTCGAGCAGCAGGCAGGGCGTTTGCAGGTCATGCAGCGTCTGAACCATCCGGATCCTCTTGCGTGGAAAGATATCGGGGACGTGTGGAGCATTCCCCCGGCGCGCCCAGATGCCGCCCCCATGCGCGCCGCCCGCCTCGCCCCCCTTTGCCCGAGCGGACCTCCTTTCTAGCCTCTTCGCTCCATTAGGCAATTGCCGATCGCGGTGCTTGCCAAATCCGGGCCTCGCAGCCATGCTGATGCCATGACGCACAGCGCCGAGATCGCGCCCTTTCCCGGCCTTCCCGAGCGGGTCAGCTTTCATCGGGCGGAACTCTCGGTGATCCTCGGCCTTTACGGGCGCATGGTGGCGGCCGGGCACTGGCGCGACTACGGCATCTCCATGCTCCGCGACGCGGCGGTCTTCGCGGTGTTCCGGCATACGGCGGAGCATCCGATCTACCGCATCGAGAAACGCCCCCGCCTGATCGGCCGGCAGGGGCAATACGCTGTCATCGCCATGGACGGCCGGATCCTCAAGCGCGGCGCCGATCTCGGCACCGTCCTGCGCGTGCTCGAGAAGAAGCTCATCCGCGCGGTCTGAACCGGCACCGGCGACCAGGTCGATTGCATTAGGAGCCTGTTCTTTCGTCTTCGACCGCCCCACACCAAAATGAGGGCAGCGCCCGGCCCGGGCGGAAGCGAAGCGCCCGCCTGGGGGCGGGTCGGGCGCTGCCCGGCGGTACCCGCCGGGCGGGATGGTGACGCCAGGCGCGCCTGAAACTAGGCCTGACGGGGTCGCTTTGCCAAATGCGACCACCCTGCACCCGTGCCGCAAGGCCGCTGCTTCCGCCCGCCCTTTCGGCTATACTGGCCCGCTCGCGGCAGGAGGGCCCAGCCATGTTCGTTGCGACGATCTCCGAGGCGGAGGCCGATGGCCGGATCGCCGAAATCTACGCCGCCGAACGGGCGCAGCGCGGCTATGTGATGTCCGGCACGCAGGTCTGGACGGCGCGGCCCGACATGCTGCCGGCCTGGGAGGATTTCTTCATGCATCTCCGCGCCGGCACCTCGCTCTCCGACCGGGAATGGATTCTCGTGGGGCTGCTCGCCTCGCTGCGCGTGCCGACGAGCTATTGCTCCTCGGAATACGGGCGCCGCGCGATCGACGTGCTCGGCTCGCGGGAGGCAGTCGCGGCCTTCGTGCGCGACTTTCGCCGCTGCGGCCTCCCCGACCGCGAGGTCGCGATGCTGGACTATGCCGAGAAGGTCGCGACGCGGGCCTGGGCGGCACGGCAGGAAGACATCGACGGATTGCGTCGCCACGGCTTCTCCGATGTCCAGATCGCCGACATCGCCCTCGCCGCCGCGGTCCGCGGCTTCATGTCACGGGTGAACGACGCGCTCGGCGCGGAACCCGAGGCCGTGATCCTCGACCGCGATCCCGCTCTGCGCGCGCTGCTGGCGGTCGGGCGCCCGGTCGCGGTCCCGGAGCCTTCCGCCGGCTGAAGCGGAGCCGCGTCGCCCGGGGTGGCGGCACCGGTTCGGCGACCCGATTCCCCTCCTCCGGGTCGGCATGGAGTGAGCGCCGGGAACGGAATGTACATTCCCTGCGCAACCCGTGTACCGGACGTGTGCGAAAAGGGGACAGGCGCGCGGACGGAGAACCGGAAGACGGCCCCGACGGATCCCGGACCTTTCCCGACGCCAGCCGCGCCATCGGCCGCAGGGAGGATGTGGACCCGATAGACCACATGGTCGGCGCCTGGGCCGGGCAGCCGGCCAGCGCGGCGACCGCGATGATCGAGGGCAACGACGGCACGATCCCCCATGCCGTCACCGTCCGGGACGTACCGGTGGGCGCGTTCTGGTCGGTCACGGTCTATGACGCCGACGGCCATCACGCGCCCAACGCCCTCGGCCGCAACAGCTACAACGATTTCACCGCCGCGCCGAACGAGGACGGCTCGATCACGCTCAACTTCGATCGCTGCGAGGACGGGCGGATCAATTGAATCCCGATCACGCCCGGCTGGAACTACACCATGCGCCTCCACGAGCCGCGGCAGGAGATCCTCGCCGGCAGCTGGACCTTCCCCGCGCTGCAACCCGCGGATGGCGGGACCCCCTTGCCCGCCCGAACGATCCCTAAGGCCCCTCGCCGTCGCCCCTCATGATTCCCGAGACCCGGGTGTCCCCAGCCCGATCAACCCGTGGCGATCGGGCTGCGTCGGCCCTGCCCGGGGCCGGCGCGCTTCGCACGCCGTCCAGGGCCGCCCCGTCCCGATCCCCAACCGGCGGCGACACCCGACCCCCTCACCCTGCGGCGCACGCCTCCGGGCGTGCGACACCGGCGCCTCGCCTTCTCGGTCCGGAGGAATGTAGCGCGAGCCGCAGCGTCGGTCAGGCGGATGGGCCGTTGGGATGCGGCGGGCTCTCCGCCGCTCCGCAAACGCACAACGCCCCGGCGAGCCGGGGCGTTGTCGCGGGAACCGGGCCGGCCCGCCTATTCCGCGGTGAGAAGCGGCGGCTTCTTGGTGGCGATGCGCGGGGTGCCGAGCGGCTCGATCCGCAGATCGAGCGCGCCGTCGCGCACCAGCACATGGACGACGCCGCCCTTGGCGAGCTTGCCGAAGAGAAGCTCCTCGGCCAGCGGCTTCTTGATGTTCTCCTGGATCACCCTTCCGAGCGGCCGCGCGCCCATCTTGTCGTCGTAGCCCTTGTCGGCCAGCCATTCGGCGGCCTCGCGGCTGAGGTCGATCTGGACGTTGCGGTCCATCAGCTGCGCCTCGAGCTGCAGGACGAACTTCTCGACCACCTGCAGGATCACCTCCTTCGGCAGCGCCGAGAAGCTGATGATCGCGTCGAGCCGGTTGCGGAACTCCGGCGTGAACATCCGCTCGACGGCCGCCGAATCCTCGCCCTCCCGGCGGTCGCGCCCGAAGCCGAGTGCGTTGCGCGCCTGCTCGGCGGCGCCTGCGTTCGAGGTCATGATCAGCACGACGTTGCGGAAATCCACCGTCCGGCCGTTGTGGTCGGTGAGCTTGCCGTGGTCCATCACCTGCAGCAGGATGTTGTAGACGTCCGGATGCGCCTTCTCCATCTCGTCGAGCAGGAGCACGCAATGCGGATGCTGGTCGACCCCGTCGGTCAGGAGCCCGCCCTGGTCGAAGCCGACATAGCCCGGCGGCGCGCCGATCAGGCGGCTGACGGTGTGCTTTTCCATGTATTCCGACATGTCGAAGCGCAAGAGCTCCACCCCGAGCATGGAGGCGAGCTGCTTGGCGACCTCGGTCTTGCCGACGCCGGTCGGGCCGGTGAAGAGATAGTTGCCGATCGGCTTCTCCGGCTCGCGCAGCCCGGCGCGGCTGAGCTTGATCGCGCTCGCCAGCGCCTCGATCGCCTTGTCCTGGCCGAAGACCACGCGCTTGAGCGACTTGTCGAGATCCTTGAGCACCTCGGCATCGTCCTTGGAGACGTTCTTCGGCGGGATGCGCGCGATCTTGGCGACCACCGCCTCGATCTCCCTGGCGGTGATGGTCTTGCGCCGCTTGCTCTCGGGCAGCAGGTGCTGCGCCGCGCCGGCCTCGTCGATCACGTCGATCGCCTTGTCGGGCAGCTTGCGGTCGTGGATGTAGCGCGCGCTGAGATCCACCGCCGACTTGATCGCGTCCTGGGTGTAGCGCACGTCGTGATGCACCTCGAAATAGGGCTTCAGCCCCTTAAGGATCTTGAAGGCGTCCTCGATCGTCGGCTCGTTGACGTCGATCTTCTGGAAGCGCCGCGCCAGCGCCCGGTCTTTCTCGAAATGCTGGCGATACTCCTTGTAGGTCGTACTCCCCATGCAGCGCAGGGTGCCCGACTGCAGCGCGGGCTTGAGCAGGTTCGAGGCGTCCATGGCCCCGCCGCTGGTCGCGCCGGCGCCGATCACCGTATGGATCTCGTCGATGAAGAGGATGGCGTTGGGATGCGCCTCCAGCTCCTTCATCACCGCCTTCAGCCGCTCCTCGAAATCGCCGCGGTAGCGGGTGCCGGCGAGCAGCGCGCCCATGTCGAGCGCGAAGATCGTGGTCTCGGCCAGGATGTCGGGCGTGTCGCCGTCGTTGATCTTCTTGGCGAGGCCCTCGGCGATGGCGGTCTTGCCGACGCCGGGATCGCCCACGAGCAGCGGGTTGTTCTTGCGCCGGCGGCAGAGCACCTGCACGCAGCGCTCCACCTCCAGGTCGCGCCCGATCAGCGGATCCACGTCGCCGCGACGCGCCTTCTCGTTGAGATCGACGCAATATTTCTGCAGCGCCGTCTCCTCGGCCTCCTTGCCGGTCGGGCCCTGCGCCTTCGGCTCCTTGGCCTGGTCCGCGCCCTTGGGCGAGGTCGGCTCGCCATAGGACGGATCCTTGGCGACGCCGTGGCTGATGTAGTTGACCGCGTCATAGCGCGTCATGTCCTGCTCCTGCAGGAAATAGGCGGCATGGCTTTCGCGTTCCGCGAAGATCGCCACGAGCACGTTGGCGCCGGTCACTTCCGAGCGCCCCGAGCTCTGGACATGGATCGCCGCGCGCTGGATCACCCGCTGGAAGCCGGTGGTCGGCGCGGCCTCCGAGCCTTCGATGTCGGAGATCAGCGCGTCGAGCTCCTCGTCGAGGAAGGCGACGATGGTCTTGCGCAGCTTGTCGAGATCGACCCCGCAGGCCTTCATCACGCGGGCGGCGTCCGGCTCGTCGAGGAGCGCGAGCAGAAGATGCTCGAGCGTCGCGAGTTCATGCTTGCGTTCGTTGGCGTGTCCGAGCGCGTTGTGAATTGCGGCCTCGAGGGTACTCGAAAAAGAGGGCATTCTCCGCATCCTTCCGGTCAAGAGCCGCCGGCTTGGGGGGCCAGCGCAAGCAAGGTCATGCGATCTTGCCCGTTACCCGTTAAACTTCGGTGTTATCCCGAGCGCTTCAAGGGTGATTATGAGCCGGGCCGCCCGGGAGAGCAAAAACTTTCGGTGAAAAGGCTGAATTTCCCGGCCGGTGATCGGTCTAGCGGAACGCGTCCTTGCGCCGCCGGATCTCGGCGAAGACCGCGGCATCGGGCGCCCCCGCAAGCCCCAAGCGCGCCTTCATCCCCGGATCCCGCGCCCGCAGGAAGGGGTTCGTGGCGATCTCGAGGTCGAGCCGTGCCGGCACCGTCGCCTCGCCGCGCGCGCGCAGGGCGGCGACCTCCTCGGCCCGCGCGCGTAGCGCCGGGTTCTCGCCGTCCACCGAAAGCGCGAAGCGCAGGTTGCTCTCGGCGTATTCGTGGCCCGAATAGACCAGCGTCTCCGGCGGCAGGGCCGCCAGCCTCGCGAGACTCCGCCACATCTGCTCGGCGGTCCCCTCGAAGAGCCGCCCGCAGCCCATGACCATCAGGCTGTCGGCCGAGAAGAGCGCGTGCGATGCGGGAAAATGATAGGCGACATGCCCGATCGTATGACCCGGAACCTCGAAGACCGTGCCGGCGCTCTCGCCCAGCGCCACGCGATCGCCGTCGGCCACCGCCTTGTCGAGCGCCGGAAGCCGCGCGCGATCCGCCGCCGCCCCGACGACCGCGGCGCCGAACTCGCCCCGCAGCGCATCGACCCCGGCGATATGGTCGTCATGGTGGTGGGTGATCAGGATGAGATAGAGGCCCCAGCCCCGGCGCGCGAGTTCCATCCGGATCGGCTCGGCCTCCGGCGCATCCACCAGGCCGACCCGCCCGGTCGCCGTGTCGCGGAGCAGATAGGCGTAATTGTCCGACCGGCAGGGAATGGTGACAATCTCGAGCGGCATGGCGATCCCCTCGGCAGCGATTGGCTTGGCGACAGTCTGTCGGATCCGCTAGGGTCGCGCAATGCATCTCGACGTCGTGGATCTGCGCGCCTTCTACTACCGCACGCCGCTCGGGCGCTCCGCCCAGCGCGCGCTGCAGGAGAGCCTGCGTGCGCTCTGGCCCGAGACCCATGGCATGGCGGTCGCGGGCTTCGGCTTCGCCGCGCCGCTGCTGCGCCCCTTTCTCGGCGAGGCCGGGCGTGTGCTGGCGCTGATGCCGGGGCAGCAGGGCGTCATGCCCTGGCCGCCGGGCGCAGGTGCGGCGAATGTCTCGGTCCTGGTCGAGGAGACGCTCTGGCCGCTCTCCTCGAGCAGCGTCGACCGGCTGATCGTCGCCCATGGGCTCGAGACCTGCGAGCGGCCCGACGCGCTCTTGAGCGAGATCTGGCGCGTGCTCGTGCCCTCCGGGCGAGTCGTCTTCATCGTGCCCAACCGCTCCGGGCTGTGGGCGCGGCGCGACGCCACGCCCTTCGGCTTCGGCCGCCCCTACAGCTTCGGCCAACTCGACAGCCTGCTGCGCAAGCACCGCTTCCTGCCCGAGCGACAGGCGGCCGCGCTCTACGCGCCGCCGTCGCACCGGAAGTTCTGGCTGAAGTCGTCGCATCTGATGGAGCGGCTCGGCCGCCGGTTCGAGCCGCGCATCATCGCCGGAGCGCTGGTGGTGGAGGCGTCGAAGCAGGTCTATGCCCGGCCGGGCCCGCCCGGAGCGCGGGTCTTCGTCCCCGGCCCGCTCGACGTGCTCGAGGGCCTGACGGGGCCGAGGCCCGAGCCGGTCGCCGGCGGCAACCGGCGCATTCGCCCCCCCGCGGCGGCCGAGGGGGATTACATTTCCCAACGCGACCCCGTCATGCCGAGTTCCGCCCGAGCCTAGTGCCATCGTCCTGCCCGGCGGGCACCGCCGGGCAGCGCCCGCCCCGCCCCGTCACGCCGAAGGCGTGCCTCCGGCACGACGCGAGCGCTCCGCTTCCGCCCGGGCCGGGCGCTGCCCTCATTTTGGGGCGGGTCGGTCGCACCGGGAACAATGGCCTCCGGATGCGATTGCCCCCGCCACGGCCCTCCGCGTATTGCCACACCGCAAACGCTCTGCTATCAGCGAGCGGATTTCGCCGGGGGGCGGCGCCACACTGGCATAAGTCTCCGTTATGTCGGACTTCTCGGTCCGGATTCGACATCATCGGAAGGGTTCCCGTGTCCAGTTCCGCTTCGTTGACCTCTGGGGTGGCCGGGCGCTACGCGACCGCGCTCTTCGAAATCGCCAAGCATGACAAGGCACTGGGCCAGGTCGAGACGGATATCGCCGCGCTCGAGGCCGCGCTCGCCGAGAGCGCCGACCTGCGCGAACTGCTCGCCTCGCCGATCCACACCCGCGACGAGCAGGGCCGCGCGATCGCGGCAATCGCCGCGAAGATGGGGCTGGGCAAGACCGTCACGAACACGCTCGGGCTGATGGCCCAGAACCGCCGGCTTTTCGTCGTCCCCGCCCTCCTGTCGCAGGTCAAGGCGCTGATCGCCGCAGACCGGGGCGAGGTGACGGCGGAAGTGATTTCCGCCAAGCCGCTGACCAAGGCCCAGACCGAATCCCTCGCCGGGACGCTCAAGGAGAGCGTGGGCAAGGACGTGGCGCTCGATGTGACCGTGGACGAAGACCTGATCGGCGGGCTCGTGGTAAAGGTGGGGTCGCGGATGATCGACACCTCCATTCGCTCGAAGCTCGCCAAACTCCAGAATGCCATGAAAGAGGTCGGATAATGTCGATCCAAGCCGCTGAAATCTCTGCGATACTCAAGGACCAGATCAAGAACTTCGGCCAGGAGGCCGAGGTATCCGAGGTGGGCCGCGTCCTCTCCGTCGGCGACGGAATCGCCCGTGTCTTCGGGCTAGACAACGTCCAGGCCGGCGAGATGGTCGAGTTTCCCGGTGGCATCCGCGGCATGACGCTGAACCTCGAGACCGACAACGTCGGCGTGGTGATCTTCGGCTCCGACCGCGACATCGGTGAAGGCGACGTGGTCAAGCGCACCCGCTCCATCGTGGACGTGCCCGTGGGCAAGGGGCTGCTCGGCCGGGTGGTCGACGCACTCGGCAACCCGATCGACGGCAAGGGCGCCATCGAGGCCGCCGAGCGCCGCGTGGCCGACGTCAAGGCACCCGGCATCATTCCCCGCCGCTCGGTGCACGAGCCCATGGCCACGGGGCTGAAGGCGATCGACGCGCTGATCCCCATCGGCCGCGGCCAGCGCGAGCTGATCATCGGCGACCGCCAGACCGGCAAGACCGCGGTGGCGCTCGACGCCATCCTCAACCAGAAGGTCTACAACGACGCCGCCGGCGACGATGAATCGAAGAAGCTCTACTGCGTCTATGTCGCGGTCGGCCAGAAGCGCTCCACGGTCGCGCAGCTCTACAAGAAGCTCGAGGAAACCGGCGCCATCGAATACACTACCATCGTCGCCGCCACCGCCTCCGAGCCGGCGCCGATGCAGTACCTCGCGCCCTATGCCGCCTGCGCCATGGCGGAATACTTCCGCGACAACGGCATGCACGCGCTGATCATCTACGACGACCTCTCCAAGCAGGCCGTCGCCTACCGCCAGATGTCGCTGCTGCTGCGCCGCCCGCCCGGCCGCGAAGCCTATCCCGGCGACGTCTTCTACCTGCATTCGCGGCTGCTCGAACGCGCCGCCAAGCTCAACGACGAGCACGGCTCGGGCTCGCTCACCGCGCTCCCCGTGATCGAGACCCAGGCCGGCGACGTCTCGGCCTATATCCCGACCAACGTGATCTCGATCACCGACGGTCAGATCTTCCTCGAGAGCGAGCTCTTCTACCAGGGCATCCGCCCGGCGGTGAACGTCGGCCTCTCGGTCTCCCGCGTGGGCTCCTCGGCCCAGACGAAGGCGATGAAGTCGGTGGCGGGCTCGATCAAGCTCGAACTCGCCCAGTACCGCGAGATGGCCGCCTTCGCCCAGTTCGGCTCGGACCTCGACGCGGCGACCCAGCGGCTCCTGAACCGCGGCGCCCGCCTCACCGAGCTCCTCAAGCAGCCGCAGTACTCGCCGCTGACCAATGCCGAGCAGGTGGTGGTGATCTACGCCGGCACCCACGGCTATCTCGACAAGATCCCGGTGAGCGACGTGGGCCGCTACGAGCGCGGGCTCCTGGCGCATCTGCGCAATTCCGAAGGGGCGCTGCTCAACCGGATCCGCGACGAGGACCAGAAGATCGCCGGCGACATCGAGGCCAGGATCAGCAGCGTGCTGGACAGCTTCACCAAGACCTTCGCCTGATCCGAGACTAGACAGGGAGCCGGCCGATGCCGAGCCTCAAGGACCTCAAGATCCGGATCGCGAGCGTCAAGTCGACGCGCAAGATCACCAAGGCGATGCAGATGGTCGCGGCCGCCAAGCTGCGCCGCGCCCAGGAATCGGCCGAAAGCGCGCGCCCCTATGCCGAGCGCATGGACGCGGTGCTGGGCAATCTCGCCGCCGGAGTCGCCGAGAGCGCCAATGCGCCGCGGCTGCTGGCGGGAACCGGCAAGTCCGAGACGCATCTCCTGGTCGTCGCTACCGCCGAGCGCGGCCTCTGCGGCGGCTTCAATTCCTCGATCGTGCGCCTGGCCCGCAACCGGGTCGCGCGGCTCCAGGCCGAGGGCAAGACTGTCAAGATCCTCACCATCGGCAAGAAGGGCCGCGAGCAGCTGCGCCGGGACCTCAGCGCGCTCCTGGTCGGCCATGTGGATCTCTCGGACGTCAAGAAGCTCGGCTATCCGGACGCGGCCAGGATCGCCCATGATATCCTGAACCGTTTCAACGCCGGCGAATTCGACGTCGCCACGATCTATTTCAACCGCTTCCAGTCGGTCATCAGCCAGGTGCCGACCGAGCGCCAGCTGATCCCGGCGGTCTTCGAGGCGCGCGAGGGCGGCGCCTCGTCGCAATACGAATACGAACCCGACGAGGAGGCGATCCTCGCCGACCTGCTGCCGCGCGGCGTGGCGACGCAGATCTTCACCGCGCTTCTGGAGAACGGCGCCTCGGAACAGGGCGCGCGCATGAGCGCCATGGACAACGCCACGCGCAATGCCGGCGAGATGATCGACAAGCTGACGATCGTCTACAACCGCTCGCGCCAGCAGGCGATCACCAGCGAGCTCATCGAGATCATTTCGGGCGCCGAGGCGCTCTAGGGACGGAGAACAACATGGCTGAACCAGCAGTCGGCAAGATCACCCAGGTCATCGGCGCCGTCGTCGACGTGCAGTTCGAGGACCATCTGCCCGAGATCCTCAACGCGCTCGAGACCGACAACAACGGCAAGCGGCTCGTGCTCGAGGTCGCGCAGCACCTGGGCGAATCCACCGTGCGCACCATCGCGATGGATTCGACCGAAGGCCTCGTGCGCGGCGCGAAGGTCACCGATACCGGCAAGGCGATCCAGGTCCCGGTCGGCGACGGCACGCTGGGACGCATCCTCAACGTCATCGGCGAGCCGGTCGACGAGAAGGGTCCCGTCGAGGCGACCGAATACCGCCCGATCCATGCGCCCGCGCCCGATTTCGCCGCCCAGTCCACCGAATCCGAGGTGCTCGTCACCGGCATCAAGGTCATCGACCTGCTCGCGCCCTATGCCAAGGGCGGCAAGATCGGCCTCTTCGGCGGCGCCGGCGTCGGCAAGACGGTGCTGATCCAGGAGCTGATCAACAACATCGCCAAGGTGCATTCCGGCTTCTCGGTCTTCGCCGGCGTCGGCGAGCGCACCCGCGAGGGCAACGACCTCTACCACGAATTCATCGAATCCGGCGTCATCGACATCGACGACCTGACCAAGTCCAAGGTGGCGCTCGTGTTCGGCCAGATGAACGAGCCGCCGGGGGCGCGTGCCCGCGTCGCGCTCTCCGGGCTCACGCTCGCCGAGCAGTTCCGCGACCAGTCGGGCACGGACGTGCTCTTCTTCGTGGACAACATCTTCCGCTTCACCCAGGCCGGCTCCGAGGTCTCGGCGCTTCTGGGCCGCATCCCCTCGGCGGTGGGCTACCAGCCGACGCTCGCCACCGACATGGGCGCGCTGCAGGAGCGCATCACCTCGACCCGCAACGGCTCGATCACCTCCGTGCAGGCGATCTACGTGCCCGCCGACGACCTGACCGACCCGGCGCCGGCGACCTCCTTCGCCCACCTCGACGCCACGACGGTGCTTTCCCGCGCCATCTCCGAGCTCGGCATCTACCCGGCGGTGGACCCGCTCGACTCGACCTCGCGCCTGCTCGACCCGATGGTGATCGGCGAGGAGCACTACCAGGTCGCCCGCGACGTCCAGGGCATCCTGCAGCGCTACAAGAGCCTGCAGGACATCATCGCCATCCTCGGCATGGACGAGCTCTCCGAGGACGACAAGCTCACCGTCGCCCGCGCCCGCAAGATCCAGCGCTTCCTCAGCCAGCCCTTCGACGTGGCCGCGGTCTTCACCGGCTCGCCGGGCGTGCAGGTGCCGCTGGAGGTGACCATCGACAGCTTCAAGCGCGTGGTCGAGGGCGAGTTCGACCATCTGCCGGAGGCCGCCTTCTACATGGTCGGCGGCATCGACGAGGTGGTCCGCAAGGCCGAGAAGATGGCCGCCGAGGCGGCCTGAGCGGGGCAGGGGAATGGCCGACACGCTGCAATTCGATCTCGTCAGCCCCGAGCGCAAGCTCGCCTCGCTGGCCGCCACCCAGGTGCAGATCCCCGGCATGGGCGGGGATCTGACCGCCATGCCGAACCACGCGCCGTTCCTGACCACCCTGCGGCCGGGCGTCGTGAAGGTGACCGCCGGCAGCGAGACCGCCGAATACGTGGTGACGGGGGGCTTCGCCGAGGTCTCGCCCACCGCCGCCAGCGTGCTCGCCGAACGGGCCGTGCCGCGCGGCGAATTCGCCGCCGACATGGCGGCCGACCTTCTGGCGGAAGCCGAACGCAACCTCGCCGAGGCGCCGGAAGAAATGCGCATGTCCGCCGGCCAGCGCCTGCGCGACGTGCTCGCGCTGAAGTCCCAGCTCTCGCTCTAGCGCCGCGGCGGGGATGGCTTCCCGCCGCACCCTGCTCGCCGGCGGCGCAACCGCCCTCGCCGGCGCCGCCGCCCTGGGCGCCTTCCGCTGGCGCCAGGGCGCGTCGGCCTACGAGAGCGCCATCGCCGCATCCCGGGCCGCCCTCCCGCCCGAACCCGGCCTTTCCGATCTCGTCCGCTACGCCACCCTCGCCGCCAACGGCCACAACACCCAGCCCTGGCGCTTCGCCGCCTCCGCCTCCGGCATCGCCGTGACCCCCGACTTCAGCCGCCGCACCCCGGTGGTCGATCCCGACGACCACCACCTCTTCGCCAGCCTCGGCTGCGCCGCCGAGAACCTCTCGCTCGCCGCCCGCGCCGCCGGCCGGTCCGGCACGCCTGCGATCGGCGCGGAGGGCATCGAGATCGACCTTGCCCCCGCCGCCCCTGCGGCCGGACCGCTCTTCGCGGCGATCCCGCACCGCCAGAGCACCCGCTCCGACTACGACGGCTCCACGATCGACCCCGCGCTCGTCGACCGGCTGATCGCCGCCGCGGCCGGGCACGGCGTCGAGGCGATCTTCATCTCCGAACCCGCCGAGCGGGAGGCCGTCCTCGAGCTGGTCGTTGCCGGCAACACGGCGCAGCTCGCCGATCCCGCCTTCGTGCGCGAGCTCAAGGACTGGATCCGCTTCAGCCCCGCCGAGGCCGCCCGCCGCGGCGACGGCCTCTTCGCCGCCGCCTCCGGGAACCCGGCGCTGCCAGACTGGGCCGGCCGGCTGGTCATCGACCGCGTCCTGACCGCCGAGGCGGAAAACGCGCGCTACGTGCGCCAGATCCGCTCCTCCTCCGGGCTCCTCGTGCTCGTCGGCCCCTCCGACGATCCTCCCGGCTGGATGCGCGCCGGCCTCGCCTGCCAGCGTCTCTCGCTTCTCGCCACCGCCGAGGGACTGAAGCTCGCCTTCGTCAACCAGGCGGTAGAGGACCTCCCCTCCCGCACCGAACTGCGGAGCCTGCTCGGCCTCGGCGAAAGAAGGCCCAACCTCGTCCTGCGCATCGGCCGCGCCGCGCCGCTCCCCTTCTCGCCGCGCCGCCCGGTCGAGGCCGTCCTCGCTTAGCCCCTGTTCCGGGTGTAACCCCTCGCAGGCGGGCCGGGGCGATTCCGATCGGGTTACGCGACCGGCGACCGGACCCTCCGGCGGCGGGACGAGGGCAGCGCCCGGCCGTCACGGCCCCTCCGGCGCCTTTCGTCCCAGCAGCGCCCTCGCCGCCTTCCAGGCCGGCGCGACGATCCGGCCGACGACCGGGATCGTCGCCGCCCCGATCACGATGCCGACGACCGCCGAGCCGAGCGCGCCGGCCAGCCAGGCCGCCGCGCCGGGCATGACCGGCGCCGCATGGCCCACCGCTTCCGCCAGATCGTGCAGCGCATGGGCGATACCGGCCAGGCCGAAGGTCTCCAGCCCGTGCACCACGATGCCGCCCCCGACCCAGAGCATCGCCGCGGTGCCGATGGCGGC
>JACKKC010000043.1 GCA_020637615.1 Rhodovulum sp.
TCGTAAGCGTCCGGGCTGACCGCTACGACTTCCAGTTCCAGGGAAGGAGGTCGTCGACCTTGGTGATCCTGTAGTCTGGGGTTCGGGCGATGGTGTCGGCGAGCCAGGCTTCGGGATCGACGTCGTTCAGCTTGGCGGTCTCGATCAGGGTGTAGGCAATGGCGGCGGCCCTGCCGCCGGCTTCCGAGCCGACGAAGAGGTAATTCTTCCGCCCCAGGGCGATGGCGCGCATTCCACGCTCGGCCGTATTGTTGTCGAGTTCGAGCATGCCGTTGTCGAGATAGGCGCGCATGCGCTCCATACGCGTCAGAGCGTAGCGGATCGCGGTGGCGAGGGGCGACTTACCGGAGATGCGGGCCAGCTGCTCCCGGAGCCAGGCTTCGAGGTCGTGGAAGACTGGGGCGGCGGCGGCCTGGCGGAGCGCGACGCGGCGCTCCGGCGGTGAGCCGCGGGCCTGCTTCTCGACGCCATAGAGCCGGGCGATGCGCTGGATTGCCTCCTCGGCGATTGGCGAGGCCTGGGCGCGATGGACGTCGACGAACTTGCGGCGGACGTGGGCCATGCAGGCGACCTCGCGGATGGCGCCGGAGCGGTAAAGGTCGTCGAAGCCGGCATAGCCGTCGGCATGCATGAAGCCGCGGAAGCGGGCGAGATGATCCTTCGGATGCTCTCCCTTGCGGTCGCCCGAGAAG
This sequence comes from Rhodovulum sp., assembly GCA_020637615.1. GTDB lineage: Bacteria > Pseudomonadota > Alphaproteobacteria > Rhodobacterales > Rhodobacteraceae > Amaricoccus. The sequence continues at coordinate 693 of JACKKC010000043.1, forward strand.
CGATACCAGGCCGCCGGCGCCGCCGGTCCGCCCCATGGGCGCTCGTCGCGGGCATAGGTCCAGAGCCGGGCAGTCTGGGTCTTGCCGGTCCCCGGCGCGAGCATGCGGACCGGGGTGTCGTCGGCGAAGATCGCCCCGGCCGCGAGCACGTGCCGGCCGATGGCATCGGCGAGGGGCGCGAGCAGCGCGGTGGTCTTGCCCACCCAGTCGGCCAGGGTGGATCGGTCGAGGTCGAGCCCGTCGCGCTCGAAGATGCGGGACTGGCGATAGAGCGGCAGGTGGTCGGCGTACTTGCCAACCAGAACATGGGCGAGCAGGCCGGGACCCGGACGGCCGCGCTCGATCGGACGCGACGGCAGCGGCGCCTGGACGAAGCGCTCGCAGCCGCTGCAGGCCAGCCGCGGGCGGACGATCCGGTTCACGATGAAGCGGCCGGGGACGTATTCCAGCTCCTCGGTCACGTCCTCGCCGATCCGGCGCAGCCTGCCGCCGCAGTCGGCGCAGGTATCGGCGGCAGGGCTGAGCTCCACCTCCATCCGCGGGACATGGTCCGGGATCGGCCGGCGCTTCGGCCGATCCTTCTCCTCGACCTCGGGCAGGCGCAGCCGCGCCGTCATCGCCGCCGCGGCGATCTCGCTCGTCTCCAACTCGAGCTGCAGCTGCCCGGCCGTCTCCGACGAGGCGCCGAAGCGATGGCGCGCATGGCCGGCCAGTTGGTGGCGCAGCTTCTCGATCAGCACCGCCTGCGCCTTCACCTCGGCGAGGAGCCGCGCCGTGAACGCGCGCAGCTCCTCGGGATCTTCCGGCATAGCGACGGTCTCGTCGAGCATGGGAGAAGTATACCGCATTGGATTCCCTGTGGGAATCCTCGACACCCAAGCCTGCCGCCTATCCTGCGGCCTCCGGCTGCCAAGTTCGCTGCGGCGTGCGCCAGTCGATGCCCTCGAGCAGCATCGCCAGCTGCGCCGGCGTCAGCGACACCTTGCCCTCCGTGGCCTGCGGCCACACGAAGCGACCGCGCTCCAGCCGCTTCACGAACAGGCAGGCGCCCTGACCGTCCCACCAGATCACCTTCACCAGGTCGCCGCGCCGCCCCCGGAACACGAAGAGATGCCCGGTGAACGGGTTCTGCCTGAGCGTCGTCTCGGCCTGCGCCGCCAGCGCCGCGAAGCCCTTGCGCATGTCCGTCACCCCGGCCGCCAGCCACACCCGCGTGCCGCTCGGGGTCGGGATCACGCCGACAGCCCCCGCAGCAGCCGGGCCAGCGCCTCGGGGTCGTAGGTGCCGACGATCCGCAGCCGCTGCCCACCCGCGAGCTCGATCTCGATCCGGCCCTCGCCGGGCGAGCGCGCCGCTGCGGGCTCGGGCGCCTGGACGATCTCGACCGGAAGGAAGGACGCCACCTCGCCGCCGCTGTCGGCGAACCGCGGATCGCGCAGCCAGGTGAACACCAGGTTCGCGTTCACGTCGTACCGCCGTGCCACCTGGCTGACCGAGACGCCCGGCAACCGCGCCTGGCCGCAGATCAGCCGCTTCTCCTCCGCCGACCAGACCCGCCGCTTCTTCTGCTTCGTCACCGCAAACCCATAGTGTCCATCATCCCGTGATGGACACTATCGTCGACGCCACCTCCCCGGCAGGGCGGTCAGTCCGGACGCTTACCGTCCTTCCAGCCGATGAACGTCAACATCGGCCTCTTCCCGCCCCTCGACGAAGCCCGCGGCGGCCGCCGCGGCCGGCGCGAGCGCTACAGGGGTTATACCGATCGTGCCAAGGCGGATTTCGCGGAGTGGTTAGTAATAGAGCCGGCCCCAGCCTGAATTGGCACAAGTGATCCGCGCTTCCCGGTCATTGTGATCGAGGAAATCCTATGCGCTCTTTAAATGTGTCATTCGCCATTTGGTCCAGTCAATCGAAGTGGCGCCCACCTCTTCAATGTCGTCAAGGTCAATATTATCAAGAAACAGAACGATATTCTGACAATCCCAGCGGGCCGATGGGGCGATGATCCCGTCGAATCCCATGAAAGATGCTGCGTCCGCAATCTCCTGAGTACGGTCATAGAGGATTTCGGCATAGCGCGTCGGAATGACGCCCAACCGACTGAGCGCGCCCATATCTGCAAGAACGAGCATTTCTTTTGTCCTGATCCGCAGTTCGCACAGATTGTGCCGCATTCGGGAAGGAAACACCGACTGACCACGGTTCAGATGGAAGTGTATTTCGGCGATAGCTCCATCTGCCTCGCGTGAGCCGTAGAGTACCGATAGATTGGTCGGGTTCCACCGTCCGGAACCTCGTGATCCATCGAGCACTGATCGGCCCTTTCGCACCACGCGCCACATTGTGCCCGCGAAGGGTTCTGGATTGATCTCCCCCAGCGCATCTAGAAGACGATCATCATGGCGTCGCCGCCCCGACGACATTCTACAGGTACACCCCGCTATCAAGGCGCTCGATCACTTCTAGGACCTCAGGTGTCCTGCCTTCGACCACCAAATCATATGGGCGCGCATTCTGAAGTTGCGGATGTGGCGACTGGAGCCACAAGCGTACCTCATCCGGCTCATAGAAGTCCGACAGGCGTTGAGCGACCCAGCGAAGCTGCGCCATCGCCGTCTGCTTATCGATCGTTGGGCTAGCCTCGCCATGACTCCAACGAGTTACGGTAGGGGGTGAAACCTCGAAAATGTTCGCTATGTCGCGTCCTTTCAGGCCGCCATACACTCGCAACTCTTCAACGAGCCTCGATACTGCGGTTTCTTTCTCCTTTCTCGCCGACGCGGTCATAACGGTCGTTTCCAAAGATTTTCTTGGCGAGCATTATTTCTGTCTACACGGAGACGTGCCTCGGGAGCAAAATCCGGCTGACCCTCTCGCTTGTGCAGTCCCCGAAGCGCTTCGTAGGTTCGCGCAAGGCGTTTGGAGGCAGTGCCCACAGTTGCGCGTAGATCCTCGTCCATCTTCTTTAGGCGGGTTGCCCGCTGTGCCTCTTGCATTCTGGATTCCAGATGTTTTTCGATGAACTGGTCAGTCCGCATCGACTCCGGTGTTGCTGACAGTATTGCTACGGCTCTGTCCTGCTGCACCATGAGGTGAGCCTCAGGGTTTGCCAGCATCTTCTCAATGTCGCCGCAGCAAGCGGTGTCGGAACAGCCAAATATCTGACGGGCAGTGCGAGCATCGTCGAACATCCGCCGAACCACACTCACTTCCAACGAGCGATCCAGGCCATGGAGGAATACCTTCTTCTTGCGACCACCGCCTCCGCCCCTCCGTTCCGTCAGCCAGTCTCTCGCATCGAAGCGCTGCTTGCCTTCGATGCCATGCGCAAAGCCGCTCGCGGCACCGAATGCACAAGCGGCAAGGCCAGCAATGCCACCCACATGATCCGCGATGATTGGCCGACCGACGGAATGGAACGGCCGAACCGCTTCAATGTAGCGCGGCATTCCAACACCGGTTGCGTCAGCCCCGAACCCTCCGACCCGGAGCCATATGTGGCCATCTGGCAGGCTGGCCAGCGTAGGTATGAGGCGGTTCCGGAACGTTGGATCGCGGAGTTGGCGACTGGAAAGGATAAGCGAGTAGTCCAGTGCGATGTGTTGCCCGCCCTCGCGGTCAAGGGCAATGCGCATGGCTTCGGCTGCCTTGAGATCGACCGAAAGCCAGTCTGCACTTTCGTCGCCGAGGTAGTGGGATGGCGACATCACGGAGGTAAAGCCCTTAGCCACGGCAAAGCGTGCGATCGGCTCGATCACACTACGGTTGGTGCCTGCGACAACGTCGTCAGCATCGAGCATCCGCCCTTCACATGCCCATGGTGCAGTCTTCACCCCGCTTGAGAAGCGACCCCGCACGCTCAATTCTGCGACGTTTGTATCGAGCACGGTTTCCAAGCCCGCGTCCCGAAGGGTTCTGAGTAGGCTCTCTTGGCGCTCCACATTTGCCGCCTCAAAGACAAACCGCCGCGCATTTAGCTTATTTGCACTCCAAAGGTGCTCAGCCAGTCGATGATCAAAGAACCCGACGCGGACAGCCTGGGCAACTTCGCGTGGCGGGCGATCGTGGAGATAGACGACATTTCCGGTCATACCGAAGCCTCGCACGACAGCGTATACGTTTCATCGGTTTGCTAGTGTGAAACGTATACGGAATATCGCCTGTCGTCAATCTCTGTTTCCTGCCCTCACTCCTCCTTCCGCTTCGGCGCCGCCTTCCCCCAGATCTCCTCGCCGTGGCGGTTCCTGTCGCCCCGGCTCAGCACCTCCTTGGAGATCAGCGCCAGCATGTAGGTCCTGAGCACCGCGTTGATCCTGCCGTGGTAGCCGGCGCCGAGGCCCCGGAACCAGCGCGCCACGTCCTCGTCGAGCGCGACCGTCACCTTCTTCCTGCGCGGCCGCACCGGGGCCGTGGTCTCGAGCCGGCCCCAGTCGGCGGGGATCAGCGCGCGGCGCAGCTTCATGTCGCGCCAGTCCTGCGCCTGCTTCTCGAGCTCGATCATCAGCTCCACATGGGCCCGCTCCTGGGCGATCGTGCGCATCCGGTCTTCCACCGCCTGCGTCTCCTGTGCTGTCTCGGGAATGCCGCCATCCTGCCCGAGAACCGTTAAGATGCCGCTCAGAATGGCAAGCCGGTTTCCAGCCCGGTTCCACCCGGCTTCCAGCCGCCGCAACCCCTTGATACCGAAGGGAGAACCCGCCCCGCTTGCGGTGGCCCCCCGGCCGCCCTATCTGACGCGCATGAACTACGTCCTCGCCCTCTTCCTGCCGCCGCTCTCGATCCTGATCGCCGGCCGGCCGATCGTCGCGATCGTCACCTTCCTGATCTGGATCCCGGCGATCGTCTTCTCCGGCGGGCTCACCCATCCGATGTTCATCCTGCTCGCCTGGATCCTGATCTACGAATCGGGCGAGGCGCGGCGGGCGCGGATCGGGCGCGGGCGCGGCGACGGCTGACCGCGGCATCTTGTCCCGGCTCGTCACACGCTTCGCGCCGTCGCCGACCGGGCGGCTGCATCTCGGCCATGCCTTCTCGGCGCTAACAGCCTGGAATATCGCCGAAAACTCCGGCGGCAAGTTCGAGCTGCGCATCGAGGACATCGACACCGGCCGGTCGCGGCCCGAGTTCGAGGCGGCGATCCTCGAGGATCTGGCCTGGCTCGGGTTGCGCTGGCCGAAGCCGCTCTGGCGGCAATCCGCGCGGCTGGCGGCCTATGCCACGGCGCTCGAGCGGCTGAAGGTGACGGGGCTCGTCTATCCCTGCACCTGCAGCCGGCGCGACATCACCGCCGCGCTCTCGGCGCCGCAGGAGGGGGCGGCGGATTTCGACGGCCCGGTCTATCCCGGCACCTGCCGCGGCCGCCGCGACGCGCCGCCCGGCGCCGCCTGGCGCCTCGACCTCGCCGCCGCCATCGCCCGCCTCGGCGGCCCCCAGGCCCTCGCCCAACTCGTCATCCGCGAAACCGGCCCCGTCGCCCCAGGCGTGCACGCGCTCGACGCCGAGGCGCTGATCGCCGAGGTGGGCGACGTGGTGCTGGCGAGGAAGGACATCGGGACCTCCTACCATCTGGCAGTGGTCGTCGACGACGCGGCCCAGGGGATCAGCCATGTGGTGCGCGGGGCGGATCTGATGCCGGCGACGCCGCTGCACCGGCTGCTGCAGGCGCTCTTCGGCTATCCGGTGCCGGTCTGGCACCACCACCGGCTGATCCGCGACGAGAGCGGTCGGCGGCTCGCCAAGCGCGATCAGGCGCGCGCGCTGGCCACGCTGAGGGACGAAGGGGCGACTCCGGCCGACATCCGGGCGATGCTGGGTCTGCGGGCGGCCCCGGTTCGGGCGTGAACGCTTGCCGGGGCGGTCATTCCAGGGGGTCTGACAGGATCGCCTCCGCGCCGTCGCGCAACCCGGTGTAGAAGCAACTGCGCCGGTTGGTGTGGCAGGCGGGGCCCGTCTGGTCGACGATCAGGAGCAGGCAGTCCCGGTCGCAGTCGATGCGCAGTTCCACGAGCTTCTGGACATGGCCCGAGGTCGCGCCCTTGCGCCACATCTCGCCGCGCGAGCGGGACCAGTAGGTGACGTCTCCGGTGGCCAGCGTCTCGGCGAGGCTCCCGGCGTTCATCCAGGCCAGCATCAGCACTGTCCCGTCACGGTCCTGGGCGATGGCGGGGATCAGTCCGCGCGCGTCGAAGGCGAGGCTCGCGATGTCGAAGCCCTGCATGTCACGCCTCCCTTTCCGACCGCTGCGATTCGGCCTATCTATGGGGGGTTGTGGGCGGATGCAAAGGGATCGGGGATGAGCGGCGACACGGATCTTATCAAGCTCTATTCGCAGCGCATCCTGGCGCTCGCGGCCGACATGCCCCATGCGGAGCGGCTGACCGCGCCGCAGGTGACGGCGCGCAAGCGCTCCCCGCTCTGCGGGTCGACCGTGACCGTGGATCTCGACCTGCAGGACGGGCGCATCGTGGCCTTCGGGCAGGACGTGAAGGCCTGCGCGCTCGGCCAGGCCTCGGCGGCGGTGCTGGGCCGGCAGGTGATCGGCCTCAGCCGGAGCGAGGTGGCGCGGGCGCGTGACCAGCTCCACGCCATGCTCAAGTCCGGCGGGCCGGTGCCCGAGCCGCCCTTCGAGGATCTCGAGGTCCTGCTGCCGGCGCGCGACTACAAGAACCGCCATGCCTCGATCCTGCTCGCCTTCGACGCGACGCTCGCGGCCTGCGACGAGGCTTTGGCCGCCGCCTGACGCTGCCGGCCCCGCATGCAGGGCCGGCGATACCGCGTCCGTCTGCCGGTGCCTATCCCAGCAGGGCCAGCCATTCCTCTTCGGTGAGGATGGCGATGCCGAGCGCACGCGCGGCCTTCTCCTTGGAGCCGGCGCCCGGCCCCGCGACGACGTAGTCGGTCTTGGCCGAGACCGAGCCGGAGACCTTGGCGCCGAGCGATTCGGCGCGGGCCTTGGCCTCGGCGCGGGTCATGCGCTCGAGGCTGCCGGTGAAGACGACCGTCTTGCCGGCGATGGCGGAGCCCGAGGTGGCCGGGGCCTCGACATCCTCGATCTCGAGTTCCGCGACCAGCCGGTCGAGGGCGGCGCGGTTGGCCGGCTCGTGGAAGAAGTCGACGAGGCTGGCGGCCATGACCGGGCCGACCCCGTCGATGGCGTTGAGTTCGTCCCATTCCGGGCCTTCGTGGGCGCGGGCGGCCTCCATCGCCGCCGCGAATCGCGACCAGGATTCGTAGGTGCGGGCGATCAGCCGCGCCGCGCTCTCGCCGACATGGCGGATGCCGAGGCCGGAGATCAGTCGGTCGAGCGGGATGCGGCGGCGCTCGGCGATGGCGCGGAAGAGGTTGCGGCTGGATTTCTCGCCCCATCCCTCGCGGCTGCGAAGCGCCTCGCCGTGGCGGGCCTCGAGCGCGAAGATGTCGGCCGGCTCGCGAATCCAGCCCTCGTTGAAGAAGGCTTCCACCTGCTTGGCACCGAGGCCCTCGATGTCGAAGGCCCCGCGGGAGACGAAATGACGGAGCTTCTCCACCGCCTGGGCCGGGCAGATCAGGTTGCCGGTGCAGCGGTGCACTGCCTCGCCCTCTTCGCGGATGACGTCGGAGCCGCAGACCGGGCAGGTGGTCGGAAAGACGTAGGAGACGGCGTCGGCCGGGCGGCGGCTGAGGTCGACGTCCTCGATCTTGGGGATGACGTCGCCGGCGCGGTAGACCGTCACCCAGTCGCCGACCCGGATGTCGCGGCCCTCGCGGATCGGGTTGCCGCGCGAGTCGCGCCCGGCGATGTAGTCGGCATTGTGCAGGGTGGCGTTGGAGACGACGACGCCGCCGACGGTCACGGGGACGAGGCGGGCGACCGGGGCCAGCGCGCCGGTGCGGCCCACCTGGATCTCGATCGCCTCGATCTCCGTGGTGGCGCGTTCGGCAGAGAACTTGTGGGCGACGGCCCAGCGCGGGGTGGTGGAGCGAAAGCCGAGCCGGGCCTGCAGGTCGAGCCGGTCGACCTTGTAGACCACGCCGTCGATGTCGTAGCCGAGGCGGGCGCGCATGGATTCGATGGCGCGGTAGCGGTCGATGAGCGCGTCTGTGGTCTCGCAGACGGCCATGAGGGGATTGGTGGCGAAGCCGAGCGCGCCGAGGCGCGCGATGGCGCCCGACTGGGTCACCGCCAGGGGTTCGCTCACGTCGCCCCAGGCATAGGCGAAGAAATGCAGCGGACGGGCGGCGGTGACGGCGGCGTCGAGCTGGCGCAGCGATCCGGCGGCGGCGTTGCGCGGGTTGGCAAAGGTCTTGCTGCCCGCGGCATCCTGGCGGGCGTTGAGGGAGGCGAAATCGGCATGGGTCATGTAGACCTCGCCCCGCACCTCCAGCAGGTCGGGCGCACCCGAGAGCGTCTGCGGGATCTCGGCGATGGTGCGGGCATTGGCGGTGACGTTCTCGCCGGTCTCGCCGTCGCCGCGGGTCGCGGCCACCACGAGACGGCCCGCCTCGTAGCGCAGGCTGAGCGAGAGGCCGTCGATCTTCGGCTCGGCGGTGAAGGCGAGTGCATCCTCGGGGGCGAGGTTCAGGAAACGGCGCACCCGCTCGGCGAAATCGACGATCTCCGACTCGGCGAAGGCATTGTCGAGGCTGAGCATCGGGCGGGCGTGGCGGACCTTGGCGAAACCTTCCGAAGGCGCGGCGCCGACCCGGCCGGAGGGGCTGTCGGGGCGCCGGAGTTCGGGGAAGCGGGCCTCGATCGCCGCGTTGCGGCGCTTGAGCGCATCGTATTCGGCATCGGTGATCACCGGGGCGTCGGCCTGGTGATAGGCGCGGTCGGCGTCGGCGATCGCGCGCGCGAGTTCCGCCAGTTCCTGTTCTGCCGCCTCTGCGGTCAGCTCTTCGACGGCCGGGCGTGTGGACACGACGGGGCACCTCCCACGGCATCCGATAGCCGGGGACCGCCGCTTCGTCCAGCGGGCGCGGTCACGGCCGGGTGTTGTGGCGTGGTCTCGGGCCGGGGAGGCTGGGCCGGGCGAACTCCCGGCCGGCGCTCAAAAAGAAGCGCAGCCGGTGAGGAGGAGGAACCGGCCGCGCCGCTGGAGATGGGTCTACTCGATACGCAACAGGTGCCGACGGGGGTTCGCCTCAGGCCCCGACAGCCAGTTTGCGCTTCGCTTCGGCGCTTGCGGGATCGCGGAGAACATAGCCGCGGCCCCATACTGTCTCGATGTAGTTCTCGCCCCCGGTGGCCTCGGACAGCTTCTTGCGCAACTTACAAATGAACACGTCGATGATCTTCAACTCGGGCTCGTCCATGCCGCCGTAGAGGTGGTTGAGGAACATCTCCTTGGTCAGGGTCGTGCCCTTGCGCAGGCTGAGAAGTTCCAGCATCTGGTATTCCTTGCCGGTCAGGTGCACCGGCGTGCCGTCGACCTCGACAGTCTTCGCGTCGAGGTTGACGCTGAATTTCCCGGTCGAGATCACCGATTGGGCGTGGCCCTTGGAGCGGCGTACGATGGCGTGGATGCGCGCGATCAGCTCCTGGCGGTGGAACGGCTTGGTCATGTAGTCGTCGGCGCCGAATCCGAAGCCCTTGAGCTTGTTCTCGGTGTCGTCGGCTCCCGAGAGGATCAGGATCGGCGTCTCGACCTTGGCGAGGCGCAGCTGGCGCAGGACGTCGTGGCCGTTCATGTCCGGCAGGTTCAGGTCGAGCAGGATCAGGTCGTAGTCGTAGAGCTTGGCGAGATCGATTCCCTCTTCGCCCAGATCCGTCGCGTAGACGTTCAGGTTGGCGTTCTGGAGCATCATCTCGATGCTCTTGGAAGTTGTGGGATCGTCCTCGACCAGCAGGATACGCATGGGCTGCTCTCCGTCCTATCAACCGGCTCTCGCCTGCACCGAGCCAATTAACCGCGGATTGGTTAACGACTGATTACGATAAGCCCACCGTACCGGCTCGCCTTAAAGTTGTCTATACTTTTGTATCGCCGTGACGCGCAAAGCCGCGGCGCCATGCCGGCGGACGGCGCTGCGCCAGAGGTCGAGTTCCTCGTCGGAGAGGCGGTACATCTCGCAGGCCTCCTTCGATTCGATCAGGCCGTGATCGACGGCGGCCACCACCGTCGCCTTCCGGCGTGCCACCCAGCGCTGCGTGTTGGCGGGCGGAAGATCCGATCGCGTCAACTTGCTGCCGTCAGGCAATACGACGTAAACAGGACCTTTCTCGCGGCGAATATACATGTTCAGCTCCCTAACTCGCTACTGACCCGTGCGAATACTTAGTGAACACGTCTTAAGTGCCAGTGAACCAAGCCCTTGAGCTTGCAGAGGATTTTACTATATTGCCCGAAAATTCACCGGGAACCGACGTCATGATTCCGCTGCCATTCTCGACGGGGCTCAACAGCCTCGGCCTGCCGCGTCCGCCGGCCGAGACCCGCGTGCTGGTGGCCATGTCCGGCGGCGTCGACAGCTCGGTCGTGGCGGCCATGCTCGCGGACGAGGGCTACGAGGTGGTTGGCGTCACCCTGCAACTCTACGACCACGGGGCGGCGCTGGCGAAGAAGGGCGCCTGCTGCGCGGGACGCGACATCCACGACGCGCGGCGCGTGGCCGAGGCCATGGGATTTCCGCATTACGTTCTCGATTACGAGAACCGGTTTCGCGAGAGCGTCATCGACGAATTCGCCGATGCCTATCTGGCGGGCGCGACGCCGGTGCCCTGCATTCGCTGCAACGAGCGGGTGAAGTTCCGCGATCTGCTGGAGACCGCGCGGGATCTCGGGGCGGATTGCATGGCGACCGGGCATTACATCCGGCGCATGGCGGGCCCGCGCGGCCCCGAGTTGCACCGGGCGGCCGATCCGGCGCGCGACCAGAGCTATTTCCTGTTCTCCACCACGCGCGACCAGCTCGAGTATCTGCGCTTTCCGCTCGGCGGGCTCGCCTCGAAGGCCGAGACCCGGGCGCTGGCGGCGCGCTACGGCCTGGCCGTGGCCGAAAAGCCCGACAGCCAGGACATCTGCTTCGTGCCGAACGGCTCCTATGCGGCGGTGATCGAGAAGCTGCGCCCCGGCGCCGCCGAGCCCGGCGAGATCATGCATCTCGACGGGCGGGTGCTCGGGCGCCACGACGGCGTTATCCGCTACACGGTTGGACAGCGGCGCGGCCTCGGGATCGGCGGCGGCGAGCCGCTCTTCGTGGTGCGGCTCGATGCCGACGCGCGGCGGGTGATCGTCGGCCCGCGGGAGGCGCTGGCGAGCCGGCAGGTGGCGGTCGCGGAGATCAACTGGCTTGGCGACGGCGGGTTCGAGGACGCGCCCGCGGGCGGCTGGCAGGTCGCGGTGAAAGTGCGCTCGACCAGGCCTCCAGTGCCGGCGCGGCTGCATCCGCGCGGGCCGGGACGCGCCGAGGTGGAGCTTCTCGCCCCGGAGGAAGGCGTTGCGCCGGGACAGGCCTGCGTCTTCTATGCGCCGGAGGGAAGTCGGGTTCTCGGCGGCGGCTGGATCGTTCCGGCGCGCTGAGTGTGGGAGGCGCCGCGGGCGATGGCATCCGCCGACGCGTCGGCCTATTCTGTGCCCGGCATCGATCATCAGGGGGACACCAGCATGGGCAAGACGCAATCGACGGTTGATCCGGAGGGACTGCGCGAGTTTTCGGTGGTCTTCACCGACCGCTCGCTCAACCACATGTCCCGGAAGTTCCAGGACGTGATGCGGGACATCTCGGAGATGCTCTGCGAGGTCTATTCGGCGGAAGCCGCGGTGATCGTGCCCGGCGGCGGTTCCTATGCGATGGAGGCGGTCGCCCGGCAATTCGCGACCGGCGCGCGGGTGATGGTGATCCGGAACGGCTGGTTCTCCTATCGCTGGACGCAGATCTTCGAGGCCGGCAGCATTCCGGCCTCCGAGACCGTGCTCAAGGCCCGGCGCATCGCGGATTCCCACGAGGCGCCCTTCGCGCCGGCACCGATCGCGGAGGTAGTGGCGGCGATCCGGGCGGAGAAGCCGGACGTGGTCTTCGCCGCCCATGTGGAGACGGCCTCCGGCATCATGCTGCCGGACGACTACGTGCGGGCCGTGGCCGATGCCGTGCACGAGGTCGGCGGGATCTTCGTGCTCGACTGCATCGCTTCAGGGGCGATCTGGGTGGACATGGCGGCGCTGGACGTCGACGTACTGATCAGCGCCCCGCAGAAGGGCTGGAGTTCGTCGCCCTCGGGCGGGCTGGTGATGCTGCGGTCGCGTGGGCTTGCGCGGCTGGCCGAGACGAAGAGCACCAGCTTCGTCTGCGACCTGCGCAAGTGGCACGACATCATGCGCGCCTATCTTGGCGGCGGGCACGCCTATCACGCGACCATGCCGACAGATGCGCTGACGGTGTTCCGCGACCGGATGGCCGAGACGAAGGCCTTCGGTTTCGACGAGGCCCGCGCCGCGCAGGAGGCCATGGGCGCGAAGGTGCGGGCGACGCTTGCGGCGCGCGGCGTGAAGAGCGTGGCGGCGCCGGGCTTCGAGGCGCCGAGCGTGGTGGTGAGCTATACCGACGATCCGGACATCCAGAACGGCGCGCGCTTCGCGGCGCAGGGCGTGCAGATTGCCGCAGGCGTGCCCCTGCAATGCGACGAGCCGGCGGACTACCGGACCTTCCGCCTAGGGCTCTTCGGCCTCGACAAGCTGCGCGACGTGGACGGCACCGTGGCCGATCTGGGCCGGACGCTCGATGTGGTGCTCCGGCGCGGATGGAACGCCGGTGCGGAGGTCGCGGAAGGCGGGCGGGCGTGAGCCTCGAGGCGATCCTCGGCCGCATCGACGCGGATCAGGGCGCGGCGCTGGAGCGGCTCTTCGCGCTCCTGCGCATCCCGAGCGTCTCGACGGATCCCGCCTATGCGGCGGATTGCCTTTCGGCGGCCGACTGGCTGGTGCGGGATCTGGCGTCCATGGGGTTCGACGCTGCGCGGCGGGACACGCCCGGCCATCCGATGGTGGTGGCCCATGGCGGCGCGGGTGCGCGGCATTTCCTCTTCTATGGCCATTACGACGTGCAGCCGGCCGATCCGCTGGAGCTCTGGAAGAGCCCGCCCTTCGAGCCGGTCCTGCGCGAGACGCCCTGCGGCGAGGTCATCTCGGCGCGGGGAGCGGACGACGACAAGGGCCAGCTGATGACCTTCCTCGAGGCGCTGCGCGCCTGGAAGGCGGTGACGGGGCAGCTGCCCTGCCGGCTGACGGTGCTCCTGGAGGGCGAGGAGGAAAGCGGCTCGCCCTCGCTAGTGCCGTTTCTGAAGGCGAACGCCGAAGAATTGCGCGCGGAGCTGGCGCTGGTCTGCGACACTGGCATGTGGGATGCGGAGACCCCGGCGATCACCACGATGCTGCGCGGCATGGCCGGCGTGGAGATCACGGTGCAGGGAGCGGACCGCGACCTGCATTCCGGCCAATACGGCGGGCCCGCAATCAACCCGATCCGGGTGCTCGCGCGGATCCTCGCGGGGTTGCACGACGATGCGGGCCGGATCACGCTGCCGGGATTCTACGAGGGCGTCCATGACCTGCCGGCGGAGCTCGCCGCGCAATGGGAGGGGCTCGGCTTCGACGCAGGCGCCTTCCTCGGCGCGGTGGGGCTGAGCGTGCCGGCGGGCGAGGCGGGCTACAGCGCGCTCGTGCAGAAATGGGCGCGGCCGACCTGCGAGATCAACGGCATCTGGGGTGGCTATACCGGCGAGGGCTTCAAGACGGTGCTGCCGGCCGAGGCCCATGCGAAGCTGACCTTCCGTCTGGTGGGCGACCAGAATCCCGAGCGGATCATGGCGAGCCTCGAGGCGTATGTGCGCGCGGGCCTGCCGCCCGATTGCAAGGTGCGGTTCCGCCACAAGACGCCGTCGAGGGCGACGGTGCTGCCTTCCGGGTCGGAGGATTTCGCGCGCGCCCGCGCAGCGCTTTCGGGCGAGTGGCCAAAGCCCGCGGTCTTCGCCGGCTCGGGCGGCTCGATCCCGGTGGTGGGGCATTTCCAGCGGATCCTCGGCATGGACGCGCTGATGATCGGCTTCGGCCAGGCTGATGACGCGATCCATTCGCCGAACGAGAAATACGATCTCGCGAGCTTCCGGAAAGGCGCGCGGAGCTGGGCGCGGGTGCTGGCCGCGCTCACGGAGCCCGAGGGAGAGGCAAAGGGGAGTGGCGCATGAGCTTCGAGGGAAAGACCGCGATCGTGACGGGCGGCGGGCGCGACATCGGTCTCGGATGCGTGCGGCGCCTCGCGGCGGAGGGAGCGCGGGTCGCGGTGAACTATTTCGCCAGTGCAGCGGGCGCCGAGGCGGCGGTGGCGGCGATCCGGTCGGCGGGCGGCGCGGCGATCGCCGTGCAGGGCGACATGAAGGATCCGGCGGACGTGGCGCGGCTGGTCGCCGAGACCCAGGCGGCCTTCGGGCCGGAGATCCATGTGCTGATGCATGTCACCGGCGGCATCGTGGCGCGAAAGCGCATCGAGGAGATGGATGCGGCGCATTTCGCCGAAGTGATGGATCTCAACGTCGGCTCGCTCTTCAACGTGGTCAAGGCCGTGGCGCCGCACATGCCCGAGGGTGGCGCCATCGTCACCTTCGCCAGCCAGGCCGGCCGGGACGGCGGCGGGCCGGGGGCAGTGGCCTATGGTGCCTCCAAGGGCGCGGTGATGGCCATGACGCGGGGGCTCGCCAAGGAATTCGGGCCGCGCATCCGGGTCAACGCGCTCTGCCCCGGCCTGATCGACACCGATTTCCACAACATCCATACCAAGCCGGAGTCGCGGGCGGCGGTCGCGAAGGCGAGCCCGGTGCGGCGGGAGGGCACGATCGAGGATACCGCGGCGCTGGCGGCGTTCCTCGCCTCCGACGATGCGGGCTTCATCACCGGCGCCTGCGTCGACATCAACGGCGGGATGTTGTTCTCCTGAGGCCGGTGTTTCGCGAAGGGGCCCACCGCCTTCCCGGGATCGTTCGTCCCCGG
>JACKKC010000044.1 GCA_020637615.1 Rhodovulum sp.
CGACGCTTCGGGCAGCTGAACGCCCGCCGGGCCTGGTCGGGCTCCGCGAAGGCGCGGGCCGCAGGGGTCGGCCCCTACCGGCCCGAGAGGCCCGAACCGGCAAGGGTGAGGCATTGCCTCGTGCCGGTTCGTCGGTTGGAGCGCACGAACGCGGAGACCGAGGGGGGGTCGAGTTCCACCGTCAGATGGTAATCCGCGCGTGTCTGCCTGGCGGGCGCGGATTTGTCACCTGCCAGATCCGCGAAGAGAAGGCAGCGGTGCCGAGGGGAGAGAGGCGCCGGTCCGAAGCAACCGCCCGGAGGTCGTGTCACGGGCCTGCCGCCATCCCTACCGCTGCCGGCGCAGATAGACGTAATAGGCGCCGCCGCCGCCGTGCTTGCGATGGGCCGGGGCGAGGTCGAGCACCCGGCCGGCGAGCGGCGGCGCGGAGAGCCAGTGCGGCAGGCTGTGGCGCAGGATGCCGTGGCGATGCGGCGCGATGACATGCTCCGCGCCGTCGCGTCCCTTTCCGGTGATGACCAGCACCAGGCGCAGGCCCTCGGCATGGGCGGAGAGGATGAACCGCGTCAGCGCGGCATGGGCGCGTTCGGCGGTCATCCCGTGCAGGTCGAGCCGCGCCTCGGGCTCGAGCCTGCCGCGGCGCAGCTTCTCGTAGCGGCCCCGGTCCATGCGCGGCGCACGGGCGCGAAGGCTCGCATGCGGGTCGGGCGAGAGATCGACCGCGGTCGTCGGCGGGAGCGGCCGCGGCGCCGCGGGTTGCGGCTGCGGCGCGGTCGACGGCTTTGCCACCTTGACCGGCCGGGGCGGGGGCGCGCCGGGTGGTCCCGCGCCGCCGCCCTGCAGCGGCGTCGCCGTGGTCGCGACGACCCGCTCCCAGAGCGCGCGTTCCTCCCGCGTGAGCGATCGGCGGCGGGGTGGCATGGGCTGGCCGCCCCCGACGGGATCAGCCGCCGGTGCCGGTCAGGAGCCAGTTCGGGTCTTCGGAGCTCATGTTGCGGGTGAAGGTCCAGATGTCGCGCTGCTGCTTCACCTCGTTCGGCGCGCCTTCCACGATGCGGCCCTCGGGATCCTTGACCACCGAGGTCAGCTCGCCGACGAAGCGCATGGTGATGTCGCCCTCGTTGCTCACCGGGTCGAAATGCGCCTCGTTGAGCGTCACCTCGCGGATGCCGGCGAAGCTCGCCTCGACGGTCAGGCCCTTGGCGTTGCGCGCCTCGATCGCCTCGCGGAAGGGCTCGAAGACCTCCGGCGCGAGGAAACGGCGCAGTGTTTCGAGATCGCCGTTCTCATAGGCCATCACGATCATTTCATAGGCGGACCGGGCACCGTGGGCGAATTCGGCGACGCTGAAGTCGGGATCGGCGGCCTTCATCGCCGCCAGCGCCTTGCCGGCCTCGCTGTCGGGCTCGACGTAATGGCTGATGTCGGGATCGGCGGACCCGCCCTCGATCACCTCGAAGGCGTGGTCGCGGCGCCTGGACGCCGAGCCGCCGGGCAGTTCGCGCGGTTTCTCGAAACCCTCGCGCGTGCCGAGCACGTTGCGAAGACGCAGGATCAGGAACAGCGCGATTGCCGCCAGGACGATGATCTGGATCATTTGCGAGGCCATAGGCCACCCTTTCACTTTCGCGCCCGCGGCGTTGCCGTATCGCAACCACTGCCCTTATGTAAGTGTCATGTCCCGCCAAGTCCATCGGACGAGGCGCGGCCAATGGGCGGGTGGGTGCGAGAATGTGGCTCTTCCTGGTATTCGTCGGGGTTCCGATCCTCGAAATCGCGCTCTTCATCAAGGTGGGCGGCGCGATTGGGCTGATACCCACGCTGGCGATCGTCATCCTGACGGCGGTGGCGGGAACCGCGCTGATGCGGCTCCAGGGAATGCAGGCGCTCGCCCGCCTGCAGGAGAGCCTCGAGCGGGGCGGCGATCCGGTCGGGCCGATCGCGCACGGCGCGCTGATCCTGGTGGCCGGGATCCTGCTGCTGACGCCGGGGTTCTTCACCGACACGCTGGGCCTGCTGCTCCTGGTTCCGCCGGTGCGGACGCGGCTCATCGCCTGGGGCGCTTCGCGGCTGACCGTGCGGGTCGCGACCTTCGGGCGCGAGGGCGGCCCCCGGCGGCCGGCGCGGGGCGACACGATCGAGGGCGAATACGAGATCCTCGACGACGTTCCGCCCGAGCGGCGCGGCAATTCGGGCTGGACCCGCGATCCGGGCTGAGGCTGGCGATCCGGCGGTGCGTTGTGGGGCTTCGGCTTCCGTGCTAGACCGCCGCGCGACACGATCAGGACAAGGAATGCACGCGATGGCCGACGAAACCAACGGCGCCCCGAAGCCGGAAGCGCCCCAGCCCCGGCTGCAGATTCTGACGCAATACATCCGCGACGTCTCCTTCGAGAACATCGCGGTCCAGAAGGGGCTGGTTTCCGAAGGCAAGCCGGAGGTGCGCGTCGGGGTCAATCTCGACGCCCAGAAACGCGGCGACGACCGCTACGAGGTCGCGCTCAAGGTCAAGGTCGACAGCAAGCTCCCGGAGGGCCCGGTCTTCATCCTCGAGCTCGATTATGCCGGGCTCTTCGTGGTCCAGAACGTGCCCGACGAGCAGCTGCATCCGCTCCTGATGATCGAATGCCCGCGGCTGATCTTCCCCTATGTGCGGCGGGTCGTCGGGGATCTGACGCGGGACGGCGGCTATCCGCCGCTCAATCTCGAGATGATCGATTTCCTCTCGCTCTATCGCGCCGAGATCGCGCGCCGCCAGGGCCAAGCCGCCGCGCCGGCGGCCCAGGCCTGAGCGCGCTCAGAGCTTCGTCCAGAGCGCGTTCTCGCCCAGGGTTGCGACGAAGGCCGCATGGGCCTCGGCTTCGGCGGGTGTGATCCGGGGAGGCAGCGGCCGCGCCCGCGGCGGCGGCGTCCAGTCGGAGGACACCGCCGGGCCTGCGTCGCCGGAGGCGACCACCGTCAGGGTGAGGTCGGGCTGCCGGCCGCCCATCAGTTCGAGATAGACCTCGGCGAGCAGCTCGGAATCGAGCAGGGCGCCGTGCTTCTCGCGCCCGGAATTGTCGACGCCGAACCGCCGGCAGAGCGCATCGAGGCTGTTGAGCGCGCCGGGGAAGCGGCGGCGGGCGATGTCGAGCGTGTCCACGGCCCGCGACCAGGGCAGGGTTTCCGCCTCGATCCAGCCCAGCTCGGCATTGAGGAACTTCATGTCGAAGCTGGCGTTGTGGATCACCAGCGTCGCGTCGCCGACGAAGGCGAGGAAGTCCGGCGCGACCTCGCGGAACTTCGGCTTGTCGGACAGGAATTCCGCGCTCAGCCCGTGGACGGCGAAGGCCTCGGCCGGCATGTCCCGCTCGGGATTGATATAGGCGTGGAAGCTGCGCCCCGTCGGCATGTGGTTGACGAGCTCGACGCCGCCGATCTCCACGATCCGGTCGCCGCCCGCGGGATCGAGGCCGGTGGTCTCGGTGTCGAGCACGATCTCACGCATGGCGCCGCTCCTCCCGGATCTCCGCGATCAAGGATAGGACCCGGTCGCGGGCGGCCTCAAGCCCCTCGCTGGTGTCGAGGATGAAATCGGCCCGCGCGCGTTTCTCCGCATCGGGCAGCTGCCGGGCGAGGATCGCGGCGAGCGCGGCCTCATCCATGCCGGGGCGCGCCAGCACCCGCTCGCGCTGGACCTCGCGCGGCGCGGTCACCACGAGCACGGCGTCGAGGCCGGCTTCCGCCCCGGTCTCGTAGAGCAGCGGGATGTCGAGCAGCACGAGATCGGCGCCCGCATGGGCCGCGAGGAAGCGCGCGCGGTCGGCCGCCACCAGCGGATGGATGCGCGCCTCGACCTGCGGCAGCAGCGCGGAATCGCGGGCGATGGCCTCGCGCAGGGCGTCGCGGTCGACTGCGCCCGCGCGGATCGCCTGCGGTGCGATCTCCTTCAGGGCCGCGCCACCGCCGCCGCCCGGCGAATAGAGGCGGTGGACGGCGGCATCGGCGTCCCAGACCGGCACGCCGGCCGCGGCGAAGAAACCCGCCGTGGTGGATTTTCCCATGCCGATGGAGCCGGTCAGCCCGAGGCGGAACGGCCCCTCGCTCATGCGTCGAGCACGGCGGCGCGGAGCTCGGCATCGACCTCCGGTCGGCGGCCAAACCAGCGCTCGAAGCCGGGGACCGCCTGATGCAGCAGCATGCCGAGCCCGTCGACGGTGGTCAGCCCGCGGCGGCGCGCGTCGACTAGGAAGGCGGTGTCGAGGGGCCGATAAACGATGTCGGTCGCGAGCGCACCCAGCGCCGCCGCATGGAAGCCGAAGCCGAGCGGCGGCTGGCCCTCCATGCCCAGGGAGGTGGTGTTGACGATCGTCGCCGCCCCCGCGGCGGCCTCCGGCGCGGCTTCCCAGTCGACCACGCGGACGCGCGGCCCGAAATGGGCCTGCAGATCCTCGGCGCGGGCGCGGGTGCGGTTGGCGAGGCGGATCTCCGGGACCCGCTCGGCGAGCAGGCCCGCGATGACGGCGCGGGCGGCGCCTCCGGCGCCGAGCACCAGCGCCGGGCCGGCCTCGGCCCGCCAATGCGGCGCGGATTGCCGCAGGTTGGCGACAAATCCATAGGCATCGGTATTGTCGGCGAGGAAGCCGCCGTCCTCGCGGAAGGTCAGGGTATTGGCCGAGCCGATCTCGCGGGCGAGATCGGTGGCCTCGGCAGCCAGCGCGAGCGCCGCCTCCTTGTGCGGCAGGGTGACGTTGCAGCCGCGGAAGCCGAGGCGGGCGAGCGCGCGCAGGCCGTCGTCCAGATCCTCCGGGGCGAGGGCGACGGGGATGTAATGGCCCGCGATGCCGTAGCGGCGGAGCCAGTGGCCGTGCAGCGCGGGCGAGCGCGAATGGCCGATGGGCCAGCCGAGCACGGCGGCGAGCGGCGGGGCGGCGCTCATTCCGGGCAGACCCCGCGCGTGCGCAGGAAGCCGAGCAGCTCGAGCAGGGGCAGGCCGAGCACGCTGAAATAATCGCCCTCGACCCGGCTGAAGAGCTGCGCCCCGCCGCCTTCGAGATGGTAGCCGCCCACGGTGGCGAGCAGGCTTTCGCGGTGCCGGGCGAGATAGCCTTCGAGGAAGGCGTCGGTGAAGCGGCGCATGGTCAGCCGCGCCCGGCCGATGTGGCGCCAGACCGGGCGGTCGTCCTCGTAGACCACCGCCGCGGAGAGCAGTTCGTGGGTGGCCCCGCGCAGGCGGCGCAGCTGGTCGGCGGCCTCCTCGAGGTCGCGGGGCTTGTCGTAGAGCTCGCCGGCGCTGACCAGCACCTGGTCCGCGCCGAGGACGAGCGCGCCGGGGCGCCGGGCGGCGACCCGGCGCGCCTTGAGATCGGCGAGCGTGTCGGCGATGTCGCGCGGGGGCGCGGCCTCGGCCAGCATCGCCGCCTTGACGGCGGCCTCGTCCACCGCCGCCGCAACGGTCTCGAAAGGGACGCCGGCCTGGCGCAGCAGCGTCGCGCGGCCTTCCGAGCGCGAGGCGAGGATCAGCGGGGTCGGCATCGGGCGGGGCGTCTCCGGGGCGGATGTCCGGGCGCTTTCATGCGTCCGAATGGGTCGGGGCGCAAGCGCATGGATGGCGGTATCCGGGCCGGGGCATGCCTCGCGGCCGGCCGGATTCGGCCGTCCTCACCGCCGTCCCCATGGGGACAGGTTTCAAGCCAATGATATTGCGAGAGAAAAGTGTTAATGCGGGATCCGTCCGATGGGACTAGGCTGTCCGGGCGGGCATTCTCTTGCATGGGGGGCGGACCGATGGACCTGCGGGCAGCGTTTTCCGACGAGGAATGGGCGCGGGTCGTCGCGGCACCGATGCTCGCCAGCATGGCGATCACCGCGGGCGAGCCGAGCGGGCTGATCGGCACGATCCGCGAGAGCTTCGCGGTGGCGGCGGCGATCCAGAAGGCCGGCGGCACGGAAGGGGCCAATGCCCTGGTCGAGGCGGTGGCGGGAGCCTACGACACCGCCGAGGGCCGCGCCTCCGCACGCGCGGTGCTGCAGGACGACATCAAGGATCGCCCGCGGGCGGAGGTCGCCCATGTGGCGGTGGATGCGCTGGCCGAGATCGCCCGGGTCGTCGAGGCCCGGGCGCCCGCCGCGGCGGGGGGCTACAAGGACTGGCTGCGGGCGATCGCGCAGAGCGTCGCCGAGGCTGCCAGCGAGGGGGCGATCCTCGGCATCGGCGGGGAGCGGGTGAGCGAGGGCGAGCGGGCGACGCTGGCGGAGATCGACCGCGCCCTGGGTTGAGGGGCTTCCGTTGGATTGGTTGCATCGGCGGGCCGCGGCTCGCACGAGTTGTCCGCGAACCTGCGACAGCGAGGCACCGCCTCGCGCCGGTTCGTCCGCCGCAGCGCGCGGACTTGTCACTTGCCAAGTCTGCGAGGGGAAGGTGACGCCGCCACGGGAGCGGCCGCCAGCATCCGAAGACCGTTTCATGCCGACAGCCCTTTCGTCTGACCGATGCTTTGGCCCCGGCTGAGCCTCGGGATTGGAGAATAGGCCGCGCTCCGCGCGGCCCGTGCCACACGCCTCCGGATCGAAAAGGCGAGGCGCCAGTGGCGCCTTGCCCGGTCCGGTCGCCCGGAGGCGCGAGCCGCAGGGCGAGGGGGGCGCAGCTTCACCGTCGGTTGAGGATCGGGACGTGGCGGCCCTGGACGGTGCGCCTCGCGCGCCGGCCCCCGGCAGGGCCGGCGCGGCCCGATCGACACCGGTCGATCGGGCAGGGGACCTTTGGCCCGCGTGGGAAGCGAGTTGATGGCGAGGGCCGCCGGGGTCAGCCCCGGCCGAGGAGCCGCAGCGTCGCGGGATCGGGCGCGCCGCCGTAGAAGGTCGCGAGGGCCGCGGGGAACAGCGGCTCGTCCGGGTCGGCGGCGGCGAAGAGCGTCATGGAGGAGCGGAACTTCAGCGCGTCGATGCCGCCGAGGATCGCCTCCGGGGCCGTGCCGGCATGGTGCAGCATCGCCCGGGTGGCGTCCCGCAGCCGCGGCCCGAGGACCGGATGCGCCAGATAGGCGCGGGCCTCGCCGATATCCGCCAGCGCGAAGCGGATGGCAGTGGCGCTGCGGCCGAGGCCGGCGATCTGGGGAAAGACGAACCACATCCAGTGCGTCGCCTTGCGCCCGGCGGCGAGTTCCGCCGCGACCGCGGGCCAGACGGCGTCCTGGGCGGCGACGAAGCGGTCGAGGTCAGTGGTCATCGCGCTCTCCGGTGGCGCGGGCGGCGAGTTGCGCGGTTTCTTCGTCCACCGGCGCGCGCAGGGCCTCGATCAGCGGATGCGCGGCGCTGTGGCGCCGGCCGTAGCCGAGGTTGAAGGCATAGTCGAAATCCGGCGGATTCGCGCCCTGGACATGCTGGAGCACGGTCTCCAGCCGGTCGAGCCCCTTGGCGATGCGGGCCTCGGGCGTGGCAAGCGAGTTGTATTCGTCCCAGAGGGCGAGCAGGCGGTTCGCGGCGGCTTCGGGCAGGGGCGCGAGCAGCGATTGCAGGTCGGCGCGCTCCTCGGCGGTCTTGTCGGGGCCCTGCAGCGGCGCGGGCACGTCGCCGTGCAGCGCCTCGCCGAGGTCGTGCAGGACGAGCATGCGCAGGAGGCGGGCGTGGTCGATGCCCGGCAGCTCCTCCTCGAGGGCGATGGCCATCAGGGCGAGGCGCCAGCTGTGCTCGGCGGTGCTCTCGCGCCGCCCGGTTGCGGTCCAGGAATTGCGCAGCGTGTCCTTCAGCGCCTCCGCGCTGCGGAAGAAGGCGAGATAGGCGGCGATATCGGTCTCGGCGGGGGCCATGTCCCGGTGTCGCGCGCTTCGGGCGGGAGATCCAGCCCTGTCCACGGGTGGGCGGCGAATTGCGTCTGGGGTTCAATTCTTCTTCCTCGACCGTTCCGCTGAAAGACGAGGGCAGCGCCTGACCCGGGCGGGGGCGAAGCGCTCGCGTCGTGCCGGAGGCACGCCTTCGGCGTGACGGGACGGGGCGGGCGCTGCCCGGCGGTGCCCGCCGGACGAAATGGTGGTGCGGGGCTCCACGCCTTGAACGGCCACCGTCCGGCGGTGCCTCTTGCTTTCGGATGAAAGATATGTAATCAATCGTTTGATTGAAAACTGCATCGGACATGCCATGGCTGCCCCGGTTCGTCAGGCTTCGGAGAATACCCGCCGTGCGATCATCGAGGCCGGTCTGCGCGGATTCGGCTCCAAGGGCTATGCGGCGACGAGCACGCGCGAGATCGCGGCGCTGGCCGAGACCAATGTCGCCTCGATCGCCTATCATTTCGGCGGCAAGGAGGGGCTTCGCACCGCCTGCGCCGAGCATGTGGTCGCCACGCTCGGCGCCGTGCTGGCCTCGGATGCCGCGGAGCAGGAGGTGGTGGACCCCGAGCTCGCCCGGGCGCGGCTGGCCGGGCTCGCGGAGCGCATGGTGCATTTCCTGCTGCTGCGCCCGGAGGCCCATGCGATCGCGGGCTTCATGATCCGCGAGATGGCCCAGCCCTCGCCGGCGCTCGACGCCATCTACGAGGGGCTGATCGCGCGGCTGCATCCCAGGCTCTGCCGGCTCTGGGCCGCCGCGACGGGCCGCGAGGCGGAAAGCCCCGAGGTCAAGCTCGCGGTCTTCGGGATGATCGGCCAGATCGTCTATTTCCACCTCGGCAGGCCGGTGGTCACCCGCCGGATGGGCTGGAACGGGATCGCGGCGCCCGAGGCCCGGGCGATCGCCGAGATGATCGCCGCGACGCTCTGCGCGCGGCTCGACGCGGACAGGGGGGATCCGGCATGAGCCCGTTCGTCTGTGCGCTGCCGCTGATCGGGGGGCTCTTCGGCGCCTGCGCCGGCGATGCGCCGCTCGCGGTCGGCTATGTGGAGGGCGAATACGTCCATCTCGCGCCGGTCACCAGCGCCGAGCTGACCGAGGTCGCCGTGCGCGCCGGCGACCGGGTCGCGGCCGGGCAGCTGGTGGCGCGGCAGGAGAGCACCGATGCCGAGATCGCGCTGGCCGAGGCTGAGGCCGCGCGCGGCCAGGCGGAGGCGGAGCTTGCCAACCTGCGCGAGGGCAGCCGGCCCGAGGAGATCGCGGTGATCGAGGCCAGCCTCGATTCGGCGCGGGTGCGGCTGCGTGAGGCCGAGCGCGAGGCGGAGCGCCAGACCCAGCTCTCGCAGCGCGGCATCGTCGCGGATTCGGTGCTCGATCACGCGGTTGCGGAGCGCGACGTGGCGGCGACCGCCGTGGCCGAGCTCGAGGCGCAGCTCGGCGTCGCCCGGCTGCCGGCGCGCGAGGGGCTGCTGCGCGCCGCCGAGAGCCGGCTGAGGGGCGCCGAGGCCGCGGAGCGCCAGGCCGCCTGGCGGCTCGAGAAGCGGACCATCGACGCGCCGGTCGCCGGCGAGGTCGCGGATGTCTTCCGCCGGGTGGGCGAGCTGGCCGGGCCGAGCGCGCCGGTGGTCTCGATCCTGCCGGAAGCGGGCTACAAGCTCGTCGCCTTCCTGGGCGAAGCGAGCCTCGCCGGGCTCGATCTGGGCGAGCGGCTGGCGGTGCGCTGCGACGGCTGCCCGGAGGGGCTGACCGCGACGATCTCCTTCATCTCCGACGGGCCGGAATTCACCCCGCCGGTGATCTATTCGGTCGAGAATCGCCAGAAGCTCGTCTACCGGATCGAGGCGCGGCTCGACCCCGAGGCGCGGCTGCTGCGGCCGGGACAGATCGTCGACGTCTCGACCGCAGCGCCCTGAGCTGCCGCCATGGCCGAGAACGTCATCGACGTGCGCAACCTCACCAAGCGCTTCGGATCGCGCGTCGTGGTGGACGACGTGTCGATCAGGGTGCGGCGCGGCGAGATCGTCGGCTTCCTCGGGCCGAACGGCTCGGGCAAGACCACCACGATCCGCATGATGTGCGGGCTCCTGCATCTCGACGGCGGCAGCGGCGAGGTGCTCGGCCACGACCTCGCCACCGAGAGCCGGCAAATCAAGGACCAGGTCGGCTACATGACCCAGAAATTCTCGCTCTACGAGGATCTGACCATCGAGGAGAACCTCGACCTGGTCGCGGGCCTCTACCGCCTCCGGGAACCGGGCCGGGTGGTGCGCGAGACCCTCGACGGCCTGGGGCTGACCTCGCGGCGGCGGCAGCTCGCCGGCAAGCTCTCGGGCGGGTGGAAGCAGCGGCTGGCGCTGGCGGCCTGCATCATGCACGGGCCGCAGCTCCTGCTGCTCGACGAGCCGACGGCCGGCGTCGATCCCAAGGCGCGGCGCGAGTTCTGGGACGAGATCCACCGGCTGGCGGCGGGGGGCATGACCGTGCTCGTCTCCACCCATTACATGGACGAGGCCGAGCGCTGCCACCGCATCAGCTACATCGCCTATGGCAAGCTGATCGCCGAGGGCACCGTGGCCGAGGTGATCGCCAGCGCCGGCCTGACCACCTATGTGGTCGCGGGGCCCGATCTCGGCGCGGCCGACGCGGCGCTGCGGGCGGCAAGGGGCGTCGACCAGGTCGCGGCCTTCGGCGCCTCGCTGCATGTGGTCGGCGCCGATGCGGAAAGCCTGCGCGCGGCGCTCGACGCCGCCGCCGCCGGCCGGGACGTCACGGTGCGGCCCTCCGAGACCAGCCTCGAGGATGTCTTCATCCGCTACATGGGCTCGGCGGAGGACAATGTCGCATGAGGATGCCGGTCTCCCTGCGGCGGCTGCGGGCGCTGCTCGCCAAGGAATTCATCCAGATGCGGCGGGACCGCATCACCTTCGCGATGATGCTCGGCGTGCCGCTGATCCAGCTGATCCTCTTCGGCTTCGCCATCAACAACGATCCCAAGGCCCTGCCCGCGGCGCTGGTGACCGCGAGCCACGACCAGTATTCGCGGGCGATGATCTCGGCGCTGGAGCTGACGGGCTATTATCGCTTCACCCATGTCACCGACAGCGCCGCGGAGGCGGAGGCGCTGATCCAGGCGGGCGACGTGGCCTTCGTGGTAACGATTCCGTCCGATTTCGGGGCGCGGGTGGTGCGCGGGGATGCGCCGCAGATCCTGGTGGAGGCCGATGCCACCGATCCGGCCTCGTCGAGCGGCGCCATCTCGACGCTCGGCACCGTCGCCGAGCAGGCGCTCCTGCGCGCCAAGGGCGAGGAGGCGCAGGCGGCCGAGGCCGCCGCGGGCCGGCTGGAGGTGGTGGTGCACCGCCGCTACAACCCCGAGGGGATCTCGCAATACAACATCGTGCCGGGGCTCCTGGGGGTGATCCTGCAGATGACCATGGTGATGATGACCTCCATGGCGCTGACCCGCGAGACCGAGCGCGGCACCATGGAGAACCTGCTGGCGATGCCGGCCACCTCCACCGAGGTGATGCTCTCCAAGATCCTGCCCTATCTGGTGGTGGGTGCGGTGCAGGTCGGGGTGGTGCTGCTCGCGGCGCGCACGCTCTTCTCGGTTCCCTTCCTCGGGCGGCTCGACGTGCTGATGCAGGCGGTTTTTCTCTTCGTGCTGGCGCTGGTGCTGCTCGGCTACGCCATCTCGAGCTTCGCGCGCACCCAGATGCAGGCGATGCAGCTTACCTTCTTCTTCTTCCTGCCCTCGCTCCTGCTCTCGGGCTTCATGTTCCCCTATCGCGGCATGCCCGGCTGGGCGCAGACGCTGGGCGAGATCTTCCCGCTGACCCATTTCATCCGGGCGATCCGGGCGGTGATGCTGAAGGGCGCGGATCTCCCGGCCATCGACCGCGAGATGGCGATCCTCGCGCTCTTCGTCGCGATCTATGCCGCCGTCGCGCTGGTGCGCTTCCGCCGGACGCTGGACTGAGACCGACGACCCCGGGGACCTGAGGATCCCGCGAGCGCGGCCGCGCGCGGATTTGTCACCTGCCATATCCGCGAAGAGAATGCGGCATGGCCACCGGGGACGGGCGTGGGGTCGTGGAGCCGGGCGATCACGGGGCGGGGGCTACGGGCCGAAAGACTGGACGGAACGCGGTTGCGGCGGAGAAGTCCGGGGTACCGGGGCCTTGCAGGAAGATCCGGGCAACGCTCCTCCCAGTTCCGGACCTGCGGCACTTGTGCCATTGTCCTCTGCGATGGAGGAGCGGACACGGCGGCCGGATGATGTTTCAGGAAGAGCGGGCAGCATCGGCCTACGCCGGCCGGCGAAGGCGCGCGCCGCGGGGGGCGCATCTGATCGGCATTGCCGGCATTGCCGGCGCCGCCACCATGCGCAACGTCTCGCGCGGGGTGATCAGTGTCGCGCTCGCCCACGGGCTGCTCGGGCTCTATCTCGGGCCGGTCGTGATCTCGGTCTTCCATGAACTCGTCGTCGCCTGGACGCGCCTGGGCGCGACCGGCCAGACACCCGAATCCGGAGCCCATTGATGGACCACCCCCCGATGAACCCTGCGGCCCCGCAGCACCTGCCGTCCTTCATCGCCGGCCCCGGCCAGTCCGATTGGCTGATGACGGTGATGGCCGTCTTCCTGATCGTCGCCGTGGTCTCGGTCGGGCTGGTCTATCTCAGGCTCCACGCGCTGCCCGAGCATATGGCGCATCGTGCCAACAAGGTGCAGCTCCAGGTCGTCGCAGTGCTCGCGCTGCTGGCGCTCTTCACCCACAACGCGATCTTCTGGATCGCGGCGCTGCTTCTGGCGCTCGTCGAGCTGCCGAATTTCTCGACCCCGATGAACTCGATCGCGCTCTCGCTCGAGAAGCTCTCGGGCCGCGACAAGTCGCGCGAGCCGCCCTCGCTCTGGAACGACCTGCTCTCCGACGACGCCGAGGCCGCGCGCCACGGGCCGATCCGGCCGGCGGCGGCGCCGGAGGCGGAGGCCTGAGATGCTCGAACTCCTGCTCTGCTCCGCCGTCACCGTGCTGCCGGACTACCTCTACCGCCGCTATGCCCAGGACAAGCGCATCGGCCGCGAGATCACGCTCTTCTCCGTCTGGTACGAATTGCGCTGGGGCATCACCTTCTGCGTGATCCTGACGGTCTCGCTCATCACCACCATCTTCTATTTCCATCCCTCGACCTCGAACGCGGTCTCGGTGTTCCGCACCGTCACCATCCTGCCGGAATCGGGCGGCCGCGTCGCCGAGACCTTCGTCGACATCAACCAGCATGTCGCCGAGGGCCAGCCGCTCTTCCGCCTCGACACCTCGCAGCAGGAGGCGGAGATCGAGACGGCGCGGCGCCGGATCGCCGAGGTCGAGGCGCAGATGGAGGTCGCCAAGGCCCAGCTCGCCGAGGCCGACGGCCGCATCGTCCAGGCCCGCGGCGCGCTCAAGCAGGCCGACGACGAATACCAGACCCGCGCCGAGCTGATGCGGCGCAACGCCAGCGCCATCTCCCAGCGCGAGGTCGACCGGGCGCAGGTCGCCGTCGACACCGCCCAGGGCGCCGTGGACGCCGCCGTCGCCGGCAAGGCCGCGGCGCAGTCGCAGCTCGATTTCGCCCTGCCGGCCCAGAAGGCCAGCGCCGAGGCGGCGCTCGCCGAGGCCGAGGTGGCGCGGTCGAAGGCCCTGGTGGTGGCCGGCACCGACGGCATCGTCCAGCAATTCGCCCTGCGCCCCGGCGACGTGGTCAATCCGATGCTGCGCCCCGCCGGCATCCTCGTGCCCGACCGCCGCGTCACCGGCCTCGTCGCGGGCTTCGGCCAGATCGAGGCGCAGGTGATCAAGGTCGGGATGGTCGGCGAGGTCACCTGCCCGGCGATGCCCTTCACCGTGATCCCCGTCGTCGTCACCGACGTGCAGGACGTGATCGCCGCGGGCCAGATCCGCCCCACCGACCAGCTGCAGGACGTGGCCGCCTTCGTCCAGCCCGGCACGATCACCGCGATCATGGAACCGCTCTTCGAGGGCGGGCTCGACCGTCTGCCGCGAGGCTCGGCCTGCGTCGCCAACGCCTATACCTCGAACTACGACGCGCTGCACGATCCGGAGATCGGCGCCTTCCGCGCCTTCATGCTGCATGCGATCGACGCCACCGGCCTGGTCCACGCCGCGCTCCTGCGGATGCAGGCGCTGATCCTGCCGGTCCGCACCCTGGTCCTCTCCGGAGGCCACTGATGCCGGCCGGCGGTGCGCCCTTCCCGGACGGCTTGATCCTCGGCGATCCCGACGATGCGCGGTGCGCGCCCGCCGGCCGCGCCAACAGCGGAGACGAAGCATGAGCAGGAAGCACAAGCACGGAAAGGCCGCCCCCGCCGAGCCCGGTCCGAAGGCGGCGAAGAAGGCGCGCAACAAGGCCTACGAGGCGGAGCTCGCCCGCCTGCAGCAGGAGATCGCCCATCTGCAGGCCTGGGTGAAGGCGACGGGCGCCCGCGCCGTGATCGTCTTCGAGGGCCGCGACGCCGCCGGCAAGGGCGGCATGATCAAGCGCATCGTCGAGCGGGTCAGCCCGCGCGTCTTCCGCGTCGTCGCGCTGCCGGCGCCGAGCGACCGCGAGAAGACCCAGATCTATTTCCAGCGCTACATGGCCCAGCTTCCCGCCGCCGGCGAGGTGGTGATCTTCGACCGCTCCTGGTACAACCGCCCCGGCGTGGAGCGGGTGATGGGCTTCACCCCGGAGGATCGGGTCAGGCGCTTCCTGGAGCTGGTCCCGGCGGCGGAGAAGGTGATCGTCGAGAACGGCATCATCCTGCTCAAGTATTTCCTCGACGTGAGCGAGGAGGAACAGGAGCGGCGCTTCCGCCAGCGCATCGACGACCCGGTGCGGCAGTGGAAGCTCTCGCCGATGGACGTTGAGAGCTATCGCCGCTGGTGGGATTACACCAAGGCCTACGACGAGATGATCCGGGCGACCGACTCGCCGCACGCGCCCTGGTGGATCGTGGATTCGAACGACAAGAAGGCGGCGCGCATCAACTGCATCACCCATCTGCTGCGGCAGATCCCCTACGAGAGGATCGCCTTCGAGAAGCCCAAGCTCGGCCGGCGCCAGAAGCGCCCCGAGGGCTACGAGCCCGACCGCAGCGCGCGGAACCTGGTCCCGCGCGTCTTCTGAGGCTCGGGAGCCGCGTCAGGCGGTCTCCGGGTGATTGCTTC
>JACKKC010000045.1 GCA_020637615.1 Rhodovulum sp.
GGACACCCGGCCCGCGCGGGACGAAAGTCGACGGCGAGGGCCGTTTTCCATGCCAGCAGCGCCTCCACTTCGCGGATATGGCAGGTGACAAACCGGCGCGCCCCAACCGACGAACAGGCGCGAGGCCGTGCCTCGCTGGTGCAGGTTCGCGGCGTCCTCTGGCCGACCGATTCGCCCGAACGTCGGATCACCTCCCCTGATCAGCACCTATTTTCCGCGGATGGGCCGTGGGAGAAGGCCGCGCCCCGCGCGGCCCGCGTCACATTCCCCCGGGCCGAAAAGGCGAGGCGCCGGTGGCGCGTCGCCCGGTCCGGTCGCCCGGAGGCGCAAGCCGCAGGGCGAGGGGGGTGCAGTTTTGCCGTCGTTTGAGGATCGGGCCGAGTCGGCCCTGGACGGCGCGTTTGCGCGCCGGCCCCCGGCAGGGCCGGCGCGGCCCGATCGCCGCGGGTCGATCGGGCTGGGGACACCCGGTTCGTGCGGGAAGGCAATCGGCTGCGAGGGCAGCAGGGATCGGTGGAAGCACGCCCGCCGGCATCACATGCCCCGCGGCAGGTAGCGCAGGGCCAGCAGGCCGATCGCCGCCATCAGCGCGGCGAGGCCGGCGAAGGCGGCGGCGAAGCCGCCGATCATGAAGAGGAAGAAATAGGCGACCTGGGGCAGGAGCTCGGAGGCGTCGAGATAGGTGCGGTAGACCGTCGACATCTCCGCCCGCTCGCGCGCCCGCACCGCGCGCAGGAAGGGCACCGGGCCGAGGCCGTCGAGCATGGCCACGAAGAAGGCGGCCGCCACCAGCACGATCCCCGCCGGCGCTGGCGCGGCGAGGGTCAGCAGTGCCGCGAGCAGCACCAGCGCCGCCGCCACCAGCAGCGCCCCGCCGATCACCCGGCGCAGCGAGAACCGCGCCGCCCAGGACCGGGTGAAGAGGTTGTTGAGCAGCATCACGTTGCCGCCGGCGACCACCATGGCGCCGGCCGTCGCGCTGCGCCCGCCTTCGACCATCAGGATCGGCGCATAGACGAAGAAGGTGGTCCAGAAGGCCGAGCGCGCGAAGGCGATCGACCAGGCGAGGCGCAGCCGCGGCTGGGCGGCGAAGCGGCGGATGGCGCGGAAGGGGCTCCGGCCCGGCGCGGCACCGCCACCCGCGGCGCGGATCGGACCGCCCTCGGCCAGCCTGCGGTACCAGAAGAGGGCGGCGAGCAGGAGCGCGCCGCCGATGCAGACGAGGCAGGGCGCCCAGAGCCCGCGCGTCTGCATCAGCCAGACCCCGATCAGCGGCATCGCCGTCCAGGCCAGCGTCGAGACCGCGAATCGGAGCGTCTCGGAGCGCGCGAGGTCGCGCTTGCCGATATTGTCCATGATGTAGAGGTTGAGCGTGACGTTGATCACCGCCGCCCCCAGGGTGCGGGCGAGCAGCGCCAGCGCCAGCGAGGGCGGCGTCTCGAGCCAGGTCAGCGCCCCGCAGAGCACGAGCAGCGCGCAGCCGAGCGTATAGGTCCATTTCCGGCTGATGCGCCGGACCAGGAGCGGGATCGCGAAGCTGAGGCAGAGGGCGGCGAGCGAGACGGCGGTATAGACGAGGCTCACCGCCTCCTTGGTCTCGTAGAGCGCATAGGCGGTGAGCGGCAGCACCGTCGCCATCGCCGCGCGCGACAGCGATTCGACGAAATAGAGCACGCTGAAGGTGCGGGCGCCGGGCCGCGCCGCGAGCGCGATGGGATGTCGGACGTGAAAGGCCATGTCGGGGGCGGCGGGCTGCGGTCGGCCCGGTGTCGCATCGGCGCGCGGCAGGCGCTCGCCCGGGAGCGACGCCTGATCGCGACAGGCGGCCGATCGTCAGCCCGGCCCCGGATACCAGCAGCGCCGCGGCACCCGATGGGCGTAGATCGTGTCGGTGACGAAGCCTTCCTCCGGCCGCCAGGAGGCCACGAGTTCCGGCGTGACCCCGGCGACCGGGCAGTCGGGGCCTTCGGCGTCGCGCGAGACGAAGAGCACCGCGCCCGGCCCCGGCGGCAGGGCATGGGCGAGGGCGTAGTGATGCGGCGGGAAGCCCTCCACCGGGGCGGCGTGGATCGCGAGGCGAGAATCGCGCAGGGTGTAGAAGAAATCCGCGAGCAGCGTCCGGCTGTCGCTGACCAGCGTGTCGAGACCTTCGGCCTCGGCGATGGCCGCGGCCCGGCGACTGACCGCGCCCTGGCCGACATAGCGGGCGAGCACGAGGTTGCCGCCCGGCGCGTGCCAGCGCGCGGCCTGGGTCGCCGCGATGGGCAGGGCGAGGCTCACCGCGAGATTGATCGCGAAGGAGAGCGCGAGCAGCCGCCGCCGCGGCGCGAGCACCGCGATCCCGAGCAGCACCGCGCCGAGATGGCCCGCCGCCGCCCAGTTCGCATTGGCGCCGGAGCGCAGCGCCTGGACCGAGACCAGCACGAAGACCGGCAGCGACATGGCGGCGAGGAACCGGGCCGGCGGGATCGCACGCAGCCGGCCGAGGCCCGCGAGATAGGCGGCGAAGAGCACCGGGCCGGCCACCGCGAACTGCCCGCCCCAGAAGGCGAGCAGCGCGCCGGGCCGCAGCCCGGCATCGCGCCAGTCGGTGTTGTCGGCGGTGTGCTGCAGCGTCGCGAAATCGTGGCTCGCGTTCCAGGCGAGGTTCGGCGCGACGATCGCCAGCGCCAGCGCCGCCGCGAGGCCCGCGTCGCGCCAGGCGATGCGGCGGTCCGGCAGCAGCGCCGCCGCCAGCGCGGCGCAGAGCGGGAAATAGACCATGGCGTATTTGGCGAGCAGCCCGGTCCCGATGGCGGCCCCCAGGGCCAGCGCCCAGGCGGCCGAGCGCCGCTCGCCCAGCGCGACGAAGGCGAGCAGCGCCAGGGCGAAGCAGAAGAGCATGGGCGTGTCGGTGGAGACGAGCAGGCTGCCGACCGCCACCCCCGGCAGGGTCGCGAAACCCGCCCCCGCCAGCCCGCCGATCCGCCCGCCGAAGAGCCGCCGCCCGGCGAAGGCCAGCAGCACCGCGGTGCCGGCATGGATCAGCGGCAGCGGCAGGCGGATCCAGAAGCGGTCGTCGGAGCCGATCTCGGTGGCGGCGCGCAGGATCCAGCCGATAAGCGGCGGCTTGGAATAATAGCCCCAGGCGAGTTCCTGCCCCCAGAACCAGTATTGCGACTCGTCGACGAAGAGATCGGTGGCGTCGAAGGGCAGGAGCGCGACGCGCCAGAGCGTGACCGCGGCGATCGCGGCGAGGCCCAGGCGGAAGCTGCGAGCCTCAGGGGGCGCGCTTCTCGGCACGGATCAGCCAGAGATTGCGCGAATAGATGAAGAGCCCGGTCGCCTGTCCGAGGATGAAGACCGGGTCGCGGCGGTAGATCGCATAGGTGAGCAGGATCGCCCCGCCGGCGAGCGAGAAATACCAGAAGGCCACCGGCATCACCGATTTGCGCGCCCGTTCCGAGGAGATCCACTGGATCAGGAAGCGCATCGAGAACATCAGCTGCCCGGCGAGGCCGACGACCACCCACCAGAACTCGCCCCAATGGTCGACGCGGAAGATCTCGAAGAGCGTTTTCAAGTCAGACCCCCGTAAGCTCGGTGCCGCGGGCCTTCTTGCGCCGCCGGATCAGCCAGCTCACGCCGACCAGGTCATAGGCGCCCACCACCGCACGGCTGAGATTGGCATAGTTCGACTTGCCGGCATGGCGCTCGGCATGGGCCACGTCCTGATGCAGCGTGCGCCAGCCGTCGCGCGCCACCAGCGCCGGCAGATAGCGGTGCATGTGATCGAAATAGGGAAGCGCCAGGAAGACGTCGCGCCGGATCAGCTTGAGCCCGCAGCCGGTGTCGCGGGTGCCGTCCTTCAGGAGCCGCGACCTTATGCCGTTCGCGGCCTTGGAGGCCCAGCGCTTGGAGAGCGTGTCGCGCCGCCCCACCCGCTGGCCGGCGATCAGCGCCACGCCCTCGGGGAAGTCCCGCCCCTCGAGCCGGGCGAGGAGCTTCGGGATCTCGGCGGGCGGGTTCTGGCCGTCGCCGTCGAGCGTGCAGATCACTTCGCCGCACGCCGCGAGCACGCCGCTGTGGATCGCCGCCGACTGGCCGCCGCTCCGCTCGTGCGCGATCACCCGCAGGAAGGGAAAGCGCGCGACGAGCGCCACCGCCTTCGCCGCAGTGCCGTCAGTCGAGCCGTCGTCCACGTAGATCGCCTCGAAGGGGCCGGCCCCGGCGCAGGCCGCGGCGATGCCTTCGGTGACAAGCTCGAGATTTTCGGCCTCGTTCTTCATCGGCACGACGATCGAGAGCCAGGGGCGTTCAGGGGATCGATCCAGCTGCGGCGCCATGGCCCGGGCTCTCCCTGCACCTCTCCGGCGGACGCGGCGACCGCGCGCAGGGCCCATGCCGCGAAGACTGGTCGGAGTGAGAGGATTCGAACCTCCGACCCCCTGCTCCCGAAGCAGGTGCGCTACCAGGCTGCGCTACACTCCGACACCGCGCGGTGTGTAATCGGGTTGAGGGCGCAGCGCAACGCCGATTGTCGCGGTCCGCCGGGGCCGTCGTATATGGGGCTTCTTCCTGCTAATACGACCGTCCCGCGCCAAATGAGGGCGGCGCCCGACCCGGGCGGGGGCGAAGCGCCCGCGGCGTGCAGGAGGCACGCCTGCGGCGTGACGGGCGGGGCGGGCGCTGCCCGGCGGTGCCCGCCGGGCGGGGTGGTGGTGCTGGGCGCGCCCGGATCTCGGGCAGACGAGATCCTGTCGCCGGCTGCGATTTCCCTGTCGCGGCCCGCCCGCGCGATCGTGACCGCGCGTGGGCTCGGGCTGTGGCAGGATCGCCGCATGTTTCGCGCCGTCTTGATCCTCGCCGCGCTTCTGCCGGCCGTCGCCGTGGCCGGTGAGCCGCGCGTCACCGCCGCCACCGCGACGCGCGAGGGGGCCACCTGGCGCTTCGAGGTCACCGTCGCCCATGCCGATACCGGCTGGGAGCACTACGCCGACGGCTGGGAGATCGCCGCACCCGACGGCAGCCGGCTCGGCTATCGCGAGCTGCTGCACCCGCATGTGACCGAGCAGCCCTTCACCCGCTCGCTCGGCGGCGTGGCGGTCCCGCCGGAACTCGGCCGCGTCGCCATCCGCGCCCATGACAGCCTGCACGGCTGGGGCGAGCCCTTCGTGCTGGAGCTCGGGAACTAGGTGGTCGGGGCCTTCTCGGGCACGGCCCGGTTCCTGCGCCAGATCCGCCGCAGCGCGCCGATCCGCGGCACCGTGCCGAGCAGGTAGCGCGTCTGGGTGCGGAGGACCGGCGTGGTGCGCGAGGCGGTCGAGCCACCCTCGCGGAAGACCACGTAGAGGCCGCTCGCGATGATGATCCCGGCGCCGATGGCGGTGTTGCGCGCCGGCGTCTCGCCGAAGAAGAACGCGCCATAGGCCACGGCCCAGAGGATCTGGGAATATTGCATCGGCGCCACCACCACCGCCGGCGCCGTGCGATAGGCGGCGATGTGGAAGAGCGCGCCCATGAAGCCGAGCACGGCGATGGCCGCGAATCCGCCCAGGTGCAGGCCGGAGACCGGCTCGTAGACGAAGGGCATGGCGCAGCCCATGACCAGGAAATTCGCCATCATCGGATAGAGCAGCAGCACCGCCGAGCGCTCGTCGCGGCCGATCTTGCGCATGATCACCGCCGCGACCGCCGAGCAGATCGCCGCGGTCAGCGCCGCGAGATGGCCGAGCTCGAATTGCGTCGCGCCCGGGCGCAGCACCACGATGACGCCGATCAGCCCCACCCCGACCGCGAGCGAGCGCCGCCAGCCGACGCGCTCGCCGAGGATCGGCACCGCCAGGATGGTGATCAGGAGCGGCGAGGCGAAGATGATCGCATAGACCTCGGCCAGCGGCAGCGACGAGAAGGCGTAGAAGGCCGAGGCCGCGGTCGCCACCGCCGCGAAGGTGCGCAGCGCCGTCCACCAGGGGTGGCGCGGCCGCAGGTTGCCCGGCTCGGGGTCGTGCATCAGCATGAAGGTGACCACCGGAAAGCCGAAGAGCGTCGAGAAGAAGATGATCTGGAAGGGCGAGAAGCTCGCGCCCAGGAACTTGATGACGACGTCGTGGGTCGCGTAGATCCCGAAGGCGGTCAGCGCCAGCGCCGCGCCGCGGAGGGTCGGGGACCTTGCGGCTTCGGTCATGGTCGCTTCCCTTTCAGAGGCTTTCGTCGAGCGCCGCGAGGATCGCGTCGCCCATCGCCCGGGTCGAGACCGGCGTCCCGCCCTCGGGGCCGAGCAGGTCGGCGGTGCGCAGCCCGTCGGCCAGCACGCGCTCCACCGCCGCCTCGAGCCGCGCCGCCTCCTCGCCCGCATCGAAGGAATAGCGCAGCGCCATGGCGAAGGAGAGGATGCAGGCGATCGGATTGGCCTTGCCCTCTCCGGCGATGTCCGGGGCCGAGCCGTGCACCGGCTCGTAGAGCGCCTTGGGCCGGCCGTTCGCCATGGGTGCGCCGAGGCTGGCCGAGGGCAGCATGCCCAGGCTGCCGGTCAGCATCGCGGCGGCGTCCGAGAGCAGGTCGCCGAAGAGATTGTCGGTCACGATCACGTCGAACTGCTTGGGCCAGCGGCAGAGCTGCATGGCGCCGGCATCGGCATACATGTGGGAGAGCGCCACGTCGGGATATTCCGCGGCATGGACCTCGGTCACGACCTGGCGCCAGAGCACGCCCGATTCCATGACATTGGCCTTCTCCATCGAGCAGACCTTGTTCGAGCGCTTCCGCGCCAGCTCGAAGGCGACGCGGGCGACGCGGGCGATCTCGCCTTCGGTGTAGCGCTGGGTGTTGATCCCGACCCGCTCGTTACCCTCGATGACAATACCGCGCGGCTCGCCGAAATAGATGCCGCTCGTCAGCTCGCGCACGATGACGATGTCGAGCCCGGCGACCACCTCGCGCTTCAGCGACGAGAAATCCGCCAGCGCGTCGAAGCATTGCGCCGGGCGCAGGTTGGCGTAGAGGTCCATCTCCTTGCGCAGGCGCAGGAGCCCGCGCTCGGGCTTGAGCGAGAAATCGAGCGCGTCGTATTTCGGCCCGCCCACCGCGCCGAGCAGCACGGCGTCCGCCGCCTGGGCCTTCGCCATGGTGGCGTCGGTCAGGGGGGTCCCGTGCGCGTCATAGGCGCAGCCACCGACCAGATCCTCCTCGACCGCGAAGCGCAGGCCGCGGTTTTCGCCATACCAGTCGATGACCTTGCGCACCTCCGCCATGACCTCCGGGCCGATGCCGTCGCCGGGAAGGATCAGGAGCGTCGGGTCGGCCATGGATCTGTCCTCGCAAGGGTGCGGGGTTTCCGCTACCCCCCGCCCGTCCCGGGGTCAAGGCGAGGCGAGCGCTTCGAGCGCCGTCGCGAGCCGGTCGAAGACGAATCGGATGCGCGGGCTCGTGCGCAGGGCGAGCGGCGCGGTCAGCCAGACCGGCAGGCGCGGCAGCGCGAGCTCGGGCAGCACCCGCACCAGACCGGGCTCGGCGCGCGCCACCGCCGCATGGGCGACGCCGATGCCGCAGCCCACGCGCAGGAGCTCCCAGCAGACGCCCTGGTCGTCGCAGCGCACCGCGAAGAAACCCTTCGGCGGGTCGAGGCCCAGCGCCCGCACGCCCTCCCGGATCAGGTCGGAGCGGTCGAAGCCGATCATCACGTGGCCGTCGAGCCCGGCGGGCCCTTCCGGCATGCCGGCGCGTGCGATGTAGCCGCGCGCGGCGAAGAGGCCGAGCTCGAATTCGCCGAGATGGCGCGTGACCACGTCGAGCTGCGCCGGGCGGTACATGCGCACGGCGATGTCGGCCTCGCGGAAGAGCAGGTTCTCGCTGGTGTCGGAGGCCACCAGCTCGATCTCGATCTCCGGGGCGTCGCGGCGGAGCCCGGCGACGATCGCGGGCATCAGGTGATGCGCTACCGCCACGCTGGTGGTGATGCGCACCGTGCCCGCGAGACGCGTGTCGCGGCCGGCGGCGGCGAGCGCGAGCCGTCCCGCCGCCCGGCGCATCACCGCCGCCTCGGGCATCAGCGCCCGGGCCGCCTCGGTGGGCACGAGCCCGCGCCGCCGCCGCTCGAAGAGCGCGACCCCGAGCGCCGCTTCGAGCGCCGCCACATGCCGCCCCAGCGTCGGCTGGCTCGATCCCAGCGCGCGGGCCGCCGCGGAGAGCGAGCCGGTTTCGGCGACCGCGAGGAAGGAGCGGACCAGCGACCAGTCGAGTCTCGCAATATCATTCATGAATGAATGTCATATCGCCGGATTTCGGCAATTTCCATCCGGATCCGAATGGATAGATCTGTCGGCGACCGCAACCATTCCAGAGGAGACCGTCATGTCCCGATCCGTCCTGGTCCTGGGGGCGCGGGGCCGCTTCGGCCGCGCCTCGGCGCATGCCTTCCGCGATGCCGGCTGGGAAGTGCATGTGCTGACCCGCGGCGCCGCGCCCGGCATCCCCGGCACCACCGAGCACAGGGGCGACCTGCGCGACGCCGAGGCGCTCGCCCGCCTGGCCGAGGGGCGCGACCTGATCGTCCATGCCGCGAACGTGCCCTATCCGGACTGGGCGAAGGACCTGCCCGCCATGACCCGCGCGGTTCTGGCCGCGGCGGAGGCGAGCGGCGCGACCGTGCTGATCCCCGGCAATATCTATGTCTTCGGCAGGGCGATGCCGGAGCTGCTGGGTCCCGACACGCCGCACCGCCCGGACACGCGCAAGGGGCGGCTGCGCGCCGAGATGGAAGCGGCCTTCCGCGCGGCCTCGGCCCGCGGCGTCCGCACCATCGTGCTGCGCGCCGGCGATTTCCTCGAGGCGGAGGCCAGCGGCAACTGGTTCGACGCGGTGCTCGCGAAATCGCTCGCCGCGGGGCGGCTGGCCTATCCGGGGCGGCGGGACGCGGTGCATGCCTGGGCCTGGCTGCCCGACGCCGCCCGCGCGGCGGTGGGGCTCGCCGAGATTCGCGAGGATCTGCCGGCCTTCGCCGACGTGCCCTTCGCGGGCCTGTCGCTGACCGGGGAGGAGATGCGCGCCGGCCTCGCGCAGGCGATGGGGCGCGGCGTGACCCTCCGCGGCTTCCCCTGGGCGTTCCTGCGCCTCGGTGCGCCCTTCAACCCGATGTGGCGCGAGATCCTGGAGATGCGCTACCTCTGGGACGTGCCGCATCGGCTCGACCCGGCCCCGCTCGCCCGGCTCCTGCCCGATTACCGGCCGACCACGGCGGAGGCGGTCTTCGCCGCGCTGGTCGCTGGCGCGGCTTCCGGCAGGACGACATCGGCCCAGACCAGCCGGTGGGAGGGCCCCGCCGCCACCGTCCCGGCAAGCGCCGCCTCAGGCGCCGGCCAGAAGACGCCCGCGCCGGCGATGGTCAGCGCCGCATCGGGCAGGACGTAGTCGACGCGGAGGTTGCCCGGGCCCCCGTCGTCGCGCCAATCGGCGGTGTCGGTCGCGGGCGCGCCCTTCTGCCGCAAGTTCGCCCCGCCCTGGGCCGCCGCCGCGGCGACGGCGCCCTCGCTTCGCGGCCGGGGATCGCGGAGCCTTGGATGGGAGAGCAGCTGCCCGATCGCACCGTCGAGCCCGGCGCCGTCCTGCGGATCGGCGTTCAGGTTGCCCAGCACCACCACCGGCGCCGCGGCCGCGGGCGCGACGCGCCCCTGGTCGTCGGCGAAGGCCTCGCCGTCGAGATAGAGCGCCCAGAACCGCAGCTCGTCCCGGTGGCGCAGCCGGTTCGCCATCTCCGGCCCGTCGAAGAGCGGCGGCGTCGGGTTCGAGGCGAGCAGGTGCAGCCGCCCGCCATCCGGCAGGATCACCGGCACGTCCCAATGCGAGCGCGACGAGAGCCGGAAGGCTGCCTGCGCCCCGGCGTCCGGCCATGGGGTGCCCTCCGGGGTTGTCGGCAGCTCCGCGCCGGGCAGATCGGCCCAGCGCAGCATGCGGAAGCTGCGCGCGGCCTCCGCGTCGAGCGGCAGCCGCGAGACCAGCGCCATGCCGCCATTGCCGGGGAACTTGCCCCAGCCCCAGCCGTCGCCCCAGCCCATGAGCATCCCGTCGCCGTCGAGGTCGAGCCCCGAGACCTCGCCCGCGTTCACCGGCCCGTCGAAGACGTGAGCATAGTCGATCCCCTCCGGCCCCTGGCGCAGCAGGTCGAGAAAGGCCGCCAGCGCCCGGCCGCGCAGGTCGTGGTCGAAGCTCGTCAGGAGCAGCACGTCGGGCCGCGCCGCCCGGATCACCGCCAGCACCGCGGCGAGCCCGGCATCGGGCTCGCGCCCGAGGTCGTGCAGGAGCACCCCGGCGCCCTTGCGGGTCAGATCGACGTCATAGGTCGCCACGCGCAGGGTCTCCGCGCCCGCCGCCTGGGGCAGGACCGCGAGGAGGAGGAGGGCGATAAGGCGCGCGCGGATCCGGGTCACGCCGGCGAGGCTCGCGCGCCGGCGTTAAGCCGCGGTTAACCAACATGGCGAGACGCGGGCACAGCGAGTTGGTTCGCGATGACTTCGGCTTGTTCAGCTCGCGCTGGAGCAGTATAGTATATGGCGAAAAAATCTGAATTATATTGAAAATAGATTCAAAAGAATCAGTGTAATTTAATCTAATAATTCAGATTATCATAAATCATTTATAGTGATTTTAGATCATATCATTTGCCTGCAAGCCGCTCGCATCGCGCCAGATGCGGGACAAGGCTTCACCCCACGCGAACTGCGCCACCTGAGAACAAACAATTCGTTATTCCACGGCGTTGACATTGAAATACTGCATTATGATACAGAAAAGGATTGGAATCAGGGGCAAAGAAGTTAGATGGAAGAAAACGGGGACGATCTTGAAATCGAGCACGACGGGAAGCGATACGAAAGGGACAGAGCGTACCTG
Source organism: Rhodovulum sp. (assembly GCA_020637615.1). Classification (GTDB taxonomy): domain Bacteria; phylum Pseudomonadota; class Alphaproteobacteria; order Rhodobacterales; family Rhodobacteraceae; genus Amaricoccus. Next base: position 10,867 of record JACKKC010000045.1, read on the forward strand.
AAGCTCGTCAGCACCGATTTCCGCGAGGAGGTTGGGTGGCACCAGGGTCTAGGTTCCCCTCCGGAGTATTTCTCGACCATCGAGGGAACGGCACGGATCGACGGGGGTAGGCTCGCGGTACTCGGCGACGAAAACAGTGAGATCCGGCAGTTCGAGTTCACACTCGAGCCTGTGTCGGACGAGACGCTCGCTCACTATCGATCGGTAATCAACCTAAGTAGAAAGTCAAAAACTCTTGAGATAAAACCGGACGAGATAGCAAGGTCGTGGCCGCTCCATCTTTACAGCAATGATGGTTTTGTCGTCTACCTCCCGAGGGCGGACTACGAAAAAGTCAGAATGATTTCCGCTCCAAGGATGGAAATATCCATCGAGATCCCAACCTACGCTGAGCTAGGCCCGTCATTGGGCCCCGACTTGCTCCTTGATGACGACCGAACCAGGCCGTTTGGTCGTTGCGCCGACCTACGCTTCGTCTTGGAGGGTGCTGAGCGGTTTGCCACCCCCAACACGGACGATGACGAGACCGATGATGCAGAACCACAGACAGTTCCGGTTCTCCTCGCCAAAATCGAACGCCGTCTTGGCGAGGTTGGCGGACACCTGAAAGGCGTGCAACGGGCCATAATCTGGCTAGTTGTCGCCGCTGTAGCGGTTGCGTTGATCCATGGCTTGTTCGGGTGATTCCCGGCAGGCAACTTTTCGGCCGATGACAATCACAAGATCAGTCCATGAGCAGATTTTGATGCGGGCTTGAATACCCAACCTGCGCAGCGCGAAGTCGACTGCGTTTGCTCAAGGACGCGTTGCCGGCAACTCGTCGCTCCCTGCGACCTCTAGTCTCTGCTTGGCAGGCCCAATCATCGAACATCTGCCGAACGCGTTTGAGGGCGTGCAGGCGTCGGTTTGGCACGCCGCATCAGCCCGAAGCACCCGGACTTGACAAACTCCATGCAATCTCCGGGGGATCTGCATAACCGGGATTCAATTGGCCGCACAGCTTCTTCGTTCTTCCGCTGCGGTTAACCGGCGTGGGCCTGCCAGGGCATCCGCGCTTCCAGCGCCTTCTCGAAGGCGGCGATATGCGCCTCCTTCTCCATGGTCAGCCCGATGTCGTCGAGCCCGTTTAGCAGGCAATGCTTGCGGAACGGGTCGACCTCGAAGGCGATCGAGCCGCCGTCGGGGCCGGTGATCACCTGGTTCTCGAGGTCGATGGTCACGATGGCATTGGCGCCGCGCCCGGCGTCGTCCATCAGCTTGTCGACGTCCTCCTGCGGCAGCGCGATCGGCAGGATGCCGTTCTTGAAGCAGTTGTTGTAGAAGATGTCGGCGAAGCTCGGCGCGATCACGCAGCGGATGCCGAAGTCGAGCAGCGCCCAGGGCGCGTGCTCGCGGCTAGAGCCGCAGCCGAAGTTCTCGCCGGTGACGAGGATCCGCGCGTCCCGGTAGGCGGGGCGATTGAGCACGAAATCCTCGATCTCCCTGCCCTCGGCGTCGTAGCGCATCTCGTCGAAGAGGTTCTTGCCGAGGCCCGAGCGCTTGATCGTCTTCAGGAACTGCTTGGGGATGATCATGTCGGTGTCGACATTAATCTGCGGCAGCGGCGCCGCGACGCCGGTCAGCGTGGTGAACTTGTCCATGATCACGATCTCCGGATTCTCCGCCGGAGACAAACCACGCCCGGCGCCGCCGCGCAAGGCTCCGGGGCCGGGTTTCGCATGCAATCGCCCCGCCTGGCCTGCGATCGGGCCTCGTCTTTCCCCACGCCCGGGGCTAGCAGGATGCATGATCGCGTTCCTGACCCAGAACCTGCGCTGGCTCGCCCCGGGCTTCCTGCTGACCTTCGCCTCGGCCTTCGGCCAGACCTGGTTCATCGCGCTCTTCGCCGGCGAGATAAAGGCAGTCTACGGGCTGAGCGACGGGGGCTGGGGCAGCCTCTATACCCTCGCCACCCTGGTCGCGGCGGGGCTCCTCTTCCTGCGCGGCGCGCTCGCGGACACCATGCCGCTGGGGCGGCTGGCCGCGGGCGTCGCGCTGGCCTTCGCGCTCGCCGCAGCGCTGATGGCCTGGACATCCTCGCCCTGGCTGCTCGGGCTCGCGCTGATCGGCCTGCGCTTCTGCGGCCAGGGCATGTTCCCCCATGTGGCGCTGACCGCCATGGGCCGCTGGTTCCGCGCCCAGCGCGGCCGGGCGGTATCGCTGGTGATCCTCGGCCACGCCTTCGGCGAGATGGTGATCCCGCTGATCACCGTCGCGGCGATCGCGGCCCTGGGCTGGCGGCTCACCTGGGGCGGCGTGGCGCTCATGCTCGCCCTCGGCCTCGCGCCGGCCGCCGCCCTGCTCTTCGCCCGCGGCCGCGCGCCGGAGGGCGGGGGCGAGGGCGGGGGCGAGGAGGCGCCGGGGCTCGGCGGGCGGCACTGGAGCCGCGCGGACGCGCTGGGCCACTGGCTCCTTCCCGCGCTGCTGCCGTTCCTGCTGACCCCGGGCTTCGTCGGCACGGTGGTCTATTTCCACCAGTCCAACATCTCCGCGGTCAAGGGCTGGGCGCAGGCGGAGATGGCGCGGGGCTACCCGGTCTATGCCGCGCTCGCCATCGCCGCGGCGCTCTTCGCGGGCTGGGCCTGCGACCGATTCGGGCCCGAGCGGCTGCTGCCGGTCTTTCTGCTGCCCATGGCGCTCGGGGTCACGCTGATCGGCCCCGCCGGGCAGGTCGGCCTCTGGATCGCCGCGCTCGGCCTGCTCGGGGCGACCCAGGGCATGGCCAGCGCGCTCTGGGGCGCGCTGCTGCCCGCGGTCTACGGCACGCGGCATCTAGGGGCGGTGCGATCGCTGGCGACCACCGTGATGGTCGTCTCCACCGCCATCGGCCCGGGCATCACCGGCATCCTGATCGACCGGGGCATCGACTTCCCGCGCCAATGCCTCGCCATGGGGATCTGGTGCCTCGGTCTCGGCGCGCTGGGGCTGGTGGTCCTCCGCCGCCTCCGGCTCGAAGCCGCGCCGAGGCCCGTCCCGACCGGCCCCGTCGGCGATCCGTCCACCTGACTACCGCCGGGCTTCGAGACCGAGCCACGGACAAGAGAGAAGGCCGCGCCCCGCGGAGCGAGGGGGTGCAGCCTCACCGTCGGTCGGGGTTCGGGTCGGGTCGGCCCTGGACGGCGCGTTTGCGCGCCGGCCCCCG
>JACKKC010000046.1 GCA_020637615.1 Rhodovulum sp.
GGCTGGCTGGGGCACCTGGATTCGAACCGGGACTGTGTCAGAGTCGCTACGTAGTCTTTGAATTCTTTTGGAAAAAGGCCAGAAACTCGGCCGCGGGTGTGCGGCAGGCGGCTGCAGCCTCGTGCAATGGCGCGTCCGCAGGACGCCGATTGCCAACATCGCGGAACGGGCGGCCTCCAGGCCGCCAAGTTGAGATTCGGGTCGACGAGGTCGGCGGCGGGGAGGGGAGGGGGCTCCAACGTTCTCAACCTCTTGGAGCATTGTGGCTTGTTGGACTATCCCGGCGTCGGTCCGCTTGATCCTTCGATTCGTATCCCCAGGCTTCCCTGACGATCAGCCCTACAGAACGCCTCGCTGAAGCCGACGCCGAACCGGGTGCCAAGAGGTCCTCGCGGGCTTCGCCCGGACCAAAGACATCGGGCGGCCCGAAGGGGCCGCCCGACCTGCCCGAACCTCCGCGGTTCGGGCGAGATGCCGCTCAGGCCAGAATCAAATAATCGTGCAACATTCCGGGATCGCCCGCGCCACCGGCCGTGCCGACATCCCCGGGATCGCCTATGTCCCCGGTGCCCGATCCGCCGAAATCGCCGCCGGCACCGCCTGCGCCGCCTGCGCCGCCAGCGCCCACATCGGCGTCCGGATAGCCGTCACCGCCAGTGCCGCCATCGCCGCCGGTGCCGCCATCGCCGCCGTCGCCGCCGGCCCTGTTAATCGAAAAGCCGCCATGGCCGCCAGTGCCGCCTGCGCCGCCGGCGCCGGCATCGCCCCCCTCGAAATCCGCGCCGGCGATAAAGATGAACTGATCGCCGGTGACCTTCCCTGCGCCGACGATCACGCCGGCATCGCCGGCATCGCCGCCAGTGCCGCCGGTGCCGCCAAGGCCACCATCGCTGCCAATGGCCCGGACAACAGGGAAGTGACTATCGCCGCCATTGCCGCCGGTGCCGCCATTGCCGCCGGTGCCGCCTGCGCCACCCTGGAGGCCCGTATCATAGACCTGCACGGAATCGACGATGCGCACGGTGCCCGTGTTCAGGATGATCCCGGCATCGCCGCCAGCGCCGCCAGTGCCGCCGGTGCCGCCGGCGCCGCCAGCAGAACTATGGAGATGAGAACTGGCGGCATCGAGGCCGGGGCTGCCGATGCCGCCGGTGCCGCCGGTGCCGCCTGTGCCGCCGGTGGCCTGGATGTTCTCGAAAGTGACATTATCCAGCGTCAATCGCCCTTCGTTGACGATGGAGCCCGCGGCATCCCCGCCATCGCCGCCACTCCCGCCGTCGCCGCCGTTCTTCTCCGGCGGGGTTCCCGTGTTGATGCCGGCGGACCCGTTCTGCCCCGATGCGCCGTTGGTTCCCGCCGTGGCGGAGCCATTCTCCAGCGTGATATCCGTCAGGGTGAGATCGCCGCTCTTGGCGATATCGAAATGATGGGTGCTGCCGCCGGCATCGAGCGCGACATCGCCCGTGCCGTCCCCGTCGGTATCGCCGCTGATGTCGATCTTCGACGTCACGTTGAGGGGGCTCGAAAGGTGGACGTCCGTCAGCCCGTCCTGGAACTGGATGGTATCGGGCTGCGCGGTGGCATTCGCCATGTCGATGGCTTCGCGCAGCGAAAGCACCCCGTCGTCGGGGTCGACGACGTCCGCGTCCGTGGTGACCACGATCGCCGTGGGCGCGCCGCCGCCGCCGCCGCCCGGATTGTCGCCGCCGCCGCCGCCCGGGTTGTCACCGCCGCCGCCGCCCGGGTTGTCACCACCACCGCCGCCGCCCGGGTTGTCGCCGCCGCCGCCCGGCTGGTCGCCGCCCCAGGCCGGATGGTCGTCGCCCCAGTGCGGGTGGTCGTAGCCGTGGTGCCGATGACCGCCTCTGCCGTCGAAGGGCGACGCCGCATAAGCGGCGAAGCCGAATTGCTTGCTCAAAAGATTGAAGGGGTTGTAGGCCATGGTCAGTGTACTCCTTTGTTGGTTCACTGGATTGCTTGACGTGTCGCTCGAGTCTCAAGGGCGGTCGCGCGTCCGGACGCGGCTATCGGGAGGATCCATGCGATGAAGCTCGGACTCTCCTCCAATTCGTTGGCATGCCGGGGAACTCGGCCTGAGGCCTTGCAGCGGGCGCGTGGCCGCCCCGGCTGGCAGGGCCCGGGCGGTTCGCATCTTTCCAGATGTCGCTCCAGGTCTTTCGCCGCGAAAGGCAATTCGTGACGAGTCCGGCCGTTCCGGTTGCCTGTGCCGTCTGACGTTTGTCCCTTGCAAGGTCCGTCGGAACGGGCCGCCCGGTCACGCAGATAGTCCTGTGCGTCCCGGGCCCGGCCATCCGGCATCGAGGAAGCCAAGTGCGCCGGCGCAGGGAAATCGACCTTGGGAAAGCCGCTCGTTCCGATCATGTGGGGGTGAAACCCATGCATCCGCTGGTCTCCGTTCTGTCGCCTCCCGGCAGCGCCATCGGCGGCGCAGCCTCGCTGCGCCATCCTGTCCTGATGCCCGCTCGCCACCGCGGTCAGGCCGATCTGTGCAGGGCGCGAACAATCAGGATCAGGACGATTGCGCCGACGATTGCCGCGATGATGCCGCCGACCGCACCGAGCGGAATCCCGAGAAGCGGCGGCAGGTAGCCAGCAAGCAATGACCCGCCAATGCCGTAGAGCACATTCGTAACGATGCCCGAACCGCCACCTTTGACGACCATGCTCGCAAGCCAGCCGATGACAGCGCCGACCACGATCACGATGACAAGGCCGATTACCCCCCCGACGGCCGCGCCCACGGCTTCGGCCGCCTGCTCCTGCGCCAGAGCCGGCCCGGCGATCAGCGCCACCGGAGCCGCCTTGCGAAGTATTCCCTGCACGAGAAGTCTCCTTTGGTGAGTCAAGTTCCGGTACCGGTCCAGCGGGCAGAAGCTATTGGATCGACAGGTCCAGGTTGAAGCTGCTGGTCTTTCCGGCATCCGCATCGTTGCCCATCTGATAGACGCGGATGGTATAGGTCCCGTCCGAGGGCAGATTGACGGTTGTCGAATTGCCATCCATCGAACTGTTGTAGATTGCGGCATCCGAGCTGTTCGGTGGCAGGATGTTGAAATAGACTGTGCCGTCACCGTTGGACTCGGTGACGCTGAGCTCGGCGAACATCTTCTGACCGCCATTCGCGCCCAGCCTGTAGTCGGCAAATCCGTCCCCGACGACCGAGCCGCTGACCATCGTGCCGTAGTTGCCTGCCTCGAAATGGACATCGGACACCGACTGGGCCGCCGCCATCCCGGGCCATGCCAGTAGCGCTACGAGCGCCAGCCGTCCGCCATGGCGGCCAAGGCGAGTGCTGTGCCCGGCAATGAATCCCTGTTTCAATACTTGCATCTTTTCTGTGCTCCCATGGGTTACTCCCCGATGGTCGGGGAACGTTGTCTGCCTGCCGCCGTGATTTGCGCGTACTTCCACAACTGGCGAACCAGGCCCGAGGCGGTGTTCTCTGCCGGGATGGCCTTCAGCCTTAACGAGGGATCATGCGTCCCGTGAACTTCTCATCCGGATTTTGAGCGGCCCTGCTCTGACGAGACGTACCGCCCCGACGCGGCGCAATTCGGTTGGCCGCACCTATTGCGCAACGACGAGGGCGAAGGTCGACCAGCGGAAGATGCCGCCATCGGGAAGATCGGTGAACTGTACCGGGTCGGGGCCGGTCATCCAGTTCGTTTCACCCTTCCTTCCCGCAAACAAGAAGGACTCCGCGCTGCCCATCTTGACCTCGAATATCGTATTGGCCCCGCTTTCGGATTGGGTGCCCGTGCACGGGCCCTCGTAGAGGGCCGCATAGGCGGCGGTATTGGTCAGCTTGCAGGTCGCCGACCCTGTGATGCTCTGCGAGCTGGCGTCGCATCCGACGGCAGCCATCAGCGAAACACCAATGAATACGTTTCGTAGCACATATTTGGTCCCCTACGTGCCAATCCTACCCACACGGGAAGGCAGGTGGTCGCGGCTCCGACCACGCGATGCTTATTTCCCGTGCGCACCGACAGCGGAAGGGCGGAAATATGCGAACGACTTGCGGCGAGACAGAATGGCTAGGTGAGAGACGGCGCCGACCTGCGAGGAGAAAGGAGAACCGCAATCCGATCAGGGGCTTCAGGACCGATGTCGACACCGCCTGCGAAAGGTGGCAGCATAGGTTCGATTGCCTTCGCCGCCTGATATTTCAGCGGTTGGAAGGACGATCGGGGCACCACGTCAGTGCAGCGATCGCCGGGTCCTTCCGGCAAGTTGGGGCAATGGCCGCCTGTGGAGTCTTTGGAAGGCGGACCGAGTCCGTGTGGCGAGACGCTTCAGACAGCGGCGCCGGGATAGTGGATCTGCTCGGAATACCGCCCCTCGTAGACCGTGACGACCTGTCCGGGATCATCGAGAGAGATCACCTCGATCTTCACGACGTTGCGCTCGTTGTTCTTGGCGATGCGGTACCGGCTCGAGGCGTACAGGAGCGTGCCGGCGAAAGCTCCATTGTCAAAAACGGTTTCGAACTCGTTGCACGTTATCAGCCCGTGCCAGTTCGTGTAGCACCGACTCAATAGATATTTTCCCTTGAACAGGCCGTATTGTTCCAAAGGCCAAAGAACTTCGGTCTGATTGATTTGATCAATAAGCGTCTGAAACGGCCTGCCCAGCAGGGAAATGAGATCGACATCGTAACGCTCACGGAAAAAATCCACGGCGATGCTGGAGAACGCGACCATCCGGCCCTGGTTGTCAACAAGTGTCGCCTGGTAGAGACTGTTTTTCAGTATCGCGTCCACGCGTTTCTTTGCCGGACCATCGAGCCGCAGCGAAAGAAGGACCTTGTGAAGGCCGGCCAGATTGGCTGGGCGAGGCGCCTCCACGCCGCGTTCCCATCGGCTGACGGTGCCCTGCTCCACCCCCAGCGCAGCGGCGACGTCATTCTGCGTCATGCCCCGACTGCGCCGAAGCGCCTTCATCTCCTGTCCATCCATACGCCGATCAAGAACCCGAATCGATGCTCCGACTATGATACGCTGTCCGTAGCACAAGCACGCGGCCAGTGGCGAACTCTGACTCGAGGTACTGATCCGAGAACCTGATCCAGCCAATATGCGAGTATTCGGCAGGATGGTTCCTGACGTAATTTTTGGTCTGGCCGTCATGCGACCTTCTGGCATGGTTTCAGTTGGCCGTTGCTGTGACCCCCGCCTTTCATCCGGCCGAAGCTGGAGTCCCGCGGTCAAACTGGCGCGGGTGCGCCGACGGAGCAATGGGCGATCGGTGGAGCGCTTCCGTCACGCGGAGCCGATCGCCCATTGCGGCGAGCTTGGCGGCGTAGGCGGCCGGAGTCGCGTACCCGATCGCCGAATGCGGCCTTTGGTGGTTGTCGTCGGCGACCCAGCGGGCGACGGCGGCGCGGGCATGGCCGAGGCGGAAGAACAGGGTCTCGTTCAGGAGCTCGTCCCGCATCCGGCCGTTGAACGCCTCGCAGATGCCGTTCTGCTGCGGCTTGCCCGGGGCGCGATGAAGTGCCAGGCGATCCCCGTCTCTTGGGTCCATGCGAGCATGGCGTTCGAGGTGAGCTCGGTGCCGTGGTCGCTGACGATGAGGTCCGGGCGGCCCCGGCGGGTGACGAGCGCCGCGAGCTCCCGCGCCACGCGCCGGCCCGAGATCGAGGTGTCGACGATCGCGGCGAGGCATTCCTTCGTGACGTCGTCGACGACGTTCAGGATGCGGAGCCGCCGGCCACAGGCTATGCAACGGTCCATGAGCCAGGCATTGAGCTCGGCGTAGCTTCGGAACCGCGGCCACGGCACGAAGGACCGCCGGCGGATCGCCCCGACCTGGTTCTCGACCTGGCCCTTCTCCCAGCCGGAGGCAGGCGTGCAAGCCACCGGCTCGGCAAGATAATTTCCGCACATCTGCTGGAGTGAGCCATGTCTTGCCAGTGGTCCGAGAGACATTGGCGAACGCAATTGTAGGCGCGATCCTTGCCCACGAAGGTCGTGTCCACCGCCGTCTTCCCTCGCCATCGCCGCTCGGGCCAATGGCTCGCTGTCGTAGATACCCCGGGCGCACGCCCCGCCGACGAAGGCGAACGCCTTGTCGTGGGCGTCGAAGACCATCTGCCTCACGTCTCGCGGGGAGACCCGTGGCATCGAATGGATGATCGCCAGGGCCTCGGGTACGAGTTCGCACCAGCGATCCACGGGACCATCATCACCCGGGTTCTTCATCTTGCGGACCAGAATTCCGGCCGCCTGCTCTGCACTCGCTTCGTCCGGGTCATTCCAGCAGAGACCAGAGATCTCGCTCTCGCGCCTGGTCGAGAAGACTGCCATGGCAATGATCTTGTGCCTGGGGGGCTGATCGGCGGCGCCGCTGCGACCGCTCGACGAAATGCGCCATCAACTTGTCGAGTTCGTCCTGCGTGGGGCGCCGGCCGCGCTGTTTCGACTTGGCGATGTAGCCAAGCCGCTTGCAGACCGTCATTGCATCCTTCATAGCCCCCCCGTCGAGCGGATAGCCCCACGCCGGGCGGGCGATGGCGAAAACGCTCGACAGGTGCCACATGTAGTTCCCGACGGTGGACGGCGCTCTGTCGCCATCGAGGAGCCCCTTGGCGAAGGCGACAAGATGATCGCTGCGGATGTCCTCGCAGGCCATGCTCGCGATATCGTCCTCTCGGATCGCACGGAGAGCCCGGCTCTTCGTTTTCTTGAGGTCCCGCTCGCGCTCGAACGTTTGGCTGATGCTCAGAACGACTCTGCCGCCACGCTTCTTGCGGATCCGCGCGCACCAGGTCGACGGGCCCCCTTTTTCGGTTTCACTTCCGAGATCGTTCCCATCTCGGTCGTCTCTTGGTGCTAATCGGTATGGTCCAAGTGCCAATCTATAGCACCGTACCGCAAAAACGGCAGGGAATCGGGCGGAATGGTACTGAATCGGTAACATCAGGCGCGCAGAATAAATGATTGATAAATCGCTAAAATTTGAAAGATCAGACGCTTATCGACTATCCGTCGCGCCGATGATGGACTGGACGGACCGGCATTGCCGGGTGTTCCACCGCGGTTTCACGCGGCGGGCGCTGCTTCATACCGAGATGGTCACGGCCGCGGCGGTGCTGCACGGGGACCGCGGGCGGCTGCTGGCGTATCACCCGCTCGAGCGCCCGCTCGCGCTGCAACTTGGCGGCTCGGATCCCGCGCTGCTGGCGGCGGCCGCGCGCATCGGCGCCGAGGCGGGATACGATGCGATCGACCTCAATGTCGGCTGCCCCTCGGACCGGGTGCAATCGGGCTGCTTCGGCGCCGCGCTGATGCGGGAGCCGCAGCTCGTGGCCGAATGCGCCGCGGCGATGATCGCGGCCGCCGGCCCGGTGCCGGTCTCGGTCAAGTGCCGCATCGGCGTCGACGAGCAGGATCCGGAGGCGGTGCTGCCCGCCTTCCTCGCGATGCTCGCCGGAGCCGGGGTGCGCCGGGTCGCCATCCATGCCCGCAAGGCCTGGCTGCAGGGCCTCAGCCCGAAGGAGAACCGCGAGATCCCGCCGCTCGACCACGATCTGGTCCTGCGCATGAAGGCCGCCTTCCCCGATCTCGCGATCGTCATCAACGGCGGCATCATGGACCTCGACATGGCAGGGGGCTTTCTCGACCGCGGCCTCGACGGGGTGATGATCGGGCGCGCCGCCTATCGCACGCCGGCGCTGCTCGGCGCGGTCGACCGCCGCATCTTCGGCGCGCCGGGGCCGGACGTCGAGCCGGAGGCCGCGGTGCTCGCCATGCTGCCCTATATCGAGGCGGAACGGATGTGCGGCACCGGGCTCCAGGCGATCACGCGCCACATGCTCGGCGCCTTCCAGGGCCGGCCGGGCGCGCGCGCCTGGCGCCGCCGGCTCTCGGAGGATGCCCACCGACCCGGCGCCGGGCCCGAGCTGGTCGCGGCGGCCCTGGCAATGGTGGGGGAGAGGGTCGCGGCCTGATGTGCGCGCCGCCCGGACCGCGCCGCGGCGCGTCCAGGCTTACCGGTATCCGGGTGACTGCCTGAGGCCGGCGTCCGTCCCCCGTGGCGCCACCGCCTTCTCTTGGCGGATTTGGCAGGTGACAAATCCGCGCGCGCCTGGCTGCCGTCACGCCGGAGGCGTGCCTTCGGCACGACGGTAGGCGCGACAAGCGCGCCCGCCAGGCAGGCGCGCGCGGATTTCCTGCCGACGGTGCAGCCCGACCCCCTCGGTCGCCGCGCTCGCGCGCTCCAACCGACGAACCGGCGCGAGGCAGTGCCTCGCCTTTGCCGGTTCGGGGGTGTCCCCGGGCCGATCGGGGCGGTCAGCCCTGCCCGGATCCCTCCCGCCGGGCGAGCCGCGCCGCCCGGCCGCCGCGGCGGGCGGGGGCGAGCAGCGGGGCGCGGCCGGGCAGCTCCGCCATCACCGCGCGCCGCGCCTCGGGGGACATCCGGCCCCAGCCGGTGATCTCCTCGATCGAGCGGTAGCAGCCCATGCAGAGCCGCGCCTCGGGGTGCACCACGCAGACCTTGATGCAGGGGCTCTCCACTGCCTCCCGGCGCCAGACCTCGTCGCTCATGGGCGTCCCGCCGCCAGATGGCCGAGCCGGTCCAGCAGCCCCTGCAGGATGTAGCCCGCCGCCACGTGGTCGATCACCTCGGCGCGGCGCCGGCGCGAGGCATCCGCCGCGAGGAGCGCGCGCTCCGCGGCGACGGTCGAAAGCCGCTCGTCCCAGAAGGTGATCGGCATCCCGGTCAGGGCCGCGATGTTGCGCGCGAAGGCGCGGGCCGACTGGCAGCGCGGGCCTTCGCTCCCGTCCATGTTCCGCGGCAGGCCGATCACCAGCCCGCCGATGCCGCGCGCCTCCGCCCGGCCGAGCAGATCCGCGGCATCGGCCCTGAAGCCGCGGCGCCGGATCGTGGCCAGGGGCGAGGCGATGCGCCGGCCGGTGTCGGAGACCGCGAGGCCGATGGTCTTCGTGCCGAGGTCGAGCCCCATCAGCGCCGCCCCCGGCGCAAGCGCCGCGGCGAAGGCCGCGGCATCCTCGTGGATCGCCGCCGTCACGGGGCGAGCCCCGCATCGCGTGCCGCCGCCGCAATCTGCGCCAGCGCCGCCGGATCCCCGGCGAAGACGTCGCCGGCCTCGTCGCGGATGCGTCCCGCCTCCTCCGCGCGCCCGAGCACGCCGAGCGAGCGGATCAGCTGCGCCCAGTCCTCGGGCGGCCCGCCCTCCGTCGCCAGCCGCCCCGCCAACCGGTCGACCATGCCCTCGATCATCGCCTGGCGCTCGCCGGCCGGCATCGCGCCGGCCGCCTCGACCTCCGCCGGGCCGGGGCCGCGTGCGGGCCCGGGTGGCGGCAAGCCGGCCTGGGCGGCCAGTTCCTCGATCACCGGCGCGATCGCCTTGACCCAGGGCGCGTCCGGCGGTCCCTCCTCGAGCAGCCGGCTCCAGATCGGATAGGCGCGCTCGGGCTGGTCGTTCTGGATGAAGAGCAGGCCGGAGAAATAGCGCCCCGAGGGATCCTCGGGATCCTTCGCGAGCCCGGCGGCCAGCACCGCCTCCGCCTCGGGCGAAATCCGGCCGCCCTCCGCGGCGATCATGAGCCCCGCCAGCGACACGAGCTCGTGGCCGGGAACCGCCTCGCCCTGGATCTCGATCACCCGCCGCTGGGCGTCGACCGCCTCGGCCATGCGCCCCATGCCGGCGAGGCTCGTCACCAGCAGCCGGTGGCCCTGCAGGTCGTCGGGCCGGCCTTCCAGCACCTTCTGCAGCTGGGCGATCAGCGCGGCCCCGTCGTTGCGCTCGGCCTCGATCGCGGCGATCTGCGCCTGGCGCTCGCGCAAGGGCTGGTCCGGCATGCCCGGGGCGCCGAGCTGGAGATAGGCCGCGCCGACGCCCGCGCCCGCCAGCACCAGCGCCGCCAGCGCCGCGGCGCGCGACAGGCCCCGGGGGGCGGGGCCCGCGGAGGCTTCCGCGCCTTCGGCATCGGCGGCGGCGAGCAGGCGGCGCGAGACCTCGATGCGGGTCGCCTCCGCCTCCTCGGCGCTGAGGATCCCCCGCGCCCGGTCGGCATCGATCTCGCGAAGCTGGTCGCGGAAGACCTGCATGTCGTGGCTCGCGCGCCGGGCGAGCCGGCCCGAACCGCGCAGGAGCGGCGCCAGGACGAGCGCGAGGCTGCCCAGCACCAGTGCCGCCGCGATTCCAAGGAACACCATCAGGCAAGCATCCGAGTCAGGCGATTTCCGCGCCGGACCCTAGCTTCGGCGACGGCCGGGCACAACGGCGCATGAAGAGGACCCCGAGGCGATCGCGTTTGGGTCTCTCTCTCCTTCGACCTCACCGCCACAAATGAGGGCAGCGACCCGGGCGGAAGCGGAGCGCCCGCGTCGTGCCGGAGGCACGCCTTCGGCGTGACGTGGCGGGGCGGGCGCTGCCTCGCGGCGCCCGCCGGGCCGGATGGTGACACCAGGCACGCCCGGAGCCCGGGCGGGGGCGTTGCCAAATGTCCTTCCCCGAAGCACCCCCGTCGCGCTGGCCGCTCCGCGTCAGTCCCCCGCCGGCATCCGGTAGGGCCGGTCGCCGGCGAGGCTCGGGATCCGGGCGCGCACCTTCTCCACCTCGGCGAGATCGATGGTCGCCAGCACCAGGCCGGGCTCGTCGCCGCCCTCGGCGATCACCTCGCCCCAGGGGCCGACGATCAGCGAATGGCCGTAGCAGGCGCCGCCGCCCGCGACCGGCCCCACCGCGCCGGGGGCGACCACGAAGGCGCCGTTCTCGATCGCGCGCGCCCGGTTCAGCACCCGCCAATGCGCCTCGCCGGTGCGTCGGGTGAAGGCCGCCGGCACCGCGAGGATCTCGGCGCCCGCCCTGGCGAGATCGCGGTAGAGCAGCGGAAAACGCAGGTCGTAGCAGACGCTCATGCCGATGAGGCCGAAGGGCGTCCGCGCCAGCGTCGCCGCGCCGCCCGGGCCGACCCGGTCGCTTTCGCGATAGGTCTCGGTTTCGGATAGCGCGACGTCGAAGAGATGGATCTTGTCGTAGCGCGCCCGGATCCGGCCGGTGTCGTCGAGAAGGATGCTGCGGTTGCGGAGCCGACCCTCCGGCCCGGGGATCGCCAGCGAGCCGATCAGCATCCAGACCCCGTGCCGGGCGGCGAAATCCGCGAGGCCGGCCAGCACCGGATGCTCCGCCTCCGTCGCGGTCGGCGGCACCACCGCCGCGCCCTCGGTGCGCAGGCCGCCGCAATATTCCGGCAGGGCGAGGAAGCGCGCGCCCTCGGCCACCGCGGCCTCGGCCAGCGCCAGCGCCTCGCCCAGCGCGCCCTCGAAATCGGGCCGGGGCCGGGTCTGGAGGCAGGCGATGCGGAGGGGGCGCGCGTTCATGGCGCGATCCTGCCGGCTGTTTGCCCCGGAGATCAAGCCGGGAATGCGGACCCCGCCCGTGGCGCGCTCAGCGCCGTTCCGGCTCGAGCGCGCTGACCGCGCCCACCCCGAGCTCGCGCAGGAGCTTCATCCGCATCGCCCGCTCGAAATCGGTGTAATCCACCGCGCTCATCACGAAGGCGCCGGGCCCGGAGATCACGTAGCTCTCGTAATAGCGCTTCAGCGTCTCGCGGGTCGCGCCCACCACCAGCCCGTTGACGGTGACGCCCTCGAAGGGAAAGACGCGCCGCGCCATGTCCGGCGAGAAGCCCTCGTTGTTCGTGCCGTCCCCGGAGATGTCGAGGGTATGCGCCCAGCATTCCCGCCGCGTCTCCAGCGCCCGCGCCCCGAAGCCCATGGCGAAGCCGAGCGCGGTGGGATATTCGGTATGGCTGCGCCCCAGCCCCCGGATCCGCGCCGCCACCGCCGCGAGATCGCGCTCCGAGCCGATCGCCACCCAATCCTGCCGCACCGATTGCTGGCTGCGCCCGCTCCATTCGTAGATCTGCAGCGCCACGTAATGCCCCGGCACCGCGAGGAAGGCGTCCACCACCTCGGGCGCGGTCAGGGCATGGGCGAGGCCGTCGTTCTGCAGCCCGTATTCCCAGGCGTCCACCGAGGAGGAGACGTCGAGCGCGAGGCTGAGCGCCAGCCGGCAGGTCTGCGCCGCCGCCGGTGCCGCCGCCAGCGCCGCCACCAGCCCCGCGGCGAGCAGCCGCCCCACGAGAGATCCATGCGAGCGGCCCCGAGCCCGATCAAGCCGTCTCGCCCGCCCCCATCGCAGGGCACCCCCCGCCGCCCGAGCCCCGAGCGCAGCTAGAGCAACCACCCCGCCCGGCGGGCACCGCCGGGCAGCGCCCGCCCCGCCCCCAAGGCGGGCGCTCCGCACCCGCCCGGGCCGGGCGCTGCCCTTGTCTGGTGGCGGGAAGGTCGAAGAAGAAAGAATGCGCTCCAAATGCGAGCGCCTCGACAAACGCCAGATCATCGCCGCCCCCTCCACCCAGCAGCCCGACAGACAGCACGGACCCTCGACCGCTTCGGGCACGCTGCACCGGCAAACCCTATGCCCCGCGGCGACAAACCGATCAAGGGGCCGGCGAGGCGGCGGTCCAACGGCGTTAACACTTTAATCCTTTAATTACAGCCACTTAAATCGCGTCCCCATGGGGACACCCCGCGGCGCGCCGGGAACCACGGCACGCCCTCACCCGGCCAGGGCCGCCCGGAGGGCATGGTAGCTCGCCTTCGGCTGCCTCTCGAGCGTGTCGAAATCCACATGCACCAGCCCGAAGCGCTTCTCGTAGCCCGCCGCCCATTCGTAATTGTCGAGCAGCGACCAGACGAAATAGCCCCGCAGGTCCACGCCCTGCGCCATCGCGCGCCGCGCCGCCGCGACATGCGCGTCGAGGAAGGCGATGCGCTCGACATCCTCCCGCGGGGTCGCCGCCGCCAGGCCGTTCTCGGTGACATAGATCGGCAGGCGCGGCGCGGCGACGCGGGACAGCCAGGTCAGGAAGTGATAGAGCCCGTCGGGATAGATCTCCCATCCCATGTCGGTCTTGGGCAGCGGGCCCGGCACCTCGCGCAGCCGCGGCCAGGGGCTCGCGGGATCGGCCGCGATCAGCTTGCGGGTGTAGTAGTTGATCCCCACCCAGTCGAGCTTCTCGCCGATGGTGGCGAAATCGTCCTGCCAGTTCGCCGGCATATGCGGCTCGAGCCCCGCCAGCGCCGCCTCCGGATAGGATTGCGCGAAGATCCCGCCGGCGAACCAGCGGTTGTAGATGGCGTCGTAGAGCCGCGCCGCCTGCCGCGCCGCCGCGCTGTCGTCGACGGGCGCGGCATATTCGAAGTTCAGCACCGCGCCGAGATTGCCATGGCCCAGCGCCCGCATCGCCTGGATCGCCGTGCCATGCGCCAGCAGGACGTGGTGCATCGCCCGCGCCGCGGCGCGGATGTCGCGGAGGCCCGGCGCATGGAGGCCGAGGAAATGGCCGAGCCAGGCGACGCACCAGGGCTCGTTGACCGGGGCGGCGGCATGGATCCGGTCGCCGACCCGGCGCATGACCAGGGTCACGTAATCGGCGAACCACCCGGCGATGTCGCGGTTGCGCCAGCCGCCCAGGTCCGACAGCGCCGAGGGCAGCTCCCAGTGATAGAGCGTCGCCCAGGGCTGCAGGCCGCGGGCCAGCATCCCGTCCACCAGCCGGTCGTAGAAATCCAGCCCCTCCCGGTTCACCGCGCCGCGCCCCTCCGGCATCACCCGCGCCCAGGACATGGAGAAGCGGTAGGCGTCGAGCCCGGCGTCGCGCATCAGGTCGAGGTCGGCCTCCCAGCGGTGGTAATGGTCGCAGGCCGTGGCCCCGTCCTCGGCCCGCACCACGTTGCCGGGGGTCGCGGCGAAGCTGTCCCAGTGGCAGGGCCCGGCGCCGCCGAAGCGCGCGCCCTCGATCTGGTAGGCGGCGGTGGCCGCGCCGAAGACGAAGCCCTCGGGAAAGTCGCTGCGGGCGAAGGCGAAGGCGGCGGGATCAGCCATGGCGGGCCTCGTGCTGCGGGGGGCCGGTGGAGCGGCCCAGGGTC
>JACKKC010000047.1 GCA_020637615.1 Rhodovulum sp.
GCCTCGCCGCTCGCCCGCGCGCTGATGGAGCGCGAGGGCCTGCGCGGGACCTTCGAGCTCCAGTCCTATTTCCTCCGCCGCGTCAAGGACATGCTGACTGCCCGCGACCGCGTGCTGGTCGGCTGGAACGAGGTCGCACACGGCGGCGGCGTGCCGGCGAAGGATACGCTCCTCATGGCCTGGGAGAATCCCCAGGTCGGTGCCGCGCTCGCCCGCGAGGGCTATGACGTGGTCATCACCCCCGGGCAAGCCTATTACCTCGACATGGCGCAATCCCCCGCCTGGCTCGAGCCCGGCGCCGGCTGGGCCGGCTCCTCGACGCCCGAGCAGACCTACGCCTACGACGCCGAGGCGAGCTTCCCCGCCGAGCTGCGCCCCCGCTTCCGAGGCGTGCAGGCCTGCATCTGGTGCGAGCATTTCCACAGCAAGGACTATTTCAACGATCTGGTCTTTCCCCGTCTCGCCGCGATCGCCGAGGCCGCCTGGACCCCGCTCGCCCGAAAGGACTGGCTCCGCTTCGCGGTCCAGGCCCGCAACACCCCGAGGCTCTGAACCCGATGCTGCGCATCGCCGTCGGCGGCATCCATACCGAATGCTCCACCTATTCGCCGGTCCTCATGACGCCGGAGGATTTCCGCGTCCTGCGCGGCGAGGCGCTGACGGCCGATCCCTATTTCGCCTTCCTCCCCGGTGACGGGGTGGAGATCCGCGCGCTGCTCCACGCCCGCGCGGTGCCCGGCGGCCCGGTGGGGGCCGCGACCTATGCGGGCTTCCGCGCCGAGTTCCTCGACTGCCTCCGCTCCGCGCTCCCGCTCGACGGCGTCTATCTCGCCATGCACGGTGCGATGCATGTGGACGGAATGCAGGACGCGGAAGGCGACTGGATCTCTGCCGTCCGCGAGATCGTCGGTCCCGCCATCCCCATTGCTGCCAGCTACGACCTGCATGGCAACCTCAGCCAGCGCATCATCGACGCCCTCGACATCTTCTCCGCCTACCGCACGGCGCCGCATATCGACGTCCGCGAGACAATGGAGGCCGCCTGGGCCATGCTGCTGCGCCACCTCCGCGGCGGGGGCGCGCGCCCCGGCATCGCCTGGGCGCCGGTCCCGCTGCTGCTCCCCGGCGAGCGCAGCTCCACCGAGGACGAGCCGGCCCGCTCGCTCTATGCGGCGCTCCCAGCCTTCGACGCCCGGCCGGGTATCTGGAAATCCGACCTGATGATCGGCTACGTCTGGGCCGACGAGCCGCGCGCCACCGCCGCCGCCGTGGTCACCGGAACCGACCGCGCCGCGGCGCTGGCCGCCGCCGAGGAGATCGCCTCCGCCTTCTGGGCTGCCCGCGATGCCTTCCGCTTCGGTCCGGTCACTGGTCCGCTCCCGGAGATGCTCGACCGCGCCGCGGCCGCCGATACCGTACCCGTCATCCTCGCCGATTCCGGCGACAACCCCACCGGCGGTGGTGTCGGTGACCGCGCCGATGTGCTCGTCGCCCTGATCGCGCGGGACTGGCAGGGCGCGCTTGTCGCCGGCATCACCGACGCTCCCGCCGTGGAGGCCTGCTTCGCCGCCGGCGAAGGCGCCACGCTCGCGCTCACCATCGGCGCAAGCCTCGATCCTGCCGGCGTTTCGGTCCGCACCGAGGTTCGGGTGCTCCGCCTGGACGATGCCGGCACTCCGTCCGGGCGCCAGGCCGTCGTGGCCATCGGCGAGGGCATCACCCTCGTCCTCGCCGCCCGCCGCCGCCCCTACCACGACATCGCCGATTTCACCCGCCTCGGCCTCGACCCGGCCGGGGCCCGGCTGCTGGTGGTGAAGTCGGGCTATCTCTCTCCGGAGCTCGCCCCGCTGGCCAGGCCGAACCTCATGGCGCTGACCGAGGGCGTGGTGAACCAGGACATCGCCAGCCTCCCCAACCGCCACCGCGCGCCGGGCACGCTGCCGTTCCAGCCCAACCCGGGGTTCCGCCCGCGGGCGATCGCCTCAGCCCGCTTCGGCCGCTGAAGGGCATCATGCGCCCCGTCCGTCGAACCGCAGCGGCGCGGCCGGACGCGCGGGCCAGGGCGGCTCGCCTGCCCGCGAATTCCGGGCCGTGCTTCGCTGATCGGAGCTCGCCCGCCCGCCCGCGCTCCGCAAGGCGCGGATGATGTCCTTCCTCGCGATCCTCCGGCGATATCCGGTCGCCCGTATCGCCGCTGCCGGCATTCTTCTCTTCGGCTTCGCCGGCGCCGCCACCTCTCCCTATCAGCCCGTGGTCGCCATTCGCGAGCTCGGCATGTCGAACGCCGCCTATTCCGTCGTCATCTTCGCCGCCGCCGTCACCAATGTGCTCGCCAGCATCCTGATCGGCCTCCTGGCCGATCGGCGCGCCAGCTACCGCCGCCCGATCCTCGTCGCGACGGGTATCGGCGCCCTGGGCTTCGCGACCATCTACCTGATGCCCTCCGCCCTCGTCTTCGCCCTGGTGGCGGTCGGCCCGCTCGCGATCTACGGCGCCTCCAACGCGCTGATCTTCGCCAAGGTCCGCAGCCATGCGACCGAGTTCACCCGCGCCGATGGCGAGGCGGTCGGGGCGCTCCTGCGCATGATGATCTCGGTCGCCTGGATTCTGGTGCCCGGTGCGGTCGGGCTGCTCCTCGCCGGGGGCGACTCGATGCTGCCCGCCTATCTGATCTCCGCCGTCCTCGCGCTTGCCGGCCTCGCCATCCTCGCGGCGCTGCCGGCCGACCTGGCCCGGCAGCCCGGCACGCCCCGCGCGGGGATCGGAGACCTGTTCGCCTTCGCCAATCCCGGCCTCGTCCTGCGCGTCGCCGGCGTCGCGCTCGCCTCTTCCGTGCTCCACGTCAATTCCGCGGTTCTGCCGCTCATCGTCACCGGCCGCGCCGGCGGCACGGTCGCCGATGTCGGGGTCATCGTCGGCTATGTCGCGCTCGTCGAGGTGGTCTTCATCTTCGTCTGGGCCGCGGTCTGCCGCCACCTCTCCATGCAGGTGGCGCTGGTCCTTTGCATGGCGCTCTATCTCGCCTATCTCCTCGGGCTCGCCACCGCGCGCGCCATGCCCCAGGTCCATGCCGCGAGCCTCCTCGGCGGGATTGCTGCGGCGGCGATCATCACCCTGCCCATTCCCTATCTCCTCGGCCTGATCGCCGGGCGTCCCGGTCTATCCGCCTCGCTGATCGCGGTGAACCATTTCGTCGGCGCCGGAATCGGTGCCGGGATCTTCGCCCTCGGCACCGCGCTCGGGGGCTATCAGGGTGCCGCCATCCTTGCCGGTCTGGCGGGCGTCCTCGGCGGCCTGCTTCTCCTCGTTCTCGACGGCTGGCGCCGACAACCCATGGTGATGGAATGACCCGCATCCTGCTCGAAGTCTGCATCGACGATCCCGAAGGCCTCCTTGCCGCGCGCGCCGGGGGCGCCGACCGGCTGGAGCTCTGCGCCGCGCTCGCCTTCGGCGGCCTAACCCCCTCGCCGGCGCTGGTGGCCGAGGCCGCCCGCACTGGCACGTCGGCGCTCGCCATGATCCGCCCGCGCGCCGGCGATTTCGTCTGGACCCCGGCCGAGGTCGCGGCGATGGAATCCGAAATCGCCCTCCTGCGCGCCGCCGGTGCGCCTGGTGTCGTCATCGGCGCCAGCCTGCCCGACGGCCGGCTGGACGGCGCGACCCTAGCCCGCCTGCTGCGCGCCGCGGAGGGGCTGGACGTCACGCTTCACAGGGCCGTTGACCTCGCGCCCGATCCCGAGGCGGCGGTGGAACTCGCCGCCTCCCTCGGCATCCGGCGCATCCTCTCCTCGGGCGGCGCCGCGCGCGCCGCCGACGGTGTGGCGCGCCTCGAGCGGATGATGCGCGCCGGGGCAGGGCGCGTCACGATCATGCCCGGGGCCGGCGTCTCGCCGCAGACCCTGCCGGCGTTGACCGGCCTGCCGCTCCGCGAAGTCCATGCCTCGTGCTCCGTGCCGCTGCCGCCCCCGGCGGCCCTGGTCGCCGACCTGGGGTTCCAGCCGCCGGGCGCAAGGCGTACCGACGCCGGTCGCGTCGCCGCGATGCGCGCGGCCCTCGACGCGCTCGCCTGAAGGCGGGTGGTCGCCGCTGCGGGGCGTCCCGCAGCGGGGCATTGCGTAACCATTTGTCGCTAATGGATTTTCCAGAAGGACTTCGGATGGCGCTTCGGCCGCCGCGAGGCGGGTCGCCTCACGATTGCCGGTTCGAGTCGTCCGATCCGATCTGCCGAAGCGCGTGTCAGTCGCCGATCGGCTGCGGCCCGGTGCGCCCGTGCACGGCGGCGAGCGACGCGCGGATCCGCCGAAGGCGCTCGCGCGTTTCCTCCGGGCGTAGTTCGGCTACGCAGGTCGCCAGCGTGTCGATGATCGCCAGATGCACGATGCGCGAGGCGGTCGGCTTGAAGATGTCCTGGTCTTCGGGGAGTTCGATGACGATCGGCAGTTCCGCCAGCCGCGCGAGCGTGCTGTCCGGGCGGGTCAGGCACAGGGTGGTCGCGCCGTATTGATTGGCGATCTCGACGCTGCTGACCACGTCGCGCGCCTCGCCGCTCGCCGAGATCGCGAAGAGCACGTCGCCCTTCTCCAGCGCCGCCGCCCGCATGCGCTGCAGATAGCCGTCGTCGACCGCGGTCGCGGACAGGCCGAGCCGGAAGAAGCGGTTCGCGGCCTCGCAGGCCACCATCGAGGATCCGCCGCCGAGGCCGATGAAGACCAGCTGGCGCGCCGCACGCAGCGCCCCCACGGCGCGGTCGAGCATGCCCCCCTCGATCTGTCCGCGCGCCGCGTTCGCCGCCGCATAGATCCCGCCGAGCACACGGTCGAGCGTCGGGGACGCGCCGCGCGCCTCGACATTCGAGTTCTCCAGATACTGCAGGCTGACGGCCACATTCTGCGCCAGCCTCAGCTTGAAGTCCTTGAAGCCCTCGCAGCCGAGCGTGCGGCAGAAGCGGATCACCGTGGGCTCGCTCACTTCGGCCGCGGCGGCAACCTCGCCGAGCGTCGCTTCGACGACGCTGCCGAAATTCTCCAGCACATAGGTCGCCACCCGCTGCTCGCGCGCATTCAGCTTGCCGTCGAGGTCGCGGAGACGCGAGATCAGGTCGTAGGCAGCGTTCATTGCCTTCCCTCCAGCGATCCCGCGCGTCTCCTGGCTCATGTCAGCGGCTTGTAGGCGATCACATCGACCTCGACCTTGGCGTCCACCATGAGCTGCGACCGCACGGTGGAGCGCGCGGGCCCGCCGTTGGGAAAGTATTCCGCATAGACGCGGTTGAAAGTCCAGAAGTCGCGGGTGTCGTCGAGCCAGCAGTTCGCCTTGACCACGTCGTCGAAGCTGCACCCGGCCATGGCGAGCACCTTCTTGACATTCTCCATGGTGCGGCGAGTCTGGGCCTCGATTCCGCCGGGCTCGATCTCGCCCCGCTCGTTCATCGCCACCTGGCCGGAGACATAGACGAAGTCGCCGGCACGTACCGCAGGAGAGAACGGCAGTGCCTGTCCGCCCGCTCCGGTCCGCTCCGCGCCGATTCGCTCGATTGACATGCGTGATTCTCCTCTCGTGTCTTTCAGCTACGTAGTTAGGCTACTGATAGCCTGCCGGACTGTCCAGAAGTTTCGAAACAAGGCGCCGAAAATGGCGGATCCGCGGGAAAAGACGGTGGACAGAGCGCGAATCTGCGGGTATATGTAGCCTAACTACATCAACTCCAAACTACGGGAACCGGGGAGACGCCGAATGCGAGAAATGGCGGGCCAAATCAGCGATCGCCTGAACCGAGCGATCGAGGCCATCGTGGCAGCGATCATGCTGCTCCTGGTCGTGGACGTCTGGCTGGGCGTGCTCGACCGCTACCTCCTCCATTGGCAGTTACCCTGGCCCGAAGAACTGGCGCGATACCTGATGATCTGGGCGGCGATGCTCGCGGTCTCCTGCGGCATTGCCCGTCGTGAGCACATCGGCCTGTCGATCCTCCTCGACAAGCTCCCCGAGGGCGGGCGTCGGGGGCTGCTCATCGCCATGGACGCCCTGGCGTTCCTGCTCTTCTTCTACGTGTTCCTCTACGGCATCGGCTTTGCGGCCACCGGCCTCAACCGTCAGGCGATGATCTTCGGGATGTCGCTGGCGCCCGCCTTCGCCGCCATCCCGGTCGCCGCGGCGATCGCCGCCACCCAACTCGCCCTCGTGCTGATCCGCGACCTCGGAACCCAGCATCTGGTCGACCAGGCCGAGGAGGTCTGATCCATGATCGTCGCATTGATCTTCGTCGCGCTCGTGCTCTTCGGCATGCCGATCGGCTTCGCCATCGGCTTCGCCGGCCTCGCCGGGCTCGTCGACATGGGCGGGGACAAGTTCCTCGCCGTCGGACCCAGCAAGATCTTCAACGGGCTCAACATCTTCCCCTTCCTCGCCATGCCGTTCTTCATCCTGGCCGGCGAGATCATGAACCATATCGGCATCACCTCGCGGCTGGTGAACCTCGCCAACGTGCTGGTCGGCCGGTTCCGCGGCGGGCTCGCGCATACCAACATGCTGGCCTCGGTGTTCTTCGCCGGGCTGACAGGTGCTGCCACCGCCGATGCCGCGGCCTTCGGCAAGACGCTGGTGCCGGCGATGGTGAACCAGGGCTACCGGCGCGACTATGCCTGCGCGGTCACCGCCGCCGGCTCGATCATCGGCCCGACCATCCCGCCCTCCGGCCTCATGGTGGTCTATGGCTCGCTCATGGGGGTCTCGATCGGCGGGCTCTTCGCCGCCGGCATCCTGCCCGGCCTCCTGATCTGCGGCGTCTGCATGATCGTGATCGCGCTCGGCGCCCGGCGCAACAACCTGCCGAAGGCCGATGTCGCCGGCGGTCTGCGCGAGATCTGGGCCACCTTCGTGTCGTCCTTCACCGCGCTCCTGATGCCGGTCATCATCCTCGGCGGCATCCTGGGCGGCATCGTCACCCCGACCGAGGCGGCGTCGATCGCCGTGGGCTACGCGCTCCTGCTCGGGATCTTCGTCTACCGCTGCCTGACCTGGAGCGACATCTACGGCATGCTGGTGCGCACCGCGCGCATCACCGGGGTGATCTTCGTGATCATCGCCTTCGCCGGCATGCTCGGCTGGTGGCTCAGCTTCGAGCGCATCCCCCAGGCCATCGCCAGCGGCGTGCTGGCGATCTCGGAAAACCGCTATGTCGTCATCCTGCTCATCATCGGCATCCTGCTGGCGATCGGCATGGTCATGGACATCACTGCGATCCTGATCATCCTCGCGCCGGTCCTGGTGCCGCTGACCGAGCAGATCGGGATGAACCCGATGCACGCCGGCATCGTCTTCGTGCTCGCGCTCAACATCTCGCTGATGACGCCACCGGTCGGGGCCTGCCTCTTCGTGCTCTCCTCGGTGACCGGCGAGAAGCTCGAACGCATCGCGGCGAAGCTCTGGCCCTTCCTGCTCGCGGAGATCGCCGTGCTCTTCATCTTCGCCTTCTGGTCGGACCTGGCGCTGCTGATGCCCAAGGCCCTCGGATTTCTCGACTAGGGGCCGACCGGCCCCTACCACTCCAACCCAAACTCCAACCCAAGACCAACGAGAGGAAGCACCCTATGACATCCATCCTGAACCGCCTCGCCGCCGGCACCGCCATCGGCCTGATCGCCTCCAGCGCGCTCGCCGCCGACGTGACGATCCAGTTCGGCCACGACAACAAGGCCGATCCCTTCGAGAACCCGGCCCATGCCTGCACCGCGGTCTTCGCCAACATCATCGGCACCGATACCAACGGTGCGGTCGAGGTGGAGGTCTTCCCCTCGAACCAGCTCGGCTCGGCCCAGGAGCATGTGCAGCTCGTCCGCGACGGCGTGCTCCAGGCGACGCTCACCTCGACCGGCGCGCTGGCGAGCTACTACCCGCGCATCGACGTGCTGAACCTGCCCTTCGCCTTCGCCAATGACGGCTCGACCTACGACGTCTTCGACGGACCCTTCGGGACGGCCCTCGCCGCCGACATCGAGGCCGAGCTCGGGGACGTCAAGGTGCTGGGCTTCCCGGACACCGGCGGCTTCTTCGCCGTGACCAATTCCCAGCACGAGATCGCCAAGCTCGGCGATTTCGACGGCGTCCGCATCCGCACCATGACGCTG
This sequence comes from Rhodovulum sp., assembly GCA_020637615.1. GTDB lineage: Bacteria > Pseudomonadota > Alphaproteobacteria > Rhodobacterales > Rhodobacteraceae > Amaricoccus. Next base: position 8,127 of record JACKKC010000047.1, read on the forward strand.
CCCTCGCATCAGGCGATCATGCAGGCGCTCGGCGCCGAGGCCTATCCGCTCGCCTGGGGCGAGGTCTATTCCGGGCTGCAGACGGGCGTGATCGACGGCCAGATGAACCCGGTGCCGATCATCTCCTTCTCGAAGTTCGAGGAGGTGCAGAAGTACCTGACGCTCACCAACCACCTGTTCTCGCCCTATACGCTCTTGATGAACCGGGCGGTCTGGGACGGGCTGACCGAGGAGCAGCAGGACGTGGTGCGCTATGCCGCGAAATCCTGCGTCACCGCCAGCCGCGGCCTGTCGCGGATCATCGAGGCCTCCGACCGCGGCCTCGCCGGGCTGCGGGAGAAGATGACGGTCACCGCGCTCACCCCGGAGGAGCGCAACGCGATGCGGGAGGCGACCCAGCCGGTCTTCGAGGCCTATGTCGCCGAGAACCTGGACGAGAAGGCGGTCGAGCTGCTCGAGCTCTTCAAGACCGAAGTCGATCAGGCCAACGCCACCCCCTACATCGAATAATTGCGAAAGGCCGGGGCGCCCGACGGCGCCCCGGAGCCTGGCGGCCATGCGCAGTTTCAGCGCCGCCGGGATGGCGTTTCACGATGATACGCTGATTAAATTATTGTTATTGCTGTATTTTTATGAACTCGCGCCTTGCCGGAGGATATCAGGCGCCGGCGCCGGCACTCTGCTCCTCCGCATGATCGCCCTTCGGGGTGCCGGCCACGATCAGCTGCAGGACGTCGTGCTCGGTCGTGCCGCGGATGGAGCGCTCTCCCACGTTCTGCCCGCGCTTGAGCACCATCACCCGGTCGCCGACCTCGAAGATGTCGGTCAGCCGATGCGAGATGATGATCTGCGCCACGCCGCGGGACTTCAGCTCGCGCATGGTCTCGAGCAGCCGCTGGGTGGCGGTGACCGAGAGGTTCGCCGTCGGCTCGTCGAGCACGATCAGCTTCGGCTCGAACGAGATCGCCCTGGCGATCGCCACTGATTGCTGGCGGCCGCCCGAGAGGCTCTCGACCTTCTGGAAGACCGAATTCACGTCGACCTTGAGGCGCTGCATGACCTCGGCCGCCTCGGCATACATGCGGCGCCGGTCCACGAAGGCGCCGCGCCGCGGCCAGCGGCCGAGGAAGATGTTCTGCGCCACGTCGAGGTTCCCGCAAAGCGCGAAGTCCTGGTAGATCATCTCGATCCCGGCGTCGCGGCTCTCGTGCGGGGTGCGGAAGTTGACGGGCCGCCCCTCGACGGACACCTGCCCGGAATCGCGGTGATAGGCGCCGGTGAGGATCTTCATCAGCGTGGACTTCCCGGCGGAATTGTCGCCGACGAGGCCGAGGATCTCGCCCGGATAGATCCGGAGGTCGACGTCGATCAGGGCGTTGACCGCCCCGAAGGACTTGCTGATGCCGGTCATCTCGACGAGGGGCTGGGGGGCGCTCTCAGGCATTGGCGGCCTTTCTCGTTTCGGAGCTCCGGCGGCGCCGAAGGAAGCGGTCGAGCAATCCTCCCTGGCGCACCCAGATGTCGATCAGCACGGCGAGGATCAGGATGCCGCCGATGAAGCTGTTCACCCAGTGCTGCGGCAGGCTGAGGGTCGCGCCGGAGGCGGTGACGATGTTGAGCTGCAGCAGCGCGCGGATGAGCGTGATGACCGCCGCTCCCGCCAGCGAGCCGATGATCGTGCCGAAGCCGCCGAAGATCGAGCCGCCGCCGATGATCACCGCCGCGATGGCGTCGAGTTCGCGGAACTGCCCGGCGACCGGGTTGAAGCTGCGGAAATACGCCACGTTGATGCAGCCCGCCATCGCGGCGCAGAGCGCCGAGAACATCAGCGCCTGGAACCGCACCCGGCCGGTGGCGATGCCGGCGTAGCCCGCCGCGCGGCGGTTGCCGCCCGTGGCATAGACCATGTAGCCGAAGGGCGTCCGCGCCAGGACCACCCCGGCGACGATCGCCACCAGCGCCATCCAGAGCGTCTGCACGCTGACCACCTCGAGGATCTCGCCGAGGAAGCCGCCGACCGGCGGGATGCCGAGATGGGAGAAGATGTCGCCGACCTTGCGCCCGATCAGGTTGTAGGCCTCGGTCCAGCCGGTCAGCTGCTGGCCCGCGACGATCCAGGAGGCGAGGCCGCGGGCGATGTAGAACATGCCGAGGGTCGCGATGAAGGCCGGCAGGCCGAAGCCGACCGTCACCATCGCGTTGACCGCGCCGGCGAGCAGCCCGGCGAAGAGCCCCAGCGCCATGGCGCTCACCGGGTCGAGGCCCATCACCTTCAGTCCGTAGGCTGCCGCGCTGCCGGAGAGCGCCAGGACCGCGCCGACCGAGAGGTCGATGTCGCCGCAGGCGATCACATAGGTCAGGCCGAGGGTGAGGAGCGCGAGCTCGGTGTAGTTGAGCAGGATCGCGAAGCTGTTCGGCAGCCCGGCCCAGTAGTCCGGCCTGAGCCCCAGGCCCACGAACCAGAGCATCACCGTCAGGATGATCGCCAGCGCGTCCCGGCGGACCAGGAACCGGCCGATGCCGCGGGCGGTCACCGCCCGGTCGGCGACCGTGCTGCCGCGGGTCTGGGCGCCCTCGATGGCGACGCCTTCGGCCTCGACGATGCGGGGCAGCGGCCGTCCCGTCAGACGGGCGAAAAGGCGCTGGGGCAGCTTGCGGCGGATGATGTAGGGCTCGATCAGCACCGCGAGGATCAGGAGCGCGCCGATGAAGGCGGGGATCGCGCCGGCCGGCAGCGTCGAGGTCGCCTTGACCTGCATGACCGTGTCGCCGACCCGGACCTCGCGCACGATCGGCACGCCCTCGCGCAAAACCTTGTGCAGGAGCGCCACCAGCATCGCGCCGATATAGCTGCCGATCACCCGCCCGCGCCCGCCGAGGATCGAGGCGCCGCCAATGATCACCGAGGCGATCACGATGAGCTCGGTCAGGAGGCCCGCCTGGCTGGTGATGCCCTTGTCCTGCGCGACGGTCATCAGGCCCGCGAGCGTGGCGCAGAGCGAGGAGAGGATATAGGCGCGGATGCGCACCCAATTGGTCGGGATGCCCGCATAGCTCGCCGCCAGCTCGTTGCCGCCCGTGGCGAGCGTTTCGTAGCCCCAGCGGGTCTTGGCCAGCACCACCGCGCCGACCGCGACCACGATCAGCACCACGACGATCTGGTTGTTGAACCCCAGCGCGTTGTTCTCGCCCATGCGGAAGAACCAGTCGTAGGCATCCGCCTTGCGCGGGTAGTTGACCGAGCGCCCGCCGGTCAGGCCGAGGATCATGCCGCGCCCGATCAGGAGCATGGTCAGCGTGGCGATGAAGGCCGGCACCCGCAGCAGGGTGACGAGCAGGCCGTTCACCACGCCGATCGCGGAACCCGCCGCGACGCAGGCGAGGACGGCCGGCAGCACGCCGAGATCCTGGCCGGCGGTGTCGAAGATCTTGGAGAAGATCACGCCGACCAGGCCGAGCGTGGAGCCCACCGAGAGGTCGAGATCGCGGTTGGCGATCACGAAGGTCATGCCGACGGCCATGACGCCGAAGCGCGCCGAGTCGCGCAGGAGCGCCTGGAGCGCGCCGGCCGTGCCGAAGAAGTCGGGATTGAGCAGCGCGCCGCCGAGATAGAGGATCGCCATGAGCGACAGGAGGCCCACTTCCCAGCCGCCGACCATCTGCATCGGAAGCCGCGCTCGTCCGTCTGCCTGCATTCTGGTCCCGATCCCGAAGGCGCCGCGAGGGCGTCAGGAAGCCGGAGGGGAGCGGTGTCGTTTCCTCCCCGGCCGCCCGACGCGCGCGGTCAGTTCTCGAACCGCGCGCCGACCTCGCCGACCGTGTCGCTGGTCACGAGCTGCGCCCGGGTGTCGAGATTGGCGGCGGAGATCCCGCGGTCGATCTGCAGGTAGAGCTGCATGACCGGCCAGAAGCCCTGCAGGAACGGCTGCTGTCCGAGCGCGCCCGTCAGGTTGCCGGCCTTCAGCGCCTCCTGCTGCGCCGGCCCGAGGTCGAAGCCGAAGGCGCACATCGTCCCGGTATTGCCGGTCTGGGCGACGGCCGAGGCCAGCGCCGGGGTGAAGACGTTGTTGCCGGCGAAGGCGCCGACCACGTCGCCGCGCGATTCGATCAGCGAGATGATCGAGTTCGCCGGGTCGTTCATGTCGGCGGAGACGCCGACGTTCTCCGGGCCCGCATCGACCTGGAAGTTCTCCAGCATGTTGTTGGCGGCGAGGCCGGCCACGATCGCCTCGAAGGCCGAGGTGACGCGGTTGTTGACCTCGATGTTGCCCATCGCGGTATCGTTGGGAAGGATGATCGAGCCCCCGGTCACGCCGCGGTCGATCAGGCATTGCACCAGCGCCTCGCCGGCGATTGCGGCGGCCGAGGCGTCCTGGCCGGTGTGGCTGATGCTGTTGCGGTGCAGGATGCCGGGGTCGAAGGAATTGGTGGTCGCGACCGGGATGCCGTTCGATTCGGCGGTCCTGACGATGTCGTCATAGGCCCCGATCTGCGGGGTGGTCATGATGATGCCGTCGATGGTCGGGTCGTTGATGATCTGGTTGAGGATCTCGATCTCGCGGGCCGGATCGTCGGCGGGCGATTCCGAGCCGAGCAGCAGGATGTTCGCGCCGATCATGTTCCCGGCGACCCTGGCGCCGACATAGACCGGGTCGAAGAATCCGTTGCCCGCGGTATGGGTGACGACGGCGAAGGTCAGGACGCCGTCGCCGGAGTGGAAATCCTTCGTGCCCTCGGCTTCCTTGGCCGCCTCGTCGAAGCTGTAGCCGCCGACCGCCTGGTCGACGCTGCCGGATTGGGCCGCCGCCATTCCGGCCAGGGCGCAGAGCGCCAGAGCGCTCGTCATCATGCGTCTCATACTGGGTCCTCCCTAGGATCGGTTCCTGCCGACCGGCTTATGCTTTGCCCGTAACCCTGCATCGGTGCTCGGGTATTTTTCCTCCCGCCGCACGACACAGGATGACAAAGGCAGGGCGAGTGTGTCAATTGATTGTTGTCTGACAAATATGACATTTGGGGTGCCACCGGCGAAGCGAGGGGCGCGTCCCCCGGATCGGGCCGGGGAGGAAGGGGAGGCAGTCATGAAGGCCGGGGGGCGAAGCAGGCCGTGACCGAGGCATTGCGGGGCAGGGGGAGTGCGCACGAGGCCGTGGCCGAGGCCATCGGGCGCCGAATCGTGCAGGGCGAGTTCCCGCCCGGATCGGTGCTGCCCGCCGAGGCGCAATGGTCGAGCCGGTATCAGGTCAGCCGCTCGGTCGTCCGCGAGGCGATCAAGATGCTCTCCGCCAAGGGCCTGCTCACCTCGCGGCCGAAGGTGGGCAGCCGCGTCAAGGAGCGCCGGCGGTGGAACCTGCTCGATCACGACATCCTCGCCTGGTACGCGGAGGCGCCCGGCCGAAGGGAGTTCCTCGGGACGTTGCAGGAGTTCCGCAAGATCTTCGAGCCCGAGGCGGCGGCACTCGCTGCGTCGCGGCGGTCGGAGAAGCAGATGAGGGCGATCTCGGAGGCCTGCGCCGAGATGGGCCAGGCGCGCACGCTGCCCGAGCGCAGCGCGGCCGATGTGCGTTTTCATCTGGGCATTCTGGAGGCGTCGGGCAACGAGATGCTGCTGCCGCTCGGCGCGCTGATCGAATCCGCGCTGGAAAACCTCTTCATGATCATCACGCGCCAGGCGGACGATCTCCGCCATGCCCAGGCGCTCCA
>JACKKC010000048.1 GCA_020637615.1 Rhodovulum sp.
GGCACTTCCGCGTCTCGCCGAGATTTGTGAACGATCTGATCAAGCTGCGGCGAGAAACCGGATCGCGGGCGCCGCGGCCGCGGGGCAACGGCGGCGGACACGGCAGGCTGGCCGGCGTGACCAACTGGATTGCGGCCCGGGTTCCCATCGCGGATTTGATAAGGACAAATCCGCGCGCGCCGACGAGCCGGCGCGAGGCAGTGCCTCGCCTTTGCCGGTTCGCTTTGGCCGCGGCCCGATCCAGTCAACCGGAATTCGTGCCGTACCCACGACGCCCAAGCATCACCCGTCCTGCCTCGGGCGCGGCATTCTCTGAGATGCCATCGCCGGAAGCGGCAACGGTGGGGCGCAGGAGCCGCCGGCATCAGCCCCCGCGCGCGCCGCGCTCCAGCCGCTCCGCGACGAGTTCCTGCATCCGCCAGAGGTAGCGATCATGGATGCCGCGCGCCTCCAGATGCTCCACCGTGCTGCGCAGGTAGTCCGCCGACGTTCCGCGCTCGCCCGCGGCGCTCGCCAGCGCCTCGACCACCACTTCCTCCGGCAGGTCCGGAAGAAAGGCCGGATGCGATCGGTCCGCGATCACCACCAAGGCCCGCACCGGACCCGCCTCCGTGCGCGCGGTGACCCAGCGCATGTGCGGCCTGTCGAAGCGCACGGGATGCTCGCGCCGCACCACGCGGGCGAGGTTCTCCACCAGCGTCTCCGGCGCCAGGCGGAACACCACGCCCTTGCAGGACCCGCCGCCTTGCAGCCCCAGCGCGATTCCCGGCCGCTCCGGCGTGCCGCGATAGAGCCGGACCCAGCCGATGCAGAACGAGCGCCGCCACCCCGCGACCACGCCGAGCCGCTCCTCGGCATAGTCGAACTCGGGGTTCCAGATCAGCGAGCCGTAGGCGAAGATCCAGACCTCGCCCGATGGCGGCGCCCCGGCCATCAGCTCCGCCATCGCAGCGGCGTATTCCGCCTCCGTGGGAAGGTCGCTGCGCCCCGCCAGCCGCCCGCTTTCGCCGCTGAAGGGCGGCACCAGCGCCGTCAGCTCCTCGGTCAGTCGCATGCGCCGCATTCCGGCTCTTCCCTACCGAGCGAACCACGCCTCGCGGATTTCTCTGACGCTACCACACTTGCCAAGCAACGTCATATGCATGCGCATGGTCTCACCCCGAGACGCCGCGACCTGCCGCCTCAGCGCAGCTTCAGCGTGGCCAGGCCGATCATCGCCAGAATCAGCGAGACGATCCAGAACCGGATCACGATCTGCGGCTCCGCCCAGCCCTTCTTCTCGAAATGGTGGTGGATCGGCGCCATCAGGAAGACCCGCTTCTGGGTGCGCTTGTAATAGGCGACCTGGATGATCACGCTCAGCGCCTCGACCACGAAGAGCCCGCCGATGATCGCCAGCACGATCTCGTGCTTGGTCGCCACCGCGATCGCCCCGAGCGCGCCGCCGAGCGCGAGGCTGCCGGTATCGCCCATGAAGACCGCCGCGGGCGGGGCGTTGTACCACAGGAACCCCAGCCCGCCGCCGATCAGCGCCGCGACGAAGATCAGGATCTCGCCGGTGCCGGGCACGAAATGCACGCCGAGATATTCGGTGAAATCGGTGCGCCCGACCACATAGGCGATGACGCCGAGCGAGCCGGCCGCGATCATCACCGGCATGATCGCCAGCCCGTCCAGCCCGTCGGTGAGGTTGACCGCATTGGCCGCGCCGACGATCACCAGCATGGCGAAGGGCAGGAAGAACCAGCCGAGATCGAGCATGAACTGCTTGAAGACCGGAAAGGCGAGCTGCCCGGTCAGGTCGGGGGGATGCAGATACATCGCCCAGCCCCCGGCGATCAGCGCCACCGCGAAACCCGCCGCCAGCCGCACCCGCCCCGAGACGCCGGCATGGGTCTGCTTGCGCACCTTGGCGTAATCGTCGACGAACCCGATCAGCCCGAAGCTCAGGGTCACGAAGAGGACCATCCAGACATAGCCGTTGTCCCAGCGCGCCCAGAGCAGGGTCGAGAAGACGATGGCCGAGAGGATCAGCAGCCCGCCCATGGTCGGCGTCCCGGCCTTGGTCAGGATATGGCTCTCCGGCCCGTCGCTGCGGATCGGCTGGCCCCGGCCCTGGCGCACCCGCAAGAGCTCGATCAGCGGCCGCCCGAAGAGGAAGCCGAAGATAAGCGCGGTCATGAAGGCGCCGCCCGCCCGGAAGGTGATGTAGCGGAAGACGTTGAGCGCGCTGAGGTTCTGGGCCAGCTCGGCGAGGAAATACAACATGCCTGGGCCTCAGCTCCCGTTCGCCTCGGCGGGGCGCGCCTCGCCCATCCCCTTGATCTCGGCCACGACCGCGGCGACGCGGGAGCCGTTCGAGCCCTTGACCATGGCGATGTCGCCCGCGTCCACCAGCCGGCGCGCCCGCGCCGCCATGGCTTCCGCCGTGGGGAACCATTCGCCGCGCTGCCGGCCGGGCAGCGCCTCGTGCAGCGCCCGCATCCGCGCGCCGGCGCAATGCACCACGTCGACCGCCGCGAGCGCGGGAATGCGCGCGAGCCCCGCATGCAGCTCGCGCTCGCCTTCGCCGAGCTCCAGCATGTCCCCGAGGAAGGCGACCCGGCGCCCCCGCGCCACCCGGCCGACGCCGTCGACCGGCTGCTCCACGGCGAAGACCTCGAGCGCCGCCGCCATCGCCGCGGGATTGGCGTTGTAGCTCTCGTCGATCAGCGTGATCGCCCCGTCGAGCCCGGCGGGCCCCAGGGTCACCGTCCAGCGCGCGCCGCGTCCCTCCGGGGGCCGCCATTGCGCGAGCGCGAGCGCCGCGCGCGCGATGTCGCCGCCGAGCGCCTCGACCGCCGCCAGCGCGCCGAGCGCGTTCATCGCCAGATGCCGCCCCGGGGCACCGAGGCGGAAGAGGAACTTCCGGCCATGCGCCCGCGCCGCGACCGCCGTCGCCGTCGCGCTCACCTTGACCTCGTCGAGGTGGAATTCCGGCCGCCCGACCGTCCCGAACCGCACCGGCCGCGCCCCGAGCCGCCGCGCCGCGGCCAGCAGGATCGGATAGGTCTCGATGTCCCGGTTGAGGATCGCGGCGCCGCCGGGCTCCAGCCCCTCCAGGATCGCCGCCTTCTCGCGGGCGATGCCGGCGAGATCGCGGAAGGCCGCGAGATGCACCGCCGCGACGGTGGTGATCATCGCCACATGCGGCCGGGCGAGCCGCGCCAGCGGCGCGATCTCGCCCGGCGCGTTCATGCCGATCTCGAGAACCGCGAAATCCGAGTTGGGCGCCATGCGCGCGAGCGTCAGGGGCACGCCCCAATGGTTGTTGAAGCTCTTCTCGGCCCCATGCACGCGGCCCTGCACCGAAAGAGCGGCGCGCAGCATCTCCTTGGTGCCGGTCTTGCCCGCCGAGCCGGTCACCGCCACGACCTTTCCGCGCAGCCGCGCCCTCGCCGCAGCGCCGAGCGCGCGCAGCCCGTCGAGGACGTCGCCGACCACGAGCAGCGGCGCCTCCGCCGGAACCCCGTCCGGCCGGCGCGCGACCATCGCGGCGGCGGCACCGCGGGCGAAGGCATCGGCCACGAAATCATGGCCGTCCCGCTCGGCGGTCAGCGCCACGAAGAGATCCCCCGGGGCGAGCGTGCGCGTGTCGATCGAGACCCCGCCCGCCGACCAATCCGCCCGGCTCTCGCCCCCGGTGGCGGCGACGGCCTCGTCGCGGCACCAGAGCGCCGTCACGCGCGCAGCCCGTCGAGCGCCGCCACCGCAACGCTCGCCTGTTCGAGATCGTCGAAGGGCAGCACGTCGCTGCCGACGATCTGGCCGGTCTCGTGCCCCTTCCCGGCGATCAGCAGCGCATCGCCCGGCTGGAGCGCATCGACCGCGGTCAGGATCGCCTCGGCCCGGTCGGCGACCTCGGTGGCCTCGGGACAGGCCGCGAGGACCGCCGCGCGGATGTCGGCGGCGTTCTCGGTGCGCGGGTTGTCGTCGGTGACGAAGACCACATCCGCCGCCGCCGCCGCGGCGGCCCCCATGAGCGGCCGCTTGCCGCGGTCGCGGTCGCCGCCGGCACCGAAGACGACGAGGAGCCGGCCCAGCACATGCGGCCGCAGCGCGTTCAGCGCCGTGCTCAGCGCATCCGGCGTATGGGCGTAATCGACGAAAACCGCGGCGCCGTTGGTCCGCGTCGCCGCTCGCTCCATGCGCCCGCGCACCGTGCGCAGGCCCGAGAGCGCCGCCAGCACCTCGGGGGGCTTGCTGCCCGACCCGATGGCCAGCCCGGCGGCCACCAGCGCGTTATGCGCCTGGAACCCGCCGATCAGGTCGAGCCGGGCGCGCTGGCTGCGGCCTTCCCAGGCGAAGACGATCTCCTGCCCGGTCGCATCGAACCTCTGCCCGATGAGCCGCAGGTCGGCACCTTCGGCCCGCCCGACCGTGAGGAGCTGCTGGCCGCGCGCCTCGACCGCCTCTTGCACCCGGGCGCCATGCGGATCGTCGAGATTGACGACCGCGGTGCCCTGCCGCGGCAGGACCCGGTCGAAGAGCCCGAGCTTGGCCGCGAAATACGCCTCGAAATCGGGATGATAGTCGAGATGGTCGCGGGTGATGTTGGTGAAGCCCGCCGCCGCGAGATGCACGCCGTCGAGACGGTGCTGGTCGAGCCCGTGGCTCGAGGCCTCCATGGCGGCATGGGTCACGCCCTGGTCGGCGAGATCGGCCAAGAGCTGGTGCAGGGCGATCGGCTCGGGCGTGGTATGGGTCAGGGGCGCCGCCACGGCGCCCTCGACCCCGACCGTGCCGAAATTCACCGCGCATTCGCCCAGCGCCTCCCAGATCTGGCGGGTGAAGCTCGCCACCGAGGTCTTGCCGTTGGTGCCGGTGACCGCCACCACCGTCTCGGGCTGCCGCCCCGACCAGCGGCTCGCGGCGATCGCCAGCGTGCGCCGCGGGCTGTCGCTGAGGACGACCGGCACCTCGAGCGGGCCGAGTTCCGCCTCGGCGATCGCGAGCCCCTCCGGGTCGGTGAGCACCGCGGCGGCGCCCATGCGCAGGGCATAGGAGATGAAGGTGCCGCCATGGACATGGACGCCGGGCAGCGCCGCGAAGAGCTGCCCCGGCTGGGTCCGGCGGCTGTCGACCGAGAGGCCGGTGATCTCGGGAAGGCTGCCCGACCAGTTTCCTGCGCGACGGGTTCCGGCCAGCAGCCCGAGCCCCTCGAACCCCATCAGCGTGTCCGTCCGATCCGATCGCGCCATCTGTCCCGGTTCGCCCGCCTGATCCCGGCCTTGGGCTATTCGTTTCCTGCAAGCGTGTAAAGCACGGGCGCCAGATGCTCGGGATCGGCGCCCGGCCGGAGCCCCATGATCGGCGCGATCCGGCGGATCGCCTTTGCGGCGACCGGCGCCGCGGTCCATCCGGCGGTGCGCACCTTGGTGCCGTTTATCACGTTCACGGGCTCGTCGAGAGCGATCACCAGCACGAATTCCGGATGCGTGGCCGGGAAGAACGAGGCGAAGGTCGAGATCACCCTGTCGCGCGCATAGCCGCCGTGCGGCAGCGGCTTGTCGGCGGTGCCGGTCTTTCCCGCGACCTCGTAGCCGGGAACGTCCGCCTGCCGCGCCGTGCCGCGCAGCACGACCTGGCGGAGCATGGAGCGCACCTGCGCCGCGGACCGCTCCGAGATCACCCGGCTCGACTCGTCGGGGGCCACGTCCTGCAGCACGATGCTCGGCGTCACCCGGCGCCCGCCATTGGCGATCATCGCATAGGCGGCGGCCAGATGCAGCGGCGTCACCGCGATCCCGTGCCCGTAGGAGATCGTCATCGTCGTCAGGTCGGACCAGCGCGCCGGCAGCAGCGGCGTGGTCCGCGCGGCCTCGGTCAGCTCCACAGAGACCGGCTCGAACATGCCGATCCGCTTGAGGAAATCCTGCTGCGCCTTCGATCCCTGCAGGATGGCGATGCGCGCCGCCCCGATGTTGGAGGATTTCACGATCACGTCCTCGACCGTCAGCTGCGGCCCGTAATTGTGGAAGTCCCGGATCGTGAAGCGCCCCCAGCGCATCGGGCCCTTGGTGTCGATCAGCGTGGTGGGCGCGACGAGTCCGGTGTCGAGCGCCAGCGCCACGGTCAGCGGCTTGAAGGTCGAGCCGAGTTCGTAGCGCCCCTGGGCCGCGCGGTTGAAGAGCGGGCTGTCGGCCGGATCGCCGCGCGAGGGCAGCGGCGGCCGCAGGTTGGGGTCGAAATCCGGCAGGCTGGCGAGCGCGCGGATCTGCCCGGTGTCGGCCTCCATCAGGATGCCCATCGCGCCCTTGGCGTTCATCTCCGCCATGCCGGCGGCGAGCACCTCCTCCAGCGCCGACTGCACCTCGATGTCGATGGAGAGCCGCAGCGGATCTTCGCTGCGCTCGGGATCACGCAGCCGCGCGTCGAAGACGCGCTCGACCCCGGCGGTGCCCACGACCTCGGCCGCATGCACGCCCTCGCGCCCGTAGCTCGCCCCGCCCAGCACATGGGCGGCGACCGCGCCATTGGGATAGAGCCGGGCCTCGCGCGGCCCGAAGAGCAGGCCGGGCTCGCCCAGGTCGTGCACACGCTGGCGCTGCTCCGGCGAGATCGAGCGCTTGATCCAGAGGAACTTGCGCCCGTCGGTGAAACGCGCCTCCAACGTGCCGGCATCGAGATCGGGGAAGATCTCCGCCAGCTCGGTCGCGGCCCGCTTCGGGTCGATCATCGTCGCGGGCTGCGCATAGAGCGAGGCGGTCACGATGTTGGTCGCGAGCAGCGCGCCGTTCCGGTCGACGATCTCGGCGCGCTGGGCGCGAATCGGGTCGCTGGCGAGCGCCGCCCGCGGCTCCACCGGCACCGCCGCCGAGAGCAGCGCCATCCGCCCGGCGACGGTGGTGAAGCCGAGCACGAAGACCAGCCCCAGGAGCAGCAGCCGCGTCTCCGCCTTCTGCCGTTCCGCCCGGTGCCGGGCCGCGAGACGCGCCGCGCGCTCCTCGGCCTCGATCAGATCGGGGTCCTTGCCCTGCGCGCGCGCGCTGAGGATGCGGGCGAGCGGGCGTAGCGGGCGGCGGATCATTCCACGTCTCCGGCGGCGTCGACGAGTTCCTCGGGATCGGGCGGGAAGGCGACCATGGCGGCCTCGCCGAAATTCTCCGGCTGAAGATCGACGAGGTTCAGCACGTCCGCATGGGCGACGACCAGCGCCCGCAGCCGGTCGGGACGGTTGAGATAGGCCCATTCGGCCTTGAGGACGCTCACGGCCTCGCGCTCGCTGGCGATCTCGCCGCGCAGATCCGCCAGGCGGTTCTGCGCCTCCTGCGTCTCGTAGTTCACGCGGTAGGCCCAGGTGGCGCAGACCGCGACCAGCACGATCCCGGAGAGATGCAGCACAATCTTCATGCACCCATCCCCCGGAGCGCGATCTCCGGCAGGCCGAGCGCCGCCGGATCGAAGGGCTGCGCGGGCGCCTCGAGCCGGCGGGCCATCCGCAGCTTGGCCGAGCGCGCGCGCGGATTGGCGAGCACTTCCGCCTCGGAGGGCAGGACCGCCTTCCTCGGCGAGAGCGCGAATCGCGGCACCGCATCCGCGGTTTCCGGCGCATGCCGGCTCGCCCTCGGCGCGGCGCCGGAGCGGGCCTGCAGGAAGCGCTTCACGATCCGGTCCTCGAGGGAATGGAAGGTCACGACGGCGAGCCACCCGCCGGGTGCCAGCACCTCCTCCGCCGCGGCGAGCCCGCGAACGAGCTCGCCGAGCTCGTCGTTCACCGCGATCCGCAGCGCCTGGAAGCTCCGCGTCGCCGCATGGGGCTGGCCCGGCTTCGGCCGCGGCAGGAGCCGCTCGATCAGCCCTGCCAGCTGCAGCGTGGTCTCGAAGGTCGCGGTCCGGCGATCCGCCACGATGGCGCGCGCGATGCGCCGGGAGGCGCGCTCCTCGCCGTACTGGAAGAGGAGATCGGCCAGCTCGCGCTCGCCGAGCCCGTTCACGAGGTCGGCGGCGCTCGGCCCCGCCTGTTCCATCCGCATGTCGAGCGGCCCGTCCTTCTGGAACGAAAAGCCGCGCTCCGGCCGGTCGATCTGCATCGAGGAGACGCCGATGTCGAGCACGACCCCTGAAAGCCGCGGCACCGCCGCCTCGGCCGCGATTCGCGCCAGATCCCCGAATCGCCCCGACCGCAGGTCGAGCCGGGCGCCGAACTCGCCCGCCCAGGCCGCCGCGAGCCGGAGCGCCTCGGGGTCGCGGTCGATTCCGATCACCCGTTCGGCCCCGGCGTCGAGCAGCGCGCGGGCATAGCCGCCGGCCCCGAAGGTGCCGTCGAGCCAGGTACCGGAGACAGGCGCCGCCGCGGCGAGGATCGGCGTCAGGAGGACCGGAACATGCGGCCCCAGGGGTGCCATCATCATGCGCCGCCCCCGGCGTCGAGCGCATCGAGCTGGGCGAAGGGATCCTCGTCCTCGGCGAGGCCCGCGCGCCAGTCGTCGAGCCCGGCCATGTCCTCGGCATAGGCGTCGGGCGTCCAGATCTGGAAACGGTCACCCATGCCGGCGAAGAGCGCCTCGGCATCGACGCCGATCATCTCGCGCAGCCGCGCGGGCAGCACGATCCGGCCGTTCTCGTCGACCTGGGCATAGACCGACTGGGTGTTGAGCCAGCGCTCGAGCGCCTTGCGCGCCTTGCTGAAGGTGGGGAGCCGCGAGACCTTCTCGTCGAGGCGGGCGATTCCCTCGATGGTATAGCCCTCGAGGCATTTTCCGCCCGGTCCGCCATAGATCAGCACGAGCGTGGGATTCTGGCCCGAGGACCAGTCCGGGTCGCCCTCCTCGAGCACACGGCGAAACGGGGCAGGAACCGACACGCGGCCCTTCTGGTCCACCTTGTGGACCGATTCGCCCCTGAAGCGCCGTAGCACCGTCCGGTCTCCTGTCTACCGCCTTCCCGAAACGAATGGCGGGCCGTGCTGCCTGAAAGCACGACCCGCCGTCCGGTCCCTTCTAGGCCTTCGGCCCGACTGCGCCACGCGTTGCGGTCTACTCGTTGCTCTTGATCCGCGCCGGGTCTTCTTTCGTGTGGGAAGACTGCGGGCCTGTATGAAACCTGCCGTGTTTCGATTGGCTCGGGTCTGTCGCCCTAGTCCGATGTTCCGCTGCCTTCCGTGATCTTGGGGATACCATGGGACTTCATGGGAATCAATGGTTTTCTGTGGGAACTACCTGATCAACCTGCCCGATTGCTGCAACTGCGTCGCAGGTCTCGTAGCGACTTGCGCAGTTCTACAAGGTCTTGGGAGAACGGAAGTCAAAGCACACAAGATATGGCTCTACCCTAGCGTGTCGGCGAAACTCGTAATAGTACATAAAGTTGTCACGATCCGGCCCCTCCAGGGCGCGATCCCCGGTTCCGGGCCGCGAATCTCCCGCCGGTGGCAGCAAATCCCATGGGACGAGGCGCGCGGATGGCCTGTAAGCCGGATTCTGTGACGCCCTTTGCAGGGCGCCGACGGCCATTCGTCTGGGCCTGCCGTCGCCGGCAGGCTCGAGCAGCCAACCCGGACCGCTCGGGCGGGAGAGGCCCTGGGGCCGGAGCCCCGCGCGATCCCTATTTGGCCTTGCTCCTGGCGGGGCTTGCCGTGCCGCTCCCGTTGCCGGCAGCGCGGTGGGCTCTTACCCCACCGTTTCACCCTTGCCCGCGACCGGAGCCGCGGGCGGTCTGATTTCTGTGGCGCTTTCCCTCGGGTTGCCCCGGGCGGGCGTTACCCGCCGCCATTTCTCCCTGGAGTCCGGACTTTCCTCGAAGTCGCCTTCGCGGCCGTCCGGCCATCCGCGCGCGATCCGAATAGGCCGGTTCGGCTCACGGGTCAACGCAAGGGTGCGCCTCGGCCAGGGCGCCGACCAGCGCGACGTCGCGATCGTCGAGCGGCGATGCGAGCGCTTCCGGCCGGAACCGGAGCCGCACCGCCGCGAGCACCGCCTCCCAATCGCCCTCCGGCGCCCCGTAGCCGATGCGCGATGCCGCCCTTCGGAACGCGGGCCAGCCGCCCGCGCCGCAGCCTTCCGCTTCCGGCCAGACCGCATGGCCGGAAAGCGCCAGCCGCCGCCAGTCGAACTTCGGCCCCGGATCGACCTTGCGCCGCGGCGCGACATCCGAATGTGCGACGACCCGGGCAATCGGGATGCGCCAGCGCGCCCGGATCCCGCCCAGCAGATCCTCCAGCGCGCGCATCTGCGGCTCGGGAAAGGGCGGCAGATCCCCCAGCGGCCCGGCATTCGCCAGCTCGATGCCGATCGAGCGGGAATTCACGTCCGAGACCGCGCCCCAGTTCCCCGCGCCGGCATGCCAGGCGCGCTCCGCCTCCTCGACCAGCCGCCAGACGCGCCCGTCCTCCGCCAGGAGGTAATGCGCCGAAACCTCCGCCGCGGGATCGCAGAGCCGCTCCAGCGCCGCTTCCGCCGTAAGCATCGCGGTATAATGCAGCACCACGATATCCGGCAGCGCGCCTTCGCGGCGCGGACCGAAGTTCGGGCTGGACCGCTCGACGATCTTCATCCTTGCTGCATGCTGACGCGCCACCGAGCGCGCCACCGGACCGGAGACCCGAAACCCTGCCCCGCCCCTCGCCCCTGCAGAACCGCTGCGCCCCCGACGGCACGCTGCATGCCGTGGCGGCCCGCGGGCTCTTCATGGGCAATCGCGGCGGCAGGCTGCACGGCCCCGACCGGCGGCTCGGCGCCGCGCGCTGGCGCGGCAGGGCCTGGATCTGCTGCCGCATCGACTTTCGCGACCGCAAGCGCGAGGTGATGGGCGCGGGCTATACCGAGATCTTCTTTCTCGACGAGGCCACCGCGCTCGCCGCCGGACACCGCCCCTGCTTCGAATGCCGCCGCGCGGATGCCCAAGCCTTCGCCGCCGCCTGGGCCCGCGCCCGCGATCTCGCCCGCCCGCCCAAGGCGCCGGAGATGGACCGGATCCTGCATGCGGAGCGCCGCGCGACCTTCGAGACCTGCCGCCTCCGCGACCTGCCCGACGGCAGCATCTTCGCGACCGGCGGAGGGTTCCGGCTGAAGCTCGACCACGAGATCCACGCCTGGGATTTCGACGGATACAGACCGGTCGAGACGGAGACCGACCCCGACGGGGCGGTCGCCGCCGTCACCCCGCCCGCGGTCCGCGCCGCCCTTTCCGCAGGCTACCGCCCGCGGCTCCACCCGAGCGCCCGGCTCAGATCTTGAGCTGGCGATAGGGCGTCGGATCCCATTTGCAGGCGAAACCGTCGCCGTCGGGATCGAGCCCGAGGCTGTCGGTCTGCGGCCCGCCCGCGGCCAGGAACGCGCGCTGCGCCTCGTCCGGCGTGCGGTAGCGCCCGCAGCTCGAGCTGAGCCGCGCGCCGACGCGCCGGTCATAGCGCCGCTCGCCGACGGCATTGGTGGTCTGCTGGGCATAGAGCGCGATGTTCACGCCCTGGACCTCGGAGGGCACCGAGGTCGTCGGCACGACGACCAGCTTCGACCGCGCCGCCTGAAGGTCGCGCTCCGCGATCGCCGCATCGATCTTCTGCTGCTCGAGCGTGTATTCCATCAGGTTCAGCCGGTCGTCGTCGAGCGGCGTGCCCGCCTGCGGCAGCGGTGCCGTCGCGCCGGTCGAGCCTTCGGCGAGCGAACTTTCGATCGTCGCGGTGAAATTGTCCCCGCCGCCGCCGGCCGTCGAGACCGTCCCGGCCGGCGGAACCTCGTAGAGAACCGTGTCGCTCGGCACGGTGACACTCGAGGTGCAGGCGGCGAGCGCCCCGACCACCACCAGCGCTGGAATCCGCATCATCGTCCCGCCTTTCGACAATTTGCTCAACCTCGGCGAAAGTTATTACCACCATTTTTCCGGTTTTGCAGCAAAACCGGCGGCACCTTCGATCGCGAAGGCGATATTCAGCATTTCCGCCTCCTCCCAGGGCCGCCCGATCACCTGAAGCCCCAGCGGCAATCCCCGCGCATCGACCCCCGCCGGCACCGAGGCGCCGGGCAGGCCCGCAAGATTGACCGTAACCGTAAAGACATCGTTGAGATACATCTGCACCGGATCGGCATCCGCCATCTCGCCGATCGCGAAGGCGGCCGAGGGCGTCGCCGGGGTCAGGATCGCGTCGATGCCCTGGGCGAAGACCGTCTCGAAGTCGCGCTTGATCAGCGTCCGCACCTTCTGCGCCCGCAGGTAATAGGCGTCGTAATAGCCCGCAGAGAGCACGTAGGTGCCGATCATCACCCGCCGCTTGACCTCGGCGCCGAATCCCTCGGCGCGCGTGCGCTCGTAGAGCCGGGTGATCCCGTCGCCCGCCGCGATCTTCGCCCGCCGCCCGTAGCGAACCCCGTCGTAGCGCGCGAGATTGGACGAGGCTTCCGCGGGGGCGATGACGTAATAGGCCGGCAGCGCGTATTTCGTATGCGGCAGGCTGATGTCGACGGTCTCCGCACCGGCGTCGCGCAGCATCTCGGCGCCGCGATGCCAGAGCGCCTCGATCTCCGGCGGCATGCCCTCGACGCGGTATTCCGTCGGGATGCCGATGCGCTTGCCGCGCACGTCGCCGCTCAGCGCCGCCTCGAAATCGGGCACCGGCAGGTCGGCGGAGGTCGAATCCTTCGGGTCATGGCCGGCCATGGCGCGCAGCATGATCGCGGCGTCGCGCACCGATTTCGTCATCGGGCCGGCCTGGTCGAGCGAGGAGGCGAAGGCGACGATGCCCCAGCGCGAGCAGCGCCCGTAGGTGGGCTTGACGCCGACGATGCCGGTGAAGGCCGCCGGCTGGCGGATCGAGCCGCCGGTGTCGGTCCCGGTCGCCCCGAGCACCAGATCCCCGGCCACCGCCGCCGCCGACCCGCCCGAGGATCCGCCCGGCGTCAGCCCGCGGTTGTCCCCCGCCCGCCGCCAGGGGCTGACCGCCGGGCCGTAGCAGGAGGTCTCGTTGGAGCTGCCCATGGCGAATTCGTCCATGTTGAGCTTGCCGATGCAGACCGCGCCCGCGTCCCAGAGCCGCCGGGTGACGCTGCTCTCGTAGGGCGGCGCGAAATCGCTCAGGATGGTCGACCCGGCCTGGCTGCGCACGCCCTCGACGCAGAAGAGATCCTTGATGCCGAGCGGGATGCCGCAGAGATCGGGCGCATCCCCCGCCGCGAGCCGCGCCACCGCCGCCCGCGCCTGGTCGCGCGCGAGATCCGCCGTCAGCGCCGTGAAGGCATTGAGCGGCGCGGAGGCCTCCGCCGCACTCAGGCAGGCCTCGGTCAGCTCGACCGCGTCGATCGCGCCGCTGCGCAGGCCCTCGCGGGCGGCGGCGATGGTCAGGCCGGGGAGATCCGCCATCACTCCACCACCTTCGGCACCGCGAAGAACCCCGAGCGCGCATCCGGCGCATTGGCGAGGACCGCCTCGCGCTGGCCGCCGGCGGTGACCTCGTCGACGCGCCATTTCAGCTTCATGGGCGTGACCGAGGTCATCGGCTCGACCCCCGCGACATCGACCTCGGCGAGCTGCTCCATGAATCCCAGGATCGCCGACAATTCGGCCGCGAGAGGGTCGAGATCGGTCTCGGCCACCTCGATACGGGCCAGATGCGCCACGCGGCGCGCGGTGTCCTTGTCGATCGCCATGCACTCGTTTCCCGGGATTTCCTCGGCGCGGGGCTTACTCCGCGCCCGGCTTTCGCGCAAGGGCCGGGCCCCGGCCGTGG
>JACKKC010000049.1 GCA_020637615.1 Rhodovulum sp.
GCGGATCGCGAGCAGGCCCATGGAGACCGCCCAGTCGCAATAGGCGAGCGCACGCTCGACCACCGCGTCATGGGTCATCCCGGCCTTGAGCTCGCCCCAGAGCGCGATGCCTTCGAGCAGGGTGCCGGAGGCGTTGATGCGCGGCAGGCCGTAGCTGAGCGTGGCGTCCATGTGGAAATGCGGATCGACGAAGGGCGGCGCGACGAGGCAGCCGGCGAGGTCGATGGAGAGCGCCGCCTCGGCCTCGATGCGCGGGGCGATTCCGGCGATGCGGTCGCCCGCGATGGCGATGTCGGCGCGGCTGCCGTCGGGCAGGGTGCCGCCGGTCAGGAGCAGGTCGAGGCTCATCGTTCCCCCTTGCGATAGGGCACCATCAGCGCCCTGGGATAGCTCGCGCGCCGGGAGACCGCCACCAGCGCGAGGATGGAGAGGACGTAAGGAAGCATCAGGAAGACCTGGTAGGGCACGGCGTCGCCGACGACCCCTTGGAGTCGCACCTGATAGGCGTCGAAGGCACCGAAGAGGATCGCGCCGAGCAGCGCCTTGCCCGGGCGCCAGGAGCCGAAGACCACCAGCGCGATGCAGACCCAGCCGCGGCCGTTGACCATCTCGAAGAAGAAGGAATTGAAGGCCGACATGGTGAGGAAGGCGCCGCCCACCGCCATCAGCGCCGAGCCGGCGGCCACCGCGCCCATGCGGATGGCGGTGACGCTGAGGCCCTGGGCCTCGAGCGCGTCGGGGTTCTCGCCGGCGGCGCGCAGCGCGAGGCCGAGCGGGGTGCGGTAGAGCAACCAGGCCACCAGGGCCGCGGCGACGAAGGCGAGATAGGTGAAGGGCGTCTGGGCGAAGAGCGCCGGGCCGATGAGCGGCAGGTCGGAGAGCACCGGGATTTCCAGCGGCCGGAAGGCCTCGATCTTGGGCGGCGAGGTCACTTCCGGCAGTGCGAGGCGGTAGGTGTAATAGGTGAGGCTCGTGGCGAGCAGGGTGATGCCGATGCCGGTGACATGCTGCGAGAGGCCGAGCGGCACGGTGAGCAGACCGTGCAGCAGGCCGAAGGCGGCGCCGGTCAGCGCGGCGACGGCGACGCCGGTCCAGAGGTCGCCCCCGGAATAGACGGTGATCCAGCCTGCGAAGGCGCCGGCGACCATGATGCCCTCGATTCCGAGGTTGAGGACACCCGCGCGCTCGCAGATCAGCTCGCCCAGGGTGGCGAAGATCAGCGGCGAGGCGATGCGCACCGCGGCGACCCAGAAGCTGGCGGTGAAGAGGATTTCCAGCGCCGCAGCCATCAGCGCCACCTGATCCGGTAGCGGGTGAAGACGATGGCCGTGCCCATGGTCAGGAGTGCCGTCGCGGTCATCACGTCGGCGATGTAGGAGGGCACGCCCACCGCCCGGCTCATGGCGTCGGCGCCGACGAAGATGCCGGCGACGAAAATCGCGGAGGCCACCACCCCGAGCGGGTGCAGGAGCGCCAGCATCGCCACGACGATGCCGGTGTAGCCGAAGCCCGGCGAGAGATCGAGCGTGAGGTTGCCCTTGAGCCCCGAGACCTCGGAGACGCCGCCGAGTGCCGCCAGCCCGCCGGAGATGAGCGCGGTCAGGGCCAGCACGCGGTTCACGGGGATGCCCGCGAAGCGCGCCGCCGCGGCATTGTGGCCGACCGCGCGCATCTCGTAGCCGAGCACGCTGCGCGCCAGCATGAGCCAGACGGCGAGCGCGGCGAGGATGGCCACCGGGAAGCCCATGTGCAGCCTCTTGCCCTGCACCAGCCGGGGCCATTGCGCCTCGGCGACTACCCGCTGCGACTGCGGCCAGCCGAGGCCCATCGGGTCCTTCAGCGGGCCTTCGAGCAGCATGGAGACGAAGAGCAGCACGATGAAGTTCAGGAGCAGCGTGGTCACCACCTCGTCCACCCCGAAGCGGGTCTTCAAGAGCGCCGGGCCGAGCAGGAGCAGCCCGCCCGCCAGCATCGCGGCGAGCGCGATCAGCGGGACCAGCACCCAGGACGGCGCGGCGACCGCGCCGGTGCCGAGCACCACCGTCACCACCGCGCCGATGTAGAGCTGCGCCTCGGCGCCGATGTTCCAGAGCTTCGCGCGGAAGGCGACCGTCACCGCGAGCCCGGTGAATATCAGCGGCGTGGCGCGGGTGAGCGTCTCGAGCAGGGCGAATTGCGACCCCGCCGCGCCGAGGAAGACCAGCCGGAAGACGCCGAGCGGCGAAACGCCGGCCATGAGCACCAGGAGCGCGGCGAAGGCGAAGGTCGCGGCGAAGGCGGCCACGGGGTAGAGGATGGTCTGCGCCGGCGAGGCGATGCGCGGCTCAAGGCGCATGGCGGGCCTCAGGCGGCATGGTCGAAGCCGAGCCCCGCCATGCGGGCGCCGATCTCGCGGATGCTCAGTTCGCCGCGGGCGCTGGCCGGCGAGAGCCGTCCGCGCGAGATGACGTGGATGCGGTCGGAGAGCGCCATGATCTCGTCGAGGTCCTCGGAGATGAGCAGCACCGCCGCGCCCCGCGCCCGCGCCTCGAGCAGGCGGGCGTGCACATAGGCGACCGCGCCCACGTCGAGGCCGCGGGTGGGCTGGCTCGCGAGGATGATGCGCGGGGCGCCGTCGAGCGCGCGGCCGAGGATCAGCTTCTGCATGTTGCCGCCCGAGAGCAGCCGGGCCGGCGCCTCGGGGCCGGAGCATTTCACCTCGTAGTCGCGGATGACGCGCCGGGCGAAGTCGCGCGCGGCCGGGCGCTTCATCCAGCCGCGGCGGCTGAAGGCGGGGGCGCGATAGGCTTCCGCGACCAGGTTCTCGGTCACGCTCATGTCGCCGATCACGCCGACGCCGTGGCGGTCCTCGGGCACCCGCGCGATGCCGGAGGCGAGGGCTGCGCGCGGCGACCAGGCGCCGGCGGCGCGGCCTTCGATCGCGAGCGTGCCCGCCTCCGGCGCCAGTGTGCCGGAGAGCACCTCGGCGAGCGCCGCCTGGCCGTTGCCCGAGACCCCGGCGATGCCGGTGATCTCGCCGCCGCGCAGCGTGAGGTCGATGGGGCCGAGGCCGCCCACGGTGACGCCCTTCATCTCGACGAGCGCCGGGCCCGGCTGCGCGGGGCCGATGTCGGGGCGCGCGATCTCGGCGCCGACCATCAGCTCCGCGAGCGCGTGGCGGTCGGTCTCGGCGGTGGCGCGCTCGCCCACCAGCCGGCCGGCGCGCAGCACCAGGACCCGGTCGCTGACCGCCATGACCTCGCCGAGTTTGTGGGAGATGAAGATGATCGCCAGCCCGCGCGCGACCAGCCGCCGCAGGGTGGCGAAGAGCGCCTCCGATTCCTGCGGGGTCAGCACCGCCGTGGGCTCGTCGAGGATGAGCACCCGCGCCTCGCGGTAGAGCGCCTTGAGGATCTCGACGCGCTGGCGCTCGCCCACGGAAAGGTCGGCGATGCGGGCGGCGGGGTCGACCTCGAGGCCGAAATCCGCGCTCATCTCGCGGATCCGCTTGAGCGCCCGGCCCCGGTCGAGCCGCGGCGACCAGAGCGGCTGGGTGCCGAGCGCGATGTTCTCGAGCACGCTCATGCTGTCGGCCAGGGTGAAATGCTGGTGCACCATGGCGAGCCCGGCCGCGAGCGCGGCGCGGGTGTCGCCGGGCGGCAGGGGGCGGCCCTCGACCGCGACCCTCCCCGCATCGGCCAGGTAATGGCCGAAGAGGATGCTCATCAGCGTGGTCTTGCCCGCGCCGTTCTCGCCCAGGAGCGCCACGACCTCGCCGCGCCGGAGCGCGAAGGAGATCGCGTCATTGGCGGTCAGCGGCCCGAAGCGCTTGGTGACGCCTTCGAGCCGCAGGACGACCGGCGCGGCCGCCGCACCCGTCATTCAGCTCGACGCGGGTTCGCTGTCGTCGATCTCCACGACGAGCTCGCCCGACATGATCTGCGCCTGGCGCTCGGCCACCATGTTCATCGCCGCTTCGGGGACCTTGCCCTCGAAGGTGCCGAGCGGTGCCAGCGAGCAGCCGCCCTTGATCATGAAGGAATAGACCCCGTAGTCGGCGGCGGTGAAGCTGCCGTCCCGGACCGCGGCGATGGCCGCGTCGAGCGTCGGCTCGAAATGCCAGAGCGCCGAGGCGACGACGGTCTCGGGATAGTCGGCCTGGGTGTCGATGACGTTGCCGATCGCGAGCACGCCCCGCTCGGCAGCGGCATCGGAGACGCCGAAGCGCTCCGCGTACATCACGTCCGCGCCGTTGTCGATCATCGCGAAGGCGGTCTCCTTGGCCTTGGGCGGATCGAACCAGCTGCCGATGAAGGCCACCTGGAAGGCCGTGTCGGTCCGGGATTCGCGCACGCCGCGCATGAAGGCATGCATCAGCCGGTTGACCTCGGGGATCGGGAAGCCGCCGACCATGCCGATGCGGCCCGAGCCGGTCATCGCCCCGGCGATGATGCCGCTGAGATAGGAGGCGTCCTGGATGTAATTGTCGAAGACCGAGAAATTGGCCAGTGCCGGATCGGGCGGGAAGCTCGAGCCCATGAGATAGGCGGTATCGGGATAATCCGCCGCCACCTCGCGGGCGGCCTGCTCGACGCCGAAGACCTCGCCGATGACGAGGCCGTTGCCGGCCTCGGAATATTCCCGCATCACCCGGTCGTAGTCGGAATTCGAGACGTTCTCGGAGAAGACGTATTCGATGTCCCCGCGTTCGGCCGCGGCATTGGCGGCCTTGTGGATGCGGCTGACCCATTGCTGCTCCACCGGGACGGTATAGATCGCCGCCACCTTCAGCGGATCGGCGGCGCGCGCCCGCCGCGCGAGGAAAGGTGCCGTCAGGACCGCGCCGCCGCCGGCAAGCACGCCGCGCCGCGACCAGGCATGGGATCTCGTCGTCATCGTCGGTTTTCCCTGTTGTTTCCCTGTTGTCGGAAGTGTCCGGAATCGTTGCATCGACCCGGAGCCCGGACAAGCGGAAATCGCCGGGTTGTCCCGAATTCGCCCCGCGCGCGCCCCGGGCGCAGTCAGGCCGGGATCGGCGCGATGGTGCAGTCGAGGTTGCGCAGCAATCCGTCGCGGATGCCGTAGATCAGGCCGTGGATGCGCACCGGCGCGCCGTCTTCCCAGGCCGCGCGCATGATCGGCGTCTCGGCGACGCGCGAGACGCCGTCGCGGACGTTGATCTCGCAGAGCCGGTCGAGCCGCGCCTCGGCGCTCGGCAGGGCGTCGAGCTCCGGCGCATGCTGCACCGACAGCCGGCGGATCGGTTCAATCCAGTGGTCGACCAGCCGGTGATGCGCGTTTTCGCAGCTCGCCCGCACCCCGCCGCAGCCGTAATGGCCGCAGACGATGATATCGCGCACCCCGAGCGCCTCGACGGCGAATTCCAGTGCCGAGAGCAGGTTGAGGTCAGAGGAATGCACTACGTTGGCGACATTGCGATGCACGAAGACCTCGCCGGGATCGAGGCCGGCGACGACATTGGCCGGCACTCGGCTGTCCGAGCAGCCGATCCAGAAGAATTCCGGCGCCTGCTGGGCGGCGAGGCGCGGAAAGAGCCCGGGGTCGGTGCGGGCGATGCCCTCGGCCCAGGTGGCGTTGCGGCGGAGCAGGGCCTCGACCACGGGACATGTCCTCCTCTGCGCCCGCTCGGCGGGCCTCTGGCTGGAGCGCGGCGGATCGGTGCCGCGCCATCATCGCGATTCTCGCGCGTCGGCCGGCGGCGCGCAACGGGCAAGACGGGGTCCGGGCCGAAGATACCCCGGCTGTTGCGCGGCGCCGGGGGTGGCGAGGGACGGCCGCGGGATGGTCCGGTGTCAGGGGGATGGCAGTTAAGTCCATTGTTCCCGATACGACCGTCCCGCCAACAGACGAGGGCAGCGCCCGACCCGGGCGGGAGCGAAGCGCCCGCCTGGGGGCGGGGCGGGCGCTGCCCGGCGGTGCCCGCCGGGCGGGATGGCGGTGCTGGGCGCGCCCGAAGCTTCAACGGAAGGCGTTGTGGTTCTGGAATACGACCGCCCTGCAGCATTCCCGCGGCCGGAATCGGCGATCGAAACCACAGACACTTTGACGCGTTAATACTTTTATGTAGTAATATCATATATTTGCAATCTGTCCCCATGGGGACACTCGTTTCACCCCCGCCCTCGCCGCCCGTCTCCCCGGTTGGCGCGGACCGCGGACCGGCCTATATCCCGGTCGGGCAGGACCGCGACGGCACCAGCGTCGCGGCAATCCGGGAGAATAGCGGTATGACCATCGATCCGGCAGACATCGCGGTGGAGGAAACCGCCAGCAGGGGCCGCTACGTCTACCGCGACGGCGCCGGCAACGAGGCCGAGATGACCTATTCCCGGGCCGGCGCCGGGCTCATCATCATCGACCATACCGAGGTGCCCGACGCCTTCCGGGGGCAGGGCGTCGGCCTCGCCCTCGTGACCCGCGCCGTCGCCGACGCCCGCGCCGCGGGCCGCCAGATCCTGCCGCTCTGCCCCTTCGCCCGCGCCCAGTTCAGGCGCCACCCGGAATGGAGCGACGTCCTGCATCAGCGAAAGGAGGCCTGAACGATGAGCTGGAACCCGACGCTCGATCCCGTCACCGCAGACGCGACCGACCCGGACGCGATCGAGACCCTGATCATCCCCCGCGCCCGCGACTTGGGCGGCTTCGAGGTCCGCCGCGCCCTGCCCGCGCCCCAGCGCCAGATGGTCGGTCCCTTCATCTTCTTCGACCAGGCGGGACCGGCGGAATTCGTCACCGGCCAGGGCATCGACGTGCGCCCGCATCCGCATATCGGGCTGGCGACGGTGACCTATCTCTTCCGCGGCGAATTCCAGCACCGCGACAGCCTCGGCACCGACCAGATGATCTACCCCGGCGCGGTCAACTGGATGATCGCGGGCGAGGGCGTGACCCATTCCGAGCGCACCAGCGCCGCGACCCGCCGCCACCCCCATTCGCTCTTCGGCATCCAGACCTGGGTCGCGCTCCCCGAATCGGCCGAGGACGCCCCCGCCGCCTTCGAGCACCACGGCAAGGAGGCGCTGCCCGTCTTCGGCGACGGCGGCGTCAGCGTCCGGCTCATCCTCGGCGAGGCCTGGGGCGAGCGGGCGCCGGTGAAGACCTTCAGCGAGATGTTCTACGCCGATGCCGAGCTGGCCCCCGGCGCCGCCATGCCGCTGCCCGACGGCCACGAGGATCGCGGGCTCTACGTGCTGTCGGGCTCGATCAGCATCGCCGGCCAGACCTTCGAGGCCGGGCGGATGATGACCTTCCGGCCCGGAGACCGCGCCGCGCTCGCCGCCGGGCCCGAGGGCGCACGCGTCATGCTGCTCGGCGGCGAGACGCTGGCCGGGCCGCGCTACATCTGGTGGAACTTCGTCGCTTCCTCGAAGGAACGCATCGAGGCGGCCAAGGAGGCCTGGCGCGCCGGCGACTGGGAGCACGGCCGCTTCCGCCTGCCGCCGGGGGATACCGAGGAATTCATCCCGCTGCCGTGAGGCAACCGCCGGTCACGCCCCCCGCCGCGCCTCGACCACGGCGGCCAGCACGACCGCGTAGAGGACATGCCCGACCAGCGCCACCCAGGCGATGCCGGTGAACCCGAGGAACGCCGGCAGGCCGGCCGCCAGATGCGCCATGACATAGAGCGCGAAGACCCAGAGCGCGGCGCCATAGGCGACCGCGGCCAGCCACCAGGGCAGGCCGGGCGCGATCCGCCGCGCCAGCGGCCGGGCCACCAGCATCCAGCCCAGGGCATAGGCCGCGAGCCCGGTGAAATAGTGCAGGAGATGCGCCGCCGGCGCGCTGTCGACGCCGAAGACCGTCTTGAGAACCGATTGCGCCAGCGGGACCGGGGCGAGCGCTGCGAAACCGAGCAACGGGCTGAGCCCCTGCCCGAAGGCGTCGAAGGCAAGCGTCGCGACAGCGCCCGCGATTAGCAGGGTCGCTGTCGTCCGGCGGTCGATCGCCGGGAAATCGAAGGATCGGTCGTCGGTCTGCGGCATGGTCATGGCGCGGTTTCCCGTTGCTGGAGCCTGCATCGTGGTCCCACGGCCATTCGCCACACGACGGCGCGCCGTGACACCGACCGGCGTCACAGCTGCGTGAGACCGCCTGGAGACGGACGAGGGTTCGGAGGTTTCGGGCCCAGCTCAGTCGACGATGGCGATCGCGAAGCCGTCCCAGCCCTTGTCGCCGACCGTCTGCACCGCTGTGGCGGTCAGGCGGGGTTCTACCGCGAGGCGGTCGAGGAATTTCCGCGTCCCCTGAAGGGCCGGGTCCGAAGCCGAATCGTCGGCAATACGACCCGCGCGCACCACATTGTCGCAGACGATGACCGTGCCGGACCGGGCGAGTCGCAGCGCCCAGTCGAGGTAGGCGGCGTTGTTCTCCTTGTCGGCGTCGATGAAGATGAAGTCGAAGGGCGCGAGCGCTTTGAGCTCGGGAAGGCTGTCGAGTGCGGCCCCGACCCGGATCTCGACGCGGTCCGAAAGTCCGGCTCGCGCGACATTGGCCCGGGCGACCTCGGCATGATGGGCGGCGTATTCGAGGGTCACCAGCCGGCCCTCCGGCGGCAGCGCCCGGGCGAGCCAGATCGTCGAATAGCCGCCCAGCGTGCCGATCTCGAGGATGCGCCGGGCCCCGTTCATGCGCGCGAGAATGTGCAGGAGCTTGCCATGCGCCCGCGAGACGTCGATCGCCGGCAGGCCGGCGGAGGCGTTGGCGGCGAGCGCCGCGTCCAGAACGGGATCCTCAGGCAGGAGCTTGCCGGCGAGATAGCTGTCCACGCGCTTCCAGTCGTCCATCCTGGCATCCTCAATCGGGGGCGAGCATGTAGCCCGAGCCACGCACCGTCTGGAGATAGCGCGGCGATTTCGGGTCGGTCTCGATCTTGCGGCGCAGGCGGGTGATCTGCACGTCGACCGCGCGCTCCTGCGCTTCGGCGACCCCGCCACCTAGATCCTCCACCAGCTCCTGCCGGCTGACCGGTTCGTGCGCGCGCGCGGCGAAGACCCGCATCAGCAGCGATTCGGTGGCGGTCAGGCGCACGAGATCGCGCCCGCGCCAGAGTTCGCCGCGGGTGACGTCGTAGCGGACCTCTCCGAGGTGGAGCGAGCGCGGTGGCTCGGCCCGCGCCGCGGGCTTCGGGATCCGCCGCAGGATGGCGTTGATCCGCAGCAGCAGTTCGCGTGGCTCGAAGGGCTTGGGCAGGTAGTCGTCCGCCCCCGCCTCCAGGCCGCGGATGCGGTCATCCGCATCGCCGCGCGCCGTCAGGAGCAGAATCGGCGTGGTCAGGGTCTCGCGCAGGCTTTCGGTCAGCGCGAGGCCGCTCTCGCCTGGCATCATCACGTCGAGCACGATCAGGTCGAACTCCAGCCCCTCCAGCAGGTTGCGGGCATGGCGGGCATCGCGGGCCACGCTGACCCAGAAGCCGTTGCGGGCGAGGAACTTCTGCAGGAGGCTCCGGATGCGCGCATCGTCGTCGACCACGAGCACATGGGCCTGCGGCGCGTCGCTCATGACCGGCCAGCCTCCGACCGGCCTGCCTCGATGCCACCCAGAACCCGTTCACGCATGTCCGGGTCGATCATCTGCTCCAGGACCTTGCGGAACCCGACGACCGCCTCCGGGCCCGCGCTGGAATAGGCCGCCCGCATCCGCCGGCGCTGCGCCGCCGAAAGCTCCTGCTCGAGCGCGTGCCCCTCGGGTGTGAGATGCAGGTTGCGCTGCCGGCGGTCGGTCTCGCCCACGCGGCTCTCCACGAGCCCATCCTCGACCAGCTGGCGGAGCACGCGGTTGAGGCTTTGCTTGGTGACGCCGAGGATCTCGAGCAGCTCGTTCACCGTCAGCCCTGGCCGGCGGTTGATGAAATGGATCGCCCGGTGATGCGCCCGCCCGTAGTGGCGCTCCCCGAGGATGCGGTCGGGGTCGGAGGTGAAGCCGCGATAGGCGAAGAACATCAGCTCGATCCCTTGCCGGAGCTGATCGTCCGTCAGGAACAGCAGCTGCTCGCTCCGGGTGGGACTGGTGGAGAAGCCGCGCTCCGGCATCCTGCCTCCTCTGACGACGCGCGATCAGTTTATGTCAGCGATATTGACATTCCAAGCCTCAAATGCTAGCCGGAGCACCGCCCGGCGCAACATTGCACCGCGTTGTCCGGCGGGCGAAGAATCCGAAACCCTGGGGGATGTCATGGTTGCTGCATACGACGATCGGGACGGAGTCATCTGGATGGATGGCGCCTTCGTTCCCTGGCGCGATGCCAAGGTCCATGTGCTCACCCATGCGCTGCATTACGCGAGTTCGGTCTTCGAGGGCGAGCGGGCCTATGGCGGGGTGATCTTCAAGAGCCGGGAGCATACCGAGCGGCTGCTGAAATCCTGCGACTACATCGACATTCCCCATCCCTTCTCGGTGGAGGAGATCGAGGCGGCCAAGGCGGCGGCGCTGCGGGAGAGCGGGCTTTCCGACGCCTATGTGCGGCCGGTGGTCTGGCGGGGCTCGGGGCCGGACATGGGGGTCGCCTCGGCGCGCAACCCGGTGCATATGGCGATCGCGGTCTGGGAATGGGGCGCCTATTACGGCGATGCCAAGCTCAAGGGCGCGAAGCTCGACATCTCCAAGTGGAAGCGCCCGAGCCCGGAGACCATCCCCTGCTTCGCCAAGGCGGCCGGGCTCTACATGATCTGCACCATGTCCAAGCATGTCGCGGAGGCCAAGGGCTGCTCGGATGCGATCATGATGGACTACCGGGGCTATGTGGCGGAGGCGACCGGGGCGAATGTCTTCTTCGTCAGGGACGGCAAGGTGCATACCCCGAAGCCTGATTGCTTCCTCAACGGCATCACCCGGCAGACGGTGCTCCAGATGCTCAAGGAGCGCGGGGTCGAGGTGATCGAGCGGCATATCGAGCCCGGCGAGATGGAGGGCTTCGAGCAATGCTGGCTGACCGGGACCGCGGCGGAGGTGACGCCGGTGGGCTCGATCGGCGAGTTCAGCTTCGAGGTGGGCGCGCTCACACGGTCGATCGCGGGGGATTACGAGAAGCTGGTGCGCGGGCAGCTCGCGGCGGCGTGACGGCGGGCCGGGCTTGACCGGGATCAAGGCCGGGCCCGCAGGGTCGCCTATGGTCGCGCCGTCACAATCTTACCGGAGGCCTTCGCCCATGACCCATGTCCCGCACGAACTCGCCGAGGAATTCCCCGAATCGCTGGCCCGGATCTCGGAGCTCAAGCAGCACGATCCGCATTTCGGGCATCTCTTCGAGGAATACCACGCGGTCAACCGGGCGATCCACCGGGCGGAGACCGACCTGGAGCCGACCGACGATTTCCACATGCAGGAGATGCGCAAGCAGCGCCTGACCCTGAAGGACCAGATCGCCCGGATCCTCGCGGCCTGAAGGGCCGCCGGGGAGCCGCTCCCGGACCCCTTCGCCGGCCGCCGAAAGGGCGGTCGGCGGCTGTCCCCATGGGGACAGAATTCAAGCCGTTGTTTTGAAACGATAAAAGTATTAACGTGGAATTGGCGCGTTTCATGCCGAGCGATCGGTCTGTTACGCCGCCTGCGCTGGAGCACACGGGAGCCCGTGCTCGCCGTCGGATAGCGATCCACAAGCTCGCCGCGGAAACCGAAGCGGTGGAGTGGGGCCATTTGAACGAGCAAACGTGGAGACGATGGTATCAGTCGCTATCGTGAAGCGCTGACCAACTTGCGATCAACTCGGCCATTTCCACCAGGAGTCGCGGACCGCGGTATGGCGCCCTTC
>JACKKC010000005.1 GCA_020637615.1 Rhodovulum sp.
GCAGGACGGCCCCTATCCGCATTTCGATACCGAGGCGCTCTGGGATTTCATGCTCGGCGGCCTGGCCGAGCTGCACCGGCGCCATCGCATCGACGCGCTGACGGTCACTGCCCATGCCTCGGCGGCGGCGCTGCTCGGCGGCTCGGGCGCCCTGGTGTTCCCGGTCCTCGATTACGAGCACGACGGGCCGGGCCGCCTCGCCGAGGCCTATGACGCCCTGCGTCCCGGTTTCGCCGAAACCGGATCGCCGCGCCTCGCCGGGGGTCTCAATCTCGGGGCCCAGCTCTTCTGGCAGCTCCGGACCTGGCCGGATCGCGCCGACAGGGTCGCCGCCGTCGTCACCTATCCGCAATACTGGGTCTGGCGGCTGACCGGGCGGCTCGCCACCGAGGTCACCTATCTCGGCTGCCACACCGATCTGTGGGCGCCCTGGGCGAAGCGCTTCTCGCCCCTCGTCGACCGGCTCGGCCTGCGGGAGAAGATGGCGCCGGTCCGGATGCCCACGGATCTGATCGGAGTTGTCTCGTCGGAGACGGCGGCGCGGACCGGCCTCGGCGCAGACACGCCCGTCTATTGCGGGATCCACGATTCCAATGCCTCGCTCTATCCGCATCTCCTGCGGCGGTCGGCGCCCTTCACCGTGGTCTCGACCGGCACCTGGGTGATCGCGATGGCGATCGGCGGGCATCCGGCAGAGCTCGACCCGGCGCGGGACACGCTGATCAACGTCAATGCCTTCGGCGACCCGGTACCCTCGGCCCGCTTCATGGGCGGCCGTGAATTCGAGATCGTCTGCAAGGGGCACGCGCCGGCATCCTCGGAGCGCGACGTGCAGCAGGTGCTCGACCGTGCCATCCTGCTCCTGCCCAGCGTGGAATCCAGGTCCGGCCCGTTTCAGGGCCGTGCTGCCGCCTGGAGCACCGATCCCGCTTCGCTGAGTGACGGCGTGCGCCACGTGGCGCTGTCCTTCTATCTCGCGCTGATGACCGGCGTCTGCACCGGGATGATCGGCGCCGAGGGGCCGGTCATCACCGAGGGCCCGTTCTCGCGCAACCGGCTCTACTTGGAGATGCTCGCCTCGGCGCTGAACCGGCCAGTCGCCGGCGCCGGCGATTCCGCCACCGGAACCAGCATCGGCGCCGCGTTGCTGACGGGCCGACGGCCGGAGAGGCCCGAGACCGCCGAAGCCGACGTCTTCCTTCCGGACCGGCGACTGCAGGACTACGCGACGACCTGGCGGGAACGGGTGCGTGCGGAATGCTGAGCGGCTGGTTCGCTCCCGAGGAAGTCCGAGTCATTCCGTAGCGCGGGTCCCCGAGATGCGCGAATCCCAGCCGAGCGAGCCGACGGGCTCGGGCAGGTTGGCGAAGACGAAATGCGCCGTGAAGGCGCGCAGCTGGCCCGGCGGGACATCGGGGCGCGCGATCGCCGAGGCCTCGCCGATCACCGGGCATTCGGCGAGGGCGGTCGCCGGTGTCGGGCAGTCGTAGAGCCGCACCTCGAGCGTCATCTCGCGCAGGCGGAATTGCGGCGAGCCGTTGGCGACGCGGCCGCTCAGGGTCGCGCCGCGGGGACTCCGCTCGAGCGAGACCTGATCGAGGGTCAGCTCCTCCGGCGCGATGCGCTGCTCGGCGCGGCTCGATTCCGGCGCGCTCTGCCAGAAGTAGACGGCCAGCCCCAGCCCGGCCGCCGCGCCGCCGATCAGCCCCCAGCGGCGGAATCCGGGCTCGGTGACCAGCGCATAGGCATAGGCCGCGAGGGCGAGCGCGAGAACGACGATCGGCATGGCTTCCTTCCCGATCGCATGTCCGTGGCCGGGGCGGAAGGCGCCGCGCCCCGGACGGGCGTCAGTCGAGCGGCCCCATGACGGCGCCGCTGAACCCGTAGACGCGCCGCGCGCCGACGAGGGGGATCAGCCGCACTTCGCGCCGCTGTCCCGGCTCGAAGCGCAACGCGGTTCCGGCGGGAATGTCGAGACGGCGGCCGCGCGCGGCGGCGCGGTCGAAGTCGAGCGCGTCATTGGTCTCGGCGAAATGATAGTGGCTGCCGACCTGGACCGGGCGGTCGCCGGTATTGGCGACCTCGAGCGCGATGCTTTCGCGATCGGCGTTGAGGAGGATGTCGCCCGCAGCCGGAAGGATCTCGCCGGGGATCATCACCGGCGCGTCCGCGCCTTCCAGGCCCCGAAGGCCACGGCCGCGGCGAGCGCCGCGAGCAGGAGCCCGACCGGCGTCTCGGCGCCATGGGGATGGAGATGCGCGCCCGGATGCGCGAGTGCGGCACCGGGAAGCAGCAGGAAAGCGAAGGCGGAACGGATCATGACGACTCCTCGATGCCGGAACATGCCACGCTTAGACCAAGTCCGGCGCCGGCGCAAAGCCTCCCGTTCGCCGGTTGCCGCGCGATCTCACCGGATCGGCGCATGCACGGTGACGAGCTTGGTGCCGTCGGGGAAGGTCGCCTCGACCTGGATGTCGTGGATCATCTCCGGCACGCCCTCCATGCATTGCTCGCGGGTCACCACATGGGCGCCCGTCTCCATCAGGTCGGCGACGCTCCGGCCGTCGCGCGCGCCCTCGACCACGTAGTCGGTGATCAGCGCAATGGCCTCGGGATGGTTCAGCTTGACGCCGCGGGCCATGCGGCCACGGGCGACGATCGCGGCCAGCGCCACGAGAAGCTTGTCCTTTTCACGCGGGGTCAGATTCATCGTCAGGAACTCCAGACACGGGGAAGGGGGGCGGCTCGGAAATCGAGGAGAAACCGCTTGAGCGCCGTACGCAAGGGGGCGAGATCGACGGCGGCGAAGCGCAGGATCAGCACGCCCGGCTTGGCCGATGCCGCCGCCGTCACGCCCTCGAGCCCGGCGAAGGTCACCCGGGCCGCGGCCAGTCGGTCGCCGGCTTCCGGCGCGGCATGGATCAGGGTCGCCATCGCCCGACACCCGCCGAGCGTCGCAGCGCCGGAGGTCGCCGCGCGGATATCGCCCGCGATGCGCAGGGCTTCGAGATGGACGAGGCGCCCGTCGCGCCGGATGCACCACCGATCGGAGACCGCGCCCGAAGCGACGGTCTCGCCCATCGCGGCGCGGCCGAGCACCAGGGTCTCGAGGCCCGTGAAGGCAGCGTCGCCGGCGAGGTCCACCTCGAGCCGGCGCGCGAGCCGCCCGCCGTCGAAGAGGATCGTCTCCTGCGGCAGCCAGTCGAGCCGCGCACCGGCTCCGGCTGCGAGCCGCGTCTCGACACGCGCCGTGCCGGCGAGCGCGCGATAGATCCGTTCGGCCGTCTGGGTCGTGCCGACGAGGCGGACGCCGGCCTCGGCCGCGATCGCGTGATCGATCCGGTCGCCGCCGGTCAGGCCGCCGGCGGTATTGACCAGCACCACCTCGGGCGGCCGACCATGGGTCCTCGGCAGGAACGCCTTGGAACAGCCGGACTGGTAGAGCCGCTTCAGCCGGGCGGCGCCGTCGGACAAGCGGAACGCGATCTCCGCGCGGCCGCGGGCGCGCTGGATCGGGACGGGGGACGGGGACATCTTCACCGGCGGGCTCGTCGCAACTCGGACGCGCCACCCTATGCGGGTCCCGGTGGCCAAGGCAATCTCCCTGGGTGCGGATCCTCGGGTGATCGCATCTGAGGCCCATGGTTCCCCGAACGACCGTCCCGCCCCGAGACGGTCGTGCGAGGTCGCGGCACCGGATGTCGGGCGCCCGGCGGCCTTTGCCGAACGGGCTTCGGCCGTGTTTTACCAGTTGATCAAAAAACGCGCCCGTGTCAGCCTTGTTCCTGAGCTGCGCCCGTCAGGAGAGGTCAATGTCCGCAACGCCGCAGACGCCCGGGATCGTCGCGCACCGCCTGCCGCCCGAACGCATCGCCGAGAATTTCGCGGACATCGCCCCGCCCTTCACGGCCCATGAGGCGCTCGTGGCGGCGGATCGCTGCTATTTCTGCCATGACGCGCCCTGCGTCGCCGCCTGCCCGACATCGATCGACGTGCCGCTCTTCATCCGCCAGATCCAGGCCGGCCAGCCCGAGGCCGCCGCGCGGACCATCTTCGAGGCGAACATCCTCGGCGGCATGTGCGCGCGGGTCTGTCCGACCGAGACGCTCTGCGAGCAGGCCTGCGTGCGCGAGGCGGCCGAGGGCAGGCCGGTGGAGATCGGGCGCCTGCAGCGGCATGCCACCGACGCCCTGATGGGGCGCGGGGGGCATCCCTTCCACCGCGCGCCGCCGACCGGCCGGCGCGTGGCGGTGGTGGGGGCGGGTCCCGCGGGCCTCGCCTGCGCGCACCGCCTCGCGATGCTCGGGCACGAAGTGGTGCTGATGGATGCGCGGGCGAAGGGCGGCGGGCTCAACGAATTCGGGATCGCCGCCTACAAAACGCCGGAGGGCTTCGCCCAGGAGGAACTGGACTGGCTGCTCGGCATCGGCGGGATCACCGTGGAATACGGACGGCGGCTCGGGCGCGACGTGACCCTGAAGGCGCTCGTGGAGGATTTCGACGCGGTCTTTCTCGGCCTCGGCCTCGGCGGCGTCAATGCGCTGGCCGTGGAGGGCGCGGAGCGGGACGGCCTGCGTCCGGCGGTGGATTTCATCGCCGAACTGCGCCAGGCGGCCGATCTCGCGGCAATTCCGGTCGGGCGGCGGGTCGTCGTGGTGGGGGGCGGCATGACGGCGGTCGACGCGGCGGTGCAGTCGCGCCTGCTCGGGGCGGAGGAGGTGACGATCGTCTATCGCCGCGGCCGCGAGAAGATGGGCGCGAGCGGCCACGAGCAGGACCATGCCGCGAGCCACGGCGTCCGGATCGTGACCGGCGCGGTGCCGGTGGCGCTACGCGGCGAGGACGGCCTGGCGGAGGTCGAGGTCGCCTATGTCGCGGAGGGCCCGGAGGGCCTCGCGGAAACCGGCGAAAGCTTCGTGCTCCGGGCCGACCAGCTCTTCACCGCGATCGGCCAGCGGCTGGGCGAACTGCCCGAGGGGCTCGCGACCGAGGGCGGCAAGATCCGGGTCGAGGGCGCGGGGCGCACGAGCCTGCCGGGGGTCTGGGCCGGCGGCGATTGTGCCGCGGGCGGCGCGGATCTGACCGTGACGGCGGTCGCCGAGGGACGCGACGCGGCGATGGACATCCATGCCGCCTTGACCAAGACTTGACGCGGCCCGCGCGCTCCGTCCCGGGAGCGTCGCGGCAAGGGAGGAATCGCATGGCCGACCTTCACACCGATTTCGTCGGAATCACCTCGCCGAACCCGTTCTGGCTCGCCTCGGCGCCGCCCACGGACAAGGAATACAACGTGCGCCGGGCCTTCGAGGCCGGCTGGGGCGGGGTGGTGTGGAAGACGCTGGGGCTCGACCCGCATATCGTGAACGTCAACGGGCCGCGCTACGGCGCGATCTGGGGCGCGGACCGGCGGCTCCTGGGGCTCAACAACATCGAGCTCATCACCGACCGGCCGCTCGAGGTGAACCTGCGCGAGATCAAGGCGGTCAAGCGCGACTGGCCGGACCGGGCGATGGTCGTCTCGCTGATGGTGCCCTGCGAGGAGGAGCCCTGGAAGGAGATCCTCGCCCAGGTCGAGGATACCGGCGCCGACGGGGTGGAACTCAATTTCGGCTGTCCGCACGGGATGAGCGAGCGGGGCATGGGCTCGGCGGTCGGCCAGGTGCCGGAATACATCGAGATGGTGGCGCGCTGGTGCAAGGCGCATACCCGCATGCCGGTGATCGTGAAGCTCACCCCCAACATCACCGACATCCGCAAGCCGGCGGCGGCGGCGATGCGGGGCGGGGCGGATGCGGTGAGCCTGATCAACACGATCAACTCGATCACCTCGGTCAACCTGGACAGCTTCTCGCCGGAGCCCTCGATCGACGGCAAGGGCGCCCATGGCGGCTATTGCGGGCCGGCGGTCAAGCCGATCGCGCTGTCCATGGTCTCGGAGATCGCCCGCGACCCCGAGACCGCGGCGCTGCCGATCAGCGGCATCGGCGGCATCACGACCTGGCGGGACGCGGCGGAGTTCATGGCGCTCGGGGCGGGCTCGGTGCAGGTCTGCACCGCTGCGATGACCTATGGATTCCGGATCGTGCAGGAGATGACCCGCGGCCTCGAACTCTGGATGGACGAGAAGGGGCATGGCTGCCTCGAAGATTTCCGCGGGCGCGCGGTGCCCAATGTCACCGACTGGCAGCGGCTCAACCTCAACTACGTGACCAAGGCGCGGATCGACCAGGATCTCTGCATCAAATGCGGGCGCTGCTACGCCGCCTGCGAGGATACCTCGCACCAGGCGATCGCGATGCAGCCCGGCCGGGTCTTCGAGGTGATCGACGCGGAATGCGTCGCCTGCAACCTCTGTGTCGATGTCTGCCCGGTCGAGGATTGCATCACCATGGAGCGGCTGGAGCCGGGCAGCATCGATCCGCGGACCGGGCGGGTCGTCGAGGCGGAATACGCCAATTGGACGACGCATCCGAACAACCCGATGGCGCGTGCCGCGGAATAGGGCGGATGATTGCGTCGGCCGTGGTCGGGGGATCGGCAGCCTTGCCGGTCGAGTTCCGGGTTCCCAATGGAGATCACCGGCCCGCCGGTGTCGGCGCCGTCGATTTGCGGGCGGCGTGAGCGGGATGGCGCGGGTCACGGGCATCGGCGGCTTCTTCTTTCCGGCCCGTGACCCCGAGCTGCTGGCGCGCTGGTACACGACGCATTTCGGGATCGACCCGGTTCCGGGCGATTACGTGACGCCGCCCTGGCGGCAGGAGGCGGGGGATACGGTCTTCGCGCCCTTCAAGGGCGAACCGGGCGGGTCGGATCCGGTGGAATCGCGCTGGATCCTGAACCTGCGGGTGGACGACCTCGACGGGATGGTCGCGGCGCTGCGGGCGGCCGGCACCATCGTGGAGGTCGATCCGGAGACCTATCCGAACGGCCGGTTCGCCAGACTGGCCGACCCGGAAGGCAATCAGCTGGAACTCTGGCAGCCCGCGAAGCCGGGCGACGCGCCGGGATCCTGACCGCCGGAGGCGTCCCGCAGCGGGACGCGATGCATGTCATTGGTTTTGCGGCGTTTTCCCGGGCATGGGGTCGGGTGCTGTTTCGTGGCCGTCACCCGGGGACCGTATCATGCCGGCGTCCCACGCCGTCAACTGCTGTTCCTCCCGCAGCGCCGGGTGTCCTCAGCCCGATCGCCGTCCAGAGCCGCCCCGTCCCGATTCCGACCGACGGTGAAGCTGCACCTCCCTCGCCCTGCGGCTCGCTCCTCCGGGCGACCGGACCGGGCAAGGCGCCACTGCGCCTCGCCGTCATCGGTCCGGGGGAATGCCGTGCGGGCCGCGCGGAGCGCGGCCTTTTGCCTGGCCAGAGGCCGCAGCGGCGGTCGGGCGCAAGAGCCGTCGTTCTCAGGCGGAGCGGTCGACGATCTGGCCGGGGAGGTAGCCGTTGCCGGCTGCGAAGGCGCGGGCGGCGGCGACGATGCGGGCGGGGGCCGGGACCGGCGTGCCGTCCCAGCGCAATTCCTCCAGGCCGGAGGCGATCGGGCGGGGCGGCGTATCCGGCGCGCGGTCGCAGCGCCGACGCCGGTCTCCACCCTCGCCGGCGCGCTGGCCCGCCCGCGGCCCAGGCGGAGTGCGATCCTGATATGTCGGCCGCGAAGCGCCGATGAACCGGGCATGGGATGCGGCAATCTTCATCGGTATTCCCCGCAAAATCATCAAGACTTTTACGAGTATACGCGCGGAATTCCCGCCGGAGAAGGTTCTCCTTTTCAGAAGGTTAAGGGTGGTGGGCGCCGTGTTCCCTGGCGCAAAGGGTAATGGCGGCCGCCCGGAACGGGCCGCAGGCGGCGGTGCCGCGTGGATCGGCGTCAGGCGCGGAGATCGAGCGTCTTGGACGGATTGACCGGGCCCGCCTCGGCCGGCTGCGGGACGGGCGCCGGCACGGCTTCCGCCGGCCTGACGCCGTCCTGGGCGAGGTCGCGATAGGCGTTATCGATTAGCTGCGCCAGCACCGGCGAGAGCGGCCGGAAGGTGAGCGCCGGGACGATCTTCAGGTCA
The DNA here is from genome assembly GCA_020637615.1 of Rhodovulum sp. Classification (GTDB taxonomy): domain Bacteria; phylum Pseudomonadota; class Alphaproteobacteria; order Rhodobacterales; family Rhodobacteraceae; genus Amaricoccus. The sequence goes on from JACKKC010000005.1 coordinate 8,052, forward strand.
TAGGGAACGGACATGTCCGGGTTTCCTCGTAGCTCTGCGTCCCGGGCCGCGGCGGCGGCTCGGGACGGGCATGGACCGGCCGGGCGGGATCAGGCCGCACGGTCGAGCACCCTGCCGTTGGCGGGACCCTGGCCGCGCAGGGCGCCGAGATGGTCGGCATAGCCCGCCGGCCCGCTTTCTCTCCGGGAGGATTGCGGCTCCCCGGGCGGATCGGACCGGATTTCGGCCGGCGGGCCACTGCCTGCCAGTCCGGCGATCAGCCCGGCCAGGCGTTCGCGCTCCCGGCCTGCAAGGGCATAGGCGCGGGCCCCGTCCTCCTTCAGGGGCTGCGGCGCCCCGAAATCGTGCCGGGACGCGCGCGCATCAGTCGGCGTGCCCGCGGCCTGGGACTCGGCGCCGCGCGGCACGAAGCCGTTTCCGGGCGCGGTCTGCGCGGTGGCGGCCGGCGCGACCGTGGCGGGCTCCCTGGGCCAGCCGGAGCCGCCCACGGGCGCCCCTGAAGGCTCCGGCGATGCCGAACCGGCGCCCGGACCCTCCGGTCCCGGCGCGCTGGCGCTCTGGCCCGGACCGGCATTGGCCTGCGGCGCGGCACGCCAGCCGAGGCCCAGCAATCCTCCCAACAGCGACATGTCGCCTTCCCCTCGTGCATGGCGTCCGATGCGCTCGACTCTATCATGGCGGCCATGGCCGGAAAGTCGGCCAAACCGGGACAGGGTAAATGCACCAGTATGTTCAGCTGGTTGGGGTGGAATATTGCCGACGTTTCTTAAGCGTCTTGCAGGGCGGGCAAATTTGCCGCCTTTGGGGTGTGCGGCTGCAAGGGGCGATTTTCGGCAGATCCGCCGCGTTAACCAGGGCGCACCGCGGGCTCGGTTTCGGCCGGCTCAGGGGGCGAGGGCGCGGGCGTAGAAATGCGTCAGGAATCGCTCGGCCTCGCTGAAGCGGGCCTCGTCGTCGGAGCCGAGCACGGCGCGGATCTGGACGTCGAAATCGGCGTAATGCTGCGTCACCGCCCAGATCGAGAAGATCAGATGGTAGGGATCGACCGGCGCGATCAGCCCGTCGCGCGCCCAGCCGCGGATCACCTGCGCCTTCTCGTCGACGAGCGCGCGCAGGGGGCCGCGGATCATCGTCCCGATGCGCGGGGCGCCCTGGAGGATCTCGCCGGCGAAGAGGCGGCTCTCGCGGGGATAGTCGCGCGACATCCTGAGCTTGCGCCGGACATAGGCGCCGATCTCCGCCTGCGGGTCGCCCGCCGGATCCAGCCGGCGCAGCGGCTCGAGCCAGGTGTCGAGCAGGCGGGCGAGCAGCATGCCGTGCACGTCTTCCTTGGAGGCGAAGTAATAGAGCAGGTTCGGCTTGGAGATGCCGGCGGCCTCGGCGATCTGGTCGAGGGTGGCGCCGCGAAAGCCCTCGGTGGCGAAGACCTCGAGCGCGGCGCCGAGGATCGCCTCGGTCTTGGCGCGCTGGATGCGGGTGGGGTTCTTGCGCGAGGCGGCCCGGGTCATGCGGCCCGAGCCGGCGGGAGGGGTTCCTGAAATCCGCTTGACGCTTGCGCCATGGGTGGTAGCGTCCAAATTTGACCGTCTGGTCATAAAGCACCAACCGTCCGGGCCGGTCGAGCCGAAATCGCTGGCGGGGCGTATTCAGGAAAGCCCGTAATGTCCCACCGCTCCGCCGCCGCGCCGAATGACCTTCGCGCGTTCTGGATGCCATTCACCGCCAACCGGCAGTTCAAGAAGGCACCGCGGCTCCTGGTGGGGGCGAAGGACATGCATTACACCACCTCCGACGGGCGGCAGGTGCTGGACGGCACCGCCGGGCTCTGGTGTTGCAACGCCGGGCATTGCCGGCCGCGGATCACGGCGGCGATCGCCGAGCAGGCGGCGGAGATGGATTACGCGCCGGCCTTCCAGGTGGGGCATCCCAAGGCCTTCGAGCTGGCCAACCGGCTGATCGGCATCGCGCCCGAGGGTATGGAGCATGTCTTCTACGCCAATTCCGGCTCCGAGGCGGTGGAGAGCGCGCTGAAGATCGCCATCGCCTATCAGCGGGCGATCGGGCAGGGCTCGCGGACCCGGCTGATCGGGCGCGAGCGCGGCTATCACGGGGTGAATTTCGGCGGCATCTCGGTGGGCGGCATCGTCTCGAACCGCAAGGTCTTCGGCACGCTGCTCACCGGCGTCGACCACCTGCCGCATACCCACGACCTGAAGCGCAACGCCTTCTCGAAGGGCCAGCCGGAGCACGGGGCGGAGCTCGCCGACGAGCTGGAACGGATCGTGGCGCTGCACGACGCCTCGACCATCGCGGCGGTGATCGTGGAGCCGGTGGCGGGCTCCACGGGCGTGCTGATCCCGCCGAAGGGCTACCTCCAGCGGCTCCGCGACATCTGCACGAAGCACGGGATTCTCCTGATATTCGATGAGGTTATCACCGGATTCGGCCGGACGGGCGCGGCCTTCGGCTCGGAGAAATACGGCGTGACGCCGGACATGATCACCTGCGCCAAGGGGCTGACCAACGGGGTGATCCCGATGGGGGCGGTGCTGACCTCGGCCGCGATCCACGACGCCTTCATGTCGGGGCCCGAGCACATGATCGAGCTCTTCCACGGCTATACCTATTCGGGCAATCCGATCGCCGCCGCGGCGGGGCTGGCGAGCCTCGAGACCTATGGCGAGGAAGGGCTCTTCACCCGGGCGGCGGAGCTGGCGCCGCATTGGGAGGCGGCGCTGCATTCGCTGGCCGATTGCCCGCATGTGATCGACATCCGCAACGAGGGGCTGATCGGCGCGGTGGAGCTGGCGCCGATCCCGGGCGAGCCGACCAAGCGCGCCTTCCAGGCGTTCCTCGCGGCCTTCGAGGCGGGCGTCCTGATCCGCACCACCGGCGACATCATCGCGCTCTCGCCGCCGCTGATCGTCTCGGAGGCGCAGATCGACGAGCTGATCGGCACGCTGCGGCGGGTGCTGGAGAGGCTCGCGTGATTGTCGAGGCCGATCAGGAGTTAACGCGCCTTCGTTGAGGCTGGATCCCGGCTGGAAAGTGGCTGGAATCCGGCTTGCCACTATTTTTGTCAGGAATGGGTGTTAACGCTGGCGCGAGCGACCGCTCTGGCGGCCGCCTTGGCGTGGAAGCGTGGGGACGCAGGCGAAGTGGAAGCCGGGCGCCCGGTGCTGGGCGTGCGCCTGTGACGCCGCTAGGTCGCCCGTTCAGTGCAGGCGGCGTGTTCGGCAGCCGGCATGTCCCCGGTGGAGGTGCGGTGGCAGCTAAGTGCCGGGAGCGGACGTGAAGGGCGGGAAGCGGTTGTTCGCTGCGGGTGTCTTCATTCGGCACAACGAACTCAATGCGGCCGTTATCGTCGGAGTCGGCTCAGGTTTCTGTGCCTAGCCTTGGTCGTCCTACGGAGCGCTTCAGAGGCAGGGGCAAAAAGCAGTCAATCTCTTGATCTGAGAACGTCATGTCCTCCATGTTTTTCAGCCGGTCCTGCGCTTCCTCATACGCCTTTCCATCAGTCTGAGGCGCGCTCAAATAAAGAGCCGCGAGCATAGCCTGCAACTCGTCACGACGTTCAGCGGCTTGGTCGTGCGGCAGCTTCGGAAGATCAGTCAGCAGTGATTGATAGCATTCGCGAATGTTCCAGAGTCTTGCAGCAGCATCGCGATGCTTCTGCGCTGTGGCACCTGGATCGAAGTTCTTGAGATACGCCGCCACCAAGAGAGTTAGAAACGACAAGACCGCGGTCGTCACTTCAAAGAAGATTCCCTCCCGTACAACCACCGCTACGGCTCCGGCGCTCGTAAGCGCGGAAAGTATGATCTGAGCCCATTTGAAGACACGTAGACTCTCTGCGCAACGGTCAGCCATCTTTTCGTGCGTCTTGTGAGTGTACACAACCCGCCCAAAACACTCACGGATCTGGTCTTCGAAGGCGATGTCGTAGCTAGGCGGCATAGTCTTCGTCCTCGGCGTCTCGCACGCGGATCGGAACGCGGATCGTGTCGCGTGCGACAACCACGCCGCGGCTCACGGCATAGCATTCGACAAGGTGGTCCCCGCGGAAGTTTGTCGTCTCTCGACGCTCGGCACGCCCCTCGTCACGAAAGATCTGGCCACGGATCATATCGCGCCGCTCCGCTTCGTCGCCACGGTTCAGTACCTTCCAGTACAACTCCACCTCATCGGGCAGGTCCGACGCATCCGCTACGAAGAACCGAAGCTTCTTTTGTGGCCGGAGCACGCCGTACTCCTCCAAGAGCTGCCGGAGCATCGTAGGTCGGAAGCCGTCCTGGGTAACCTCGCAGTTGGATGCTTCTAAATACCTCGCCAAATCAGCCCTTTGATGATTCAATCCGCTCCATGTTCGGGGATGGAGGGTTTGGTGGCGGGGCAGCCGGGTTTCTTTGATCTGGACGAGCGGTACGCGGCGCTGTCACGGACCGGCGATCCGCTTGAGCGGCTTGCCGCGGTGGTGAATTTCGAGCTCTTCCGGGCCGATCTCGACGCGGCGCTGGCCCGCTCCGACCGGTCGAAGGGGGGCCGGCCGCCGATGGACGTGGTGATGATGTTCAAGGTGCTGGTGATCCAGGCGCTCTACGGGCTGGCGGACGAACAGACCGAATTCCAGATCAGGGACCGGCTGAGCTTCATGCGCTTCCTTTGCCTCGACCTGCACGGGCGGGTTCCGGACGCCCGCACGATCTGGCTGTTCCGCGAGCTGCTGACCAGGGCCAAGGCAATCGACGGTCTGTTCGCCCGCTTCGACGCGCATCTTCGCGACCGCGGCTACCTCGCCATGGGCGGGCAGATGATCGACGCCTCGATCGTCGCCGCGCCGCGCCAGCGCAACACCGACGCGGAGAAGGCGGACCTCAAGGCCGGCCGCATCCCGGAGGACTGGGCGGCGAACCCGGCGAAGCTACGCCAGAAGGACCGCGACGGACGCTGGACCCTGAAGCGGGGACGGCGCAAGCGGAAGACCGACGGCACGCCGATGATGGAGATCGCCACCCCGGTCTACGGATACAAGTCGCACATCGGCGTCGACCGCCGTCACCGGTTCATTCGCACCTGGTCGGTGACCGACGCGGCCCGGCACGACGGGCGCGAGTTGCCAGGGCTGCTGGACCGGAGCAACACAGGCTCATCGGTCTGGGCCGACACCGCGTATCGATCCGCCAAGAACGAAAAGCGCATCGCCAGAGCGGGGCTGGTCTCGAGAGTCCACTTCCGCAAGCCGCCCGGGAAGCCCATGCCCGAGCCGAAGCAGCGCGCCAACGCCGCCCGATCGCGGGAACGGTCCGGCGTCGAGCATGTCTTCGCCGACCAGAAACATCGCATGGGCCTGTTCGTCCGCAGCATCGGCATCACCAGAGCCCGCACCAGGATCGGCCTCGCCAACATCGCCTGCAACATGCGTCGGCTTCTGTTCTTGGAGACAACAACGGCCGCGCCGGCATAACGGCAAACGACCCCAGCCGGAGGATCTCGGAACGCCAAGCGTACTCGCGTGAGACACGGCCCGGTCGCAGGCCGCCGATGAGCCAGGCAACGAACATCGATCAATGGAAAATAGAAGTGTCCAGTTGATGCGAAGGTCGTATCGGATATCGACAGGGAATCTGTCTTCGACGAATTCCTCCGTATTCCTGAAAACATGTGCGTATGCCGCGGCTTCTCCCGCTGCACTCTTTGTGGGAGCAGGATAGGTGTTGCCGAAGACATCTCGCCATTTCTGACGTTCGTTCTTCTGGCCACTTGCCTCGATCGCTTTAAGGCACAACTCGTAGGCCTTCTTTGCCTTGCGTTCAAAGCGCTTCTTCACACGAACGCGTTGGCGACTGCCCAGTGCCGCATATTCGGATTGTTCTGGTTGATCGGCCAGGAACTTGAAGAAATCCCGGCACATCCAGTCGTAGTAGTCGTAGCTCTTCGTATCGTAGTCGTCGGTCGACTCCAGGAAGTTGTACGCCAGCGTATCGATCAGGAGGCCGCCCATGGCGACACCGTGCTTGTTCTTCCAGGCACGGGCCATCTTGCACAAGCGACGTAGATTGTGGTTCTTCAGCTCGTTGGCTTCTTTGATCGCATCAAGTTCAGCCTGGGGCTTCGTGATCTTCCATGATCCGCCATTGGCGGTGTCAGGATACTTGTAGCTCCCATCTGCTAACTTGAAGGCTGGCATCACCTCGATGTGGAAGTCCTTGTAGAGCACCCTGACTACCAAGCGATCCACCTTTACGGTTGTCGAAGGGTATCGTCGCTTGATCGCGGCCCTCGCGTCTCTGAGGAGTTCATACTGCCGGCCGTCTTTGTAGGTTTCCCACTTCCCCGCTGGCATGATGTAGATCATGTCGAGGTCCGAGATACCTTTGATCGCTGTCCATCGACCATACGAACCAACTTGGAGACTATTCGCGGTCTTGGACTCCGTGTCGCGAAACTCCTTGTTCAATGCGGCTGTCACTTCGCCATATCGCGACCCAAACGTCACGGCGTTCTCAATCTTGATGTTGTCGAGAAAGGTCTTGAAGTCGTCCGAAATGCTCATGGGCTCCTCAAAATATGCTCTCCGTCGCAAGGGGCACAAATCTTCCTACATCCCCTTGTGGTCAGCTTGAATTCAGACCAAACATATAGTGGCGAGTCCAAGTGCTGCAAGGGCGGCTGCATATGTTCAGAATCGACCGCTAAATTGAGCGCCGGCTGCTTCTCCTCCGCCCGCGCCAGCATGCTCCGACTGGTGGCGAAGTCCGAGAGCGCCGTGCCGGTCTCGCCGTGCGCGTCGGTCAGGTCGAAGTGCGCCTGAAGTCTATCCTGCAAAGTCACACAGCCATTCTTCTTGCCTCAGGTAACGACCACTTCAGGGACGCCGCGCCGCGGCGTCCAGCGCCCGGCGCCCGGCAGCTCAGGGCCAACTGCCGACCTCCAGCGGCCTGTGAACTCGAAGCGGTTTCGCGGGGCGGCTGGTCGCGGCGGACTTGCGTTCGGGCGGCGGGCGAACCTATCAAGGTCGGGAACCTGACGGGGAGGACGGTCGATGAATGCGCCTGGCGAGAACCTCAGGATCGACGGGGCCCGGCTCTGGGACTCGATCATGGAGATGGCCAAGATCGGGCCGGGGGTGGCGGGGGGCAACAATCGCCAGACCCTCACGGACGCGGATGGCGAGGGGCGGCGGCTCTTCAAGGCCTGGTGCGATGCCGCGGGGCTCGAGACCGGGGTCGATGCCATGGGCACGATGTTCGCGCGCCGCGAGGGGGCGGACCCGGAGGCGCTGCCGGTCTATGTGGGCAGCCATCTCGACACCCAGCCGACGGGCGGCAAGTACGACGGGGTGCTGGGGGTGCTGGGCGGGCTGGAGGTGATCCGCTCGCTGAACGACCTCGGCATCCGGACGCGGCATCCGATCGTGGTGACCAACTGGACCAACGAGGAGGGCACGCGCTTCGCCCCGGCGATGCTGGCGAGCGGGGTCTTCGCCGGGGTGCACGAACTCGACTGGGCCTATGGGCGCGAGGATGCCAAGGGGCTCAAGTTCGGGGACGAGCTCGCGCGCATCGGCTGGAAGGGCGCGGAGGAGGTCGGCGCGCGGCGGATGCATGCCTTCTTCGAGCTGCATATCGAGCAGGGGCCGATCCTGGAGGCCGAGGGCGTCGATATCGGCGTCGTCACCCATGGGCAGGGGCTCTGGTGGCTGCAGGTGACCCTGACCGGCAAGGAGAGCCATACCGGCTCGACGCCCATGGCGATGCGGCGCAACGCGGGCCTCGGCATGGCGCGGGTGACCGAGCTCGTGCATGCCATCGCCATGGAGAACCAGCCGGATGCGGTGGGGGCGATCGGGCATGTGGACGTCTATCCGAATTCGCGCAACGTGATCCCGGGGCGGGTGGTCTTCACCGTGGACATCCGCTCGCCCGACCGGGCGAAGCTCGACGGGATGAAGGCGCGGCTGGAGGCGGAGGCGCCGGCGATCGCCGCGGGTCTCGGGCTCGGCATCGAGATCGAGGTGGCGGGGCATTTCGACCCGGTGACCTTCGATCCGGGCTGCGTGGCCGCGGTGCGGGCGGCGGCGGAGCGGCTGGGCTATTCGCATCGGGACATCGTGAGCGGGGCCGGGCATGACGCCTGCTGGATCAACCGGGTGGCGCCGACCTCGATGGTGATGTGTCCCTGCGTCGACGGGCTGAGCCACAACGAGGCCGAGGAGATCTCGCCGGAATGGGCGGAGAAGGGCGCGAACGTGCTCTTTCACGCGGTGGTGGAGACGGCCGGCATCGTGGCCTGAGGGGCTGTCCCCATGGGGACGGTCTGCAGGCCTTTGATGTGAAACGGGAAAAGTGTTAACGCGGTTGCGCGGCGCCGGTGAGGGGTAGCGGACCCTGGACGCTCCGCGCGGCCCGCAGAGGATCTCCCCCGCGGACTACCCACCGGTTCTGAAATCCAACCCCCTTCGACCTCCGCGCTCGCGCGCTCCGGCCGACGAACCGGCGCGAGGCGGTGCCTCGCTGTTGCCGGTCCGCGGGGAGGGAACGCGGAAGCTGCCGGCGTCGTGCCGGCAGCGTCTCGGGGGCTCGATGTTCCGGGCCGGTCGGGCCGGCCCGGGGGATTGCGGCTCAGTCCGCCTGTTCGCGCGCGGCCGGGAACTGGGCGGCGCGGGTCATCATCACCGCATAGGTGATAGCGTAGATGGCGACGACGGCGAGCCCGACCCACTGGATCTCGAAGGGCGTGAAGAAGAAGGCAATCACCAGCAGGAGCTGCAGCGTGAAGTGAAGGGGATAATAGACCTTCGATCCCACGATGTCGCGCGACCAGCCGAGGTTCGCCGAATAGAGGCGGATCAGGCTGTCGAGCGAGTTCACCACGAAGACCACGCCCACGAAGATCATGAACCAGTTCAGCCAGCCCGGGATCACCAGGGAATGCTGGTGGTAGATGAAGAGCACGCAGAACCAGGCCCCCAGCGGGATGACCGGCAGCACGACCATCGCCCCGGCGAGCTGCCAGGTCTCGAGCCCGCCCACGTAGCGGGCGACAAACTGGCCGATCATCAGGCTCCAGGAGAACCACCAGAAGAGGTAGAACTCGTGGTAGTCGCCGATCGGGGTCGCGAAGCGGTGCAGATGCACGAAATAATCGAGCAGCAGGCCGATGTTGGCGAAGAAATTGCCGAAGCCGACCCCGGAATAGGCGAAGGCGACGACGAAGAGTGCCGTGAAGGCCAGCATGCCGAAGCCGTAGGTCGAGACGATCGCGAGCCATTTCATGATGTAGAAATTGCCGCTCGACACCACTGAGAAGGCGATGACGCCGATCCCCAGCGCCCAGACGCCCAAGGACGGCAGGTCGGGCGCATAGGCCGGCAGGTTGATCATGAAGAGGTAGCAGGTGAAGGCGCAGGTCGCGATCACGGTCAGGTTGTAGAGCCACTTGACCAGCGGGAGCTCGAAGATGCGCAGGCGCGGCTCGAGGGCCACGAAATAGAAGGTCGTCACGAAATACATCAACCAGACCAGCGGCCCCCACATGCCGAATTCGACAGCGAGCGCGTTGGTGAAGGCGAAGGCCGGGTCCGACTCGTAGATCGGGAACTCGGTGAGGGGCAGCATGATGAGCCCCATGTCGAGTCCCGCCGTGAAGAGCAGGGCGACGAGCGTCAGGATCCCGACCGGATGCGTGCCGGTGCATTTGAGCCGGGGCCAGCGGAGGAGGACGAAGATCGCGCATCCGAGGACGCTGAGATAGGCAATCGTGATTATCAACGTCATGTCGTTCTCGCGTTTGCTGGGGCCGACGTTAACGAATAGCGGGGCCGGGATCCAGCCGCGCCATTTTTGCGACCCTCCCGTGGCCTTGCGCGACATTTTGTTGCGTGGGCGTCGCGGAGGGGCGGGGGGGCGTTCCGCGGGTGGGGGAATCGCATCCGGCGGGGCGATCCTCCCGTCCGAGTTCCGGCGAGCCGGCGCCACCATCCTGCCCGGCGGGCACCGCCGGGCAGCGCCCGCCCCGCCCCGCCACGCCGAAGGCGTGCCTCCGGCACGACGCGGGCGATCCGCACCCGCCGGGCCGGGCGCTGCCGCTGTCTTGTAGCGCGGAGGTCGAGGAAGGAAGTACAAGATCCAGCTGCAATAGCCTTGTGCCGCCGACGACCGGGCTTGTCCGGCGGGCCGAAACGCGGTCAGGTGAGCGGGCGTGCGGATGCGCGACGAGGAGGGCATTTCATGAGCAAGGTCATCAGGGGCGGCACGGTCGTCACGGCGGAGCGGATGTGGAAGGCCGACGTGCTGATCGAGGGCGAGCGGGTCGCGGCGATCGGCGAGGGGCTGAAGGGCGACGAGGAGATCGACGCCTCCGACGCCTATGTGATGCCGGGGGGGATCGATCCGCATACCCATCTGGAGATGCCCTTCATGGGCACCACGGCGGCGGAGACCTTCGAGAGCGGCACCTTCGCGGCGGCCTCGGGTGGCACCACCATGCTGGTCGATTTCGTGCTGCCGGGGCCGGACGGGAGCCTCTTGAATGCGATCGCGGACTGGGACCGCAAGTCGGCGCCGCAGATCTGCGTCGACATCGGCTATCACATGGCGATCACCGGCTGGAACGAGACCATCCATCGCGAGATGGAGGAGGTAGTCAGGCGCGGGGTCAATACCTTCAAGCATTTCATGGCCTACAAGGGCGCGCTGATGGTGGAGGACGACGAGATGTACGCCTCCTTCAAGCGCTGCGCCGAGCTGGGCGCGCTGCCGCTGGTGCATGCCGAGAACGGCGACATCGTGGCGGAACTGCAGAAGAAATACATGGAGGAGGGGCTGACCGGCCCCGAGGGCCACGCCTATTCGCGGCCGCCGGAGGTCGAGGGCGAGGCCGCCAATCGCGCGATCATGATCGCCGATGCCGCCGGCGTGCCGCTCTATATCGTGCATGTGAGCTGCGAGCAGGCGCATGAGGCGATCCGGCGGGCGCGGTCGAAGGGCATGCGGGTCTATGGCGAGCCGCTGATCCAGCATCTGACGCTCGACGAGCGCGAGTATTTCGACAAGGACTGGGATTACGCCGCGCGGCGGGTGATGTCGCCGCCCTTCCGCGACAAGGCGCATCAGGCGAGCCTCTGGGCCGGGCTGCAATCGGGGAGCCTGCAGGTGGTGGCGACCGATCACGCCGCCTTCACGACGAAGCAGAAGCGCATGGGGTTGCAGGGATTTCCCTCGATCCCGAACGGGACGGGCGGCCTGGAGGACCGCATGCCGGTGCTCTGGACGGAGGGCGTCGAGACCGGGCGGCTGACGCCGCAGGAATTCGTCGCCGTCACCTCGACCAACATCGCGCGCATCCTCAACGTCTATCCGCGCAAGGGCGCGATCGTGCAGGGCGGGGAGGCGGATCTGGTGGTCTGGGATCCGAAGCTCTCCAAGACCATCACCGCGGCGAGCCAGAAGTCGATCATCGACTATTCCGTCTTCGAGGGGCGCAAGGTCACCGGCCTGCCGCGCTACACGCTCTCCCGCGGCGAGGTGGTCTGGGCCGACGGGCAGAACAGCCAGCCGCAGCCGGGGCGGGGCAGGTTCGTGCCGCGGCCGGCGTTTTCCTCCGCCCACAGGGCGCTGTCGAAATGGAAGGAGCTGACCAGCCCGCGCAGGATCGAGCGCGATCCGCAGAACATCCCGAGCGGGGTGTGATGGAGGTCTTCGGCGCGGCGGATGCGGCGGCGTTCCGCCGGGCGGCGGAGGCCTCGATCGCCTATCGCGAGGGGCTCGGGGCGCGCCCCATCGGCCCGGCGGCGGACTACCCGGCCAAGCTCGCGGCGCTCGACGCGCCGCTGCCCGAGCGCGGCATGGCCTCGGACGCGGTGCTGGAGGCGCTGGTCGCGGCGGGCGCGGGCGGGCTGATGGACATGGCGAGCCCGCGCTTCCTCGGCTGGGTGATCGGCGCGGCGCATCCGGCCGGCACCGCGGCGGACATGCTGGTCGCGGGCTGGTCGCAGGTGGCGACCATGGCGAAGACCTCCCCCGCCGCGAGCGCGCTGGAGGAGATCGCCGGGCGCTGGCTGATCGAGCTCCTGCGGCTGCCGGCCGAATGTTCCTTCGGCTTCTGCACCGGCGCCACCGTGGCCAATGCCGTGGCGCTGGCGGCGGCGCGCAACGAGGTGCTGCGGCGCGCGGGCTGGGACGTGGAGGCGCGCGGGCTCTTCGGCGCGCCGGAGATCACGGTGGTGGTCGGCGCGGAGGTGCATTCCTCGGTCAAGGTGGCGCTGCGCATGCTGGGGCTGGGCGACGAGCGGGTGCGGGCCGCCGCCGCGGACGATCAGGGGCGGATGCTGCCCGCCGCGCTCGACGCCGAGCTGCGCGGGGTCACGGGGCCGGCCATCGTCATCGCCCAGGCCGGCAACATCAATTCCGGGGCGCTCGATCCGATGGCGCCGATCGCGGATCTCGCGGCCGGGGCCGGGGCCTGGCTGCATGTGGACGGCGCCTTCGGGCTCTGGGCCAATGCCCATCCCGAGCTGTGGGGGCAGGCGGAGGGGGTCGAGCGGGCCGACAGCTGGGCCGTCGACGGGCACAAATGGCTGCAGGTGCCCTATGATTGCGGCTTCGTCTTCGTGCGCGACCGGGCGGCGCACAAGCGCGCCATGGGGCATTCGGCCGCCTATCTGCCGAATTCGGAGACGCTGCGCGATCCGGGCGACTACGTGCCGGAGCTTTCGCGCCGCGCGCGCGGGGTGCCGGTCTGGGCGGTGCTGAAGGCGCTGGGGCGGGAGGGCGTGCTGGAGGTCATCGGCCGCTGCTGCCGGCTGGCGCGCGGCATGGCCGACCGGCTGGGCCAGCAGCCGGGGATCACGGTGCTGAACGAGGTGCGGCTCAACCAGGTGGCGCTGAGCTTCGGGCCGGAGGGGCCCGAGGGCGATGCGATGACAAGGGCCGTCCTGCAGCGGGTGCAGGCGGAGGGGGCCTGCTATCCGTCCCATGGCCAGTGGCGGGGGCGGCAGACGATCCGGCTCTCGGTGAGCGGCTTCGCCACCAGCGAGGCGGATGCCGACATCGCCGTCGCCGCGATCCTCGCCGCCTGGGAGGCGGTGCGGGCGGAACGCGATGCGTGACGGTCCGGTCATCGAGGCCCGCGGCCTCAACCTGGTCTTCGAGACCGGCGACGGGCCGGTGCATGCGCTCAAGGACGTGGATCTCAGCGTCGGCAGGGGCGATTTCGTCAGCTTCATCGGGCCTTCGGGCTGCGGCAAGACGACGTTCCTGCGGGTGGCCGCGGATCTGGAGGAACCGACGGGCGGCACCATCGCGGTGAACGGGGTGAGCCCGGCGGAGGCGCGGCGGGCGCGGGCCTATGGCTATGTCTTCCAGGCCGCCGGGCTCTTTCCCTGGCGGACCATCGCCGGGAACGTGCGGCTGCCGCTGGAGATCATGGGCTATGCGCGCTCGGAGCAGGCGGCGCGGGTGGCCCGTGTGCTGGAGATGGTGGAGCTGGCGGGGTTCGAGAACCGCTATCCCTGGCAATTGTCGGGCGGCATGCAGCAGCGCGCCTCGATCGCGCGGGCGCTGGCCTTCGACGCCGATCTGCTCCTGATGGACGAGCCCTTCGGGGCGCTCGACGAGATCGTGCGCGACAAGCTCAACGAGCAATTGCTGGCGCTCTGGGCGCGCACGGGCAAGACCATTGCCTTCGTCACGCATTCGATCCCGGAGGCGGTCTATCTCTCCACGCGCATCGTGGTGATGTCGCCGCGGCCGGGGCGGGTGACGGACGTGATCGAGAGCCCGCTGCCGCGCGAGCGGCCGCTGCATATCCGCGAGAGCCGGGAGTTCCTCGAGATCGCGGGCCGGGTGCGCGACGGGCTGCGCGCCGGCATGGGCGAGGAGGTCTGAGGATGGCGGGGCCGGGTGATATAGCCGGTCCTGGCGGCAGGCGTCCTTCCTGCACGGGCAGCGACCGCCCGTGGTGGGCGCGAAGCGCCCGCCTGGGGGGCGGGCGGACGCAGCCCGTGCTGGCGCACGGGCGGGAACGGTCGGGGCGCGGCCTTTGCCCGGGGCCCGGCCTCGGGATGGCGGCGGCGGGTGACGCCTGCCATGCGAGGCGGGGGACATGAGCGCCCGGGGGATGGCGTCGCGGGCGGCCATGTCGGGGGGCGGGGGCAGCGCCTTTCCGGTGGCGGTGGTGGTCCTCGGTATCCTCGCGATCTGGTATGTCGCGGCGGTGGCGCTGAATTCGGCCTGGGCGCTGGATCAGGCGGGGCGGGACGGGGTGACGCTCTCGGCGCGCGAGCTGGTCGCCGATACCTGGAGCCAGGAGCGGCCGCGGCTGCCGGCGCCACATCAGGTGGCGGTGGAGCTCTGGAACACTACGGTCGCCATGCCGGTCACCTCCAAGCGCAGCCTGATCTATCACGCCTGGATCACCCTCTCGGCGACGCTGGCGGGCTTCGTGCTGGGCACGGGCCTCGGGATCCTGCTGGCGGTCGGGATCGTGCACGACCGCACCACGAACGCGAGCGTGATGCCCTGGGTGATCGCGAGCCAGACGGTGCCGATTCTCGCCATCGCGCCGATGATCATCGTGGTGCTCGCCTCGGTCGGCGTGGCGGGATTGCTGCCCAAGGCGCTGATCTCGATGTATCTTTCCTTCTTTCCGGTCGTCGTCGGCATGGTGAAGGGCTTCCGCAGCCCCGAGACCATGCTGCTCGACCAGATGCGGACCTGGAACGCGAGCCCGGCGCAGACCTTCTGGAAGCTGCGCTGGCCGGCGGCGCTGCCCTATCTCTTCGCCTCGCTCAAGGTGGCGGTGGCGGCGAGCCTCGTGGGCGCGATCATCGGCGAGCTGCCGACCGGGGCGGTGGCGGGCCTGGGCGCGCGCATGCTCACGGGAAGCTATTACGGCCAGACGGTGCAGATCTGGTCGGCGCTGATGATGGCCTCGATCCTCGCCGCCACGCTGGTGGGGCTGATCGGGCTCGCCGAGCGGCTGACGGCGCGGGCGATGGGCGGGCGGGCCTGAGCATGGGATCAGGACGCGAACTGGAAGGCCTCGAAGCGATGCAGCGCCGCCTCGATCGCCGCCTTGTCGCCCGCGGCGGGGGCGCCCTCGGTCCAGGTCCATTGCCGGATCTCGAGCCGGCGCTTGCTGCGATCGGCCTTGGTGTCGATGGCCGCGGCGATGCGGTCGCCGACGAGCACCGGCAGCGCGAAATAGCCGAAGCGGCGGCGGGCCTCCGGCACATAGGCCTCGAAGACATGGTCGTAGCCGAAGAGGAGGCCGAGGCGCCTGCGCTGGATGACCAGCGGATCGAAGGGCGAGAGGATATGGACCGCGGTGGGGTCCACCGGGGCGGGCGGATCGGCGGCGGCCTCGGGGGTGATCCAGTGCGGGGGTGCGCCCTCGATCCCCAGCGCGACCGGCAGGAGGCGCCGGCGGCGCACCCGGCCGGCGATCAGCTCGGCCATGGCGGGCTTGCGGGCGGCGTCGAGATAGCAGATCGAATCGAGGCAGACCGCGCCCTGGGCGCCGAGCGCGCGGTCGAGCAGGTAGTCGAGCACCTGGCGCGGGCTCGCCGGGCGCGGGCTTGCGTCCCAGCCGAAATGCCGGCGCGTCAGCTCGTAGGTCTTGAGCATGCCCGAACGGGCGCTGATGGTGAGCGCGCCGCCGTGGAAGCCGCATTCGAGCGCGCGCTTGGAGGGCTTGCGGCTCGCCCAGAGGTGATCCTTCTCCACCGGCGTGTCGTCGAAGTCGCGGATCGAGAGCGGGCCGTCGCGCCGGATGCGGGCGAGGACGCGGCGCAGCTCGCCCGGCGGGGTGCTGCCGAACCAGCGCCCCGGGGTTTCGCGCCGCCGCTTCATCTCCGGCAGGAAGTAGCGGAAGTCGCGGGTCGGCACATAGGCCAGCGCATGGGTCCAGTATTCGAAGACCGACTTGTCGCGGCTGAGCGCCGCATGCAGGTCGGCGCGGCGGTAGCCGGGGATGCGGCTCCAGAGGATATGGTGATGGGCGCGCTCGATGACGTGGATCGTGTCGATCTGGACATAGCCGAGATGCTCGACCGCCTTGCGCACCGCCTCGGGGCCGGTGCCGAAGGGCTCGGGCGCATCGAGGCGCTGGGCGCGCAGCCAGATCCGGCGGGCGTCGGCGGTGGAGAGGTCGAGCGGGGCGCGGCGGGCGGCGGACATCCGCGACGAGGTGCCACGGCGCGCGGGCGCTGTCAAAGCCGGGCGGGGCGGCGATGAATGTCGCGGTGATCGCCGCGCTCGGGCTCTGGGCCGGCGCCTGGTGGCTGAACGTGCGGCTGGCGGCGCGGGCGACCAGCGGTCCGGGGCGGCTGCTGCCGCCGCTGCTCTTCGGGGTGACGCTGATCCTGCTCTGGGAGCTCCTGGTGCGCGGGCTGGCGGTGAGCCCGGTGCTGCTGCCGGCGCCGAGCGCCATCGCGGCGCGTTTCGCGACCTCGACGGACATCCTCTGGGCCGATGTGGTGCAGACCTTCTTCAAGGGCGCCTTGGCGGGCTATGTCATCGGCTGCGGCGCGGCCTTCCTCGTCGGGGTGGCGGTGGACCGGCTGCCCTTCCTGCGCCGGGGGCTCCTGCCGGTGGGCAATTTCGTCTCGGCCCTGCCGATCATCGGCATGGCGCCGATCATGGTGATGTGGTTCGGCTTCGACTGGCATTCCAAGGCGGCGATCGTCGTGCTGATGTGCTTCTTTCCGATGCTGATCAACACGGTGCAGGGGCTCGGCGCCGCCGATACGGCGCAGCGTGACCTGATGCATACTTATGCCGCGAGCTACAGGCAGGAGCTTTTCACGCTAAGGTTGCCCGCGGCGGCGCCGTTTCTCTTTAATGGCTTGAAAATCTGCACGACATTGGCTTTGATCGGGGCCATCGTGGCCGAATTCTTCGGATCGCCGACGCAGGGCATGGGCTTCCGCATCTCGACCGAGGTCGGGCGGCTGGCGCTCGACATGGTCTGGGCGGAGATCGCGGTGGCGGCGCTGGTCGGATCGGCCTTCTACGGCGCGGTGGCGCTCGTGGAACGGGCGATGACCTTCTGGCATCCGTCGCAGCGGGGCCGCTGAGGCGTCCGGAACAGGAAGAAGGGAGACGACCATGGCGGAGAAGATCGTCGAGCTGAGCTCGGTCGGCGATATCCGGCCCTGGACGGAGGAACGGGCGGAGGCGCTCCAATGGGGGGGCAGATGCCGCATCTACAGATCCCAGGACGATCTGATCGGTTGCAGGAACCTCGCCTCCGAGGACGCCTGCCAGAGCTGGGCGCAATCCAACGGGGCCTGGGGCTATGCCTGGGCGCCGGGCTACAGCTGCTAGTGAAACATCGAGAAAGAAGGAGAGGTTCCCAGATGAGAACCATGATTGCCGGGGCGTCCGCGACGCTCCTGATGCTCGCCGGCGCCGCCAGCGCCGAGGACGTGACGCTCCAGCTCAAATGGGTCACCCAGGCCCAGTTCGCGGGCTATTACGTCGCGGCGGATCAGGGCTTCTACGAGGAGGAGGGCCTGAACGTCACGATCAAGCCGGGCGGGCCGGACATCGCCCCGCCGCAGGTGATCGCCGGCGGCGGCGCCGACGTGATCGTGGAATGGATGCCGGCGGCGCTCGCCGCGCGCGAGGCCGGCCTGCCGCTGGTCAACATCGCCCAGCCCTTCAAGTCCTCGGGCATGATGCTGACCTGCCGCAACGACAGCGGCGTGACCGCGACCGAGGATTTCAAGGGCCATACGCTCGGGGTCTGGTTCTTCGGCAACGAATATCCCTTCCTGAGCTGGATGAGCACGCTCGGCATCCCCACCGACGGCGGGCCGGAGGGCGTGACGGTGCTCAAGCAGGGCTTCAACGTCGACCCGCTGCTGCAGAAGCAGGCGGCCTGCATCTCGACCATGACCTACAACGAATACTGGCAGGTGATCGACGCCGGGCTCACCCCCGAGGATCTGACGGTCTTCAAGTACCAGGACGAGGGCGTGGCGACGCTGGAGGACGGGCTCTACGTGCTCGAGGACCGGCTGAGCGACCCGGCCTTCGTCGAGACCATGGCCAAGTTCGTGCGCGCCAGCATGAAGGGCTGGAAATGGGCCGAGGAGCATCCCGACGAGGCGGCGATGATCGTGCTCGAGAACGACGAGACCGGCGCCCAGACCGAGGCGCATCAGAAGCGGATGATGAGCGAGATCGCCAAGCTCACCGCCGGTTCCGACGGCACGCTCGACCCGGCCGATTACGAGCGCACGGTCAAGACGCTGCTCGCCGCCGGTTCCGATCCGGTGATCACCAAGGAGCCCGAGGGCGCCTGGACCCATGCGGTGACCGACAAGGCGCTGGGCAGCTGAGCCACCCGCCGGGGCCGCCCGCCGGCCCCGGCGCCCCCGGGGGAGGAATTCCATGTCACGCGATGCCGTCGCCGGAGGACCGCTTCGCCGCCGGCGGGCGCGTGTCCCCCGCAGCGCTGCCGCCTTCCTCCCGCGGATCTGGCAGCGGCGGGCGCAGCCCGGCGCCCCGCGGCTTCGCGGTCGCGCGCTCCGGGCCATTCGAGCGGAGGTCGCATGATGTCATCGCCGTTTGGCCCCTTCGGGCGGCGCGGCCCGTGCCGGCGTGCGGGTGGCGCCCGCATCGTTCCTGCCGGGGCGCGGGTGGGCGTCGCGGTGCTCGCGCGGGGTCGGCGGGCATGAGCGCTTCGCTCTTCGCCCGGCTTGCCGAAAGGTTTCCCGCCGAGCGCGGCCGGGTGGCGATCGAGACCGCGGAGGGGGCGGCGGTGACCTTCGCCGACCTGTTGGAGCATGCCGGGCGGATCACCGCGCTCTTCAAGGCCTCGGGCGTCGCACCCGGCGACCGGATCGCGGTGCAGGTGGAGAAGTCGGTCGCAGGCGTGGCGCTCTATCTCGCGGTCCTGCAGTGCGGGGCGGTCTACGTGCCGCTGAACCCCGCCTATACCCCGGCCGAGCTCGGGCATTTCCTGAAGGACGCGCGGCCGAAGGTGCTGGTCTGCGACCCCGGCTCGGAGGCCGCGCTCGCGGCGCTGGCGAAACAGGGCAGCGCCTGGCTCTTCACGCTCGGGGCCGATGGCCATGGCTCGCTGACCGCCCAGGCGGAGGGCCTGCCCTCGGACCGGGCGGTGGCGGCGCGCGCGGGCGAGGACATCGCCGCGATCCTCTATACCTCCGGGACCACGGGGCTTTCCAAGGGCGCGATGCTCAGCCACGACAATCTCTGGTCGAATGCCGCGACGCTGCACGCGCTCTGGGGGTTCCGGCCGGGGGACGTGCTGATCCACGCCCTGCCGCTCTATCACACCCACGGGCTCTTCGTGGCGCTGAACCTGATGCTGATGAACGGCGGGCGGATCCTGCTGCTGCCGCGCTTCGACGCCGGCCAGGTGATCGCGCTGATGGCGCGCGCCACGGTGCTGATGGGGGTGCCGACCTTCTACACGCGGCTCCTGGCCTCGCAGGCGCTGACGCGGGAGGCGGCGGGGGGCATGCGGCTCTTCGTCTCGGGCTCGGCGCCGCTGCTGGCGCAGACCCATGCGGATTTCGAGGCCCGCACCGGCCAGCGCATCCTCGAGCGCTACGGCATGACCGAGACCGGCATGTCGGCCTCGAACCCGCTGGCGGGCGAGCGCCGCGCCGGCACGGTCGGGCTCGCGCTGCCGGGGGTGGCGCTCAGGGTCTGCGACGGGGAGGGGCGCGCGCTGCCGCCGGGCGAGGTCGGCGTGCTGGAGGTGCGGGGCCCGAATGTCTTTCTGGGCTACTGGAACCTGCCGGAGAAGACCGCCGCCGAGTTCCGCGCGGACGGCTATTTCATCACCGGCGATCTCGCGACCATCGCCGCGGACGGCTATGTGAGCATCGTCGGCCGGGCCAAGGACCTGATCATCTCGGGCGGGCTCAACGTCTACCCCAAGGAGGTCGAGACCGCGCTCGACGCCCTGCCCGGCATCGTCGAGAGCGCGGTGATCGGCGTGCCGCATCCCGATCTCGGCGAGGCGGTGGTGGCGGTGGTGACCGGCACGGGCGAGCCGGGGGATCTCGTCGGGGCGCTGCGCGACCGGCTGGCGGGCTTCAAGATCCCCAAGCGCGTGGTGCGGGTCGAGACGCTGCCGCGCAACGCCATGGGCAAGGTGCAGAAGAACCTGCTGCGCGAGCGCTTCGCTGGGCTATTCGACGGCTGACATCGTCTTCCTGGCCGCGGTGCATTCTCTTCGCGGATTTGGCGTGAGACAAATCCGCGCGCGCCTGCCTGCCCCCCGGCAGGCGCGACAAGCGCGCCCGCCCAGGCAGGCGCCCGCGGATTCCCAACCGACGGCGAAACCCAATCTCCTTGGCTGTCTCGCTCGCGCGCCGCGGCCCGAGCCGGCCGTACCGCGCGCCGGTCAGAAGCGGAAGTTGAGCGCCAGCGCGGCGCGGGGCGGGGCACCGCTGGCCTCGGTCAGCTAGAGGTCGAGCGCATCCCCGGGGGCGAGGCGGTGCGAGGCCTCGAGGCGCAGCGAGGCGGCCTCGGCGCCGTCCGCCCGGAGCGCACCGCCGAGCTCGACCGCGAGAGGATGTTGCGGCGATGTGAGCACCCACACCACTTTCTTGACATCCATAGCAATCTTAGATGATCTTATCATCAGATTGATAAACTCAGGTAAGTTCTCTATGGATGCCCTCCGGAACCCCTTCGCACCAGGTGCAGGGACCCCGCCGCCCAAGCTAGCCGGCCGCGACGACATCCTGCAACGCACGGAGATTACCCTCGAAAGGGTCAAGGCCGGACGGCCAGCAAAATCGTTCATCGTAGTCGGGCTGCGCGGCGTGGGAAAACGGTCCTACTGAACGAGGTGTACGAACGCGCGACTTGTGGCTCGGTGGAGAAGCCGTCCAAATAGAAGCCCGCGAGAGCGCGCCCTACGAACTTACCGCAGCTTCTCGTTCCTAAGCCCGCCAAATCCTCCTGCGCCTCGACAGGCTGCAGCAACGCCACCGAGTTTGGGGGAACCAAAATAAGAGTATGCGCTTCGGGTGCTCGCTTGCATTTGCCAACAGCGTGAAAGGCTACGATTGGTGACGTGGAGTTCGGGCTCTTCACCAGAACCCGACCTCGGATCGGTCGACAGCGGAGAGGTTTGGTGAGGCTGATATAGCTGATCTCTTTGAGGAGATTGGACGAGCCGCCAAGGCGAACCACGGAACGGCGATTGTTCTATTATTATCGATGAACTCCAGTATCTCAATGAGGCTGAGATGAGCGCATTGATAAGTTGGGAAGCTCTTCACAGGGGTGCAGCAACGGCAGTTGCCAGTCGCGTCGATGATGGGAGGTGGTCTACCACAGATATTGGGCCTCGCTGGGCGTACTCCAAGTCATAATGCGGAACGACTATTCGACTACCCAAGAGTGGGTGCTCTTGAGCACGACGACGCACCGCCGCACTCGTCGAGCCAATAGTACGCGAAGAATGCAAAATTGACCGCGATGCCGTTGACGAGATCGTCGCAAAGACGTCCGGATACCCTATTTTCTCCAGACTTCGGGGCACTACTCCTGGAACAGGGCGGCCTGAAGGACGCCATCACCAGAAGCTTGATGTCGAGGCGGCCACTGATGATGCACTCCGAAGCTTGGACGAAAGCTTTTTCCAGAAGTGCGATTCGATCGGCTGACAAACGCGAGAAAGACTATCTCTTCGCTATGGCGGAACTGGGACCAGGACCGCACAGATACCGCTTGAAGGGCGACATCGCTGGGAAGCTAAAGAGGAAAGTCGAGAGCGTTGCGCCAACGAGGAACTCTCTGATAAAGAAAGGAATGCTATTCAGTCCCTCACATGGAGACACCGCGTTCACCGTGCCAATGTTTGATCAATACTTGAAGAGAGTGCGTGCCTAGCCATCCATCTTCAACGCGCTGATGAAGGCCTCCTGCGGGATTTCGACGCGGCCGAACTGGCGCATCTTCTTCTTGCCGGCCTTCTGCTTCTCCAGGAGCTTGCGCTTCCGCGTGATGTCGCCGCCGTAGCATTTGGCGGTGACGTCCTTGCGCAGTGCCGAGATGGTCTCGCGGGCGATGATGCGGCCGCCGATCGCGGCCTGGATCGGGATCTTGAAGAGGTGCTGGGGGATCAGCTCCTTGAGCTTCTCGACCATGGCGCGGCCGCGCGCGTCGGCGCGGGCGCGGTGGACCATGGTGGAGAGCGCGTCGACCGGCTCGTCGTTGACGAGGATCTGCATCTTGACGAGGTCGTCCTCCTGGTAGCCGGTGACCTGGTAGTCGAAGGAGGCATAGCCCTTGGTCACCGACTTCAGCCGGTCGTAGAAGTCGAAGACCACCTCGTTCAAGGGGCAGGTCGTAGACCACCATGGCGCGGCTGCCGGCATAGGTGAGGTCGAGCTGCACGCCGCGGCGGTCCTGGCAGAGCTTGAGCACGTCGCCGAGGAATTCGTCGGGCACGAGGATCGTCGCCTTGATGCGCGGCTCCTCGATATGGTCGATGCGCACCGGGTCGGGCATGTCGGCGGGGTTGTGGAGCTCGACCATGGTGCCGTCGGTCCTGAAGACGCGGTAGATGACGGACGGCGCGGTGGTGATGAGGTCGAGGTCGTATTCGCGTTCGAGCCGGTCGCGGATCACCTCGAGATGCAAGAGGCCG
Source organism: Rhodovulum sp. (assembly GCA_020637615.1). Classification (GTDB taxonomy): domain Bacteria; phylum Pseudomonadota; class Alphaproteobacteria; order Rhodobacterales; family Rhodobacteraceae; genus Amaricoccus. The sequence goes on from JACKKC010000005.1 coordinate 30,696, forward strand.
AGGAAGCCGCAGCGGAAGCCGAAGCCGAGGGCGGCCGAGGTCTCCATCTCGGAGGAGAAGCTGGCGTCGTTGAGCTGGAGCTTCTCGATGGCGTCGCGCAGCGCGGGAAGTCGTTGGCGTCGACCGGGAAGAGGCCGCAGAAGACCACCGGGATCGAGGGCTGGAAGCCGGGCAACGGCGTCTCGCAGCCCTTGCGCTCGGTGGTGATGGTGTCGCCGACGCGGGTGTCGCGCACCTGCTTGATCGAGGCGGTGAGAAAGCCGATCTCGCCGGGGCCGAGTTCCTCGGCGGGCAGCATGCCGGGGCGGAAGGTGCCGATGCGCTCGACCGGGTAGAGCGCGCCGGTCTGCATCATGCGGATGCGGTCGCCCTTCCGGAGGATGCCGTCGTAGACGCGGATCAGCACCACGACGCCGAGATAGGGGTCGTACCATGAATCGACCAGCATGGCCCTGAGCGGCGCGGTCCGGTCGCCCTTGGGCGCCGGCAGGCGGGTGACGATGGCCTCGAGCACGTCGCCGATGCCGATGCCGGTCTTGGCGGAGATGCGGATCGCGTCCTGGGCCTCGATGCCGATCACGTCCTCGATCTGCTCGATGACGCGCTCGGGCTCGGCGGCGGGCAGGTCGATCTTGTTGAGCACGGGCACGATCTCGTGGCCGGCGTCGATGGCCTGGTAGACATTGGCGAGCGTCTGGGCCTCGACGCCCTGGGAGGCGTCGACCACGAGGAGCGAGCCTTCGACGGCGCGCATGGAGCGGGAGACCTCGTAGGCGAAGTCGACGTGACCCGGCGTGTCGATGAGGTTGAGGACGTAGCTCTCGCCGTCCTTCGCGCGGTATTCGAGGCGGACGGTCTGGGCCTTGATGGTGATGCCGCGCTCGCGCTCGATGTCCATGGAATCGAGCAGCTGCTCCTTCATCTCCCGGTCCGAGACGGTGCCCGTGGCCTGGATCAGCCGGTCGGCCAGGGTGGATTTCCCGTGGTCGATATGGGCGACGATGGAGAAGTTGCGGATGCGCGCGATGTCGGTCATGGCGCGCGGTATGCGGCGGATTTCCGCGAGCCGTCAAGGGGAGGCCGGGGCGCCGCGAGGCCCGAGCCCGGGGGCGGGAAAAGGCCGCGCCCGGCCGGTCAGCCCGGGCTGGCGCGCGCGGCTTCCACGAGGTTGCGGATGACCTGCGGGTCGATGCCCGCGTTGTCGCGGGGCAGGGGGCGGGCGACGGGCGCCTCGGCGGTCTCGGGCGCCAGCGGCAGGGTCGGGGCCGGTCCGGGCTTGGCATCGCCGGCGAGCCAGATCTCGACGGTGCCCGGCGCCGGCCGGTTCGCGGTTTCGGCGAAGTCGCGCGCCTCGATGGCGCCGACCGGCGTCACCCCGAGCGCCGCGGCGATCTCCTCGGCGATGGCCGCGTCCTCCGCGTGGTAGTAGCGCAGGTTGCTGCGGCCGACCTCGAGCCGCACCGGCACGAGCCCGGCGACCGGCAGGCCCTGGTCGGAGAGCGCGGCGAGAACAGCCTCGGTGGTGGCGGAGGGCGCGCCCGCGGGCACGTGGAGGAAGATGCGGGCGTCTTCCATGGCGGTCATGGCGCCGGGCGTCGCCGCTGCCGGGGTCTGCGCCGGCTCGGCGGCCACGACCGGGGCCGGGGCCGCGTCGGGCTCGGCCTCCGGCAGCGACAGGCGTACCGGTTCCACCACCGCTTCCGGGCGGGAGGGGGCGGGCGTCGTGATGGCGGCGGTCTCGGGGCCGGGGGCCGGATCGGGGGCCTCGGCGGCGGGCGGGATCGCCGCGGTCTCTCGGCCAGGAGGGGCAGGGGCGCGGGGTCGCTGCCCCCGAAGAGCAGCGCGCCGCGGTCGCGATCACGCCGAGCGCGAGGCCGGAGCCGAGGACGGCCGCGAGCCAGGTGCGGCGGCGCGGCATCGCCAGTTCCAGCACGCCCGAGGCGGCGAGAAGGCGCCCGGGCGGCCGACATGGCCCCGGCGGCGGAGGGAAGGCAGGCGGCATGGGCGGTGGCGCGGATCGCCGCGCGCGCGGGGCCGGCAGGTAAACAGGACCATGGGGCGCCGGGCGGCTCTTTGCCGGCGCCGTGGCGCGCCGGGGTCGCCGGGGCGTTCCCCGGCGCCGGCGGCGCGTGCCCGCCGGGCCAGCGCGAGTTCCCGTCGCGCGCGCGCTTCGGCGACGCGCCGCTCCCAATCGATCGGATCGAGATCTATGCCCGAATGGAACCCGGTATTCGGGCCCGATGCCTGATGTGCCATGCCTCTGCCCCGGCGCCGCCGTTTCGCCTTGCGCCTTGTCTGCTCTGGCCTTTGCGGCCTTTGTTGCCTCGCAGAGTAGCGCAATTCGGCCACAACGAGCGAGTACTTTTTCGATAGGCGGAATGTTGCCGATGCCCTGCGGCCGCGTCGGCGAATCAGCGCTTGCGGGAGGATTTCCGGGATTTGGAGGCCTTGGACTTCTTGGCCTTCGGCCCCGAGCGGTGCTTGCCGACGCTGGCGGCCTTCCGGGTGGATTTCCGTGGGGCTTCCAGCAGGTTGCCGGAGATCTTTCGGACATCGATGGAGCCGAGCGGCGGGCCGTCGAAGAGCCGTTCGGGCCGGATTTCCGCGGGGGCGGCGGCGAGGCCGGCGAGGATCGCGGTGACGAGGCCGGGCAGGGAGGGCGCCGCCGCCCGGTTGCGCGTGCTCATGCGCGTCACGCTGCCCGCGGGGCGCAGTCCTTCGGGGCGCGGTTGCGGGCGGCCGGCGGCGTCGAGCCCGGCCAGGACCAGCGCGGCGCCGGGAAATTGCGCGGGCGCGGCGGGGGCGGCCAGGGCGAGCTGGGTGGTCGGCAGGGGGGTGCCGCGCTCGATGCGGGCTGGAAGGGTGTCCGGACCGCGACGCCCGCCACCGGGGCCGGCGCCGGTGCGGCGGCGAGCCGGAGCAGGGATGCGGCGGGGACGGAGGCGGCGACGAGGCCGAGGGCGAGGCCGAGCGCGAAGCCGCGATGGAAGCGGCGCATGGGCCTCGGCGAAGGCGGTGCTTCGGCGGCCTGGGGCGGTTGGGCCGGCCCGGTGCGTTCGGCCAGCACCCGGTTGCGCCGCTCGCGCGCCTCCGCCAGCCGGACGGCGAAGGCGGCGGGGTCGAACAGCTCCGCAGCCGTCGGGGCGGCGCCGCCGGTCGGGGACTGGTCGTGCGGCTCGGCCATTGCCCGGAGTTTCCCTTGCGTCCGTTCGCTTTGCTGCGGGAATGTTAACGCGATGCATGCCGGGAGACCAGCCCGCCGGGAAGCGTCCGAGCCGGGGTGGCGGATGGTTGCCCGTGCCTGGGATCTCGATGAGCCGGTTGCCCGGGCGGTTCCCGAGCCGGCGACAGCGAGGCATCGCCTCGCGCCGGTTCCTCGGCCGGAGCGCGCGAGCGTGGAGGTCGAGGGGGATCGGGTTGCACCGGCGGCGGGCAATCCGCGTGCGCCTGGCTGGGCGGGCGCGCGCTTGTCGCGCCTGCCCTCGTGCCGAAGGCTCGCCTTCGGCGTGACGGCAGGCAGGCGCGCGCGGATTTGTCCTTGCCAAATCCGCGAAGAGATTGCGGCGCCGTCTCGGGGGACGGCGCCGATCCGAGGTAGGCACTCGGTTTGTGTATCAGTCGACGAGCGTGGCCTCGGTGGCGGCGCGTACCTCGTCCAAGGTAACGCCATTGGCGAGTTCGGCGACCTTCAGGCCGCCGGAGACCACGTCGAAGACACCGAGATTGGTGATGACGCGATCGACCACGGCCTTGCCGGTGAGCGGCAGGGTGCATTCCTTGAGCAGCTTGCTCTCGCCGTGCTTGGAGGTGTGGTCCATGATCACCACGACGCGCTTGACGCCCGCCACGAGATCCATCGCCCCGCCCATGCCCTTGACGAGCTTGCCGGGGATCATCCAGTTCGCCAGGTCGCCCGCTTCGGAGACCTCCATCGCGCCGAGGATCGCCATGGCGATCTTGCCGCCCCGGATCATGCCGAAGGAGGTGGCGCTGTCGAAATAGGCGGTGCGCGAGAGCTCCGTCACGGTCTGCTTGCCGGCGTTGATCAGGTCGGGATCGACCTCGTCCTCGGTCGGGAAGGGGCCGATGCCGAGCATGCCGTTCTCGGATTGCAGCGTCACGTCGATGCCGTCGGGGATGAAATTCGCCACCAGGGTGGGAATGCCGATCCCGAGATTGACATACATGCCGTCCTCGAGCTCCTGCGCGGCGCGGGCGGCCATTTCTCCACGGGTCCAGGGCATGGAACGATCCTCCGTCAGGCGCTGCGCACGGTGCGCTGCTCGATGCGTTTCTCGTGGTGGTCCTCGATCAGGCGGTGCACGTAGATGCCGGGCAGGTGGATGTTGTCGGGGTCGAGCGATCCGCGCGGCACGATCTCCTCGACCTCGGCGACGCAGACCCGGCCGCACATCGCCGCGGGCGGGTTGAAGTTGCGCGCGGTCTTGCGGAAGACGAGGTTGCCGGTGTCGTCGGCCTTCCAGCCCTTGACGATGGCGATGTCGGTGACGATGGCCCGCTCGAGGATATAGGTCTCGCCGTCGAAATCCTTGTGTTCCTTGTTCTCGGCGATGACGGTGCCGACGCCGGTCTTGGTGTAGAAGCCCGGGATGCCGCAGCCCCCGGCGCGCATGCGCTCGGCCAGCGTGCCCTGGGGGTTGAATTCGAGCTCGAGCTCGCCCGAGAGGTACTGGCGCATGAATTCGGCGTTCTCGCCGACATAGGAGGAGATCATCTTCTTGATCTGCCGGCTCCGCAGCAGGATGCCGAGGCCGAAATCGTCGACGCCGCAATTGTTCGAGGCGACGGTCAGATCCTTCACGCCGGACTCGCGGATGGCGAGGATCAGGTTCTCGGGAATGCCGCAGAGGCCGAACCCGCCGGCGGCGATGGTCATTCCGTCGAAGAGCAGACCGTCGAGCGCTGCAGTGGCGGATCCGTAGACCTTCTGCATCCTGTTCCCCCTCGTGAGCCATTTGTGCAGATGCGAAGCACACCCCTGCATCCGGGATGCGCGCCCGGCTGTCAAGGGCTCCGAGGCGCCGGGTCGGGGCGGGCGCGACGGAGCTCATTCTTTCTTTTTCGACCGCCCCGCAGCAAGACGAGGGCAGCGCCTGCCCCGGGCGGGAGCGAAGCGCCCGCGTCGTGCCGGAGGCACGCCTTCGGCGTGACGGGGCGGTGCGGGCGTTGCCCCGGCGGTGCCCGCCGGGCGGGATGGTGACGCTGAGCGCGCCCGGAACTCGGGCAGACGGGGGCGCGCGGTCAGTGTAACCGGCCCTTGGGGGGGCAGGTCAGGCCGCCGCGAGGATGTCGTCGATTTCCGCCAGGAGGGCGGCGATCTCGGTGGCGGCGGTGGAGCGGCGGGCGATCTCGGGCGCGGTCCGGCCGGTGATCATGGCCTGGCTGAAGGCGACGCGGTTGCCCAGGCTCGGCGCGAGGATGCGGTCCCGGGCGGGACCGAGGGCGTCGAGCACCTCCTCGAGCCCGCCGAGGCGCGGGGGCACCCGGTTGAGCAGGATGCGGACGGGGGTTCCGAGCCGCGCCGCGGCCTCGAGCACCCGCGCGCTCGCCCAGGCGTCCATCACCGAGGGCTGGCAGGGCACGATGACGAGGCCGCTCTCGCGGATGGCGCTGTCGAGCAGCGTGGAGGCGGCGCCGGGGCAATCGACCAGCACCCGGTCGTGGCTGCGCGACGCGGCGCGGATGTCCGGCCCGGCGCGGTAGTCGCGCGAGTCGATCAGATCCATCGCCGGATCCTCGCGCAGGCCGGCCCAGCGGGTCAGCGATTTCTGCGGATCGAGGTCGATCAGCGCCACCCGTCTTCCGGCGGCGGCCCAGGCGGCGGCGAGGTTCGCCAGGGTGGTGGTCTTTCCGGCGCCGCCCTTCTGCTGGGCAAAAGTGATGACATGGCCCATATGGTGTGCTCCTGCCCCTCAACCTACAGTATCTGGGAATCGCCCGCCGGGGAAGGGGCTTCTCGCGCAAAGTGTGGCCCGGAGGGCGCTTCCATGCGGCGGGCCGATGCGCTATCCGAGTGTTCAAATCGCTTTGAGCGGTGGCCGGGGCCGGGACATGGAGGCGAGCCATGGATGATTGGTGGCGGGGTTGCGTGATCTACCAGATCTATCCGCGGTCGTTCCAGGACACGGACGGCGACGGGATCGGGGATCTGCCGGGCATCATCGCGCGGCTCGACCACGTGGCGAAGCTCGGGGCCGATGCGGTCTGGCTCTCGCCGATCTTCCGCTCGCCCATGGCCGACATGGGCTACGACGTCTCGGACTATTGCGACATCGATCCGCTCTTCGGCGGGCTTGCCGATTTCGACGCGCTGCTCGCCCGCGCCCATGAGCTGGGGCTCAAGGTGATCCTCGACATGGTGCTGAGCCACAGCTCGGACCAGCATCCCTGGTTCGTGGAGAGCCGGGCGAACCGGGACAATCCGCGCGCCGACTGGTATGTCTGGGTCGATCCCGGTCCCGACGGGATGCCGCCCAACAACTGGGTCTCGGTCTTCGGCGGGCCGGCCTGGGAATGGGACAGCCGGCGCCGGCAGTATTACCTGCACAACTTCCTGACCACGCAGCCCGATCTCAATTTCCACAATCCCGAGGTCCAGGAGGCGATGCTGGAGATCATGCGCTTCTGGCTGGAGCGCGGCGTGGACGGGTTCCGGCTCGACACGGTCAACTACTATTTCCACGATCGCAAGCTGCGCCCGAACCCGCCGGCGTCGCGCGACGATCCGCATCCTTCGGTCAATCCCTACGAGATGCAGGACCACCGCTACCAGAAGAACCGCCCCGACAATCTCGCCTTCCTCGGGCGGATGCGGGCGCTGATGGACCGGTACGACGAAAGGGTGCTGATCGGCGAGGTGGGCGAGACGCCGCAGCGGGCGATCGAGATCATGGCGGAATACACCCGCGGCGCCGGGCGGCTGCACATGGCCTATTCCTTCGACATGCTGGGGCCGGAGTTCAGCGCGCGGCATTTCCGCTCGCGCATCGCGAAATACTTCAAGGCGGCGCCGGACGGCTGGCCCTGCTGGAGCTTCTCCAACCACGACGTGGCGCGGCACGTGACGCGCTGGGCGGCGCATGCGGCGGGGAGGATGCGCTGGCGCGGCAGGCGGTGGCGATGCTCCTGAGCTTTCCGGGATCGGCCTGCCTCTATCAGGGCGAGGAGCTGGGGCTGACGGAATCGGAGCTCGACTTCGACGAGCTGACCGATCCGCCGGGGATCCGCTTCTGGCCGGAATACAAGGGGCGCGACGGCTGCCGGACGCCCATGCCCTGGACCAAGGCCAAGAACGCTGGCTTCACGCGGGGAACGCCCTGGCTGCCGATCAAGGCGCCGCAGGCGGCGCGCAACGTTGCCGGCGAGGAGCGCGACGCGGGATCGGTGCTCGCCTTCTACCGCCATATGCTGGCCTGGCGGCGCAGCCAGCCGGCGCTCGGCATGGGGAGCGTGCGCTTCTTCAAGACCGCCGAGCCGGTGCTGGCCTTCCGGCGCACCGGGCCGGACGGGATGATCGCCTGCGTCTTCAACCTCTCGGCCTCGGGGGTCGCGGTGAAGCTGCGCGAGCTGGCGCCGATCGTGGGTGCGCCGGTTCAGGACGCGCGGATCGAGGGCGACGCGCTGCGGCTGGGGCCGAACGGCTTCGCCTTCCTGGCGCCGACCGGCCGGGCCGATGCCGGGCAGGTCGTCTTCAAGGGCTGATCGCGCGCGGGCCGGGCGGCCGCGGCGGTTCACACGGGATGGAAGCTGGCTGGAGGAGTGGAATGGCGGTCGAGGTCGTGGAAGGCAAGGCGGTGACGGTCCGGTTCGACGGGAGCCGGTGCATTCATTCGCGGCGCTGCGTGATGGGGGCGCCGACCGCGTTCCGGGCCAATGTGAGGGGCGCCTGGATCGATCCCGACAGCGTCGAGGCCGAGGCGGTGATGCGCGTGGCGCTGGCCTGCCCCTCCGGCGCGATCACGGTGGAGCGCAAGGACGGCGGCACGCCCGAGGGGCCGCCGGCGGCGAACCAGATGCAGGTGCGCGAGAACGGACCGCTGGCGATCCATGCCGATCTCGAGATCGCGGGGCATGGCAGGATGTATCGCGCGACGCTCTGCCGCTGCGGGATGTCGAAGTCGAAACCCTTCTGCGACAATTCCCATGTGGCGGCGGGCTTCGTCGCCACGGGGGAGCCGGCGGCGCGCGAGATGGCGCTGGGCATTCCGGACCTGACCGGGCCGGTGCTGGTCGAGCCGCAGCCAAACGGGCCGCTGAAGATCACCGGCCGCATGGAGGTGGCCTCGGGGACCGGCCGGGCGGTCAACCGCATCGAGAAGGCCTTCTTCTGCCGCTGCGGGCATTCGGCGAACAAGCCCTATTGCGACGGCTCGCACAAGCGCGTCGGGTTCCGGTCGGAGTGAAGGGGCGGGGGCACGTGCGTTCGGCTCTCCACTCTTTCCACACGAGCGTCCCGCAGTAGATCGAGGATCGCGCCCGCCTGAGGGCGGGATGGGCGCGGCCCGACGGTGCCCGCCGGGCGAGGTGGTGACCCCAGGCGCGGCCCGAACTTTGCTGGACAAGGTCGCGTCGGCAGATGCGATGGCCCCGGGGCAGGTGCCGGCGGCGATGGAAAAAGCGCCGGAGTCAGTGTAGGATCCGCGCGTTCTTTCGGGCGGGCCAAGATGGGCGGGACGCCGACACGCACCGGGGATTACACGATCGAGCGGCGCCTCGGCGAGGTCGAGCGGCTGCATCTGCAGGGCGAGGTTCTCGCCGCCGAGACCGGGCAGATGCTGGACCGCATCGGCGTCGGGAAGGGCTGGAGCTGCCTGGATCTGGGCTGCGGCCCGCGCGGCATCACCCGGGAGCTGAGCCGGCGGGTCGGGCCGGAGGGGCGCGTGACCGGGCTCGATTTCGACGAGACCTTCGTCGAGATCGCGCGCGCCGAGGCGGCGGCCAATACCAGCTTCCTCGCCGGGGACGCCTATGCCACCGGCCTGCACGATGCGGGCTTCGACCTGGTGCATGTGCGCTTCCTCGCCTCGACCGCCGGGCAGCCGGAGCGCCTGGTGGCCGAGGCGCTGCGGCTGGCGCGGCCGGGCGGGGTCGTCGCCTTTCAGGAGGCCGATTTCCTGACCCTGAACTGCTATCCGCCGCATCCGGCCTGGAAGGCCCTGCGCGATGCGCTGGCCGGCTGTTTTCCGCAGACGGGCGAGGATCCCACCGCACAGCGGATCTTCCGGCTGCTGCGGCAGGGCGGGCTTCGGGAGGTCGAATACCGGCCCGTGCTGGTCGGGGTGCGCTCCGGCGATCCCTGGCAGGACTACCTGCCGGCGACGATCGAATCCCTGCGCGGCGCGGTGATCGCCCGCGGGCTGATCGCCGAGGCGATGTTCGACCGCCAGCTCGCCGAATGTCGCCGGCATCTCGCCGAGGCGGGGACGGTCTTCACCTCCTATACAATCGTCCAGACCTGGGGGCGGGTCGCGGCGCCGGGGACTTGAGCGGGGTCACGGCGCCCCGGCGCGGGCCTTGCCCTCGAGCCAGTCGGTGATCAGCGCGCGGTGGCGCGGGCCGTCGAAGCTCGGGAAATGGCCGCCATGCACCACGCGCACCGGAAGGCGCAGCAGGCGCTCCATGCTGCGCCGGTAGTCGGCGGCATCGGCGTGATAGGTGTCCTCGACCAGCGGGCCGTCGTAGAGGATGTCGCCGGAGAAGAGGATGCCGGTGGCGGCTTCCCAGAGCGCGATGCCGCCCGGGGAATGGCCGGGGGTGTGGATCACCTCGAAATGCCGGTCGCCGAGGTCGATGACGTCGCCGTCCGCGAGCAGGCGCGTCGCCGGCGCGGCTTTCACCGCATAGAGCGTCGAGCAATAGGGGGCGGGCGGCAGGCGGGTGAAGATCCCATCGGTCGCATAGGGATCGGCGAGGGTATTGGCGCGGGTCGGATGGGCGAGCAGCCCGGCCTCGGCGGCATGGACGAGGCGCGAGGGGAATTCGTGGTGGCTGCCGATATGGTCGAAATGCGTGTGGCTCGCCACCGCCTCGAGGCTGCGCTCGCTGACGAGCGGCACCCATTCGCGCAGCGAGACCACGCCCATGCCGCTGTCGACCAGCATGTCGCGGTCGCGGCCGCGCACGTGCCAGATGTTGCAGCGGTAGAATTCCTCGATCCAGGGTTCGTCGATCATGGTCACGCCGTCGCCGACGTGCCGGATGCGGTACCAATCCTCGGGGCGGGCGCGCGGCGGCGTCATGTCACGGCCCCCTCCGGCAAGAGTTCGGTGCGGCCTGCCGGCGCGGGTTCCGATCGGCCGCTATCAGCGCCTGGACCACCGGGGCGCCGGAAATCAGGCCGGCTCCGCGTCGAGGCGGGCGATGCGGCCGCGGTAGGGATAGCGCGGATCCGAATAGGCGGGCGCCGGCGTATGCCCCGGGGCGCAGAAGCGGTCGAGCGCGGCCTCGTCCTCGGCGCCGTAGTCGATCTCGAACGCCCGAAGATAGCTGGTCAGCTGCGCCACGGATTTCGGGCCGATCAGCACGCTGGCGACGGCGGCATTGGCCAGCACCCAGCGGATCGCGAGGGCGATCGGCTCGCGGCCGCTCGCCTCGGCCTGTTCCGCGAAGGCGTTCGCGGCGGCGATGGTCTCCGGCCGGAACTCGGTCTCGAGCAGCCGGGCGTCGCCGCGCGCGGCGCGCGAGCCCTCCGGGACGGTCTCGCCGCGGTACTTGCCGGTCAGCACGCCCCGGGCGAGCGGCGAATAGGTGACGGCACCGATGCCGAAATGCCGGCAGGCGGGCAGGTATTCCGCCTCCGCCACCCGGTTGAGCAGGTGGTAATAGGGCTGGGCGGCGATGGGCCGGGGGACGCCGAGGCTGTCGGCGACGCGGATCATCTCGGCGATCTTCCAGGCGCGGAAGTTCGAGAAGCCCCAGCCGCGGATCCGCCCCGAGGCGATCAGCTCGCCCAAGGTGCCGATCGTCTCCTCGAGCGGCGTCGCGTTGTCGTCGGCATGGAGGTAGTAGAGGTCGATGGTCTCGGTGCGCAGGCGGTTGAGCGATCCCTCGAGCGCGGCGAGGATCCAGCGCCGCGAGATGCCGCCCGAGCCCGGCTGGTCCTGCATCGGATTGCCGAGCTTGGTGGCGAGCACCACCTCCTCGCGGTGGTGATCGAGCCATGTCCCGAGGATGCTCTCGGAGCGGCCCTGGGCATAGACGTCGGCCGTGTCGATGAAGTCGCCGCCCGCCGCCCGGTAGGCGTCGAGGATGCGGAATGCCTCGGTGGCGTCGGCCTGGTCGCCGAACATCATGGCGCCGAGGCAGAGCCGGGCGACCTGCGGGCCGTCGGGGGAAAGGCGGGCGCGTGGGAGCGGTTTCATGGATGTCCTCGGGGATCTGCCCCTTGATGCCTGGATGAATCGCGCGTCCCTTCTTCCTGCCCGGTAAGGGCCGCCCTGTCGAGATCGGGTTTCCTCGCGGGCTCGAACCCGGCTTCGCCGAAGGCGGGGCATCCGGTAGATGCACAGGCCAAATGCCACACGGCCGCCGGGATTCGCATTGCACGCCACAAGCCTGCCCTCTTGCCGCGATTTCCTGACCACGCGCGCGAAGGGCAGCGGCCGGCCCACGGGGAGGTCGCGGAGCGGCCACCCCTGGGGGGTGGGCTGGCCGCTGCCCGTGCTTCCGCACGGGCGAAAGGACGAGAGCCTCGCATTCTTCGGGTTGGGACGCGTGCCGGGTTTCAGAGTCCGCGGCGCGCCTGCCTTGTCGCGGAGCGGTCCGGGCGAAGCACGGCGGCGGTCTGGGCGTGGACGCGGTCGAAGAGCGTCGCCGAATGGTAGGGGGCGTTGACGAGGATCAGGCCGGAGCCGGTCATGCCGCGCGCGGGCGGGTCGCGGAAGCTCGCCTCGTCGACCAGCACCGGCAGGGGGGCGAGGTGCGACTTCAGGGTCTCGTGCCGCATGGCGGGCAGGATCGGGTACCAGAGCAGGATCGTCGCCTCGGGCCATTTGCGGATCAGGGCGGTGACGAACCTCGCCGCGCCCGCGTAGTCGGATTTCAGCTCGTAGGAGGGGTCGATCAGGACGAGGCCCTTGCGCGGCTTGAAGGGGGCCAGGGCGAGCGCGCCCTCGAAGCCGTCGCGGCGGTGGATCGCCGCACCGGGTCCCGAGAGGTTTTCCGTGAGCGCGGCATGTTCCGCCGGATGCAGTTCGAAGAGCACCATGCGGTCCTGGTCGCGCAGGAGGCTGCGGGCGACGAGGGGGGAGCCCGGATAGGCGTCGGGGCCGTGCAGGTCCCGGCTGCGGAGGACGGCGCGGCCGAACGGCGTGGCGGGGTCGGGGGCGAGGCGGCCGATGCCCGCCGCGGCCTCGCCGGTCTTCAGGGCCTCGGGGGCGGCGAGATCGTAGAGGCCGCGGCCGGCATGGGTCTCGACGTAGCTGATCCCGCGCGACTTGGCGGTGAGCAGCGCGAGCAGTTCGGCAAGTGCTGCATGCTTGTGCAGATCCGCCGGGCCGCCGGCATGATAGCCGTGTTGATAGGAGAGCATTCCAAGAACTTACCGCGGGGGACTTGCTGCGGCTGTCGCATCGCCGGTTCTGGAGCGGGCGACGGGATTCGAACCCGCGACCCTCAGCTTGGGAAGCTGATGCTCTACCAACTGAGCTACACCCGCGCCATGGGGTCGAGTATGCCGAATTCGGGAGCCGGTCAAGGCCGTGTGCGCGGACCACGGCCGGGGTGTCCCGAGCCCGATCGACCCGTGGCGATCGGCCTGCGCCGGCCCTGCCGGGAGGCGGCGCGGGCCGCGCGGGGCGCGGCCTGTTCTCCTTCCCGAGGCTTCGCCCGGGGCCCGGCGGCGGGCAGGGGCGGGATGGGTCGCTAGCCGATTTCGCGCTTCGCGACGCGGGTTCCGTCCGCGAGGCCGGGGCCGGGGTAGAGGATGACGCTGGCGTCGGGGTCGATGCCGCCGAGCACCTCGGCCTGCAGGCCGTTGTCCTGGCCGATCTCGACCGGGGTGAGGCGGGCGCGGCCGTCCTCGACCGCGAAGACCGCCCAGCCGCCGGCATCACGGAAGAGCGCGCTCGAGGGCAGCGTCAGGGCGTCGGGGTTCTCCCAGATCACGATGCCGACCTCGACGCGGAAGCCGTGGCCGAGGCTCGGCCGCTCCTCGGGCGGGCCGGTGAAGCCGATGATGACGTTGACGCGCTGCTCCTCGACCCCGAGGGCGGAGAACTTGGTGAAGCCCCAGGGCTCGACGCGCTGGACGATGCCGTCGAGCGGCCGCGGTCCGCCCCAGTCGTCGATGATGACCCGGTCGCCGGTGGTGACCCGCACCGCGTCGCCGGAGAGCAGCTCCGCGACGATCTCGAGGTCGTTGGAGATGTCGCCGATCTCGAGGATCGGCTCGCCCGCGGGAAGCGTCGTCTCGCTGACCTGCATGACCCGCAGGACGCGGCCGGTGATCGGGGCGCGGAGCGGGATCGCCTCCTGGCCCAGGGCCGGGCCGGAGCCGGGGTCGGTGCGGTCGGTGAAGTCGATCAGCCGCGCCCGGGCATTGGCGAGGTCGGCCTCGCGCATGGAGATCGCGGCCTCCGCCATGTCCTGCTGGGCGGCGGCGGCGCGCGCCTCGCGCTCGGCGCGGTCGAGCACCGCCTGGGCGACGGTGCCGCTCTTGCGCAGGGTCTCGGTGCGCGCCAGATCCGCCTCCGCAAGGTCGTTGTCGGCCATGGCCTTGCTGAGATCGGCGCGCGCGGCCCGCAGCGCGGCCTCCGCCGCGTTCACCGCCGCCAGCGCCTGCTCGCGGGTGCGGATGTCGAGGGCGGCGGGATTGGTGGGCAGCATGTGGGCGATGACGGAGACCCCGCCCTCGACCGGATCGCCGGGCTCCACCTCGACCCGCTGCAGGCGTCCGGCGATCGGGGCGGAGACCACGTAGGCGTCGCGCACCCGGGTCTTGGCCTCCGCGTCGATGGTCACGATCATCGGCGCGCGCAGGGCCCGGCCGAGATCGACGAGCACCGGCCGCGGCCAGAAGGCCCAGGCGAGCGCCCCGGCGATCAGGGCGGTGGCGGCGAGGGTCAGCCAGTGGCGCGAGCGTCTGCGGGCCATCGGATCATTCCCTCGCCTTGAGTGTCGCGACCAGGTCGAGCCGGTCCACGTCGCGCTTGACGAGCCAGCCCGAGACCATGCCCGCCAGGAGCACCGCCGCCGCCGCCGCGCCGTAGCCCTCGGGCACGAAGAGCGCCGGCACCCGGTAGAGGTCGGTGCTGAAGCCCGCGGAGACGGCCTCGCCCATGAAATAGCCGAGCACCGCGCCGATGGGCAGGGCGAGCAGGATGATGACCGCGAGCTCGCCCAGGAGCACGAAGGCGGCCTCGGCGCGGGTGAAGCCGATGGCGCGCAGGCTGGCGAGGTCGCGGGCGCGTTCGGCGAAGGCGATACGGGCGGAATTGTAGACGATGCCGAAGGTGATCACCGCCGCGATCGCGGTCATCAGGTAGCGCACGGCGCCGGCGCCGGAATCCATCACCTTCTCCAGCGCCGCGCGGGCCTCGGTGGCGACGGTCACCCCGGCGACGGCGGGCATGCCCCGGAGCTTGCGGAAGATCTCCCCCGATTGCGCCGCGTCGATGCGCAGCCAGGCGCCGGAGACGCGGCCCGGCTCCTTCAGCGCCCGGTTGAGCGCCTCGATGCGCATATAGGCGGGCGAGCCGATCAGGGTTTCCGCCACGCCTGCGACGGTCACCTCGATCACCGGGCGGCGGCCCTCGCGCACCTCGATTTCCAGCCGGTCGCCCGGTGCGACGCCGAGCAGCTCCGCCAGCGCCGAGCCGAGCAGGACGCCGTCCTCGCGGATCGGGAGCGGCGCGAGATCCGCCCCCACGGCGCGGTTGAGCCGCGGCTCGGCGACGAGGCCGCTGATGCCGCCGCGGTAGCTTTGCGGGCCGTTGCGCAGCACCGCCGGCACGCTGCGGAAGGGCTCGACCTCGATCACGCCGGCGATCCGGCGCAGGTCGTGGATGACGCGGTCGGGCAGGGGCTCGATGAAGGCCAGCGTCACGTCGCTGCGGTCGACGAGGGTGAAGTTGCGCTCGACCGTGATATCGAAGGCGGCCGTGACATTGACCATGGCCACCGAGATCGCCATGCCCGCCGCGATGCCGATCACCGCGAGCAGGGTGCGGAGCGGCTCGCGGGCGATGCGGCGGAGCACCATGCGGCTCGGCTGGTCGAGCAGGGTCCTGAGGATCCCGCCCATCGCCGCGGCGCGGCTGTAGTCGGCCGGGGCGGCGGCGCGCATCGCCACCGCCGGCGTCAGGGTGAAGACCCCGCGCAGCACGAGGATGCCGCCCGCCGCCGCCGCGAGCACGCTCGCCGCGACCCCGGTGACGAAGGCCGCGGGATCGACCCGGAACACCAGGAAGGGGAACTTGTAGTAGATCTGGTAGACGGTCGCGAGGCTGCGCCCGCCGATCACGCCGAAGAGGCAGCCGAGCATGGCACCGCCCACGGCGATGGCCATGATGAACTTGAAGTAGTGCAGGCCGACCTCGAAGCTCGTGTAGCCGAAGGCCTTCAGCAGGCCGATCTGCTCGCGTTCCGCGCGGATCATCCGCGAGACGACGATGTTGAGCAGGAAGGCCGCCACGGCGAGGAAGACCGGCGGCACCACGCGGCTGGTCACCACCAGCCCGGCGATCTCCTCGGTGATGAAGCGGTTCGAGATCTGGTCCTTGAGCCCGTAGGCGCCGAGGCCGCCATAGGGTTCGAGGATGCGGTCGGCGGCGCGGAGCACCGCCTGGGTCTCCGCGCCGCGGGTCAGCGACAGGAGCGCCTCGTTGAAGGCGCCGTCCATGTCATAGGCCGCGGCCAGCGCCGAATGGTTCATCCAGATCACCGCGAAGCGGCTGTCGTCGGGCATGAGCTCTCCCGGCGGGGCGGAGAAGAGGAATTCCGGCGCCTCCACCAGGCCGGCGATGCGGAAGTCGCGCCGGGCGCCGTTCATGGTCGCCGCGATCCGGTCGCCGGGCTCGAGCCCGTGGGCTTTCGCGAAGCCGTTGAGCAGCAGGATTTCGTCGGCCCTGGTCGGGTCGAGCAGGCGGCCGCGCGCGAGATGCACGGCATTGAGCCGCGGCGGCCCATGGGGGGCAGGGAGATCGCCTCGGCACGTGCCGGCACGGCGAGCCCGGGCAGGTCGATCAGCGCGCCGCCGGTCACCCGTCCCTCGACCGCGGCGACGCCGGGGATCGCCCGGAGGTCGTCGAGCACGCGGTCCGGGGCGCGCTTGAGCGGCGCGAAGACCTGGGCGAGGCGGTAGCGCGCGTAATAGGCGTCGCGGGTCTCGGTCAGCGAATTCACCAGCCCGTCCATCATCACCAGCATCAGCACGCCGAGCCCGACCACGACGGCGATCGCCAGCGCCTGGCCCTTCATGCGCCAGAGGTCGCGGCCGAGCTTGGCGTCGAGCGGGCTCACCATTCGATCGTCTCCGCCGGCGCGGGCGCGGCGTTGACGGCCACCTCGCGGATGCGGCCGTCGGCGAAATGGATCACCCGGTGCGCCATGGCGGCGGTGGCGGCGGCATGGGTGACGATCATCACCGTGGCGCCGGTCTCGCGGTTCACGTCCTGCAGCACCCGGAGCACCGCGCGGCCGGTGGTGCTGTCGAGCGCGCCGGTGGGCTCGTCGCAGAACAGCACCTCGGGCCGCTTGGCGACGGCGCGGGCGATCGCCACGCGCTGCTGCTCGCCGCCGGAGAGCTGGGCGGGGAAATGGTCGAGGCGGCTTTCGAGGCCCACGAGGGCGAGCGCCTCGGCCGGGTCCAGCGGATCGTCGGCGATCTCGGTGACGAGTTCGACGTTCTCGCGGGCGGTGAGGCTCGGCATGAGGTTGTAGAACTGGAAGACGAAGCCGACGTGATGGCGGCGGTAGCGGGTGAGCGCCGCGTCGCTCATCGTGGTCAGCTCGGCGCCGCGGAACCGGGCCGAGCCGGCGGTGGCGCGGTCGAGGCCGCCGAGGATGTTCAGGAGCGTCGACTTGCCGCTGCCCGAGGGGCCGAGCAGCACCACCATCTCGCCCCGCGGCACGTCGAGGTCGACGCCGCGCAGCGCATGCACCGCCGCCGGCCCGGCGCCGTAGGTCTTGGTCAGGCCCTGCGTCGCGAAGGCGGCGCCGTCGCTCGCCGGGGTCACGAGCCGGAGGGTCCCGCCCTGGCGGACCGGGGGCCGTCCCATTGCTCGGCGAGGGCGCGCAGCACGTCCGTTCGGCTGACCTGGCCGACGAGCTTGCCCTGGCGCAGCACCGGGAAGCGCCGGTAGGCGCTGGCGATGAAGGCCTCCGCGGCGGCGACGATGTCGAGATCGGCGTCGAGGGTCTCGACAGGGCTCGTCATGTAATCGGCCACGGTGTCGCCCCATTCGCGAAAGTAGCTGGCCGAGAGGGCGGCGCGCAGGCAGTCCTTCTTGGAGAGCACCCCGACCAGCCACCCCTGGTCGTCGAGGACCGGCGCCCCGGAGATCCGGCGGTCGAGCAGGATCTGCATGGCGTGGTTGATCTCGGTGCCGGGCGACAGCGTGACGAGATCGCGGGTCATGATGTCACTGACGTGGGGATGTCCGGTCATGGCTGCTGCCCCCTGGCCCGGCGTTCGGGGCAGCCCGCGCAATCGGCGCCCCGGATGCAGGCGAGGCCGCCGCAGGAGCCCCTGATCGGCGGCCGGCCGAGCATAACCCCGAGCGCGAGCCCGCCGAAGGCGAGGAGGGTGACGAGGAGGCCGAGGAGGAAGGTGCCCATCGCGTCGCCCTCCTAGGCCAGGATCCGGGCGCGGAAGCGGTCGGTCATGACCTCGCGCAGCCCCGGTCCGTCGGTGACGAGGAAGAGCGCCGCCATCCCTTCGCGCTCGGCCAGTGCCATGCCCTCCTCCTCGCCGAGCACCATGAGCGCGGTGGCGAGCGCATCCGCCGTCGCGCCGGAGGGGGCGATGACCGAGACCACGGCGAGTCGCCCGGCCAGGGGCCGGCCGGACCGCGGGTCGATGATATGCGTGGTGTTGCGGCCGCCCTCGCGGAAGCCGTTCGGCGCGATGCCGGAGCTGGCCATGCGCTCGTCGGCGAGCGTCACGATGCGCTGGACCTTTAGCGGGCCGTCGGACCCCGGTGCCTCCACCGCCACCTGCCAGGCCCGGCCCTCGGGGTGGCGGCCGGCGGCATGGATCTCGCCGCCCATCTCGACGAGCGCGTCGGCGATGCCCAGGGCCGCGAGCGCCGCGGCGGCGCGGTCGAGGGCATGGCCCTTGGCGATGCCGCAGAGGTCGAGGGTAGTGCCGCCGGCGGATTTTTCGACCGCGTCCGGCAGCACCTCGAGCGTGTCGAGCCCGCCGGCAATTCCCGAGACCGGGCCGAAGCCGTAGCGGGCCACCAGCGGGCCGATCGTCGGGTCGAAGGCGCCGCCGGTCAGTCGGGCGATCGCCAGCGCCTGGGCGACGACGGCGCGGGTCGGGGCGGAGACGGCCTTGGGGCCGGGAAGGGGGTCGCGGTTGAAGCGGCCGATCTCCGAATCGGCGCGATAGGGCGACATGGCGGCATCGACGCTGCGTACCACCGCCGCGATGGCCGCGCCGGCAGCGGCCGCATCGCCGCCCTCGGGCAGCACCGCGCGCCAGTAGCTGCCGAAGGCGGGGCCGCCGAGGATGCGGCTGGCCCCGGCGCGGGCCGGCCGGGCGCCGCCGGCGAAGAATGCGCCCGCGCCGAGCAGGAAGCCGCGTCTGTCGCATCGCATGCTCATATCCCGAAATCGTCGTTGAAGATGCTCTCCTTGTCGACCCCGACACCGTCGAGCATCGCCAGCACCGCGCGGATCATCAGGGGCGGGCCGCAGAGATAGTATTCGCAGCTCTCGGGCGCGGGGTGGTTCCGGAGGTATTGCTCGAAGACCACCGCATGGATGAAGCCGGTCGGGCCGTCCCAGGGGTCGGAGGGATTCGGGTCGGAGAGCGCCACGGTCCAGCGGAAGTTGGGGTGCCGTTCGGCGAGGGCCGCGAATTCCTCCGCATAGAAGAGCTCGGTCCGGCTGCGGGCGCCGTACCAGTAGCTGATCGGGCGCGAGGTGCCGCGGCGTTCGAGCTGGTCGAAGATGATCGCCCGGAGCGGCGCCATGCCGACGCCGCCGCCGATCAGCACCATCTCGCGCTCGCCCGGCTGGGCGCGGAAGCTGCCGTAGGGGCCCGAGACGCTGACCGCATCGCCGGGCTTCACCGCGAAGAGCCAGCTCGACACGATGCCGGGCGGCGCCCCGGCCACGGAGGGTGGCGGCAGGGCGAGGCGGATGTTGAGCACGAGCCTGCCGGCGTCGGTGTCCTCGGGGCGATTCGAGACGGAATAGGCGCGGGTGACCTCCGCTTCGCTCGCGAGGCTGAAATGCCGCAGTCGCTCCCAGGCCGAGGCATGGTCCGGCGGGATCTCCAGATCCGCGAAGGCGAGGGCGAAGGGTGGGGCGGTTACCTGCACGAAGGAGCCGGCGGTGAGCTCGAGCCTTTGCCCCGGCGGCATCTCCAGCACGATCTCGCGGATCAGCGGGGTCAGGAAGCGCGCCGAAGCCACGGTGCAGGTGAAGGCCTCCGCGCCCATCAGGTCGTCGTCGACCGCGATGCCCAGGTCGCCGCGCAGGGTGAGCTGGCAGGCGAGCCGCGTCCCGGCGCGAAGCTCGGCGCGCGAGAGACGGGCGGCCTCGGTGGGCAGGGCTTCGCTTCCGCCCTCGGTTACCCGGACCTTGCAGAGCCCGCAGGTGCCGGCGCCGCCGCAGGCCGAGGGCACGAGGATGCCGGCGTCGTTCAGCACGCCGAGCAATTTCGTGCCGGTGGTGGTGGCGAGCTCGGTCCGGCCGTTGACGGTGACATGCGCCGGCCGGGAAGGCATCAGCACCGAGCGCGCGAGCATGACCATGACCGTGAGCGCCAGCACGAGGCCGGTCAGGAGCAGGATGCCGAGGGCGATCTCGCTCATGGCCCGCCGATCCCGGCGAAGGCGGTGAAGCCGAGCGACATCAGGCCGGTGATCAGGAAGGCGCCGCCGAGCCCCCGGAGGCCCGCGGGCATGTCGCTGTAGCGCAGCCGCTCGCGGATCGCCGCGAAGGCGACGATCGCCAGCGCCCAGCCGATGCCGCTGCCGAGGCCGTAGACCAGGGCCTCGGCGAAATCGTAGCGCCGCTCGACCATGAAGAGGCTGCCGCCGAGGATGGCGCAATTGACGGTGATCAGCGGCAGGAAGATCCCGAGCGCCCGGTAGAGTGCGGGCACGTAGCGGTCGAGGGTCATCTCCAGGATCTGCACCATCGCCGCGATCACGCCGATGAAGCCGATCAGCTTCAGGAAGCTCAGGTCCACCTCCGGCAGTCCGAGCCAGGACCAGGCGCCCTCCACGAGCAGGCCGTTGAAGATCAGGTTGTTGAGCGGGACGGTGATGGTCTGCACCACGATGACCGCGATCCCGAGGCCGAGCGCGGTCTCGAAGCGCTTGGAGACCGCGAGGAAGGTGCAGAGCCCGAGGAAGAACGACAGCGCGAGATTGTCTTCGAAGATCGCTGAGAGGAAGATCCCGGTCATTGCCGCGGCGCCTCCGGCGCGGTCCTGAGCGCGAAGTCGGGGGCCTCGTTCTGGACCGTCCACCAGCTGCGGATCGCCCAGACCAGCAGGCCGAGGATGAAGAAGGCGCTCGGCGCCAGCGCCATGAGGCCGAGCGGCTCGAACCATCCGCCCTCGGCGGTGGTGCGCAGCACCGATTGTCCGAAGAGCGTGCCGGCGCCGAGAAGCTCGCGGATCGCGCCGACGACGAGCAGGATCAGGCTGTAGCCGAGCCCGTTGCCGAGCCCGTCGAGCACGCTGGGCAGCACCGGATTGTGCATGGCGAAGCCTTCGGCGCGGCCGAGCACCAGGCAATTGGTCACGATCAGCCCGACGAAGATCGAGAGCCTGCCGCTGATCTCGAAGGCATAGGCCTTGAGGAATTCGTCGATGACCACCACCAGCGCCGCGACGATGGTGATCTGCACGATCAGCCGGATCGAGGCGGGGATGTGGTTGCGGATCGCGCTGATGATCGCCGCCGAGGCGCAGAGCACGGCGGTGAGCGCGATCGACATGGTCAGCGCGGTCGCGAGCGAGGTGGTCACCGCGAGCGCCGAGCAGATGCCGAGGATCTGCAGCGTGACGGGGTTGTTGGCGATCAGCGGCGCGGTGACGTGGCGCAGAAGTGACATCAGAGGCCCTCCGCCTTCAGCGTTTCGAGGAAGGGCCCGTAGCCGTAGGGGCCGAGCCAGAAGCGCAGCATGTTGTGCACGCCGTTGCTGGTGCGAGTCGCGCCGGCGATGCCGTCGACCTCGTAGGGCGTGGTCGCCTGGCCGCGCACCACCGAGATCACCACCTCGCCCGTCTCGTCGGCGATCTGCTTGCCGGGCCAGAGCGCGGCCCAGGCGGGCTCGGTGATGCGGGCGCCGAGGCCGGGGGTGTCGCCCTGCTCGTAGATGGTCAGCGCGGCGATGGTGTTGAGGTCGGCCTCGAGCGCGAGATAGGCGCGGATGGTCGACTGGTAGCCCGCGCCCTCCACCGGCAGGACGATCACCTTCAGCTCCCCGTCGCTTTCGAGCAGGTAGACGGGCGCGAGCGTGGCGCGGCGCTTCAGCCCGGCGATGTCGGCCTCGGGCGGCAGGTCGATGCTCGTCGCCGGGTCCTGCGCGGCGGCGCGCGGGTCGAATGTCGCGGGGTCGATGCCGGTGGCGAAGCTGCCGGTCTCGAGATTGACCAGCCGGGTCTGGAGCGCGTCGACCCCGGCCTCGAGCATCAGGTCGCGCAGGCCCGGCAGCGTGTCGAGCATCCGGTCGAGCTGCGCCTGCCGGGCGGCCTCGATATGGGCCTGCTGTCGCGGCTTGAGCAGCACCGAGGCGGTGGAGACCAGGAGTGCGGCGCAGAAGGCGACGAGGAAGGCGATGCCGAGCGTCTTGACCCGGTCGTCGTTGGGGCGGGCGAGGAAGCGGCGCCAGGCCGCGATCGGGCTAGCCATGGCGGCGCCTCCGGATCCGGGCGATGACGAGCACGGCGGCATGGTCGAGGAGCGGCGCGAAGATGCTGGCGAGCAGTGCCGCGAAGACGATGGCTTCGGGCGCGACCGCGGCGCCCGGCGCGGTGTCGAAGGCCACGGCGAGCCCGCCGGCGAGCGCGCCGTAGAGCCAGCGTCCGGCATTGGTGGAGGCGGCGCCGAAGGGGTCGCAGATCAGGAAGACGAGGCCGAAGGCGAGGCTCGCGCCGGTAGGCCCGGGGTCGAGCGGCTGGCCGGTGGCGAGGCTCGCGGCGGCGAAGCCGAGGAGTGCCGCCAGGGCGACGCGCCAGGAGATCAACCGGAGATAGAGCAGCAGCGCCGCGCCGGGGAGCGTGGCCATCGCCACCGCGCCACTGTCGCCCGCGAAGGGAATCGCGGCGAAGGAGAAGCGCAGGAAGGCGAGCGCGACGACGCCGGCGGCGAGGAAGCCGAAGCCCCTGCCGCCGAAGATCAGCTCGCCCAGCACCACGCCGAGCGAGAGTGCCAGCGCCAGCTGCCAGAGCGGCGCGCCGGCGGGCACCATGACCGCGACGACCAGCGCCGTGGTGACGCCGTGCCAGCTCCAGGCGCGCCCGCGCAGCAGCGCGAAGAGCGTCTCCCAGAAGAAGGTCACCGCCAGGGAAGTGGCGAGCAGCAGCGCCTGTGCGCCGCCGCCGGCGAGCAGCACCACGGCGAGCGGGGGCAGCAACGCGGCCGCCTGGGCGAAGGTGACCTCGGCCGGTTCCCAGCGGCTGCGCAGGAAGGGCGCCGCATCGGCGGCAGCGGAGAGGGTGAGCGGGTTCATGCGGCCTCGGCGAGATCGTCGAGGACGCGCCGCAGCAGACGGCCGTAGTCCGCGCCGCTGGAGCAGAAGCAGGAGAGCAGCGCCACGTCCTCCTCGACGAGGTCGAGGGCGCCGAGGCGCTCGGCGGTTTCGCTGTCGCCGACCGCCAGCGCCCGCATCAGCGGCACGGGCGGGATGCCGAAGGGCAGCAGGCCCTCGAGCCTTTCGCTGGCGATGAGCGGGCGCGGCCCCCGGCCGGGCCGCCCGAGCCACCAGGGCAGGGGAAGGCGCCGCGCCTCGGGCCGGGCGTCGAGGACCGTCACCTGGTGGTGATGGCGCCCGAGCCAGGCCGCCTCGCGTCCCGCCAGCACCGAGCCCGAGAGGATGCGCGCGAAGCCGTCGCGCCCGCCCGGTGCGACCTCGCCCGCGGTCAGGTCGCGCAGGCTCGCGCCCATGACCGTGCGCACCAGCCGCGGGTTAAGGGCGCGGGGGCCGCCGAGCGCGACCACGCGCTCGGAGCGATAGTCGCCGGTCTCGAAGAGATGGCCGATGGCGGTCACGTCCTGGTAGCCGATGGTCCAGACCTCGCCCGGTCCGATCTCGGGGCGCAGGCGGTAGAGCTGCGCGCCTGGGAGCCCGGCGGGATGCGGGCCGGAGATCTCGACGGCGCAGATGCGGTCCCCGGCCGTGGCGGCGAGGCCGGCGCCGGGCGGTTGGGCGACGAAGACCGGCCCTGTGGTCAGCGCCGCGAGCACGGTCAGGCCGCGATCGAAGGCAGGGCCGCGGTCCGCCAGCACGACGCGCGGGTCGGGCGCGAGCGGGTTGCTGTCGGTGGCGCTGACGAGGATCGCCACCGGCGTCCCGTCCGGCGCGGGCACCCTTCCGAAGGGGCGTGCGAGGAAGGCCGGCCAGAGGCCGCGCGCCAGCAGGGTCTCGCGCGCGTCGCCCGCCGGCGGGGTGGCGGGCGTCCCGGCGTCGTCATCCTCAGGGTCGGCTTGCCCGGTGCGGCGCAGCACCATGGCCGAGAGCGTCCTGCGGGGGCCGAAGTCGATGGCCTCGACGACGCCGGTTAGGGGCGAGACATAGGCGATCGCCGGGTGCCTGCGGTCGGTGAAGAGCACCTGGCCGCGCCGCACGGGGTCGCCGGGCGCGACCGCGAGGGCGGGCCGGAGGCCGGGGCAATCGGCACCGAGGATCGCCGCCGATCCGACCGGGGCGGCGTCTTCCACGCTCTGCCGCGGCGCTCCGGGCAGGGCGGGATCGTAGCCCTTCCTGATCGAGAAAAGCATTCCTGTCCTTCAATCACGCGGCGCCGACCGGGAGGATCGGGATGACGGCCGAATCCGTCTCCGAGGCTGCGGGAAGCGGCGGGACGGCACCTTGACCTCGATCAAAGCCGGGGCGGCGGGGCGACGGTATCGTTCCTGCACATATCGCCATGCGAAACCGCCGAAACACGCGGCGAGACGAGAGGGAGTCCCGGCATGACCTTGCGAAATGTCGTCGCGGCCGCGGCGCTGGTGATCGCCGCGACGGCGCCGCTGCCGGCTTTTGCCGAGGTGCCGCCGAATCTCTCGGCGATCGTCGCGGCCTGGCTCGCCTCGCCGCATGCCAAGCGCGACGCGGAGGCCTTCACCCATTGGAACGAGGAGGGCGCGGTCGAGGTGGAATGCGCGCGGTGCCACTCCGGTCCGGGCTTCATCGATTTCGTCGGCGCGGACGGCAGTGCCGCGGGCGTCGTGGATCATCCCGCGGCCACCGGGGCGCCGGTCGATTGCGCGACCTGCCACAATCCCGCTGCCATGGCGCTCGAATCGATCACCTTTCCCTCCGGCGTGACCGTCGCGGGGCTCGGGGCTTCGAGCGTCTGCACGGTTTGCCACCAGGGGCGCGAATCGGGCGACAGCGTCGCCGCGGCCGTGGCGGGAATGGAGGAGGACGCGGTCTCGGCCGATCTCGGCTTCATCAACGTGCATTACCGCGCCGCGGCGGCGACGCTGCTCGGCGGCGCCGTGCGCGGCGGCTATCAATACGACGGCAAGACCTATGTGGAGCGGTTCGTCCACCCGGCGCCGCTCGACAGCTGCACCGGCTGCCACAACCCGCATTCGCTCGAAGTGGCGATGACCAGCTGCGTGGCCTGCCACAAGACCAGCGAGACGATCGCCGCCATCCGCACCGGCACCGCGGATCTCGACGGGGACGGGGACGTGACCGAGGGCGTGGCGGGCGAGATAGCCACGCTGCATGAGCGCCTCGGGCAGGGGATCGCGGCCTATGCCGCGGAGGTCGCGGGCGCGCCGATCGTCTACGACCCCAATGTCTACCCGTATTTCTTCAACGACACAGATGCGGACGGCGCGGTCGGTGCAGGCGAGGCGGTCTTTCCCAACCGCTATGCCAGCTGGACGCCGCGGCTGCTCCGGGCCGCCTACAACTACCAGTTCCTGGCCAAGGACCCGGGGGCCTTCGCCCATAACCCGCGCTATGCCACGCAGATCACCTACGACAGCCTCGAGGATCTGTCCCAGAAGGTGGACATCGACATGGGCGGCATGACGCGTCCGTGACGGCGGCGGATCGCTGAGCCATGGGGTCGCCGGAGTTCCTCATCGCCTTCGGCATCCTCTTCCTGGCCGGGCTCGCGCTCGATTCCTTCGGCCGCCGGGTGCATGTGCCGCGGGTGACGCTGCTGATCATGCTCGGCGCCGTGGTCGGGCCGCCGGTGCTCGACCTGCTGCCGGCGGGCATCGACGGGGCGAGCGACCTGCTCGCGCCGACGGCGCTCACCATGGTGGCCTTCCTGCTCGGCAGCGCGCTCGAGCCCTCCACCCTGCGCGCCCATGGCCGCGAGATCATCGTCATCTCGCTGACCGCGGTGATCGTCTCGGTGCTGGTGATCGCCTCCGGGCTGATCCTCGTCGGCGTGCCGGTCGCCTCGGCGCTGCTGCTCGGCGGCATCTCGGCGGCGACCGATCCCGCGGCGACGCGCGACGTGGTCCAGCAATCCGGGGCCACGGGGCGTTTTCCGACCAACCTGCTCGGCATCGTCGCCATCGACGACGCCTGGGGCCTGATCGCCTTCAGCATCGTGCTGACCATCGCGAGCGTGATGACCGGCGGCGAGGCAGGCGACCATGTCCTGCTCGGTCTGCGCGAGGCGGGGGGCGCGGTGGCGCTGGGACTGGCGATCGGGCTTCCGGCCGCCTATCTGACCGGGCGCATCAAGCCCGGCGAGCCCACGCTGATCGAGGCGCTGGGGCTCGTCTTCCTCTGCGCCGGCCTCGCGATCCAGTTCGGTTTCTCGTTCCTGCTCGCGGGCATGGTCTGCGGGGCGACCATCGTCAATTTCGCCAGCCATCACGAGCGTCCAATCAACGAGATCGAACGCATCGAATGGCCGTTCATGCTGCTCTTCTTCGTCATGGCCGGGGCCTCGCTGGAAACCACGGATCTGGCCGGGATGGGCTTGGCCGGCATCGCCTACGTGGTCCTGCGCTTCGCCTCGCGCATCCTCGGGGGCTGGCTCGGCGGGCGGCTCGCCGGGCTGCCGGGGCGCGAGAGCCGGCTGACCGGGCTCGCGCTGATGCCGCAGGCCGGCGTGGCGATCGGCATGGCGCTGGTCGCCGCGGAGCGCTTTCCCGATTTCGGCCGGCCTATCCTCGCCATCACCATCGCCAGCACCATCGCCTTCGAACTCGTCGGGCCGCTGATGACCCAGATCGCCCTGGCGCGGGCGAGCCGGGATGCGGCGCGGAATGCGGCGCCGCATTGATGCGACCTTGTGGACAAGTGCTGCCGCTGCACGCATGCTCGGACCACAACAAGGGAGTCTGACCCATGACGAAGACGAAGACCGGCCGGATCGTCACGGCCGCCGCGGTGGCCGCGACCTGGGCGGGCGCGAGCCTCGCCGCCGATTTCTCCGCCTGCCAGGTGACCGACACCGGCGGCATCGACGACAACAGCTTCAACCAGACCGCCTGGAAGGGCGTGGAGGACGCGGTATCGGAGTTCGGCGTGACCGGGCGCTATCTCGAATCCACGGCCGAGACCGACTACGAGGCGAACATCAACTCGCTGCTCGGCGGCGAATGCGACATCATCATCACCGTGGGCTTCCTGCTCGGCGATGCCACCAAGAAGGCGGCCGAGGCCAATCCCGAGCAGATGTTCTCCATCGTCGACTTCGCCTATGACCCGGCGATCCCGAACGTGCTCGGCCAGGTCTATGCCACCGACCAGGCGGCCTTCCTGGCGGGCTATCTGGCCGCCGGCATGACCCAGACCGGGACCCTGGGCACCTTCGGGGGCATCAACATCCCGCCGGTGACGATCTTCATGGACGGCTTCTACCGCGGGGCGCAGTACTACAACGCCCAGAACGGCACCTCGGTCACCGTGCTCGGCTGGAATCCCGACACGGGCGAGGGGCTCTTCACCAACAATTTCGAATCGCTCGACGACGGCCGGGCCTTCGCGCAGAACCTCTACGACGAGGGCGCGGACATCGTGCTGCCGGTGGCGGGGCCCGTGGGGCTCGGCTCGGCGGCGCTGGCGGACGAGCTGGGCACCGACGCGCTCAAGATCGTCGGGGTCGACGCCGATCTCTACCTGACCGACCCGGAGAAGAAGCATGTCTATCTGACCTCGATCACCAAGCGCATGGACGCCACCGTGCGCGAGGTGATCGCGCTCGCCCAGGCCGGCGATTTCGAGGGCGGGGTGCTCGTGGGCACGCTGGAGAACGGCGGCGTCGATCTCGCGCCCTTCCACGACATGGAGGATCTGGTGCCCGCCGAGTTGAAGGAACAGGTCGAGGCGATCCGGGCCGGCATCATCGACGGCTCGATCGCGGTCGACGGCTGAGCCCGCCCCGCCGCCCCCGCCCGCGCGCGGGGCGGCGGTTCCCGTCCGCTTCAGGAGGCACCGATCTTGGACGTCGAGCTCCGCGGCATCACCAAGCGCTTCGGACCCGTCACCGCCAACCGGAACGTGAACCTCACCATCCGGGCGGGCGAGGTGCTCGGGCTCCTGGGCGAGAACGGCGCGGGCAAGTCGACGCTGATGACCGTGCTCTGCGGGCTCTATTCCCCGAGCGAGGGCGAGATCCTGATCGACGGGAAGCCGGTGCGCTTCGCCGGGCCGGGTGACGCCATCGCCGCGGGGATCGGCATGGTGCACCAGCATTTCATGCTGATCCCGGTCTTCACCGTGGCCGAGAACGTCATCCTCGGCGTCGAGCCGACCGGAAGGCTCGACCGGCTCGACCTCGTGACCGCGCGCGCCCAGGTCCGCGCGATCAACGAGACCTACGGGCTCGAGGTCGACCCGGACGCGCTGGTCGGCGACCTGCCGGTCGGGCTGCAGCAGCGCGTGGAGATCATCAAGGTGCTCTTCCGCTCGGCGGAGCTGGTGATCTTCGACGAGCCGACCGCGGTGCTGACGCCGCAGGAGGTGGAGGATTTCTTCAAGATCGTGCGGTCGCTGCGCGACGACGGCAAGGCGATCGTCTTCATCACCCACAAGCTCAACGAGATCATCGAGATCGCCGACCGCATCAGCGTGCTGCGCGCGGGCGAGATCGTCGGCGAGGGCGATCCCAAGGCGCTCAGCGAGGCCGATCTCGCCGAGATGATGGTGGGCCGGCCGGTCAGTTTCACGGTCGAAAAGGCGCCCTTCGCGCCGGGCGAGGTCCTGCTCGAGGTCGACGACCTGACCGTGCTGCGCGACGACGATTCGCTTGCGGTCGACAGGCTGGACCTGCAGGTTCACCGGGGCGAGATCGTCGGGATCGCCGGCGTCCAGGGCAACGGCCAGACGGCGCTCGTGGAGGCGCTGACCGGGCTCGCGCGGATCGCGGGCGGGACCCTGCGCTTCGCGGGCGGCGACATCACCCGCGCCAGCACGCGCGAGCGCCACCGGCTCGGCATCGCGCATATCCCCGAGGATCGCCAGCGCACCGGGCTGATCCCCGCCTTCACCATCGCCGAGAACATGGTGCTCGACACCTATTACGACGAGCGCTTCTCCGCCGGGCCGGTGATCCGCTGGGAGGCGGTCAATCGCGCGGCGGCGCGCGCCTCGATCGATTTCGACGTGCGCACGGATTCGGTCTTCAACGCGGTCGGGACCCTCTCGGGTGGCAACCAGCAGAAGGTCATCATCGCCCGCGAGATGTCGCGCGACACCCAGCTCCTGATCGCCGCGCAGCCCACGCGCGGGATCGACGTCGGCTCGATCGAATACATCCATCGCCGCATCGCCGAGGCGCGCGACGAGGGCGACGGGGTGCTGATCGTCTCCTCGGAGCTCGACGAGATCCTCGCGCTCTCGGACCGGATCGTGGTGATGTTCCGCGGCCGGATCGTGGCGGAATTCGACGGCAACGATCCGCACATCAGCAAGAAGGCCATCGGCCTGGCCATGGCGGGAGCGACGGCATGAGCGAGCAGGAGACCGAAGCGGGGCTGGCGGAATCGCTCCTGCGCCGCGCCGCGCCCGACCGTGCGGAGTTCGAGGATCTGGTGATCGTGCCGATCTTCGCGGTGGTCGTGGCGCTGATCCTCGGCGCGCTGACCATGCTCGCCACGAACGTCGACCTGCCGACCATCGGCAAGTCCTATCTCGCGCTGGTCCAGGGCTCGGTCGGCTCGCTCAACGCGCTCTCCGAGACGCTGACCGCCGCCGCGCCGCTGACGCTCGCGGGCCTCGGGATCGCGCTGGGGTTCCGTGCCGGGCTCTTCAACATCGGCGCCGAGGGGCAGCTGCTGGTGGGCGGCATGGCCGCGGTGATCACCGGCTTCTCCTTCCCCGGCCTGCCCATGGCGATCCACCTGCCGCTGGCGCTCCTGGCCGGCGCGGTCGCGGGCGGGCTCTATGCCGGCATCGCCGGCTGGCTCAGGGCGGCGACCGGGGCGCATGAGGTGATCCTGACCATCATGCTCAACCTGATCGCCTTCCGGCTGGTCGACTACATGCTGCGCCTTCCCTGGGTCCAGCGCGAGGGTCGCGCCGATCCGATCTCGCGCTCGGTGCTGACCAGCGCGGAGCTGCCGCGCATCTTCACCTGGCTCGATCCGAACCTGCGGCTGCACTTGGGCATCGTGCTGACCCTGGCGGCCGTGCTCCTGGTGCATTGGGTGCTCTTCCGGACCAAGCTCGGCTTCGAGTTCCGCGCCAGCGGCGCCGGTCCGGACGCGGCGCGCTACGCGGGCATGCGGGCGGGGCTCCTGATCGTGATCGTGATGGCCTTCGCCGGGGCGCTCGCCGGCCTCGCGGGCGCCAATCAGGTGCTGGGCGTGCTCGGCCGCGCGACGCCGGGCTTCTCCTCCGGCATCGGCTTCGACGCCATCGCGGTGGCGCTGCTCGGACGATCGCATCCCTGGGGCGTGCTGGCCGCGGGGCTGCTCTTCGGGGCGCTGGAGGCCGGGGGGCGGCAGATGCAGGTGAGCGCGGGCGTCAGCCTCGACCTGATCGGCATCATCCAGGCGCTGATCATCGCCTTCATCGCCGCGCCGCTCCTGGTGCGCGCGATCTTCCCCTGGGGCTTCCGCCGCGCCGCGAAGGCGCCGAAGGAGTGAGACGGTGACCGCGATGCCCGATACTCCCGACACCCCCGCCCGTCCGGCCCGCAGACTCGATACCGCGAAGCTGCGCCAGGCGCGCGTCGCGGGCTGGGTGCTGATGGGGCTGGCGGTGATGGTGGCGCTGGTCTTCGCGCGCGACAGCGCGGGCACGGCCGTGTTCCGGCTCTCGCGGCCCAACGATCCGCTGGCGCTGCCCGATCTGGTCGTCGCCGCCGCGCCCTACAATTACTTCGCCGCGGCGCTGCTGGCCTTCCTCGGGGCGCGGCAGTTCATGCGCGGCGGCATGCGCTGGACCAGCCTCTCGCTCGGCCTGGGGCTCTTCATCGCGGTGACGGCCTTCCTCGTCTGGGCGACCGCCGGCAAGGCCTTCTCGCTGACCGGCATGCTGCAGGCGACCGTGGTGCGCGCGGTGCCGATCGCGCTCGGCGGGCTGGCCGGCGTGCTTTCCGAGCGTGTCGCGGTGGTCAACATCGCCATCGAGGGCATGCTGCTCGCCGGCGCCTTCACCGGTGCGCTGATCGGCTCGCTCCTCGGGGGCTGGGGCGGGCTCGCCGCGGCGGTGGCGATGGGTGGCGTCTTCGGCTTCATCCTCGCGGCGCTGGTGGTGACCTACCGCGTCGACCAGATCATCGCCGGCGTGGTCATCAACCTCTTCGTGCTGGGCGTGACCTCCTATGTCAGCAGCCAAGTCTATCAGGAACACCGCTTCCTCAACAACGCGCCGGTCTTCGCGCCGGTCAAGATCCCGCTCCTGGGCGACCTGCCGGTGATCGGGCCGGTGCTCTTCAACCAGAACCTCTTCGTCTACGGTGCCATGGTGATGGTGGCGGTGGCGACCTACTACCTCTTCCACACCCGCTACGGGCTGCGTGCCCGCGCCGTGGGCGAGCATCCGCGGGCGGCCGATACGCTGGGGATCAACGTCTATCGCACGCGCTACATCAACGTCACGATCGCGGGCATGGTCGCGGGCTTCGGCGGCGCCTGGTTCACGCTCGGCTCGGTCGGGCGCTTCGACGAGAACATGACCGGCGGGCGCGGCTATATCGGGCTGGCGGCGATGATCTTCGGGCGCTGGCACCCGGTCGGCGCGCTGGCCGCGGCGCTTGTCTTCGGCTTCGCGGATTCGCTGCAGCAGAAGCTCGCGCTGCTGCAGACGCCGATCCCCTCGGAATTCCTCGCCATGGCGCCCTATATCGCCACCATCGTCCTGGTGGCCGGGCTCGTTGGCCGCGCCCGCCCGCCGGCCGCCGACGGCCAGCCCTACATCAAGGAATAGGGCGGGCCGGCGCGGGGCCGGGGAAGGGGACGGCTGCGAAGCGACCTCGCGGCGGCGCTACCGGGCGTCGGATGCCTCGATCTCCGGGCGGCGTTCGATGGCACCGAAGATCGATCGGCCGCGCGGATCGCGCATCTCGACCGTCAGGCTGACGCGGGGGCCGATGTCGATCGCCCCGGCGAAGGCGAGGGGATCCGCGAGCAGGATCGCCCCGGAGGGGATCGGTGCGGCGCGGGCGGCCGCCGCGACCAGCGCCGCGAGATCGATGTCGGCGGCACCCTCCGCGGCCAGGGCTCCGTCGAGGAGGACGCGGAGACGGGCCGGCGCCGCATCGTCGAAGTCGTCCGGCGTCGCCGCGACCGGGGAGAGCGCGACCGCATCGCCGCCGATCCCGGCCGCCAGCATGACGAGCCGGACGGCGGCCCGGGCGGTGTCGCGGTCCGGTGCGGCGGCGACCGCGCCGGTGACGAGGGCGATCGAGGCGCGCAGGCGCTCGGTGGCGGCACTGATCGGCGCGCGCCGCCCCCGCGGATCGGCGAAGGCGTCGCGGGGCGAGGGTGCGCCGACGGGGAGGGCGGCGGGCAGCGGCGCGAGCGCCTCGCGTTCGTGGAAGCGCTCGACCGGTTGCACGCCGACCTCGATGCCGCGTGCGATCAGCGCGAGCTCCCGGCCGGCGCGCTCCCAATCGTCGAGCGCCGCCCGGAGGCTCGGCGCGACATGACGCGCGTCCGAGGCGCGGGTGAGGTCGCCGGAGACGACGACGAGACGGCCTTCGGGCGAGCCGTCGCGCAGGGATGCGAGCTTCATCGGGACACCGTTCCTGGGGCGGCCAGTCTATCGGCTCGCTCCGCCGCTGGCGAGGGCGGCTTTGCGGTGGACGGCGCGGAATCGCCAGTGAATGATCCCTGCGGCGCGCGCCGCGCCCCGGGACCCCTTGCGCATGAGATCATCCGCCCGCCTTCCTTTCTATCTGATCTCGGGCCTGGTCCTGGCCGGCGCGCTGGTGCTGCTTGCCATGGGCCGGTCGCCGATCTGTCCCTGCGGCACGATCCGCCTCTGGAACGGCGTGGTGATGGGGCCGGAGAATTCCCAGCAGCTGAGCGACTGGTACACGCCCTCCCATGTCATCCACGGCTTCCTCTTCTACTGGGCGCTCGCGTTCCTCCTGCCGGGGATGGCCTTCCGCTGGCGGCTCCTGATCGCGACCCTTGTCGAGGTCGCCTGGGAGATCGTCGAGAACACCGACATGGTGATCGACCGCTACCGCGCCGTGACCGTGTCGCTGGACTATTACGGCGACAGCGTGCTGAACTCGACCTCCGACGTGCTCTTCATGATGCTGGGGTTCTGGCTGGCATCGCGGCTGCCGGTCTGGCTCTCGGTGGCGATCGCGATCGGCTTCGAGCTCGCCACGACGATTCTCATCCGCGACGGGCTGGCGCTCAACGTGCTGATGCTGCTCTGGCCCTCGGAGACCATCCGGCTGTGGCAGGCGGGCGGGTGATCGCGGGTGCGACAGGTGGAATAGGCTTTGAAAGCCCGGCGATCAGCCCCTAGACTCCGCGCCCATGACCACCGCGCTCATCACCCATCCCGACTGCCTCGGCCATGTCAATCCGCCCGGCCATCCCGAAAGGGTGGAGCGGCTGCAGGCGATCGCCGCCGCGCTGGAGGGCGAGGAATTCGCCTATCTGGTGCGGGTGGAGGCGCCGCTGGCGGAAGACGCGCAGATCCTCCGCGCGCATCCGGCGCGCTATCTCGCCTCCCTCGCCGAGCGGCTGCCGGAGCGGAGCTTCGCGGCTCTCGATGCCGACACCTTCCTCTGCCCCGGCTCGCTGGCGGCGGCGCGGCGCGCGGCCGGGGCGGTCGTCCAGGGCGTCGACATGGTCATGGGCGGCGAGGTCCGCAACGCCTTCTGCGCGGTGCGCCCGCCGGGGCATCACGCCGAGACCGAGACGCCGATGGGCTTCTGCCTCCTCGGCAATGCGGTGATCGGGGCGCGGCACGCGCTCGAGGCGCATGGGCTCGCGCGGGTGGCGATCGTCGATTTCGACGTGCATCACGGCAACGGCACGCAGGATCTGGTCTGGAACGACGCGCGCATCCTCTTCGCCTCCACCCAGCAGATGCCTCTCTATCCCGGGACCGGGGCGGCCAGCGAGCGCGGCGCCCATGGGCAGATCGTCAACGTGCCGCTGCCGCCGGGCGCCGGCGGGGCGGAGTTCCGCGCGGCCTTCGGGGCGAAGGTCCTGCCGGCGCTCGAGGCCCATGCGCCGGAACTGGTGGTGATCTCGGCGGGGTTCGACGCGCACCACCGGGATCCACTCGCCAATCTCAACCTGCGCGAGGCGGATTTCGCTTGGGCGACGGCGGAGATCTGCGCGCTCGCCGACCGCCATGCGGCGGGACGCGTCGTCTCGACTCTCGAGGGCGGATATGATCTTGGGGCGCTCGCCGCGTCGGTCGCGGCGCATGTGCGGGTGCTGATGGAGCGGGGGCATGGCTGAGAAGGACGCGGCACCGGTCGCGGGCATGAGTTTCGAGGCGGCGCTGGCCGAGCTGGAAAAGGTGGTCGGGCGGCTCGAATCCGGCGAGGTGCCGCTGGAGGAATCGATCGCGCTCTACGAGCGGGGCGCGGAGCTGCGCGGCCATTGCGACGAGAAGCTGAAGGCCGCCGAGGCGCGGGTGGCCGAGATCACCCGGGGCCCGGACGGAACCACGGGCGCGCGCCCGGTCGACATACCCTGAGGCGATGGATCCCCGGACGCTGAAATTCCATGCGGTCCTGAGCCAGGCCGCGACCCGGGTCGAGGCGGCGCTGGACGGCTTCCTGCCGAAGGCGGGCGCGCCGCTGGCCGAGCCGATGCGCCATGCCGCGCTTTCGGGCGGCAAGCGGATGCGCGCCTTCCTGGCGATGGAATCGGCCGCGCTCTTTCACGTTCCCCCCGCCCAGGCTCTGCGAACCGCGGCGGCGGTGGAATGCGTGCATGCCTACAGCCTCGTTCATGACGACCTGCCCTGCATGGACGACGACGCGCTCCGGCGCGGCAAGCCGACGGTGCATGTGAAATGGGACGAGGCGACGGCGGTGCTGGTCGGCGACGCGCTGCAGGCGCTCGCCTTCGAGATTCTCGCCGCGCCCCAGGGCGGGATCGAGCCGCGGCTTCAGGTGAGGCTGGTGGCGCGGCTGGCGGAGGCCGCCGGCCCGGCGGGGATGGTCGGCGGGCAGGCGCTCGACGTGGCCGCCGAGGCGGCCGCCGCGCCCCTGACGCTCGAGGAGATCACCGCGCTCCAGGGGCTGAAGACCGGCGCGCTGATCGGCTGGGCGGCGGAATCGGGCGCGATCCTGGGGAAATCCGACAGCGCGCCCCTGCGCGCCTATGCGGCGGATCTGGGGCTGGCCTTCCAGATCCGCGACGACATCCTCGATCTCGAGGGCGATCCGGAGGCCGCCGGCAAGCGCCTGCGCAAGGACGAGGCGGCGGGCAAGGCGACCTTCGTCACCCTGCTCGGGCCGGGGGGCGCGGCGCAGAAGGCCCGCGAGCTGGCCGCGCGGGCCTGCGACGTACTCGCCCCCTACGGATCGGCGGCGGAGAACCTGCGCCTGGCCGCCGAATTCGCCGTGGCGCGCGAAAGCTGATCCGGCGGAGGAGCGAAGCATGAGCGACACGCGACCCAAGACGCCCCTTCTGGACCGGGTCGACCTGCCGGCCGATCTCAAGGGATTCACCAATGCCGAGCTGCGCCAGCTCGCCGACGAGCTGCGGGCGGAGACGATCTCGGCGGTCTCCGAGACCGGCGGGCATCTCGGCGCCGGGCTCGGGGTGGTCGAGCTGACCGTGGCGATCCACGCGGTCTTCAACGCGCCCAAGGACAAGCTGATCTGGGACGTGGGCCACCAGTGCTATCCGCACAAGATCCTGACCGGGCGGCGCGACCGGATCCGTACCCTGCGCGCCGGCGGCGGGCTCTCGGGCTTCACCCGGCGTGCGGAGAGCCCCTACGATCCCTTTGGCGCGGCGCATTCCTCGACCTCGATCTCGGCGGGGCTCGGCTTCGCCGTGGCGCGGGATCTCGGCTGCGAGGGCGTCGGCGACGTGGTGGCGGTGATCGGCGACGGCGCGATCTCGGCCGGCATGGCCTATGAGGCGATGAACAATGCCGGGCACATGGATCGGCGGCTGATCGTGATCCTCAACGACAACGAGATGTCGATCGCGCCGCCGGTCGGGGCGATGTCGAGCTATCTCTCCCGGCTCTATGCCGGGGCGCCCTTCCAGGACTTCAAGGCGGCAGCGAAGGGGGCGGTGCGGCTGCTGCCGCAGCCGTTCCAGGACGGCGCGAAGCGGGCGCGGGAACTGGTGAAGGCCGCGACTGTCGGCGGCACGCTCTTCGAGGAGCTGGGCTTCTCCTATGTCGGGCCGATCGACGGGCACGACATGGAGCAGCTCCTGTCGATCCTGCGCACTGTGAAGGCCCGCGCCGATGGGCCGGTGCTGATCCATGCGCTGACCCGCAAGGGCAAGGGCTATGCCCCGGCGGAGGAATCCTCCGACCGCTACCACGGCGTCGCGACCTTCGATGTGGTGACGGGCGCGCAGAAGAAATCCCCCTCCAACGCGCCGACTTACACGAAGGTCTTCGCGAATGCCCTGATCCGAGAGGCCGAGGAGGACAAGCGCATCGTCGCGGTGACGGCGGCGATGCCGGACGGGACGGGGCTCGATCTCTTCGCCAGGCGCTTCCCGGAGCGGTGCTTCGACGTGGGCATCGCCGAGCAGCATGCGGTGACCTTCTGCGCCGGGATGGCGGCGGGGGGGCTGAAGCCCTTCTGCACGATCTACTCCACCTTCCTGCAGCGCGGCTACGACCAGGTGGTGCATGACGTGGCGATCCAGTCATTGCCGGTGCGCTTCGCCATCGACCGGGCCGGGCTGGTGGGGGCGGACGGGCCGACCCATGCCGGGGCCTTCGACATCGCCTTCCTCGCCTGCCTGCCGAACTTCGTGGTCATGGGCGCGGCCGACGAGGCGGAGCTCGTGCATATGGTCGCGACCGCGGCGGCGCTCGACGACCGCCCCAGCGCCTTCCGCTATCCGCGGGGCGAGGGCGCGGGCGTGGAGATGCCCGAGCGCGGGGTGCCGCTCGAAATCGGTCGCGGCCGGATCGTGCAGGAGGGGAGGGGCGCCGCGATCCTTTCCTTCGGCGCGCGGTTGGGGGAATGCCTCAAAGCCGCGGAGAGCCTCGGCGCGCGGGGCATCCGGCCGACGGTGGCGGATGCGCGTTTCGCCAAGCCGCTCGACCGGGATCTGATCCTCGGCCTGGTGGCCGGGCACGAGGCGCTGATCACCATCGAGGAGGGCTCGGTGGGCGGCTTCGGCAGCCATGTGGCGCAGCTTCTCGCCGAGGCCGGCGTCTTCGACCGGGGGCTGAAGTTCCGCTCGATGGTGCTGCCCGACAGCTTCATCCAGCAGGACAGCCCGGCGCGCATGTACGAGGTCGCGGCGATGAACGCGGCCCAGATCGAGGCGCGGGTCCTCGACCTGATGGGCCTCGCGCAGGTCGGCGCGCGTCGGGCCTGAGAGGACCCATCGGGACCTGCCGCCGATCCCCGTTCCGAGAGGACGGGGCGCCGCGAGGGCGCGTCGTCAGCCCTGGCGCACGAGGACGACGCCGGCGAGCACGAGGGCGAGGCCGGCGAGGCGGGCGGGCGAGAGCGGGCGGATGTCGAGGCCGAAGGCGCCGAAATGGTCGGCGAGGGCGGCGCCGAGCAGCTGGCCACCGACGACGCAGAGAAAGAAGAGCAGCGCCCCGGTCACCGGCGCGATGACCACGCCCCCGGCGACGAAGGCGGTGCCGATCAGCCCGGCGAGGTAGACCCACCAGGGCACGGTGGCGAGGGCTGCCCGGCTGGTGTCGCCGCGATCCCCGAGCCCGAAGAGCGCGAGGCTGCCGAGGAAGGCCACGAGGATCGAGATCGTGGCGGCGGTGATCGGCGAGCCTGTGGCGCGCGCCAGGATCGCGTTGAGGAGCGGCTGCACCGCGACGACGATGCCGAGGGCGACCGCGGCCGCGAGGTAGATCCAGATGTACATGGCGACTCCGCGCGTCGGGCTCCGGGGGAAGCCTAGGCGCTCGCGGGGGCGAGGGGGAGGGGCATTCGGCGTGGACGCGGCCGCGCGGGGACCTATCTCAAGGCCGAGACGGGGAGGCGGCGATGCTCAGGGCGATGCTCGTGGCGCTCCTGCTCGTGGCGCCGGCGGCGCCGGCCGAGCAGGTCGATCTCGAACTGGTGCTGCTCGCGGATGCGACCGGCTCGATCGACGACGCCGAGATCCGGCTGCAGCGCGAGGGCTATGCCGCGGCGCTGCTCGACCCGGAGGTGCTCTGGGCGATCCGCAACGGCGGCGCGCTCGGCCGGGTGGCGGTGACCTACGTCGAATGGGCCAGCGCGGCGAGCCAGGACGTGGTGGTGGGCTGGACAATCCTAGCCGACGAGGCGGATGCGCGCGCCTTCGGCGCGGCGCTGGTGGCGGCGCCGCGGCGGGCCTATGGCTCGAACGCGATCGGCGCGGCGCTGCTCAAGGGCCTCGCGCTGATCGAGGGCAACGGGTTCGAGGGCGGCCGCCGGGTGATCGACCTCTCGGCGGATTCGGCCTGGAACGGCAGCGGGCCGAGCATCGCGGCGGCGCGCGACGTGGTGCTGGGCGCGGATGTGGTGATCAACGGGCTGGCGATCCTCTGCCGCGGCAATTGCTCGGGGCGGCCGCGGGCCGGCAATCTCGAAGCCGAATTCGCCGGGCAGCTGATCGGCGGGCCGGGAGCCTTCGTGGTCACGGCCGAGGACGGGCCGTCCTTCGCCCGGGCTGTGCGGCGCAAGCTGATCCTGGAGATCGCGCATGCGGCGGGCGAAGTGGGCGTCTCCCGTCCGGTGCGTCCTTGACGCCTCCGGTCCCCGGCCTGCGGATACGACCGGGAGAGCGCCGGGGCCCGACGCCCTCGTGCGGCAGATGGCCGGTGTTCAGTCGCCCATCGCGAGGCCTTCGCGGCGCTTGTCGGCGCCGCCGGTAAGGGTGCCGTCGCCGATCAGGATCGCGTGCAGCCCGGAATTCAGGTTCGCGGCCTTCGCCGTCTGGCCGACGGCCGCGAGCCGCGCGATGGTCGCTTCCGCGCCGGGACCTTCCTCGACCTCCGTGGTGTCGGAGTTCCGGTTGACGACATGCGGCCGGTCGATCGCCTCCTGCGGGTCGAGGCCGAGGTCGAGGATGCCGATCAGCGCCTCGGCCACGTATTCGATGATGCGCGAGCCGCCGGGCGAGCCGATCAGGAGGCGCGGTTCGCCGTGCTCGAGCACGATCGTCGGCGCCATGGAGGAGCGGGGGCGCTTGCCCGCCTCGACCCGGTTGGCGATGGGCTTGCCGTCGGCCTCCGGCTCGAAGGAGAAGTCGGTCAGCTCGTTGTTGAGCAGGAAGCCGTCGACCATCACCCGGCTGCCGAAGCCGGTCTCGATGGTGGTGGTGGCCGAGACCATGTCGCCGTAGCGGTCGACGACCACGAAATGCGACGTGCCGTATTCCGGCTGGTCCGCCGAGGGGGCATATAGCCGCGTCTCGTCCCAGGGCGGCTCGCCGGGCGCCGCGCTGCCCATGGCGGCGCCGGGGTCGATGAGTGCCGCGCGGCTCTCGAGATAGGCGGGGTCGAGCAGGCCGGCGGGCATCTTCACGAAGTCGCTGTCGGCCATATAGAGGCCGCGGTCGGCGTAGGCGAGCTTCGACGCCTCGATGAAGAGATGGTCGATGTCGGCGTTGGCGCCAGGCCGGCCCAGGTCCCAATGCGACAGGATGCCGAGGATCTGGCCGACGGTCAGCGCGCCAGAGCTGGGCGGTCCCATGCCGCAGACTTCGTAGGTGCGGTAGTCGAGGCAGACCGGCGCGCGCTCCTTGACCTCGTAACCGGCGAGATCGGCGAGCGTCAGCTCGCCCGGGTTGGTCTCGGTCCGGACCGCCGCGACGATGTCGCGCGCGATCGACCCGGTGTAGAAGGGCGCGGTGCCCTGCGCCGCCAGGAGGCGGAGGGTCCGGGCGTAGTCGGGGTTGCGCAGCGGGCTGCCTTCGGCCTTCGGGCTGCCGTCGTCGTCGAAGAAATAGGCCTTCGCCGCGGGGAAGGCGTCGAGCCGCTGCTCCTGGCCCTCGACGATGGCATCCGCCATGCGCTGCGAGATCTCGAAGCCGGCCTCGGCGGTGTCGATGGCGGGCGCCAGCAGGTCGGCCCAAGGGAGGCGACCGTAGCGGGCATGGATCTCCTCCATCAGCTTCGGCGTGCCGGGCACGCCGACGGAGCGGCCGCCGACCACGCCGTCCCAGAAGCCCACCGCCGTCCCGTCCGGCCCGAGCCAGTAGCCGGGATCGGCGGTGGCGGGCGCGGTCTCGCGGCCGTCGAAGCTCGTCAGCTCGCCGAGGGCGGCGTTCCAGTAGAGCAGGAAGGTGCCGCCGCCGAGGCCGGAGCTCTGCGGCTCGACGAGGCCGAGCATCATCTGCACCGCCACCGCGGCGTCGGCCGCCGATCCCCCCGCCGCGAGCACGTCGTAGCCCGCCTTCGTCGCCAGCGGATGCGCGGTCGCCACCATGAAATCCTCGGCGGTCACCGATGCGCGCTCGGCCAGCGCCGTCGTGCTCTCCGGCTGCGCCTCCTGCGCGTGGCCGGGGGATGCGAGGGAAGCCAGGACGGCCGCCAGGGCCGCAAGGCGCGATCGGGTCATGGGGAGCCTCCACTGCCACTCGTGGCGAGACTATGCCTTTCCGGGGGCTGCGCAACCGCTCAAATGCCGACCGGCACCACGTCCACGGATTGCTCGCTGGTCTGGCCGCCGGCGATGCGCAGCACGCCCCGCACCGGCGAGACGTCGCCGTAGTCGCGGCCGCGGGCGATGACCACGTGGTCGGCGGCGACGAAGACGGCATTGGTGGGGTCGAACTCGATCCAGCCGGCCTCCCAGCCGCACCAGGCCCGCACCCAGGCATGCATGGCGTCCGCGCCTTCGAGGCGCGGCTCCCCGGGGGGCGGCTCGGTGCGCAGGAAGCCCGAGACATAGGCTGCCGGGACGCCGATTCCGCGCAGGCAGGCGATCATGATCTGGGCGAAGTCCTGGCAGACGCCGTGGCGCCGCGCGAAGGCTTCCGCCGGCGTCGTCTCGACATTGGTCGCCTGGGGGTCGTAGGCGAGATCGGCGTGGAGCCCCAGGCCGACCGCCTGGACCACCTCGCGCACCGTCATGCCGGGCGCGGCCCGTTCGGCGGCATAGGCGGCCATCTCGGGGGAGGCGGGGATGCGCGGGCTCGGGCCGACGAAGTGGTGCGGCGCCTCGGGGTCGAGGCCGCGGTAGCCGACGATCTCGTCGCCGAGCCGGTCGAGCCCGGGCGAGATGTCGAGGACCGAGGCCTGGGCCACCCGCTCGATCCGCGCCGCGACCCGGAAGGCGATCTCGTCATGGGCCTCGCGAAAGGCGATCTCGACCGCGGCATTGCCGAAGAAATCCAGCAGGTCGCGGCGCTCGAAGGGCGTGGGCGCGATGGCGAGGCCGCCGCTCAGCCGACGCTGCTGGCCAGGCAGGTCGGCGGGCATCAGGCGCAGGAGGTGGCGGCCGGTCACGGCGGCGCGCTGGTAGCGGTAGCCGATGGTCAGGCCGATGTCGTAGATCATGCGCTCACCGGAAATAGGTCTCCGAGAGCAGGTCGGAAAGCCCCTCGACCTCGGCCTGGAGCGCGCGCAGCGCCATGTCGTCGAGCCGGTCCGGGGTCTGGATCGCGAGGCCGGTATGGAGCTGCAGCACGGCGCGGGTCAGCTCCGTCAGCGGCCCGAGCGGGTCGGCGCCGGGCAGGAAGGCCGCGTGGTCGCGCAATTCCGAGAGCTGGTAGAGGATGGCGCGCGGGTTCATCGCGTCGAGCGCGAGCAGATCGACGACCGTCTCGCGGGTGGTGGTGACGGCGTAGCGGCGGCGGTGGGACATCACGCTGTCGCCGATCTCCACCGCGAGATCGAGCGCGCCTTCCGGCGCCTCGGGATCGGCGAGCACCGCCAGCGCGCCGGCCACCGAGATCGAGCGCTCCAGCGCGCGGCCGATCGAGAGGAAGCGCCAGCCGGTGAAGCGGTACATGTTCTCGTGCACGAGGCCCGAGAAGCCGGTGATGCGGCGCAGGAGCGCCCCCATGGCCCGCGCCGTCTCGTCGCCGGGCGCGATGCCCCGCCCGAGATCCGCCGCTTCGGCTGCGAGATCGTTGAGCACGGTCCAGCCGTCGGTGGAGAAGCGGTCGCGCACATGGCTCGCGCTGGTCACGGCGGAGCGGAGCGCATCGGTCAGCGCGCCGGGCGGGGCCTCGGCGATGTCGATGCCGATCCCGGCGAGATGCGCGCGGAAATGCTCCAGGAGCGGCGACCCGGGGTCGGCCGTCTCGGCGAGCCGGGCGTGCCAGGCGCGGGTGAAGCGCATGACGCCCTCGGCGCGCTCGACGTAGCGGCCGAGCCAGAAGAGGTTGTCGCCCGCGCGGCTCGGCAGGGCGCCGGGCTTGATGCGGGCGAAGGAGGCGGCGGGCCCCGGCAGCATGGAGACCGGCTCGACCGGGGTCTCGCTGACCACCCAGACATCGGCCGCCTCGCCGCCGCGCTGCATGGCGATGGCCGCGGGCTCGGCGCTGCGGCCGATGCGCGCGAAGCCGCCGGGCATGACCTGCCAGCCGCGCGGGGTGCGCGCCAGAAACACCCGCAGGCTCATGGGCCGCGGCACCAGGCGGCCGTCGACGAAGGCCGGCGTCGTGGAGAGCGTCACCGCCTCCTGGCCCACCAGATCGGCGCCCTCGGCCTCGAGCCAGGCGTCGAGGGCGGGCAGGGCGGGGTCGCGGATCTGGCCGCCGAGCATGGTGGTGGCATCGGCCTCGAAGGGCAGCTGCGTCGAGAGCGCCGGGCCGATCATCATGCGCTCGCGGTTCGCGATCACATGCGCGCGCTCGGCCTGCTGGCCGCACCACCAGGTGGCGATATTGGGCAGCGCCAGCGGCTCGCCGAGCAGCTGCCGGGCGATGCGCGGCATGAAGGCGAGCAGCGCGCGGGTCTCCAGCACCCCCGAGCCGAGCGCGTTGACGAGGGTGACGCTGCCCTGGCGCAGTGCGCCCACGAGGCCGGGCGTGCCGATGCGCGAGGCCTCGTCGAGTTCCAGCGGATCGGCGAAGGCCGCGTCGAGCCGCCGCCAGAGCACGCTGACCGGGCGGCTGCCCTCGACGGTACGCATCATCACCCGGCCGGCCTCGACCCCGAGATCCTCGCCTTCGAGCAGGGTGAAGCCCAGGTAGCGCGCGATATAGGCATGCTCGAAATAGGTGTCGTTGAGCGGGCCGGGGGTGAGGATGCCGATCTCGTCGTGGGGATCGGCCGAGAGCCCCTGCAGAGCGTCGCGGAAGGCGCGGAAGAAGCCCGCGAGCCGGTGGACGTGCTCCTCGGCGAAGAGATCGGCATAGACCCGCGCCGTGGCGACGCGGTTCTCCAGCGCAAAGCCCGCGCCCGAGGGTGCCTGGGTGCGGTCGCCGAGAACCCACCAGGTGCCGTCCGGGCCGCGGCCGATCTCGAAGGCGAGGAAATGCAGGTAATGCCCGCCGCGGGGCGCCACCCCCACCAGCGGGCGCAGCCATTCGCGGCTGCGCGCGATGAGGCTCGCGGGAAGATGCCCGCCGGCGACGAGGCGGTTCGGCCCG
This sequence comes from Rhodovulum sp., assembly GCA_020637615.1. Taxonomy (GTDB): domain Bacteria; phylum Pseudomonadota; class Alphaproteobacteria; order Rhodobacterales; family Rhodobacteraceae; genus Amaricoccus. The sequence continues at coordinate 74,159 of JACKKC010000005.1, forward strand.
TAGAGATCGGCCGCCAGCGCCTCGAGCAGGTCGGCGCGCTGGCGCAGGCCGTCGGAGATGCGCCTGAGCTCCTCCTCCGCCAGCAGCATCGGCACATGGGCGAGCGGCCAGGCGCGCTCGACGCTGGACCCCTCGCCGTACTGGCGGAAGAAGACGCCCGCGTCGCGCAGATACTGGTCGCCGCGCGCGAAGCGGCGGGCACGCTCCTCGGGCCCCAGCCCGGCAAAATGCTGGATGAAGCCGCGCCAGGCCGGGCGGATCCTTCCCTCGGGATCGAGCAGCTCGTCCGCGATGCCGGGCGGCGGGCGGTAGCCCTCGAGCAGCCGCGCCACCTGGTCCTCGGCAAGGGTGTCGCGGGCCGCCAAGTTCAGATCCCCGGGGCCCGACGCAGGTCGAGCGTCATCGGGAAGGCGGGATGGGCGGATTCGGGCGGCGGGGTCCAGGCGCCGGGGCTGTGGCCGTGGGGCTCGAAGCGGGCGAGGCGGCGGGCCTCGGCCTCGTTGCCGTTGACCGGGAAGGTCTCGTAGTTGCGCCCGCCGGGATGGGCGACGTGATAGGTGCAGCCGCCCATCGCGCGCCCGGTCCAGCGATCGAAGATGTCGAAGGTCAGCGGCGCATGCACCGGGATCACCGGGTGCAGCGCCATCGCCGGCTTCCAGGCCTTGTAGCGCACCGCGGCGACCGAGACGCCGTTGGTGCCCGTCTCCTGCAGCGGCATGCGGCGGCGGTTGCAGGTGACGTCGAAGCGTTCCGGGTCGGCGGCGGTGAGCCGAACCTGGAGGCGCTCGACCGAGCTGTCGGTGTAGCGCACCGTCCCGCCGATCGCGCCGGTCTCGCCCAGCACGTGCCAGGGTTCCAGCGCCTGGCGCAGCTCCAGATGCGCACCGTCGACCTCTACCTCGCCACAGAAGGGGAAGCGGAACTCGGCCTGGGCCTCGAACCATTCCGCGCGCATGTCGAAGCCGTGGCGGGCGAGGTCGCGCAGCACTTCGAGGAAATCCTCCCAGACGAAATGTGGCAGCATGAAGCGGTCATGCAGCGTGGTGCCCCAGCGAGTGAGGTCGCCGGCGAGCGGGCTGTTCCAGAGCCGGGCGATGGTGGCGCGGATCAGGAGCTGCTGGGCGAGGCTCATGCGCGGGTCGGGCGGCATCTCGAAGCCGCGGAACTCCACGAGCCCGAGGCGGCCGGTGGGGCCGTCGGGGGAATAGAGCTTGTCGATGCAGATCTCGGCGCGGTGGGTGTTGCCGGTCACGTCGACGAGCAGGTTGCGCAGGAGCCGGTCCACGAGCCAGGGCGCCGGCGGCTCGCCGGCACGCGGGGGCGGGATCTGGGAAAGCGCGATCTCGAGCTCGTAGAGCCCGTCGTGGCGCGCCTCGTCGATGCGCGGCGCCTGCGACGTCGGGCCGATGAAGAGGCCGGAGAAGAGATAGGAGAGCGAGGGGTGGCGCTGCCAGTGCAGGATCAGCGAGCGCAGCAGGTCGGGGCGGCGCAGGAAGGGCGAATCGAGCGTGGTGCCGCCCCCGACCACTACATGGTTGCCGCCGCCGGTCCCGGTGTGCTTGCCGTCGATCATGAACTTGTCGGCGCCGAGGCGGCACTGCCGCGCCTCCTCGTAGACGCCGGTGGTGATGGCGACGCAATCCTCCCAGGAGGTCGCCGGATGCACGTTGACCTCCAGCACCCCGGGGTCGGGGGCGACGCGGATCACGTTGAGCCGCGGGTCGGTGGGGGGCCCGTAGCCCTCGATATGCACCGGCAGGCCAATGGCCTTCGCGGCGGCCTCGGCGGCGGCGACGAGTTCGAGGTAATCCTCGACCCGCTCAACCGGCGGCATGAAGACGCAGAGCCTGCCGTCGCGCGGCTCCACCGAGAGCGCGGTGCGCACGGCGCCCGAGAGATCGCCGAGCTCCTGCTCGACGCGGTCCTGCTGCACCGTGTCGTCGGCCGTCGCATGGGCGATGTGCTGGACATGCAGGCCCGGGCCTTCGACCGGGTCGGGCAGGGGTCCGCGCGGCTCGGTCGGGTCGGCGATATTGGTATAGGGGAACTGCGAGGGCGGGACATAAGGAAGCTTGCCGAGCGGCAGGCGGTAGCCGACAGGGCTGTCGCCGGGCACCAGGAAGAGATGCCCGCGGCGCAGCTTCCAGCGCTCGGAGCGCCAGCGGTGGCCGGTCGCCTTCGCCTGCCAGCGCTGGATCGGCAGGACGTAGCCCGAGGGCTCGGTCAGGCCGCGCTCGAAGACGCGGGCGATGCGGTGGCGTTCCTCAGGATCGGCGAGTTTTGAATTCTCCGGGGTCACGTTCTCGGGCAGGTTGCCCTCCTTGACGATCCATTCGGCCGGATCCTCGTAGGCGGCGGTCACCATCTCCGGCTCGACGCCGAGCTCCGTTGCCATGGCCTGCAGCAGCGTCTCGGCCCCGCCCGGTCCGGCCCCGGTCGCGGCGTCCTCCTCGGCGACGAGCGCGGGGTCGGACCAGATCGGCTTGCCGTCGCGGCGCCAGTAGAGCGAGAAGGTCCAGCGCGGCAGGGTCTCGCCGGGATACCACTTGCCCTGGCCGTAATGCAGGAAGCCGCCGGGCGCGAAGCGGTCGCGCAGCCGGCGGATCATCTTGTCGGCGAGGCCGCGCTTCATCGGGCCGACGGCGGCGGTGTTCCACTCATCGCTCTCGAAATCGTCGATGGAGACGAAGGTCGGCTCGCCGCCCATGGTCAGGCGCACGTCGCCCTCCTCGAGCACGGCATCGACCTTGTGGCCGAGCGCGTCGAGCGCCTCCCAGGCCTCCTCGGAGAAGGGCTTGGTGATGCGGGGATGCTCGGCGACGCGGGCGACCTTCATGTCGAAGGCGAAATCGACCTCGGCGTAGCTCGCGACGCCCGAGATCGGCGCGGCGTTGCGGTAGTGCGGCGTGGCGGCGAGCGGGATATGGCTCTCGCCCGTCAGGAGGCCGGAGGTCGGGTCGAGGCCGATCCAGCCGGCGCCGGGCAGGTAGACCTCGGCCCAGGCGTGCAGGTCGGTGAAATCGTGGTCGGTGCCGGGCGGGCCGTCGAGCGAGACGAGGTCGGGCTTGAGCTGGATCAGGTAGCCCGAGACGAAGCGCGCGGCGAAGCCGAGGTTGCGCAGCGCCTGCACCAGCAGCCAGGAGGTGTCGCGGCAGGATCCGGTGCCGCGCTGGAATGTCTCCTCGGGCGTCTGCACGCCCGGCTCCATGCGGATGACATAGCCGATCTCGCGGGAGAGGCGGGCGTTGAGGTTCACCACGAAATCCACCGTGCGCAGGCGCTCGCGCGGGGTGGCCTCGAGGAAGGCCTGCAGGTGCGGGCCGACCGGATCGGCGCGCCGGTAGATCACCAGGTCGTCGTGCAGCTCTTCGGGATAGTCGAAGGGCCATTCCTCGGCGCTGTCCTCCACGAAGAAGTCGAAGGGATTGTAGACGGTCATGTCGGCGACGAGGTCGACCTCGATCTTCAGCTCGCGCACCGGCTCGGGGAAGACGAAGCGCGAGAGCCAGTTGCCGTAGGGATCCTGCTGATGATTGACGAAATGCTCCGCCGGGCCGACCCGGAGGCTGTGCGAGATCACCCGGGTGCGCGAATGCGGCGCCGGGCGCAGGCGGATGACCTGCGGCCCGAGCACCACCGGGCGGTCGTAGCGGTAGTGGGTCAGGTGATGAATGCTGGCCTTGATCGACATGGCTCCGGCCCCCCGTTCGGACCGGACGACGGTTTCACACTTCGCCGCGATGCACCACGATTTCTTGGCCCCGCGCGCGCCGGTCGCGGCGGGCGTGGTTGGCAAGCCGGGGCTATTCCCGATACGGGTTCGGGTCTGACCGGCGGTTCGGAATCAAGGAGGGGATGAATTCATGGGCTTTCCCGAAGGCTATTGCGTCGCGGTCACCGGGGCGGCGAGCGGCATCGGGCGCGCCACGGCGCTCCTGCTCGCCGGGCAGGGGGTGCGGGTCGCCTGCCTCGACCACGCCGATGCGGCGGAGACCGCGGCGAGCGCGGGTGGCGGGGCGACGGCGCATCTGCTCGACATCGCCGATGCCGCTGCCTGCCGGGCGATCCTCGGGCACGTCATCGCGGATTTCGGCCGGCTCGACGGGCTGGTAAATTGCGCCGGCGTGGTCGGGCCGACCAATATCCGATCGGAGGAGCTCGATCCGGCCGATTTCGAGGCGGTCTGCCGGGTCAATCTCTTCGGCGCGCTCCATGTCAGCCAGGCGGTGCTGCCGCATATGCGCGGGCGCGGCTACGGGCGGATCCTCCATGTGGCCTCCATCGCCGGCAAGGAGGGCAATGCCGGGATGGCGGCCTATTCCGCCTCCAAGGCCGGGCTGATCGGCCTGGTGAAATCCATGGGCAAGGAATATGCCGAGACCGGCGTGACGGTGAACGCGCTGGCCCCGGCGGTGATCCGCACGCCGATGGTCGCCGCCATGCCCGAGGCGCAGGTGACCTACATGACCGACCGGATCCCGATGAAGCGCTGCGGCGAGCTCGACGAGGCGGCGCGGATGATCGCCTGGATCGTCGGCCCCGATTGCAGCTTCACCACCGGCTTCACCTTCGACCTCAGCGGCGGCCGGGCGGTTTATTGAGCGGGTGTCCCCATGGGGACAGTCTGTAACAGTCTGATACTGAACGATTAAAGTGTTAACACGGGATTCCGCCCCAGGCGCGGCGGCGCGGATGCGGATGTTCCGGGGGCCGGGCCATGTGCAAGGCGGGGTGAGGTCTGGTGCCGGACGGCAGGCGGATAGGCGTGGAATTGCCGCGGGCGGCTGATGCCGACGGCCCTTCCGCCTGACCGACGCAGCGATCGCCGGGCCGGGGTCAGGGAAGAGGCCGCGCCCGCAACCCGCTGGCATATGAGATAGCTCCTTCCAACTTTCGCGGCAGCGGCGCGATCGGCGCCGCGCCTGCGGGACGGGCGAAAGGGAGGGCGGAAAATCGACATGCGCCGCGTGAGTTGCGGACGACAGCGATGCGGGAGGAGGCTGCCGTTGCGGTAGTGGCCCTTGGTCGGCTTCTGCGTTCCCACTGGGGGACGCGCGCGGAGGCCGACAAGCCGGTCCTGGTCTCACATGGCGGGCTCAAGGGCCTCGAGGGCCGGGATCAGCAGGCTCTCAGCCAGGCCGTCAATCTCGCCACGACTGGCAACGAGGACGGCCAGATATCCGGCCGCATCCGTTTCTGCCCGGGCGACGATGATCGGGACCACGCCGGCGGGGACGAACACGTCCCAGGTCAAGCCCTCGCCTGAAATACGCCGCATCGGTTGATCGGGCAGGTTCGTGATCCCGAAGTCCGCAAGGACGGCGAGCGCCATGTCATCGGCTTCGCCTGCCGGCGCCGAGAGCTGCAGATACAGCGTCTTGTCGACTGAAGGGTCACTGCGAGCGAAGACCCCGGGTCGAAGCTCGTTCCAGCCAGCCGGGACCAGGCCCGCGTAGCCAGTCCCCTCGTATGCAACCAGGCTGACTTCGCCCGACGTGGCGAGTTCCGTCAGGAAGGTAAGCGGCGCCATTTCCGCGATGCAGCTCGTATCCGGAGTCGCGATGGGGTCATTGAGGAACGCCGCCTCGATCGCGGCCGGGCAATCGTGGCTGCCGAGCCCGACGATATGGCCCAAGGCCGGGAAGACATACATGCCATGGACCCTGGTCAGGTTGGCCGCGATTTCCTGCGCATCCTCGAACGCCGTCGCGGCGTCGACTTGCCCCACCAGCATCAGCGTCGGGATGTCGCTCCTGACCGGCGCCATCTCCTCGTCGCTTACGCGCTCGACCGGCCAGTTCTTGCAAGCGACGAACTTCATGCGCCCGCCCAGCGGTCCGTGATCGTAGAAGGCCGCGATCGTCGGAGACTCGGCGACGAGTCTCTCCACAGCCGCAGGGTCGTCGATCGAACCCGGCTCGGCGCAACGCACCGAGAGCGACGAGCCCCATCCGAGAAAGCTGCCGGCGCGCGCGAGCACGCCGCCCCAGCCTCTGGCTGCCAGATCGAAATTGCCCTCGCTGAGGCTGTAGACGTAGAGCGGCACGGTACGTACCGCGGACGCGCTCGCCAGCGAGAACCTGAGCGGCATCGTGGCGTTCGCCGCATTCAGCAACACTTGGAACCGCTCGCCGGTATAGTCGTCCACCGCCTCGATCAGCGGCGGGTCGGCATCGAGTCGGGCGAGGGTTTCGAGCCATGTCTCCCGCAGATCCGGGAACGCCGCGGCGCAGGCCGCGTCCGCTGCGCAGGTCGCGAGCACCTCCTCGAAGGCATGGCGCATTGCCACGAGGCCGCTGGCCTCGGCTTCTCCCGGCGGGCTCGGCGCGTCGAGGATGACGCTGCGGATTCCCTCCGGGTGGCGGCGCATCATGGCAAGCGCCAGAGTGGTGCCGTAGGAGCTGCCGTGGATGTTGTAGGTTTCGTAGCCGAGCGCTGCCATGAGATCGGCGGCGTCGGCGGCGTTGGCAGCCGTATCGTAGTTGGACAGATTGTGGGACTGGCTGACCCGATCGTAGCACGCGTCGATCTGCGCCCCCAGGTAGTCCAGGAACCCTTCGGCGCTGAGCCTTTCGCCCGCGATCTCGTAGTCGTTCGCCTCGAAATACGCCCGCGAGATCTCCGGGCAGTCGAGCGACGGCTCCGACATCCCCTGGCCGCGCTGATCGAAGGCGATAATGTCGCGGTTCGCACCGAACAGGGCGGCATCGTCGAGCCACGCAACCTCCATGTAGCTGAGGTAGCCGCCACCCGGTCCGCCATGCAGGCGCAGGATCGGATCAGGCTCCGGGTCCCCTCCGGGATGGCGCAGGACCACGACGGCGATCCGAATCTCCGGTCCGTCGGGGGCTTCGCGGTCTTCGGGTACGGTCAGGTAGCCACACTCGACGGGCTGGTCCCGAGGCAGGCTGAACCAGCACTCGACCGGATCGAACCGCACCTCGGCCAAGGCCGTCGATAGCCCGAGCAACTGAATGGCCGCCGCGGCGGCCGATACGGAAAGGAGATCTCGGATCTTGTCAGTCATCGGAGTCTCCTGGCGGACTCGGAGCTGCGGGAGCGATGATACGCTTCGCAGCCACGAATCCCAAGACGATTGCATTGCGGAGGGGTTTCGCAATCGCCGCTGCGCTGGGGCTGGGATCTGCAAGAGGGTTGGCAGCCGTTCGCCGCGGCTTGCGCCAATGGCGGCCGTGCGGGGTTTTGACGCCGATCAGGGTGGCAGCCGAAAGGTCCGCTGCAGGATCTGTTTCGGGGAGAGCCCGAAGCGGGCGCGCATGGCGCGGGAGAAGCCGGGCAGCGATGCGAAGCCGCAGGCCACCGCGATCTCGGTCATCGAAAGCTGCGAATTGACGATGAGATGATGCGCGGCCTCCATCCGGCGGTTCCGGTAGCAGGCGGATGGGGTCAGGCCATGGGCCGCGAGGCAGCGCCGGCGCAGTTGCTTCGCGGACAATCCCAGGCGCCGGCAGATCTCCTCGACCGGGATGGGGGGCGACAGGTTCTCCAGCATCATCCGGTGCATCTGCATGAGCAGCGGATCGGCGGTCATCGCGTTGCGCTGCGGCGTGTCGCTGCTTCGCGGCTTGCCGTGGATCATCCCGTTGGCGGTAGCCGCCGCGAGGTCTTCGTCGACGTCGTGCGCGATCCAGGCCAGGACCGCATCGCCGGTGGCCGTGCCGCCGGCCGCGGTCAGCCGCTGCCGGTCCAGGCAGAAGATCCGATCGGTGACGTCGATGTCGGGCCAGCGCTCGCGGAATGCGGCTTCGGCCTCGTAATGCAGCACCGCCTTGCGGCCGTCCAGCAATCCGAGCTCGGCAAGGATGACCGTTCCCGTATCGACGCCCCCGATGACGCAAGGCGTGGTCGCGGCGCGCGAGGCATAGGCGCGAACGCGTGCGGTGAGATGCGCCAGGGGATGATAGCCGGCGCAGAGCAGGACCAGATCGGCGCCGGGGCCGCCGGCCCAGTCGAGGGTGTCGGGCGCGACCAGTGCCCCGTTCGAGGCCCGCACCGGCGCGTTCGTCGCGGTCCGGGTCGTCCAGCGAAACATCTCTCGCCCGGCGCATTTGTTCGCGAGGCGCAGCGTTTCGGTGGCCAGCACATAGGCCAGCATCTGGAATTCCGGGAAGAGCACGAAGGAGACATTCGGCACCGGGGGAGTTTTCGGCAAAGTTCGGGGCGTTTCAAGGCAAATCCTGCAAGCGCCCGGCGCTATGCTCCCCGGCAAAACCGCGGAGAGAGCCGATGAACATCATGACCCCGAATGCAGGCGGCCGGCGTCCCGCCGATTGCGGCGATGCCGAATGGGAGGCCCGCTGCGAGCTTGCGGCCATCTACAACGCGCTCGTGAAATACCGCCTGACGGATGTCACCAACCAGTGGCACGCGATCCGGGTACCGGGCGAGGCGGCGCTGCTGACCCATCACTACGGCTGGATGCACGAGGAGGTGACCGCGTCGAACCTGATCAAGGTCGGCTTCGACCGGGTGAACCACAATCCCGGGAACGGCGCGCCCAACCCGTCGGCCGTCGAGATCGGCAAGCTGTTCTTCGAGGCCGAGCCCGAGGTGAACTGCATCATGCACATCCACACCAAGGCGATCATGGGGGTCTCGGCCCAGAAGGAGGGGCTTCGGCCGCTCAGCCAGGCCTATCTCATGATCGGCGGCGGGGATGTCATCGGCTATACCGACTACGAGTTCGAATGCACGGAGGATTTCCTTTCGGGGCTGCTGAAGGCGGGGACCGGCAGGAAGGCGATCGTCGAGGCCTGGCACGGGGCCTTCGTGTTCGGCGCGACGGCGGGCGAGGCCTTCTTCCGGTCCTTCTATCTCGACCAGGCCTGCGCCGTGCAGCTCGAGGTGCAGAAGTCGGCGGCGGGCGGCGCGACGATCCGGGAGATCCCCGAGGCGGAGATCCGGCGCCACCTGACGGACATGGGCAACAGCGACTGGTATGGCTACGAAGGCAAGCTGGAATGGCTCGCCATCCGCCGCCGCCTGGAGGCCGAGGCGCCTCACTACCGGACCTGAGCGTCGGCGGCCGGGACGCGCCGGACACTGCGCCGGACTTCTCGCCGGCGGCGGATTTGCGGCCGTCACCGGCCGTTCGCCGCCTGCGGTGCGAACGACGGCGTTGCGGGACGAAGCGGATATCCATCGACGGGCAGGCGTGTTCGCGGGCGCCCAATCGGAACATCCGCGAACACGCCATGTGGCCTTCTTCCGGATTCTCGGGATCAGGCCTGGAACGGGCGTCCGCTCCCCTCTTCGAGCCACCGGCGCGCCCCGGGATCGGGGACAAGATCTCGAAGACGCGCGCCGTAGGCGGCGAGGTCGTTGTCGGTGAGCTGTCCCTTCCAGTTCCCCGTGCCGCCTGAGCCGAAGAAGGCCGCATCGCTTTTCCAGAAACCGGTACCGCCGACGGGGGCATAGCGCTCGGCCTTGGCGCGCATTTCGCGAATGCCCGTGGCGCGTGCGATGGCCTCTATCAGCGCATCGTCGGCGTCAATCCCGACGGCATCTGCAAGATGTCGCAGGGTAGCGCGAGCGTCGATGCTCATGTCCGAATAGTGCAGTAGGATCAGCCCGGGGATGCGACCGGAGCAGGCTGTTTGCAGGTAATGATGCGTGATGGCCTCGAGAGTATCGTTGTCGTAGTCGTCCTTGCTCATCGGCTCGCTCAGAAGAGCGGCGAGCGCCTCCGAGAGAGGTGCCTTCATCGGATGGTCGTCGGACAGGTGGCGGTTGGCGATGTGTTTGCGCAGCGAGAAGAATATGTCGAGCGGGTGCCTGTAGACCGCGACGACCTTGATCCCGTCCCACACCGGGAAGCCGTCGGCTGGGGTGTGGGTCTTTAGGACGCGCCGGCCGGGCAGCGCAGCGATTGTGCGTGCAACCTCATCCGGGGCAACGCCGAGATCGGCATCGACCCAAGGCGATACGGCGCCGAGCGTATCGGGAAGGTCCGGCCCACCGTTCAGGAGCATTGCCAGCATTGTCTGGGTCCATGTCGTGCCGCTCTTGGGCGGCGTGCAGACGAGGACGTCCCCATCGCGCGGCTCCCATGTCACCCAGCGTTCGGGCGTGGTCAGTTCGCCACGATAGGTTGTGGCGGCAGGAATTGTCCTATGTGCCATGGCCGGGCCCTCCTGACCCCGACAAGCCTATGGGGCGGTGAAGAGCGGGGTCAACAGATCGACACCGGCTTGCCTACCCATGGTTTCGGAAGGTCAGCGTCGCGGGACAAAGCTGCCGCTGCCTATCTTAACCGGAACAGGATCTCGCGCTCCTCGGAGATGTTGAGGCTATCCGCAAAACCTACCTCGCACGCGCCGTGCTTCTTCAACAGTGAGCGCATGATGACGTTCGAGGCTTCAGTCGTACTGTAGAGCCGCAACCACTTCCGGTCTTTAACGACCCCAGCGATCAGATCACCCCCGATGCCTTGCCCACGGACGGCGGCGGCGACGCAGACAATCGAGAGCAACGGCCAGCCCAAGAAATCGGAGGGCGCGACCTTGGCGTAGCCCACGACACCGCCTTGCATCTCCGCGACGACCAGAGTGCCGTGCTGCATATCGATGCGCCTATCCCCCATGAATTCATCGAAGGACTTCAGCGCAGGATAGTCGCTGAGCTCGCAGGGCCTGATGATTGTCTTTTGTCGCATGAGTCCTCCAGCGGTGGCCTTAATCACGCCTGGGGAACCTAGATGCAATGACGGCCAGGGCCTCGAAGCTGCCGTTCGCCGCGGATCGCGACGACGGCGGCAGTGCGGGGCCGAGCGGAAGTTCGGTCTTCGGTCGTGATGTCAGGTCTTGCTGCTTCCAGAATGAGAATGGCCGAGCGGGCGTTGCCGCGCCGCGCTGGACCACCAAGACGCTTCTCCATGGCGAAGTTTGTCAGCGTTACGCCGGCCCGCTCGATCTGTTGCTCTCGGATGACCGTCCAGCCACGCCGCTCGAAGAGCCCCCGAACAAGATAGCTCGCTTGGGAATGAAGGCGCTCAATACCTGCCTCGCGCGCCAAGGTTTCGATCCGCGCGTAGAGACGCCCGCCGATGCCGCGGCGTTGGTGAGCCGGCGCGACAAAAGCCAGATCGATATAGCCATCGTCGTCCAGCGTCATGAAGCCCATCGCCCGCCCTGCCAGGCGCGCTACCACCGTTCGCTGCGCGGTCAGGCGAGCGGCCCAATCCGGTCCGGAAGGCGTCGTGGGCGCCCAAGCCCGCCGCTGGTCTGCATCTGTCCGCCGTCAGCACCCGTGGGACGATTTGAGGTGATTGAGCAACGGAGGGTTTCTGGTTCATCGTAACCGCCAAGGAGTGGAGATGAGCCAGAAACCCGGAACGCAGAGAGCGGCCGCCGAGAAGGTGGTGAAAGAGATCCGTCGAGCGACGCGGAAGCAGCATTCGGCGGAGGAAAAGATCAGGATCGTCCTCGCCGGGTTGCGCGGCGAGGACAGCATCGCGGAGCACTGTCGCCGAGAAGGGATCGCGCAGAGCCTGTACTACAGCTGGTCGAAGGAGTTCCTCGAGGCCGGCAAGCGACGCCTTGCGGGCGACACGGCACGTCAGGCGACGAGTCCTGAGGTGAAGGAGCTGCGCGCCGAGGCGGCGGCGCTGAAGGAGGCGGTGGCTGATCTCACGCTGGAGAACCGTCTGCTCAAAAAAAGCATGACCGGGGCTGGGGGCGACCGCGCATGAGGTATGTCGCCGCCGAGAAGCTCGAGATCATCCGGCTGGTCGAAGGATCGCACCTGCCGGTGCGCCGGACCCTGGCGCGGATCGGGGTGCCGTCCGCGACCTTCTACCGCTGGTACGACCGCTACCGTGAGCATGGGCCGGAAGGCTTGGAGGACCGGTCGCCCAGGCCCGGCCGGGTGTGGAACCGCATCCCCGAGCCGGTGCGGGAGCGCATTCTCGCCCTCGCGCTCGAGGCGCCGGAGCTGTCGGCGCGGGAGCTGGCCATCCGCTTCACCGACGAAGAGAAGTATTTCGTCTCAGAGGCTTCGGTCTATCGCCTGCTCAAGGCGCACGACCTGATCACCAGCCCTGCCTTCGTCGTGGCAAAGGCGGCAGAGGCGTTCACGGAACAGACGACGGCACCGAACCAGCTCTGGCAGACTGACTTCACCTATCTCAAGGTCGCCGGCTGGGGCTGGTTCTACCTCTCGACGATCCTCGACGACTATTCCCGCTTCATCGTCGCCTGGAAGCTCTGCACCAGCATGCGCGCCGGTGACGTCACCGATACGCTGGAGCTTGCCCTGGCGGCCTCGGGCTGCGACACCGCCAACGTCGTCCATCGTCCCCGGTTGCTCAGCGACAACGGCTCGTCCTACGTCGCGGGCGATCTCGCGGACTGGCTCGCGGACAAGGGTATCGCCCATATCCGCGGCGCGCCGAACCACCCCCAGACCCAAGGCAAGATCGAGCGCTGGCACCAGACGCTGAAGAACCGCGTTCTGCTCGAGAACTACTTCCTGCCGGGCCAGCTCGAGGCCGCCGTCGCAGCCTTCGTCGAGCACTACAACCACTGCCGCTACCACGAGAGCCTCGGCAACCTGACCCCCGCCGATGTCTACCTCGGCCGCGGTCAGGCCATCCTCGAGGCCCGGGAAAAGATTAAGAAACTGACCATTCAAAACCGCCGCTTGAGCCATCACGGCCGAGCGGCCTAACCTGAAACAGATGAGCCAGAGCCCTCCAATGCTCGATCAGCTTAGATGTCCCGAAAAGTCTGACGACGGACAGGCGAGGAAGGCACGTCGGTCGCCGAGATCTGCCGGAAGGCCGGGATCAGCCAGGCGACGTACTTCAACTGGAAGAAGCGGTATGGGGGCCTGCTGCCTGACGAGATGCGTCGGCTGAAGTCTCTGGAAGACGAGAACGCGCGCCTGAAGAAGATCGTTGCCGAGCTGACGCTGGACCGGGAGATGCTCCAGGACGTCATTCGCCGAAAGCTCTAAGGCCTGCCCGGAAGCGCAAGCTGGTCGACGGGATGTTGGTCGATTGGGGTGTGTCGATCCGCCGGGCCTGCCGGGCGCTGCGGTTCGACACCTCGAGCTACCACTACAAGTCCCGCCGCACTGGGCAGGCTGGCCTGGAACGACGCATCAGGGAGATCTGCGAGACGCGTGTGCTCTACGGTTACCGCCGGGTGCATGTGCTGCTGCGCCGCGAGGGATGGCAGGTGAACATCAAGAAGATCCGCAGGATTTACAATAAGTTGGGATTGCAGCTCCGGAACAGGTCCCCCAAGCGCCGGGTCAAGGCGAAGCTGCGCGAGGACCGCCAGGAGGCTGCCGGCCCGAACGAAGTCTGGGCGATGGATTTCGTCCATGACCAGCTCGCGCTCGGAAAGAAGCTGCGGATCCTGACCATTGTCGATACCCACTCGCGGTACTGCCCGGCGGCCGATCCGCGCTTTGCCTACCGCGGCGAGGACGTGGTCCAGACCCTCGAACGGGTCTGCGCCCGCGTCGGCTACCCGCAGACGATCCGGGTCGACAACGGCACCGAGTTCGTCAGCCGCGACCTCGATCTCTGGGCCTATGCCAACGAGGTCACGCTGGACTTCTCCCGGCCAGGCAAGTTGATTGACAACGGCTTCATCGAAGCGTTCAATTCGAAGCTCCGGGCGGAATGTCTGAACGCACACTGGTTCATGGACCTTGCCGATGCCCGCCAATTGATTGCGGCTTGGCGGCTCGACTACAACGAGGTCAGACCCCACAGCGCGATCGGATACAACGTCCCGATCGACCTGCACATTCCCGGTGGCGCAACCAGCCCGTCATCATGATCTGAGCCGGAAACCTCCAGCCGGCGGCGATCCAGGATTGGGGAGCGGAGCACAAACCCAAGGCCTCTCACAATGATCGAGGGAGCGGAGGGGAGCAGGTCACGCAGAATCATCTGATTTGAGTCAGACGCGGATGGCTGCGAGGGTGGCGCCGGCAAGGTAGTTTGCGTCGGTCCTGTCATATCGGGTGGCGATACCTCGGAAGTTGTTGATCCGGTTGAAGAACCGCTCGACGCGGTTGGGTTGCCGATAGACCTGGGAGCTGAAGGCGAAGCTGCCCCTGCGGATCACCCGGGGCGGTTTCTGTGTGGATCGGCGTGGAATGTTGACCCCGTGAGGCCGGGGATCGGCGTCGAAGATTGACCCCCCTTCCTCCGTGAACAGCAGTGCCCGTCTGGTTCGTTCTGGACGGGTGGCGGGGGATGAAGGGCGTGGATACGATCGCGCGGGTGCGTCGCGAGTTTTACGTGCGCGGTCGGTCGATCAAGGAGATCTGCCGGGAGCTCCACGTCTCGCGGAACACGGTGCGGAAGATCCTGCGGAGCGGCGAGACGGCGTTCGTCTACGAGCGGAGCGTGCAGCCGCAGCCGAGGATCGGTCCGTGGCGTGAGGAGCTGGACCGGCTGCTGGCGGTGAATGCGGCGCGGTCGAGCCGGGAGCGGCTGACGCTGATCCGTGTCTTCGAGGAGCTGCGCGGGCTCGGCTACGAGGGCGGCTACGACGCGGTGCGGCGCTACGCGGCCGGGTGGCAGCGCGAGCGGGCCGCGGCGACGGCGGCGGCGTTCGTGCCGCTGAGCTTCGCGCCGGGGGAGGCGTACCAGTTCGACTGGAGCCACGAGGTGGTGCTGATCGCCGGGGTCACGGTGACGGTGAAGGTGGCGCAGGTGCGGCTCTGCCACAGCCGGATGCTGTTCGTGCGGGCCTACCCGCGCGAGAGCCAGGAGATGGTGTTCGACGCCCACGACCGGGCGTTCGCCTTCTTCAAGGGCGCCTGCACGCGGGGCATCTACGACATCGAGCCATTGTTGCGCCATTGGTCCGAGCGACAATGGCGAGGGAAGACGGCGGTGGACGCGATCCTCGTCGGCAAGGCCCGGGACTACAACCGGCGCTTCCAGCAGATGTGCGGGCACTACCTGGTCGAGCCGGTAGCGTGCACCCCGGCGTCGGGCTGGGAGAAGGGTCAGGTCGAGAACCAGGTGGGCACGGTGCGGCAGCGCTTCTTCTCGCCGCGGGTGCGGGTGCGGAGCTACGAGGAGCTGAACGCCTGGCTCGTCGACCGCTGCATCGCCTGGGCGAAGGCGCAGCCGCATCCGGAGGTGCGGGACAGTACCATCTGGGCGATGTTCGAGGCAGAGCGGCCGAGCCTGGTGCCGTACGCCGGGCCGTTCGACGGCTTCCATGCGACACCGGTCTCGCCGTCGAAGACCTGCCTGGTACGCTTCGACAACAACAAGTACTCGGTGATGGCGAGCGCGGTCGGCCGGCCGGTCGAGGTCCGCGCTTACGCCGATCGCATCGAGCTGCGCCAGGACGGGCGGATCGTCGGCCAGCATCCCCGCGTCTTCGGCCGCGGCCAGACCGTCTACGACCCCTGGCACTATGTCCCTGTGCTGGCCAGGAAGCCCGGTGCCCTGCGCAATGGCGCACCCTTCCAGGACTGGGTGCTGCCGGGCGCGCTCGAGCGGGTGCGCCGCAAGCTGAAGGCGGCACCCGACGGCGACCGGCAGATGGTCGAGGTGCTCGGCGCCGTGCTGACCGACGGGTTGCCGGCGGTGGAGGCCGCTTGCGCCGAGGCGCTGAAGGAAGGCGTCCACTCCGCCGACGTCATTCTGAACATCCTCTCCCGGCGCCGCGACCCCGGGCCGCCGGCAACGATCATGACCCCCGAGGCGCTGCGGCTGCGGCACGAGCCCGCCGCCGACTGCGCCCGTTACGACAGCCTCAGGAGGGCGAGCGGATGATGGAGCGAAGCGCGATCATGACCACGATGGGCGAGTTGAAGCTCTTCGGCATGAGATCGGCCTACGACGAGATCGTCGCCTCCGCGGTGAAGCGCCAGCACGAGCCGCAGCGCGTCGTCAGCGACCTTCTGACCGCCGAGCTCTCCGAGAAGCAGGCCCGCTCAATCAAGTACCAGATCGCCATCGCAAAGCTGCCGATGGCCAAGGAGATCGACGAGTTCGTCTTCGACGGCACGCCGATCAACGAGACCCTCGTGCGCGACCTCGCCGGCGGCGGCTTCCTGACGCAGCAGCGCAACCTCGTGCTGATTGGCGGCACCGGCACCGGCAAGACCCACATCGCCGTCGGCATCGCGCGTGCCTGCATCCGCGGCGGCGCCCGCGGCCGCTTCTTCAACGTCGTCGACCTCGTCAACAAGCTCGAGGCCGAGGCCCGCGCCGGACGCCAGGGCCGTCTCGCCGACCACCTCTGCCGCATGGACCTCGTCGTGCTCGACGAACTCGGCTACCTCCCCTTCGCCCAGGCCGGCGGCCAGCTCCTCTTCCATCTCGTCAGCCGGCTCTACGAGCAGACCTCGGTCGTCGTCACCACCAACCTCGCCTTCGGGGAATGGCCCGCCGTCTTCGGCGACCCGAAGATGACCACCGCGCTCCTCGACCGCCTCACCCACCACTGCGACATCGTCGAGACCGGCAACGAGAGCTGGCGCTTCAAGAACCGCGCCTGACCGAACCGTCACCGCCTCACCGGAGCGGGACCCGGCCCGTCTCCGCCACCAGCACCGCTGCGCCGGGCCGGGTCCCGCTCCTCGCCAAACGGGGGGTCAAACTTCGACGCCGATCGGGGGGCAGGATTCAATGCCGATTGACAGGGATGTCGGCCCAGGCTCCTCGCTCTGCCGCGAGCGCACGGATCGCGTTGGTGTCAGGCGCGACATATCCGCGCGAGAAGGAGGCATTGGTCGCAGCGAACTTACCATCATGCTTGCCAATGTCGCCAGATCCGGTGCGATAGCGGGATCGATGATCCGGATCTTGTGCGTCAGATCCGGATCGCCGAAGCGGCATGATCGGACCCGGGACGGGCGTTCGGGTTTATCTCGCCTGTGGCGCCACCGATATGCGGAAGGGCATTGCCGGGCTAGCTGCTCCGGTCCAGGCCGCTCTGCGGCGAAAGCCCAAGAGCGGCGCCCACCGGCAGCCCGCGCCGACGGGACGGTCGTTCTCTTCGGCGGTCAGAAGCGTCGCCTATCTCCCGGTGGCGCGCGCCCTCGCCCGGGGAAACCTCTCCACGTTACGTGTCGAGGGGCCGGGGCGGGTGGAGACGATCACACTACACGACACTCCTTCTTTCTGGTGCATGTTGAACAATTCTTGTCCAAGGGGTGATTGCTTCGAGTGGGTCTGATCGGAGACGTTTTCTTGTGTGGTCGAAGCCGGTTCGGAGCCAGGACTTTTCGGAGTATCCATGCCGCCTTCTGTGGGCGTGCGGTTGATGAGGATGTCGGCGGCCGTGCACCCGGCCTAGGCGAGCGCGAGGGCCGCGAGTGCAGGGATGCGGTCGAGTTTCCGCAGATCGGTGAGGCGTGTGTCTTCGATATCGAGGCCTCGGGTCTGCGCCTCGCCGGGACGTTCGCTGGCGATGTGGCTGAGATTGACCGAACGCGCGCTGACATGCCGATGACGAGCAGGCAGAGCGTCTCTGATCGGCTGTTGCTCAAGCTCACACGAGGGCGCAAAATCGAGGTGAGAGTGGTGATGGCGCGATCCAGCATGGCACGGTTCCTTGCAACGGAGTCGTCCCATGTCGCACCAAGCCGTCGCCGCCCTCTGCCTGACGCTACGGGGCCATGTCGGCCTCGGCAAGAGCCGCCTGGAGACGCTCTGCATGCTCGTGGTGGGCATGGTGGCGGCGCGCACCGTCAACCTCGGCCATGTCGCCAGCCAAGCGGGGCGCGGGGTGCAGATCGCCTCGACGTATCGCCGGCTGCAGCGGTTCTTCCAACACGCCGATCCGGGCGAGGACTGGGCTGCGCCGCTCATCGCACGACTGATTGGGACGGAGGGGCCGTGGATGCTGGCGCTCGACCGGACCACCTGGAAGATCGGGATGCGCGACGTCAATTACCTCGTGCTCGCGGTGGTGACCCGGCGCTTCCGGGTCCCGCTTATCTGGACGATGATCGAGGGCCCCGGCAACAGCGTGTCAATCGGCCCTCAATCGGGACCCCCAATTGGCGTGCAAAAGGGATCCCCTCTGGTGCACGGGTAGCCGGCCCGAGGCGTCGTAGCTTTTCAGGTGGCGGAGACGGCTCGGGCCGGCGGGGGACCGGGCTCAGGCTCTGGTCTTGAAGCGCCAGCTTTCGTTGCCGGTCTCAAGGATGTCGCAGTGGTGTGTGAGCCGGTCGAGGAGCGCGGTTGTCGTCTTGGCATCGCCGAAGGCGCTCGGCCATTCGCCGAAGGCAAGGTTTGTGGTGACGATGACCGAGGTGCGCTCGTAGAGGCGGCTGATGAGGTGGAAGAGCAACTGCCCGCCTGTCTGGGCGAAGGGGAGGTAGCCCAGCTCATCCAGGTGAGCCATCGAGACGAAGTCGAGACGGTGGAGCAGGCGATCGGTGCGGCCCTGGCGGTCGGCGCGGGCCTCGGCGTCGAGCTTGTTGACGAGGTCGACGGCGTTGAAGAAGCGACCTCGCCTGCCGCTCCGAGCATGCAGGCTCGCGCGATGCCGACGGCCAGGTGCGACTTGACCGGTCCCGGTGCCGCCGATCAGCACGACGTTGCGCTGCTGCTCGAGGAAGTCACCGCCGGCAAGCTCCCGGACCAGGATGTCGCGTTGACGGGCGTGGCCTCGAAGTCGAACTCGTCGATCTCCTTTGGCGAGCGGCAGTCTGGCGATGGTCATCTGCGGCTTGATCGAGCGCGCCTGCTTCTCGGCCGATCTCGGCTGTTCAGCAGGTCGCCGACGATCCGCGGCGGCTCCCGCGCCAGCTTCACCGCGGTGGCGAAGGATCTCGTCATAGGCCGCCTTCATGCCGTAGAGCTTGAGCTGGCTCGTCGTGCCGGAGGCACGCCTTTCCGTGACGCGTCCGGCCCTCCTGCGATCTTTCCATGGTCGGTCTCCCTCGAGGCTGACACGTATCCGGCGCAGTCGGCGGCGGGCTCCGCCGCTGAGGCGCAGCGCATCCGGCGTCGCGATGGTCAGCGGCGGTGCCAGCTCGCGCGAGCGCCTGGAGGGATGTTCGAATGACACCGGCGGGCAATGGGGCCTCGGCGAGGCGAGATGCGCGGTCGCCTCCAACAGCCTCGAGATCCGTCGGTGGTCTTCCAGCGGCGCCGAGGATCTCGACCATCGGCGGTCCGCGTTCGGTCGCAGCCGAGCTTGTAACTCGCCGATACCGCCGACGCGCCCGACGTCCGGCTGAGCCACCTGAATCCGGCCGCGATCCATCAGCTCCTCGAACTCGAAGCGCGTGGCCAGCCATTCCCCGAAGGCGACGCGCATCGGCGCCCGCTCCGAGACCTTGGCGATCTCGGCGAGGCTGTCCGACCAGATCGGCGTCTCGAGGAAGAAGATGTCGAATGCCGCCCAGTCCTTCACCACCGACAGGCAGGTCTCGGCATCCTCCCAGAGGTACTGGACATCGACCATCAGCGTCGTCTCGGGTCCGATCGCGTCGCGGACCGCGGCCACCACCTCGGTGTGCCGGTCATAGGATTCGTGCATCCCGCCATGGGCGTAGGGCCCGTTCATCGTGACCTCGGTCTTGATTGCGGTGAAGCCGAGGGCCTTGGCGTCGAGCGCGGAGGCGACCAGCGCGTCGCGGTACTCCGCGAAGGAGTGCCCGCCCGGCTGCAGCGAGGCGTAGGGCACGATGTGATCGCGGGCCGCGCCGCCCAGGAGCGCGTGGACCGGCTTGGCCCTTCTCCCAGCCGCAGAGAGCAGAGCGTGCAAGCGACCGGCTCAGGGCAGATAATGCCCGCCATGCTGCGTCGACCGCCAATCGCGTCAATGGACATAGACCCGCTGCCAGATCCCGCCGATATCGAACGGGTCTTGGCCGAAGATCGTGTCCATCCGCTTCCCTGCCATTGCCCGGATCAATGGGTGCCCGGCGATTCGATGTCGGGATCCTGGCGATCACACGCCCCGCGCGAAGAAGGCGATCCCGGGCGTCGAAGACCATCTCCGTCGTCTCGCGGGGATAGGCACCGGACAATCAGCATCCTGGCTGCCGAGGAAGTGACATGGCGCGATCGTAGTCGTGGTCACGCCGTCGATCAGAACGATCTCTGGCGATGCAGTCGAACTTCGGGCGCGGGCCGCGTCGAGAAGCCTGGCGGCGAGACGCTACGCATGCTTCGGTCTCCGTCCTCTGAGCGGCGGCCGCTGCCGGGCAGCGGCACCCTGGAGTCGTCCCACAGCCGGATGCGCATCACAAGCCTCCGGGACGCCCGCGCAGGCGGTCAGGATGCCGGTTTGGTCCGCGGGCCGATCACGTGGATCCCGTCGGTCAGGAGCGAAACCGTCGCCGCCGCGTCGGGCGCGAGGCCGTTGCGGCGCGCCACGTGCAGCGGCACGGAGAACTGCAGGGGCAGCGTTCCGTCATGGCTCGGCCGGAAGCTCACCCAGGCCATCTGCCCGATCGGCACCAGCGTCTCCACATGACCCTCGACCGGGTTCTCGCGCTCGCCCCGTGAGGGCCGGTCGCGGCGGTGGAGCACGACGAAGCCGTCGGGGATCACCCAGCTGACCGGCGTGCCGGGCGCGGAACTGGACGCAGGTGCTCGCCCGCGGACGAGCAGTTCGATCGCGCCGGAGGTGAATTACCTCGCCGCGGTGGTGACGCGGCGCGCGCGGGACCCGGCCCTCGAAGACGGTGCTGCCCGAGGGAAGGGCCACGAGCCGGACCGCTCCGCGCGCATCGGCCGGGAGGTGACGCTACCTCGGCGTTCCGGTCTGCAGGCTGCGGCGTCCCCTCGCCGAGACGCGAGTTTGTCGGTCGGCTGAAATTCCTTCGACGATCGTGGATCACCAGCACCATCCGCCTCTCGAGGCTGCGGCGCGTCGCTACCGACGACGGCTGCGAGCGGTAGAGCCGCTGCCGCCTGCCTTGTCGCACCGACCCGAAGGGCTCGTCGAGCCTCAGCACCGGGCTGGAGGACGGGCGAGCGCGCGCGCTACCGCGACCCCTGAGCGCCTGGCCGGCGGAAGCGCTGAGGGCAGTCTCCAACCTCGAGCCCGGCGAGGCGCTCAAAGCCTACCGACGCCGCTGGGCCATCAGAGGCCATGTTCGGCGACGCCAAGACCCTGGCCTCAACATCGAGGACACCCGCCTCACCTGTCCCCTGCAAGCTCGCCCTCCTGATGGCCATCGTCGCCATTGCCCTCGCCTGGGCCGGACGCGCCGCCGCCGACCTTCTCGGCAGCCGCGAGCCAGAGCCCAAGTCACACGGCTACCTCGCCCGCTCCTGGTTCAGGATCGGCCTCGACCACATCCGAAACCTGCTCAGGTCCGATCCCGACAGAGCGACATACCCATGGCGATCCCTGGCTCCGAAAAGGCTGAAATCGGCGAGAGTCGTGTAGCGTGGGGCCGGTCCACCCATCATCTGAAAAGGCGTTTAACAACAACTTATTGAACAATGTCCCGCTGAGGGACGCCTCCACAGGCTGGAGCGCTGGGAGCACGAGACCGCTCGAAGGATCGAGACGGGTTCGATGCCGGCGGGCCGAGGCGATCGGGCGGAGTTCGAATCAGCCGGTCGACTCCGGGTCGCGCTCGCGGCGCTTCATCGCGTCCCAGAGCGCATCCATCTCGGCGAGGGTCACATGCTCGGGGCGCGTGCCGCGCTCGGCGAGCGCGGCCTCGATGCCGTGGAAGCGCCGGGTGAATTTTGCATTGGCCTGGCGCAGCGCGCCTTCGGGATCGATGCCGAGATGGCGCGCGAGATTGGCCATCACGAACATCAGGTCGCCATATTCCTCCGCGAGCCGGTCCCGGTCGCCGGCATCCCGCGCCTCGACGAGCTCGTGGGATTCCTCGGCGATCTTGTCGAGGACCGCGCCCGCGTCGGGCCAGTCGAATCCGACTCGCGCGGCGCGGTTCTGCAGCTTTACCGCGCGGGTCAGCGCCGGCAGGCCGGCGGTCACGCCGTCGAGCGCGCTGGGCGCTGCGGCGCGTTTCGCGCGCTCGGCGGCCTTGATGCGCTCCCAGTCGCGGGTCTGCTGCTCGGCCGACTTGTCCCGGCTCTCGGCGCCGAAGACATGCGGGTGGCGGCGCAGCATCTTGTCGGAGATGCCGCGCACCACCTCGGCGAAGCCGAAGCGCCCGGCCTCCTCGGCCATGGCGGCGTGATAGACCACCTGGAACAGCAGGTCGCCCAGCTCGTCGCGGAGGTCCTCGTGGTCGCGGCGCGCGATGGCGTCGGCGACCTCATAGGCCTCCTCGATGGTATAGGGGGCGATGGAATCGAAATCCTGCTCGATGTCCCAGGGGCAGCCGCGCTCGGGGTCGCGCAGCCGCGCCATGATCGCGACGAGCCGCCCTATGCCGCCCTCGGGATCGCGAATCAGCACTTCGTCTTCGGTGGGCGCGGGACTGGACGGGCTCATTGTGCGAGACTAGCTGGCAGGGCTGCAGGGCGGCAAGACCCATCGGCGGGCCGGGCGCGGGAGGCGTTGCATGGCGGTGATCAACCGGATGGCGGATTTCGCCGGCGACATGGCCGCCTGGCGCCGCGACCTGCACGGGATCCCGGAGCTCGATTTCGATCTCTTCGAGACCGCCGCCTATGTCGCGGCGCGGCTGCGCGAGATCGGCGTGGACGAGATCCACGAAGGCATCGCGCGCACCGGGATCGTGGGGATCATCCGGGGCCGGGGCGCGGGGCGGGTGATCGGGCTCCGGGCCGACATGGACGCACTGCCGATCGCGGAGGTGCGTGACCTGCCGTACCGCTCGCGGCATGCCGGCCGGATGCATGCCTGCGGCCACGACGGCCACATGGCAATCCTGCTCGGGGCGGCGCGCTACCTCGCCGAGACGCGCAATTTCGCCGGCAGCGTGGCGCTAATCTTCCAGCCCTCGGAGGAGATGTCGGGCGGAGCGCGGGTGATGTGCTCCGAGGGGCTGATGGCACGATTCGGGATCGAAAGCGTCTTTGCGCTGCATAACAAGCCGGGCATGTCGCTCGGCCGGATCGGAACGCGGGTCGGGCCGGTGATGGCGGCGGCGGACCAGTTCGAGATCCTGGTGCGGGGCCGTGGCGCCCATGCGGGTTATCCCCACGAGGGCATCGATCCGATGGAGGTGGCGGTCGGCATCGTGCAGGCGCTCTATTCCATCCCCGCGCGGCGGGTCGATCCGCTGGTGCCGGTGGTGGTCTCGCCCACCGTGCTCCAGGCCGGCACGATCAGCAACGTGATCGCGCAGACCGCGCTGCTGGCCGGCACGGTGCGCAGCCTCGACGAGACGCTGCGCCGCCGGGTAGGCGCGGAGATCGCGGAGGTCGTCGAGGCGGTCGCGGCGGCGGCGGGGGCGCAGGCGGATCTGCGTTACGAATACGACTATCCGGTGACGGTGAACCACGCGGCCGAGACCGCGCTCGCCCTGCGCGCGGCGGCGGCGGTGGTCGGGGCGGACAATGTCGACGGAGCCATGGCACCCGAGATGGTCGCCGAAGATTTCGCCTTCATGCTTCAGGAACGCCCCGGCGCCTATGTCCTTCTCGGAACGGGTCCGGGCGCGGGCCTGCATCATCCCGAATTCGACTACAATGACGAGGCGAGCCCGATCGGCGCGTCCTATTTCGCGCGCCTGGTGGAGACGACGATGCCGCTCGCCTGACCGCCGCGCCTCCGGGCGGGCGCCGTGGCCGGGCGCCGCCGGTCAGATCGATCCGGCCTCGACCATGTAGTTGTTGGCGGTGCACATGGCCGCGTCGTCGGAGGCGAGGAAGACCACCATGCGCGCCACATGGACCGGCTCGATCAGATCCGGAAGGCATTGCCGCTGGCGTTGCCGCTGCAGCGCCTCGGGGGTGACCCAGAGCGCCTTCTGCCGTTCGGTCATGATCCAGCCGGGAACCACCGTGTTGACGCGGATCCGGTGCGGCCCGAGGTCGCGGGCCATGGTCCGGGTCAGCCCGTGCACCGCCGCCTTGGCGGTGGCGTAGATCGGGAAGCCCCCGCCCGCCTCCCACCAGGAATTCGACCCCATGTTGACGATGGCGCCGCCGCCCGCCGCGATCATGTCGGGTGCCACCGCCTGAATGGCGAAGAAGAAGTGCCGCAGGTTGACGGCGATCCGGTCGTCGAAATACTCCGGCGTCACCTCGCGCCAGTCGTGCCGGTCGTCGCGGGCGGCGTTGTTGACCAGGACCGCCGCCGGGCCGAGCCTTTCGCGCAGGGCGGCGAGCGCGCGCCGCAGCGCCCCGATGTCGCGCAGGTCGCAGAGCTCGTAGGTGGCATTGCCGCCGATCGCCGCCGCCAGCGTCGCGGATGCTCCCCCGTCCATGTCGAGGAAGCCGACGCGGGCATCCTGTTCGGCGAAGCCGCGCACAATCTCGGCGCCGATGCCCGAGGCGCCGCCGGTCACCACGACGGTCCTTCCGGCGAGGCTGGGATAGATGGCGAAACGTCGGGTCATCGGGTTCTCGCTTTCCGGTGCCTGGGGTTGGGTCGGCCTAGCCAGCGATCTCGGCCGCGAGGCGCGACCATTCCGCGCCGGGGTCGGCACCCTGGCGCCGGTCGCCCGCGCGCCGGTACCAATAGTCGGAATTGCCGAGGTCGCCCTCGATCCAGTGGGCCAGACCATGGACCCGGTCATGGTCGCGTCGGCCCTCGCCCTCCTGGCAGATGGCGTGGGCGCGGGACCATGCCGGCCCGGTGCGGAGCCCGCCCTTCGCGAGCCACCAGAGCGCCTGCGCCGCCGAGGTCAGGTCCTCGGGTGGCGCGGCCGCGTCGAGGCTCGTGGTGATCCGGTCGGCATTCGACATGGTGCGGCGCCTCCCCTTGCCGGTCATTCCCCTGCAAGGGGGCCGGATTCGCGCCGGGGCGTCAACAGCAAAGCCACGTCCCGCCCGGCCGGCCGAGTCAGCCGCCCCGTAGCGGGAGGGCCTCAGGGCCCACGAGCGGGCGACGGGCGCGCTTGCGCAGGAGTTCCAGATGGCCGAGCGGCGTCCAGCCGACGATCGTCGTGTCGATATCCTCGTCGCGCAGCGCCGCGGTCAGGGCGGCCTCGATGCGCCGGCGCTCGCCCTTCGGGAGCGGCGCGAGGTCGAGGACGATCTGGCCGCCGAGCCCGCGCAGCCGCAGCTGGCGGGGCAGGTCGCGGATCGCCGCGAGATTGGCCTTGAGCGCGGCCGCCGGGGAGGTGTCGGCGCCGGTATTCACGTCGACCGCGACGAGCGCGCGCGTCGCCTCGATGGTGAAATGGCCGTCACCCGCCGGGATGCGCGCATCCGCCATCGCCGCGACCGCCTCCCAGACGCCGGCATCGGCCAGCGCGGTGGCGGCCTCGCGCAGGGCGGCATCGGGCGTCCACCAGTCGCGCCGGGCGGTTTCGGCGGAGCCGGGCGCAGGAGGCGCAGGCATGCCGGCGCGGCATCGGCCGCGGCGGCCGCGATGGGCTGCCACTCGGCCCGGAGCGCTTCGATCTCGCGGGCGATCGCTGGGGCGGGGGCCGTTGCAGCGGCGCTGCGCAGGATCAGGCCGAGATCGTCCGGAGCGCCCTCCATCGCCGAGTCGGCGAGGGCCTCCAGGCTCTGCCGCAGGTCGGGCGAGCGGATCGAGCGGGCGATGTTGCGGCCGGGCGCGCCCGGCGTCAGGATCGCGAACCGGCCCTTGAGCCGGATCCTCTCGCCGACCGGCGGGGCCTTGCCGGGTTCGGCCCAGCCGCCGACCTGCACCAGCACCGGCCTTCCCGGCGGGGGAAGGCGCCGGCTGCGCAGCAATCCCGAATGGCCGGCGCCGAGGTCGACCATCGCGCCGCCGAGTCCCTTCATCGGGCGGGAGGCCACGGCGCGGAAGATCGCCTCCGGTTGCGGGGCGCTGCCGGCGGGCGGATCGATCAGGAGGTCGTGCAGCTGGCCGTCGACCAGGAGCGCCGTGGCGTCTCCGCCGCCGGGCAGGGGCTCGATGAGGATCTGCCTGCCTCTCACGGCCGGGCCGCGGGGCGGATGCCGGCGGCGGCGAGCAGGCCGACCGTCTCGGCGAGTGGCAAGCCGACGACATTGGAATAGGAGCCGTTGATCCAGGGAATGAGCGCGCCGGCGCGCCCCTGGATCCCGTAGCCGCCGGCCTTGTCCTGCCAGTCGTCGCTGGCGACATGGGCGGCGATCTCGCCCTCCGACAGGCGCTTGAAGCGCACGGCGGTCTCCACGGTCCGGCTGCGCAGGCGGTCGGGGCCGCGCAGGGCGATGGCGGTGACGACCCGGTGCCGGCGCCCGGAGAGCAGCCGCAGGAAGCCCTCCGCCTCGGCCGCGTCCGAGGCTTGCCGAGCATGCGGCGGCCGAGGGCGACGATCGTGTCGGCCGCCAGTACCGCGTCGGCGGCGGCCGCTTCGACGGCGGACGCCTTGGCGATCGCCAGGCGCAGGGCGCAGGCGCGGGGCAATTCGCCCGGGCGAGGCGTCTCGTCGATTTGGGCGGGGCGAGGGCGTCGGGGAAGTAGCCTGCCTGGGCCAGAAGTTCGGCCCGGCGCGGCGAAGCCGAGGCGAGGATCAGCCGCGGCACGTGCCCGGCCAAGTCACTTGAAGCGATAGTTGATCCGTCCCTTGGTCAGGTCATAGGGCGTCATCTCGACCTGAACCTTGTCGCCGGCCAGCACGCGGATGCGGTTCTTGCGCATCTTGCCGGCTGTATGCGCGATGATGACGTGGCCGTTCTCGAGCTCCACCCGGAAGGTCGCGTTGGGCAGAAGCTCGGTCACGACCCGGGAAATTCGAGAAGTTCTTCCTTGGCCATCTGGTCTCCGATACGGGTCCTGTGCATGCGCAGCGGCAGAAGCTTTTTGCGCGCGCGGAAAATGACGCCAATGCCGCGTCAGTTCAAGGGAAATCGCGGTGATGAGCGTAAAGCGATCATGCTGCTCAATTTCTGTAATGTAGCACGCAGATCAGGGTGAAGAGGCGGCGGGCGGTGGCGAGGTCGGTTTCGACCCTGCCCTCGAGCCTTTCGAGCAGGGCCGGCTGCCCTGGTCGTGGATGCTGCGCCGGCCGGTATCTACCGCCTCGATGGCGGCGGGCGGCAGACGGCGCACGGCGTCGAAATAGCTTTCGCAGATCTGGAAGTAATCCTTCACGATCTGGTTGAACGGCGCCAGGGAAAGCTCAGGCCACCGGCGGCTTCGCCGCCCTCCGTGGCGAGCCGCATTCCGAGGCGGCCGTCGTTCACTGCGAGCGTCAGCTGGTAGGGGCCAGGCGCCGTCGCGCCGGCAAAGGCGGGAAGCGGTTGCTCTCCAGGAGGTCGAAGATCGCGACCTGGCGCTCCTGCTCGATCTCCGGGGTCGGCGGCGGGAGCCCCGCCTCGTCGAGCGTCACCGCGCTGAGCCGGTCGGCGTCAGGCATCCCGCCCGGCCTCGTTGAGCCGCTCAAGCCGGGCCTCGACGGAGAGCGCATGCGCCTCCAGGCCTTCGGCCCGCGCCAGCCGCACCGCGGCGGGGCCGACATGGGCGAGGCCCGCGGGGGTCATGCGGGCCAGGGTGGTGCGCTTCATGAAATCGAGCACCGAGAGGCCGGAGGAGAACCGCGCGGACCGCGACGTCGGCAGGACATGGTTCGGGCCGCCCACGTAGTCGCCGATCGCCTCGGCGGTCAGCGGACCGATGAAGATGGCGCCGGCGTGGCTTACGCGGGCCGCGAGTTCCTCCGCCTCGGCGGTGAAGATCTCGAGATGCTCGGGCGCGATGCGGTCGGAGATCGCCACGGCCGTCTCCCAGTCCTCCACCACGATCACCGCGCCGAAGTCGCGCCAGCTCGCGCCCGCGATCTCCCGGCGTTCCAGCGTCGCCAGCCGGGCGTCCACCGCGGCCGCCACGGCGCGGCCGAAGTCGGTGTCGTCGGTGACGAGGATGGATTGCGCCGCGGGGTCGTGCTCGGCCTGGGCCATCAGATCGAGCGCCACCCAGTCGGGATCGTTGCGCCCGTCCGCCATCACCAGGACCTCGGAGGGGCCCGCGATCATGTCGATGCCGACCCGACCGAAGACGCGGCGCTTGGCCGCCGCGACCCAGGCATTGCCGGGGCCGGTGATCTTGTCCACGGGGCGGATTGTCTCTGTCCCATAGGCCAGCGCGCCAATCGCCTGGGCGCCGCCGATGCGGTAGATCGTCTCGACCCCGGCGAGCCGGGCGGCAAGCAGTACCAGCGGATTGATCGCGCCGTCCGGGGTCGGCGCGCAGATCACCAGACGGCCGACACCGGCCACCCGCGCCGGGATCGCGTTCATCAGCACCGAGGAGGGATAGGAGGCGCGGCCCCGGGCACGTAGAGCCCAGCCGCCGCGACCAGGTCCAGCGCCAGCCGAGCTGTGCCCCGGAAGCGTCCGACCATTGCGCATCCGCCGGCAGCTGGCGCTCGTGATAGGCGCGGATGCGGTCGGCCGCGAGTTCGAGCGCGGCGCGGTCCTGCGGGTCGACCCCGGCGATGGCCGCATCGATCTCCTCCGCCGAGAAGGCGAGGTCTCGGGCGTCAGCGAAAGGCGGTCCCAGCGCTCGGTCAGCGCGATCAGCGCCGCATCGCCGCAGGCTTCCACGTCGGCCAGGATCGCCGCGGCATCGGCATCCACCGCGGCCTCGGTCTCGCGCTTCTGCGCGAAGCGCAACGAATCGCGCGTCGAAATCCGGGCTGCGGCTGTCGAGGAAATGCGGCATCGCGGCGGCCGGGATCAGTCGGGGAATGCCGGGGCGCCGCGCCGGCCTGGGCGAGATGCGGGCGGGTCACGTCGGTCAGGGTCACCTCGAGGCATTCGACGTCGAGTGCGATCTCGCCGTCGCCGGCGAGCACCGCGCGCAGCCGGCCGCCGCCCTCGGGTCCGGGTTCGAAGCCCAGCGACAGCAGCGAGATCACCAGGTCGCGGTCCTGCGGGTCGACGCCCATGGCCCGCACGCGGGTCGCGCTCTCGATGGTGAGCAGGCAGCGCACCCGCTCGAAGGGGCGGTTCTGGCGGCGGGCGCGGGCGCTGTCCTCCCAGCGGAAGCGGTTGAGCAGCAGGGCGAACCGCCTGTGCCGCGGCATCCAGGCGATGTCCGAGGTCTGTCCCACGGCGTCCTGCAGCAGCGCCGAGATCACCGCGAGATCCTCGGCCGTCTCGGCACGCAGCCGCAGCGGGCGTTCGGCGCCGTCCTCGAAGCGCGCGTCCTCGGTCATGCCGCCTCGCGGATGCGTTCGATCTCGGCGCCGCAGGCGGAGAGCTTCTCCTCGACGCGCTCGTAGCCGCGGTCGAGGTGATAGACGCGCGCCACGCGGGTCTCGCCCTCGGCGGCGAGCCCGGCGAGGATCAGGCTGACCGAGGCGCGCAGGTCGGTGGCCATGACCGGCGCGCCCTTGAGCCTTTCCACCCCGGTGACCGTCGCGGTGCCGCCGTGGACCTCGATCTGCGCCCCCATGCGCACGAGTTCCGGCGCATGCATGAAGCGGTTCTCGAAGATGCGCTCCTCGAGATGGCTGGTGCCGTCGGCGGTGGCCAGGAGCGCCATCATCTGCGCCTGGAGATCGGTGGGAAAGCCCGGGTGCGGCGCAGTGACCACGTCGACCGGCCGGATGCGGCCGTTCGCCCGGCTGACCCGCAGGCCGGCGTCGGTCTCGCGCACCTCGATGCCGGCGACCTCGAGCTTGTCGGCGAAGGCCGCGACCAGATCGCGCCGGCCGCCGAGCAGCTCCACGTCGCCGCCGGTGATGGCGGGGGCCAGCATGTAGGTGCCGAGCTCGATCCGGTCGGCGACCACGGGATGGGTCGCGCCGCGCAGACGGTCGACGCCCTGGACCTCGATCGTGGCCGAGCCCTCGCCGGCGATCTGGGCGCCCATGCGGCGCAGGCAATGCACCAGGTCGACGATTTCGGGCTCGCGGGCGGCGTTCTTCAAGAGCGTGGTGCCGCGGGCCAGCGTCGCGGCCATCAGGATGTTCTCGGTCGCCCCGACCGAGACCATCGGCATGTCGATGGTCGCGCCCCGGAGCCCGTCCGTGGCGCTGGCGTGCACATAGCCGTCGCGCAGCTCGAGCGTCGCGCCGAGCGCTTCGAGCCCCTTGAGATGCAGGTCCACGGGGCGCGCGCCAATGGCGCAGCCGCCGGGCAGCGAGACCACCGCGTGACCATCCCGCGCCAACATCGGCCCGAGCACCAGGATCGAGGCGCGCATCTTGCGCACCAGGTCGTAATCCGCGCGATGGTTGGCGATGGCCTGCGTGCCGACGACGAGGACGCGCCCGTCCTGCAGGCTCGCGACCTCGCAGCCGAGCGATTCGAGCAAGGCGCTCATGGTGCGGATGTCGGAGAGGCGCGGTGCATTGGTCAGCGTCAGCGGCTCGTCGGTGAGGAGGGCTGCCGGCATCAGCGTGAGGCAGGCGTTCTTGGCGCCCGAGATCGGAATGCGCCCTTCCAGCCGACGGCCGCCGCGCACGAGAATGCTGTCCATGGATGCGTCAGTCCTGCTGGTCGCGGGCTCCGGCCGCGCCGCTGCGCGCCCGTTTCTGCGCCTTGCGCCGCGCGAGATTGGCCCGCAACGCCTCCGCCAGCCGCTCGGCCTTGCGCGCGGCGGGCGCCGGCTTATCCTTGGCGGCGGTGGGCGGGTTCCTCTGCATGGGGTCTCTCTAGCGCAGGCGATGGGCTGGGTCCAGATTGTGCTTGCGCCAAGTGCCAGATCCGCTAGAAGGCCCGGGCTCGCCGCCGCGGAACGAAGGGCGGAATTGCTGCCGTAGCTCAGGGGTAGAGCACTCCCTTGGTAAGGGAGAGGTCGAGAGTTCAAATCTCTCCGGCAGCACCATCTCGCTTTTTGATCCAGAAATCCACCCTAAGTACTTGAACAGGAATGAAAAATCTGGGGTTTCATACACCCCATTTTAACCGTATATCAGTGGTTCCGCAAAGACCAATCTAAGCACCGTTTGGTGCATGGCGAAGTCACAATTTTTGTATATATTCCAGGCGTTTGACAGGAAATTCAGGGCGAGTTCAATACAATCCTCCAGCCGTCCCTTGGGCGGCACGGTTGCTTCAACCCGTTCGGCAAGCACGATCTTCTGGCGCTCCAGCTTTTCGATACGCGCTTCATAGGCGCTGACGACCGAAGCATTCGGACACCCTGAAGAACTACATACTTAGCGGCCCGCCGGCCCGCGGGGCCGCGCCCTCGGTCAGGGCTTCCTCGGTCTGAACGGCGTTCCGGCCCTGTTTTTTTTGGGGATCTTCCGACTACGCGACGGCTGCTCTCCGTTCGAGGAACACGAGCCGCTTCATGTTGAATGCGATGTTGGCCATGCCGATCTTGGCCTTGGCGCGCGCAACGCCGATCGTCCGCACGCCGAGCCCCATCCTGTCCTTCTGCTCTGCAAAGGGATGCTCGACCGCCGAGCGGACCTTCGAGCGGGCTGCGTTGGCGCGCTGATGCGGCGCCTTCAGCGGCTTGCCTGGAGGACGGCGGAAGTGGATCATCGAGGACAGCCCGGCCCGTGCGATGTGCTTCTCGTTTTTCTGTGACCGGTACGCGGTATCGGCCCAGACGCCCATCGTGCCGGGCGGCGTCGGTCACCGACCATTTCCGGATCAGCCCATGGCGCCGGTCGACGTTGATGTGGGATTTGTAGCCGAAGACCGGCGTGGCAATCTCGGCCATCATGCCGCCGTCCGGGCGGCGCTTCTTGCGGCCCCGCTTCAGGGTCCAGCGCGCATCGCGATCCTTCTGGGCGAGCTTCCGGGGCTTCGTGGTCCAGCCCTCCGGAATGCCGCCGCCCTTGATGATCTCGCGCTCCTCGTCGGTCATCCTCTGACGCGGCGCGGCGATGATGGACGCATCCACGATCTGGCCACCCATCGCCAGGTAGCCGGCGTCCTTCAGATGCGCATCGAACCGGGCGAAGAGCCTTTCCACGGCCCCCGCCTCGACCAGAGCCTCCCGGAACCGCCAGATCGTCGTCTCGTCAGGGACCCGGTCACCATCCTCGATCCCGAGGAACCGTCCGAAGGTCCGCCGGTCCATGATCTGGAACTCCGCTTGCGCGTCGGACAGACCTGAGACGCGCCTGGATCATCAGCACCGGGCCCATCGGCGGCCGCCCGCCCTTCGACCCGTCCGACCGATTCAGCGCCGCGTCGAGTTCCGGCCTGAAGACCTCGAAATCCAACACAGCAGAAAGCCGTTCCAGCGGATCGCCCGCCTTCGACAGCGCCGCCCATGCCGCTCAGAGCGAGGGGCTTTTCAAGGTGTCCAGAAGTCAGACGAGGTGGGAATCCTGAACGTCAACAGACCCTAGTCACCTGAATCTAAAGTTCGGCACATGTGTTTCGCTGTGTCCGCTGGCAGAACCGCTTGACGGATGCGAGGATCTCATCAGCTGATTTGACCCATCGGTATGGCTTGGGCTTCTCGTTATGCGCCTCAATGAAGGCGGCAATGTCGGCCTCTAGCTCGGCGGTGGACCGGTGGACACCCCGTTGCAGTTGCTTGCGTGTCAACTCAGCGAACCAACGCTCCACTTGGTTGATCCAGCTTGCCGACGTGGGCGTGAAATGCACGTGCCAGTGCGGGCGGCGCGCCAGCCACGCCTTGACGCGCGGCGTTTTGTGCGTGGCATAGTTGTCCATCACCAGATGCACCTCCGGCCCGTCCGGCATGGCAACGTCGATCTTCTTGAGGAAGTCGAGGAACCCGGTTGCCCGATGCCGTTTGTAGCATTTCGATCACTGCCCCCGTGGCGATATCGAGCGCGGCAAACAGCGACGTCGTGCCGTGTCGAATGTATGTGTGGGTTCTGCGTTCGGCGACACCCGACGCCATCGGCAGCACCGGCTGTTCGCGGTCCAGCGCCTGGATCTGCGATTTTCATCTACACACAGCACGATAGCCCGGTTCGGCGGCGACATGTAAAGGCCGACGATGTCCTGCACCTTGTCGACGAACAGCGGATCGGTCGAGAGTTTGAACGTCTCGCTCCGATGCGGCTGAAGGCCGAAGGCGGCCCAGATGCGCCGGATTGTCGTATGCGACAGGCCCGTTGCTGCAGCCATCGATCGGATCGACCAATGGGTGGCATCCTTCGGCGCGCTGTTCGTTGTGCGTTCGATTACCGCAGCAACCTGATCGTCCGATACGGTGCGTGGCCGACCGGGCCGGTATTCGTCGGTCAAACCCTCGATCCGCTCCTTCACAAACCGCCTGCGCCATTTGCCAACAGTGTGCTCATGCACACCGAGCCGCGCACCAGCCTCCTTGCTTTGAAGCCCTTCCGCGCAGAGCAAGATCATCCTGCACCGGTCCGAGAGCGACCGCGCCGCCTTGTGTCGCCGAACCTGTGCTTCGAGGAAGGCCCGTTCCTCCTCACTCAGAACGACCTCGTCTGCCAAACGCCCCACCATCGCATCATCTCCCGATATACATCAAGTTAATGATACGAAGTACAGTTCCAGATGACTAGGGTCTGTTGACGTTCAGGATTCCCACCTCGTCTGGTTTCCGATTCAAGGCTGCAAACAGGAGGATAGCAGCCTTGACGCGCCGTGTTCTGACCGATGCCCAATGGGCGGTCATCGAGCCCTTTTGCCTTGGCAAAGCCGGAGATCCCGGCCGGACCGGACGAGACCCTCGGCTCTTCATGGAGGCGGTGTTGTGGATCGTCAGGACCGGTGCGCAATGGCGAGACTTGCCCGAGGAGTTCGGCAAGCGGAACGCCGTGTTCAAGCGGTTCCGCCGCTGGGTGAAGGCGGACGCCTTCTACAGGATGTTCAGAGCCTTGGCCGACCGGACCGA
This sequence comes from Rhodovulum sp., assembly GCA_020637615.1. GTDB lineage: Bacteria > Pseudomonadota > Alphaproteobacteria > Rhodobacterales > Rhodobacteraceae > Amaricoccus. Next base: position 107,896 of record JACKKC010000005.1, read on the forward strand.
TCTCGAATACGCGATGCTCGACGGCTCCATCGTCAAGGTTCGCCGCGCCGGTCAGGGGGCTGAAGGGGGACTCAACGCCAGGCCGTAGGGCGATCGTGCGGCGGGATCACGACCAAGATACCGGCTCTGACCGATGCGATCGGCCGCCTTGTCGACTTCCGGCTTCTGCCGGGCCAGGCCCACGACCTGCGCGGCGTGCCCGATCTGATCGAGGGCCTCGCTGCAGAGCACCTGTTGGCCGACCGCGCATTCGACGCGGATTGGCTGCGCGCGGCTCTGTCGGAGCGCAGGATCATCCCCGTAATCCCGCCAAAAGCCAACTGTTTGATCCCACGGTTTGATGTGCGATCCATTCGTCGAAATGGAAGGAAGCCATATGGGACAAGTTCGTCACGGGAGCGCCACGACCACGCACGCCGTCAGAGCTGTGATACAGCGATCGCAAGCTTCGACTGCAGCGCTGAGCCGAGAACTCGGCATCAACCCGAAGACTGTCGCGAAGTGGCGTGAGCGCGCGACGCTGGAGGATCGCGAGACGGGACCAAGGGTGCCGCGCTCAACCGTTCTGAGCGAAGACGAAGAGGCAATGATGGTTGCATTCTGGCGGCACACGTTTCTACCGCTGGACGACCGCCTCTATGCCCTGCAGCCCACAATCCCGCATCTGACCCGGTCAGCGCTACACGGGTGTCTTCAGCGTCATGGCATCTCGCGGCTACACGCGTCATGACTTATGGTGAGTGGTATCAGAAGGTTGCTCACCCGGATCGGGGTTAGGCTGCAATCGCCTCGGCCGCGGTTCGGGCGGTACCCGCCGGGCTGGATGCGGTGCGGAATGCGCCCGAAACGCCAGAACCTTAGCTTCTCCGAGCAAGACCGAGTGGACGGCCTGCCAAAAGCTTACACTTTGTCCAGCAGGTCCTTGCCGCGGAACCGGTCGAGGAGATGCGCCTGGGCGGCGCGCAGGGTGCCTTCGGGCGTGTCCTCGGATCGCAGGTTCCCGTCGGCGCCGCCGCGCCAGTCGAATTTGTTGCCGGCGCGGGGGTCGGCGAAGAAGGCCTGCACCAGCCGTTCGGGGTCGGTCGCCTCCGCCCCGCTCTCGTCATCCTCGGCCTGGCGGGTCAGGACCCAGGCGAGGCAGGCGCTGGCGACGAGGGCGCGCCACAGCACCGGATGGGTGGCGGGGTGGAAGTCGTCGAAGCAGGCGGAGACGTTTCCGACGCTCGCGATCCGGGAATCCTTGCCCGCCTTTAGCCTGTCCTCGAATGCGCCGAAGTCGAGGATGCCTTCCGGCCCGCCGTCGGGGCGGTCGATCAGGAAGGCCCCGGCATTGTCGAGGTCGCCGAGGAAGATGCCCTGCAATCCTCCACCGGGCTCGTAGGGCTCGTAGCGGACCGGCTTTCCGGCGCGGGCGAGGCGGAAATGGTCCGACAGGAGCTCGTAGAGTACCGATTGCACCTGGATGCGGCGGGCGATGCCGCTGTCGAGCCGCTGGTCGACCTGGGTCAGCCGCCGGAGCGCGATCTGGTGCAGCGCCCAGAGGCGCATGAGGCGGTAGAGGGTCGAGTGCCGGTAGTAGCCGGTCGAGCCGCGCGCCAGCCATGCGCCGGGATGCGCGCCGAGGCGGCCGTCCCGCGTCACCCGGGCCATGTTGGCGACGCGGTCGAAGAGCTGGCGGGCGGCGTCCTGCGACTGGAAGAGGACGGGCTCTAGCTCCTCGTAGAGCCGCCGCCGCGCGTCGAATTCGTACTCTCGCCGTGAATCGCGCAGCCCCTTGCGGGCGTCGACCTCGTCGCGAAGGGCCTGCATCTCGCGCTGGTCGGCGGCCTGCATGCGTTCGAGCCGCACGGCGCGCCAGGCGCCGAAGCCGGCGAGCGCCAGGCTGGCGCCGGAGCCGATCAGGGCGGTGACGATGGCGGTGTCGACCATGGCTGCGGCACCAGTATAGCGCAGATACGGCCGGTTTTCACGGTTCGTGGAAGGGGCGGGGGGCTCGAGCCGGGCGAATTGCATCCGGCAACGTACCCCGAGATCCAAGCGGGCCAGCGTCACCAACCCGCCCGGCGGGCACCGCCGGGCAGCGCCCGCCCCGCCCCGTCACGCCGAGGGCGTGCCTCAGGCACGACGCGGGCGCTTCGCTTCCGCCCGGGTCGGACGCTGCCCTCGTTTTGGTGTGGGGCGGTCCTAGAAGAAAGAATGGGCTCCGGATGCAACCACCTCCGGGTCCCGATCCCGCCGGCTTGCCGATGCGGCGCATTTTCCCTAGTAACGGCCGGAGTCAGGTGCGAGGCATCCCATGAGCAAACTGAGCGGGCCAGAACGGCCGGCGGCTTCCGGCAAGGCCGACAGCCTCGTCGTCTTCCTGCACGGCTATGGCGCGGACGGCAACGACCTGATCGGGCTCGCCGATCCGCTGGCGCCGCATCTGCCGGGCACGCGCTTCCTCGCCCCGAACGCGCCCGAGCCCTGCGTCAACAATCCCGCGGGCTACCAGTGGTTCCCCATCCCCTGGCTCGACGGCTCGGGCGTCGCGGAGGCGACCGCCGCGGCGTTGCGCTCCTTCGACCTGCTCGACGGCTGGCTCGACGCGGTCGCCGCCGAGACGCCGCCCGAGCGCACCATCCTCTTCGGCTTCAGCCAGGGCACGATGATGGCGCTGCAGGTCGCGCCGCGGCGGCCCGCGGCCTTTGCCGGGATCGTGGGGTTCTCGGGGCGGCTCCTTCATCCCGAGCGCCTCGGGGCCGAGATCGTCAGCCGGCCGCCGGTGCTGCTGGTCCATGGCGACGCGGATCCGATGGTCCCGGTCGCGAGCCTTTCCGAGGCGGCGGCCGCGCTCACCGCGGCCGGGGTCGAGACCCGCACCCATGTCTCCAAGGGCGTCGGCCATGGCATCGCGCCCGACGGGCTCGGCCTCGCGCTCGACTTCATCCGCGGGCGGCTCGATGCGACGGCGGGGCGGCCGTCATGAAACCGTGATGCCGCGGGGTTAGGCTGCATCGCGTACGGGCCGCAACCCTATGTAGGGGCTTGTTTAGCGGCGCGGGCGAGATATAGTCTGACCTGGGCCGAGCCTCTGCGCCGCCATGCCGGCGCGGCCGGAAGCGGCCCGCGGGATACGGAGTTTGCATGTTGCAAAGCGCCCATATGCCCAGCTTCATCCGGCAGTCGGGCGGATTGCGCGACCATCCCGCGCTGGTGCTCAATGCCGATTTCCGGCCGCTCTCCTACCTGCCGCTGTCGCTCTGGCCCTGGCAGGAGGCGATCAAGGCGGCCTTCCTCGACAGGGTGATCGTGCTGGCGGAATACGACACCGTCGTGCATTCCCCCTCGATCCAGTGGCGCATCCCCTCGGTGGTGGTGCTGAAGGATTACGTGCGGCCGGCGCGGACCGCGGCCTTCACCCGCTTCAACCTCTTCCTGCGCGACCAGTTCACCTGCCAGTATTGCGGCGCCAGGGACGGGCTGACCTTCGACCACGTGCTGCCGCGCTGCAAGGGCGGGCGCACCACCTGGGACAATGTCGTGGCCTCCTGCGGGCCCTGCAACCTGCGCAAGGGCGCGCGCACGCTCAAGGAGGCGGGCATGCATCTGCGGCGCAAGCCGATGCGCCCGACGCCGGAGGAACTGCAGAACACCGGGCGCAAGTTTCCGCCGAACCACCTGCACGAGAGCTGGATGGACTTCCTCTACTGGGACGCCGAGCTGGAGGCATAGGCGCGCCACCAGAGCCAGGCGAGCACCAGCGAGGCGAGCGCGTTCCAGCTCGCCATCGACAGGCCGAGCATCGACCAGGCGACCTCGTCGCAGAGCACGACTGGAGTCGCGAGGATCTGGTCGAGCAGGTCGGCGGCGGGCACGTCGCCGGGCGTGGGCGCGGTGCAGCTCGCCGGTCCCGGCCACCAGTCGCGCTCGATCCCGGTGTGATAGAGGCCGATCCCGGCGCCGGCCAGCATCGCCAGCGCCCCGAGCAGCGTCAGCCCGCGCTCCGGCCAGGCGAGCAGCAGCAGCCCCAGCGCGATGGCGATCCCGTGCGGCCAGCGCTGCCAGATGCACAAGGGGCAGGGCGCGAGCCCGCCGAGATACTGGAAGGCCAGCGCCCCGAGCAGCAGCGCGGCCGAGCCCGCCGCCGCCCCGAGGCCCATTCGCTGCATGGCGTTCATCGGCCCAGCTCGATCACCAGGAATCCTCCTATCAGTGCCGCGAGCCCGAGGCTGAACACCAGCCCGAGCCGCTCCTCGATGAAATCGCGAATCGGCGCGCCGTAGCGCCAGAGCAGCGCGGCGATCACGAAGAAGCGCAGGCCGCGCGCGATGACGCTCGCCAGCATGAAGACGCCGAAATGCAGCCCCGTGGCGCCCGACAGGATGGTGATGACCTTGTAGGGAAAGGGCGTGACCCCGGCGACCAGCACCGCCCAGGCGCCCCAGTCGTTGTAGGTCGCGGCGAAGCGGTCGAATTTCGTGTCCATGCCGTAGAAGGCGAGGATCGGCTTGCCGACCTGCTCGAAGAGGCCCCAGCCGATGAAATAGCCGAAGGCGCCCCCGGCGACCGAGGCGAGGGTGCAGATGCCCGCGATGCGCCAGGCGTCCTGGGGCCGCGCGAGGATCAGCGGGATCAGGAGCACGTCGGGGGGGATGGGAAAGACCGAGCTTTCGACGAAGCTCACCGCCGCCAGCGCCCAGAGCGCGTGCCGGCTTGCCGCCAGCGAGATCGTCCAGTCGTAGAGACGGCGTAGCACTTTGTTCACACCTGCGCGGAATAGTCGGTGCCGAAGCAACACGGACCGCCGCGCGCGTCAAGACCGATCGCTCTGCGCGTATCGGGAGGGGCGCGCGCCGCCGAAGGCCGAGATGACGACAGAGGATCAGGGTCCATCGGGGCGCACGCTGCGCCGCATCGGCACCGGGCTGGGGCTGGCGGTGGTGCTTCTCTCCGGGATCGCGGTCCTGGGCATGCTCGCCGGCCCCGGGCCGCTCGCGCCGGACGCGCCGAGCCGGACGCTGAGCGCCGACCGGGCCGAGGCCGTCACGCGCCAGGTCACCGCGGCCTTCGAGAACATCCAGGCGGTCTGGAAGCGCGAATTCGCCCGCCGGTTCGGCCGCGACTACGTGCCGCCCGAGGTCCGGTTCTATACCGGGACCACGGTCTCGCCCTGCTCCGACGGCCAGGAGGCGACCGGGCCGTTCTATTGCCCGCGCAGCGTCGAGGCGGTGTTCGACCTGGCCTTCTTCGAGGCGCTCAATGCGCGGCTCCGGCGGAGCGGGGACCTCGGGGCGGCGCTGGTGGTCGCGATGATCTCGGCCTCCTATGTCCAGGACGAACTGGGGCTCCTCGCCGAGGCCGAGACGCGGCGGCGGGAGGCCGGCGGCCGCGACGCGACGGCGGTCGACGAGGCGCTGGCGGCCCAGGCGGATTGCCTCGCCGGCGTCTGGGCGGCGCTGGCCGCCGACAGCGTCGGGGTGGTTCCGCCGGGCTTCTACGACCAGCTGATCGGCATCGCGCGCAACGTCATGGCGGACCGCGCCGGTTTCGCGCCGGAGATGCCGAGCCGCCTCGATCCCTTCGAGGCCGCGAGCCGCGCCACCCGCGAGGCGGATTTCGCCGCCGGCTACGGCGCGGCGGACCCGGCCGCCTGCCTCCCCGGCCATCTCGTTTCGGCCGAGGGCTGATCGGGCGTTCGGACGCTGCCCCAAAGCATTCACCCTGGGACCCGATGAGTCTGGCGGCCCGCGCCGTCGCCTTTCGTCCCGCCCGAGGCTAGAGGTCCCGAGCCAGATCGACCCATGGCGATCGGGCCGCGCCGGCCCTGCCGGGGGCCGGCGCGCTTCGCACGCCGTCCAGGGCCGTCCCGTCCCGATCCTCAACCGACGGTGAAGCTGCACTTCCCTCGCCCTGCGGCCCGCGCCGCATGTCCCGAGGCTCGGCCCAGGGGTCGCGGACGCCGGTCAGGCGGGATGGCCGTCGGTCTGAGCCGCCGTCACGGGCTGTCGCGGTCGAGCGGCTCCAGCGAGCCGCGGCGGGGCGTGCCGTCGGGCTGCACCGGGGGGGTGACGGTGATGCAGGTTCCCGCGGCGACCCAGACCCAGGCGTTGCCCTGGAAGTCCACGCTGCTCGCGCCATTGCCTTCGCCGCTGCCGATCCCGTCGTTCTCGCCCGCCCGCGCGATGCCGTAGCAGCGCTCCTCTCCCGCCGCGCCAGCCGCGACCGGGAGGACCATCGCCGCGATGGTGACAAGTGCCAGAGCCTGCATCGCATTGCGGATCGTCATGTCTGCCTCCTGCCTGCTGCCTTCCCGCATGTGTCGCCCCGGGGCGTTCGGGTCAAGGCCGTGCCGCGCTCAGCCGCGGGCCTTGGGATGGGCGGCGGCATAGGCCTCCATCAGCCGGACCTGGTCGACGCCGGTATAGACCTGGGTGGTCGCGAGCGAGGCATGGCCGAGGAGTTCCTGGATGGTGCGGAGATCGCCGCCCGCTTCCAGCAGATGCGTCGCGAAGGAATGGCGCAGCGCATGGGGCGTCGCCGTTGCAGGGAGGCCGAGCTGCATGCGCGCGGCGGCCATGGCCTTCTGCACCAGCCGCGGGTTCAGCGCCCCGCCGCGCTGGCCGAGGAAGAGCGGCGCCTGCGGACCGGGCTCGAAGGGGCAGAGATCGCGGTAGTGCTCCACCGCGGCGCGCACCGCCGGCAGCACCGGCACCATGCGCTCGCGACCGCCCTTGCCGCGGATGCGCAGGCTCGCGGGCAGGGGCGCGTCGGCCTGGCGCAGGCCGAGCGCCTCGGAGATGCGCAGGCCGCCGCCGTAGAGCAGCGTGACCACCGCCACGTCGCGGGCCGCGATCCAGGGCTCGAGGCTCTGGGCCGCCACGGCGGCGATCAGCGCGCGGGCCGCATCGGGGGCCACCGGGCGCGGCAGGCGCGGCTTGACGCGCGGCCCGCGGGTGGCGGTGACCGCGGGGGCCTCGATGCCCTGGGCCTCGGCCAGCCAGGCGTGGAAGGATTTCACCGCCGAGAGCGCGCGCGACATCGAGCGCGGCCCGAGCCCGCGGCCGCGCTCGCGGGCCATCCAGGCGCGGGCCTCGGCGGTGCCGACGCGGCCGAGTGCCGCGCGGCCCGCCGGCCCGCCGTTGTGCAGGGCGAGGAAGCCGAGATAGCCCGAGACGTCCCGCCGGTAGGCGGTGATGGTGCGCGGGCTGAGGCCGCGCACGGCCTCGAGCTGCGCCAGCCATTCCTCCATCAGGGCCAGCGCGCCGTCGGACGGCGCGGGGGCGCTCACGCCAGCCAGCGCCGCAGGCTGCGCTCGAAGACCCCGGCGAAGAAGGTCAGCAGGTCGGTGCCCTGGTCGGCGTCGAACCGCTCGGCCTCGAAGGCGCCGAAGACGAGCAGCCCCGGCCGCTTGTCGGGGCCGAGATCGAGCCGGAGCGCGGCTTCGGAGCGGATGCGCGGGGCATGCTCGCCGTAGAAGTCGGGCGAGGCCTTGGCGAGGCGCCGGAGCGTCACCCGGCGCGCGCCCATGCCGCGGCCTTGGGTGATATAGGCGTCCGAGCCGGTGTCGGGCAGGGCGATGACCACCCCGCGCAGCGGCCCCGAGGGTCCGAGCCCGCTGCCGGGCTCGGCGGCGGGCGCCTCGAGCCCGAGCCGGATCACGTCCACGCCGAGGATCATCGCGACGTCGCGCGTGAGCACCTGCAGGAAGGCGGCGAAGTCCCCGGCGTCGAGCAGGGCGAGGCAGGCCCGGTGCACCTGGTTCATGCCCGAGACGTTCTCGTAGGCCGCCGCCAGCACCTCGCGGTGGGTGTCCTCGAGTCGATCGAGCCGCTCCTCGAGCCGCTCCACGAGCACGCCGCGCAGGTCGACGACATTGCGCCCGGCGCTGCGCCGGTCGGCGCGCAGGAGCGCGCGCATCAGTTCCTGGTCCTCGAGGATCAGCGCCGGTTCGGCGATGATCCGCGCCCTGAGCGCCTCGTCGGTGTCGTCCGCTAGGTCCATCGCAGCCTCAAAGGATTTTCTGCCCCGTCGCTTCCCAGTCCTTCAGGAAGGCGGCCAGCCCCTTGTCGGTCAGGGGATGGCTCGCCAGCGTCTTCAGCACCGAGGGCGGGCAGGTCGCCACGTCCGCGCCGGCCAGCGCCGCCTCGCTCACGTGGTTGGCGCTGCGGATGCTCGCGGCGAGGATCTCGGTCTCGAAGCCGTAATTGTCGTAGATGGTGCGGATGTCGCGGATGAGCTCCATGCCGTCGAGGTTGATGTCGTCGAGCCGGCCCACGAAGGGCGAGATGAAGGTCGCACCGGCCTTGGCGGCGAGCAGGGCCTGATTCGCCGAGAAGCAGAGCGTGACGTTGACCATGCGCCCTTCCTCGGTGAGCGTGCGGCAGGCCTTGAGCCCGTCCCAGGTCAGCGGCACCTTGATCGCGATGTTGGCGGCGAGCTGGCCGAGCTTGCGCCCCTCGGCGAGCATGCCCTCGTAGTCGAGCGCCACGGTCTCGGCGCTGACCGGCCCGTCGACCGCCTCGCAGATCTCGCGGATCACCTCGATGAAATCGCGCCCCGACTTCTTGACGAGGCTCGGATTGGTGGTCACGCCATCGACGAGTCCGAGCTTGTCGAGTTCGAGAATGTCGCTGACCTCGGCGGTATCGACGAAGAATTTCATAGCAGCCGGTCGCTCCCCTGGCTCAAGCCTTGTGGTCCGCGCCGATACTATCCCAAGGTATTGGGTGATGGAACCATGCACGCGCCCCGACGGAGAAATATCGCCGCCCGAGTTTCCGGCCGGCGTCCAGGTCGCCGTGGTCGTGGCGGAGATGCTCGACCGGATGCTAGACTACCGCGCGCCGGAGGGCGGGCTCGATGCCGGCGACCTGGTCGAGGCGCCGCTCGGGCCGCGCCGGGTGCTCGGCTGCGTCTGGGGCAGGGGCGAGGGCGAGGTGCCGCCCGGCAAGCTGCGCGCGGTGAGCCGGGTGCTCGACCTGCCGCGCATGCGGGCGCCGATGCGCGACTTCCTCGCCCGCGCCGCCGATTACACGCTCACGCCGCTGTCGCTGATGCTGCGGCTCGCCACGCGGGTGCCGACCCTGGCCGATCCGCCCGCCGCGCGGCCGCTGCTGCGGCTTTCCGGGCAGACGCCCGACCGCATGACCGCGGCGCGCGCCCGCGTGCTGGAGGCCTTCGCGGAATACGGCAACCTCGGTTTCGCGCCGGGGGAGCTGGCGCAGATCGCCGGGGTCACCGGCTCGGTGGTCAAGGGGCTGGAGGCCCAGGGCGTGATCCTGCGCGACGCCGTGCCGCGGGACGCGCCGTTCCCGCCGCTCGATCCCGATGCCGCCTTGAGCGCGCTCTCCCCGGCCCAGGCAGCGGCGGCGGAGGCCCTGCGCGCCGCGGTGCGGGCGGCGGGCTATTCCGCCACGCTGCTCAAGGGCGTCACCGGCTCGGGCAAGACGGAAGTCTATCTCGAGGCGGTGGCCGAGACGCTGCGCGCCGGGCGGCAGGCCCTGGTGCTCCTGCCCGAGATCGCGCTCTCGGTGGAGTTCCTCGACCGTGTCGAGGCGCGTTTCGGCGCCCGGCCCGCCGAATGGCATTCGGGCGTGACCCAGGCCGCGCGCCGGCGCGCCTGGTCGGCGCTGGCGGCGGGATCGGCGCAGCTGGTGGTGGGCGCGCGCTCGGCGCTCTTCCTGCCCTTCGCCGACCTCGGCCTGATCGTCGTCGACGAGGAGCATGACGGATCCTACAAACAGGAGGACGGGGCGCTCTACAACGCCCGCGACATGGCGGTGCTGCGCGCCTCGATCGAGGGGGCCGCGATCGTGCTCGCCTCGGCCACGCCGAGCCTCGAGACCTGGGCCAATGCCGATGCCGGCAAATACGCGCGCCTGGACCTGCCGGAACGCTACGGCGTCGCCGAGCTGCCCGAGATCGAAGCGCTCGACCTGCGGATCGATCCGCCGGAGCCCGGGCGCTGGATCTCGCCGCCGCTCGAGGCCGCCGTCGGCGCGCGGCTCGCTGCCGGTGAGCAGGCGCTGCTCTTCCTCAACCGCCGCGGCTATGCGCCGCTCACCATCTGCCGGGCCTGCGGCCAGCAGGTCGGCTGCGAGCATTGCGACGCGCGCATGGTCGAGCACCGGTTCCGCAAGCGCCTGGTCTGCCATCAATGCGGCGCGACGAAGCCGGTCCCCACTGCCTGCCCCTCCTGCGGGGTGGAGGGCAAGATGGCCGCGCTCGGGCCGGGGGTCGAGCGCCTCGCCGAGGAGGCGGCCGCGCTCTGGCCCGAGGCCCGCATCGCCCTCCTCTCGTCGGATCTGGCCGAGAGCCACCGCGCGCTCAAGGCCCGCATCGAGGAGATCGCGGCGGGCGGCGCCGATCTGATCATCGGCACGCAGATCGTCTCGAAGGGGCATAATTTCCCGCATCTCACCCTGGTCGGCGTCATCGACGCGGATCTGGGGCTTCAGGGCGGCGACCTGCGGGCGGCGGAGAAGACCTTCCAGCTGATCCGCCAGGTCGCGGGGCGGGCCGGGCGCCACGAGCGCCCCGGCCAGGCGCTGATCCAGACCTGCCAGCCCGAGCATCCCGCCATCCGGGCGATCCTCTCCGGCGACGACGAGGCGTTCTGGCGCAGCGAGGCCGAGGCGCGGCGCCGGGTCGGCATGCCGCCCTACGGCCGGCTCGCGGGCATCGTCGTCACCGGCACCGACGAGGCGCGCACCTGGGACGTGGCGCGCGCGCTCGCCCGCGAGAGCGGCGCGCTGCGTGCCCTCCCGGCCGAGGTCTTCGGCCCCGCACCCGCGCCCATCGCCCGCGTCCGCGGCCGCTATCGCGTGCGTCTGCTGGTCAAGGCGGCCAAGGGCGTCCCGCTGCAGGCCGCGCTTCGCGCCTGGACCGCCGCGGTGCCCTGCCCGTCCAACGTGCGGGTCAGCGTGGACATCGACCCGCAGAGCTTCTTCTGAGCGGCCTCACACGACCTCCGGGTTGCGTGATCGGTCGGGGCATACGGCGAACCGGCGATGGCGCGGAATGGAGTCGCTCCGGTTCGTCGGTTGGAGCGCGCGCGGATCTGCGGCTTGCCAGATCCGCGGGGTAGGCCGGCGCCACGGGGTGACGGGCGCCTGCCCGCAGCGATCATCCGGAGGCGGTCTCCCCGGTCAGGCGCGGGGAGAGGCAAAGGAAGGTCCCGGCGGCCGCGGCCACGGCCAGGGCCTGGGCGAGCAGGAAGACCTGCGGCAGCCCCGATGCCAGTTCCGGGGCGAGCAGCGCCCAGACCGCGGCGGCCGATGCGACCAGGGACATGTGGCGGGTGGAGCCGCTCCGGGCCGCCAGCCAGAGGCCGCTCAGCCCCAGGACGACCAGGCCGAGGACGAGAAGCTTCAGATCGGCCTCCGTCCGGCCGATGGTCATGCCCGGGTCGACCGATACCGCGCAGGCCGATCCCAGGATGGCGAGGATCGCGATCGCCCAGAGGACCCCGGGCCGAGCGCTCGGGCCCTGCGCCAGGCTGCGCAGCGCGAGCAGCGCGGCCATCATCATGGCGGATGCCGCCAGCCAGTTAGCGATCTGCCCCTTGTGGTCCGCGCCGACGACTTCGGGCATCAAGGCGAAGACCGGCATGCAGAGCGTGGCCACGAGCAGGAGCTTGCAGGCCTCGTCCCCGGAGATGCGGAAGAGGCTCGTGCTGCCGTCGGCCTCGCGCCCGAAGGTGAGCGGCAGGATCGTCGCCAGCAGGACGAGCATGCCGACTAGCTCGGTCCCTTCCTCGAGCATCGCGCGGAGGCCCTTGGCGAGGTTCGATTCGAAGACGAAGATGTCCCCGACGTATTCCTGTCCGGCCACCGAGCCGAGCAGGCCGAAGCCGATGAAGAGCGTGACGACCATCCGCCGGCTAACCTGCGGGTCGGACCACAGGCGCCAGAGCGCGGTCATGAGCGAGATCCCGACGACCGCCCCGGCCAGGAGCATCATCGGCCAGCTTCCAAGCCCGAAGGGCCGCCCGAGCATGCCCATGCGTTCATGCAGCGAGCCGATCTCGTCAGCGGAGAAGAAGAGCAGGATCGCGGCGAGGATCGTCCAGGCCCCGGCGACCGAAGCCGAGCGGGCGCGCTCGGCCACGCCGACGTCATAGGCGTGGACGGCGAGCATCAGCAGAAGGATGCCGGACCACCAGGCGGCGACGTTGTTCTCGCTGGTCAGCTGGATCCGCGACATGAGCCCCGAAAGGAAATGCGGCGCGGCGAAACGGACCCCGACGGCCAGCACGAAGGCGGCGGAGATCAGGACGGCGCCCCAGAACCACATCGCCAGGGCGTGCCGCACGCGATCCCCCGGGTCGTGGATGGCGCGAAAGACGCTTGTCGTCGGATACGACATGACCGCCGCCGGGCTTGCCGGCGCTTCGAAACCTTGAGCACTCATGGACCGGTCACCCCTCATACCGGATTGGACAAGAAATCGCGCACTGCGCAGCTAGAATGCTGACATATAACACGGCCTCCGGGTTCTTGACAGTTTTGTGACGCCGCGAAGTTAATCAAACGCCCGGCGGTTCGGCGCGCGGACCCCCTGGTTAACGCCGTGCCGCACCGAGATCGACGTCAGTTCTTCTTCCCGGATTCATGGACGGAATACTGGCGGACCGCCCGATACTACGCGTCTTGCGAGCGCCCCAAGATCGGCATATCATTGCCACCCAATCCGGAAATCCTTGACAAGCGCCTTTCCGCCGGCTCAGGACAACCATCAGGCGATCTGCCGTCCCGGCGGGAACAGGCGGATCGGAGGTGCCGGGGCGGCGGGGTCCGGGTGCCGGAGCGCTTGTCCGGGAGGTGCCGGGTGACCTGTCCGTCTGGAGCGAGATGACCTCGGCGACCCCAGCAGCCTTCCGTCCCGTCCCGCTGATTCTGGTGGCGGTCGCGGTCGTCTGCGGTGCGCTCGCCTGCCGGATGCTCGGCCTGGGCGAGGGAGTGCTGCTCGTGGCGGCGCCGGCCTCGGGCATGGCGCTGGCGGCGGCGCTGGTGCTGCGCTGGAAGGGGGCGCTGGCGGCGACGGCGGGGTTCCTGCTGGCCGGGGCGATCTGGGGGCTCGCGCCGGGCGATCTGGTCGCCGACACGCTCGGGCACGGACTCGCCGCGCTGGTCGGGGCGCAGGCCATGCGCATGCTCGCCCGTCGCCGCAGGATCGAGACCAAGACCCGCGAGTGGCTGATCTTCGTGGCCGGCGTCGCGGCCTTCACCGCGACGATCGTCGCCGTATTGGCGCTGGCCGAACTCGCGGGCGCGCTCGCGGTCCCGCCGCCGCCGCCACTGACGCCGCTGCTGGCGGCGGTATTCGAGCCGCTCGGCATCCTCACCTTCTGCACGGTTCTGGGGAATTTCCACGAGTTTCGCCAGATCCGGGCCGATCCGCGGCCGACGGTCGGGATCGCGGCGCTGGCGGTCGTGCTTCTCGGGCTGCTCTGGGCGCTTCTGGAGCTGCCGCCCGAGATCGTCAACCGCAGCGGCGTCACGCTCTTGCTCTCCGTGCCCTTCTGCCTCTGGGTCGCGATGCAGCAGCGCAGCCTCGACGGCGGGGTGCTGTCCTATCTGGCGGCGCTGGCGGCGCTGGTGATCGTGCGCCGGGAGGTGCCGTCGGTCCTCCATCCCGATTTCATCGCGACCGTCGTCTATCTGTCGCTGCTCGTGCTGGTCTGCCAGCTCGTCCATGCGGTCAATCTCGACCGGCTGCTGGCGCTGGCGGAGGTCGAGGGGCACAAGCGCGAGCTGGAGGCGCGGGTGGCCGAGCGCACCGAGAAGCTGAGCGCCATGACGGAGCGCGCGCTCGCCGCGGATGCCGCCAAGACGCGTTTCATGGCGACGGTGAGCCACGAGGTCCGGACGCCGCTCAACGGCGTGATCGGCATGGCAAGCGTGGTCCTGGCGGGCGATCTCGACGAGCGCACGCGGCGCAATGTGGCGATGATCCGCACCTCCGGTTTCCATCTGCTCGACGTCATCAACCGGATCCTCGACTTCTCGAAGCTGGAGCATTCCGAGGCGGTCGACGAAATCACCGTCTTCGACCTGCGCGAACTGATCGAGGAAGTGGTGGTCGAGGCGCGGTTCTCGTCGCATTCCGAGGGCATCGAGATCGGGGCGACAATCGATCGCGACGTGGCGGTGATCCGCCGCGGCTATCGGCAGGGCCTGCGCCAGATCCTCACGAACCTCGTCGGCAATGCGGCGAAATTCACCGATGCGGGATCGGTCCGGGTGCGGGTCCGGGCGCTGGGCGGGGCCTGGCTGCGCATCGAGGTGCGCGACACCGGCGTCGGCATCGCGGAGGAACAGAAGGAGCGCATCTTCCTGCCCTTCGAGCAGGCCGACGGGTCGATGACGCGGCGCCACGGCGGCACCGGGCTGGGGCTGGCGATCTGCGCCGAGATGACCCGGCGCATGGGCGGGCGGATCGGGGTCGAGAGCGCGCCGGGGAAGGGCTCGCTCTTCTGGGTCGAGCTGCCTCTGCCGGCCGCCGCTCCGGCAGAGCTGGCGCGGGCCGAGACGATGGCCGCCGGCGGCGCGGCCTGAGTCTCGTGTGGCGGCGGGACGGGGCCCGTATCTGGCAATTCTACCCGTTCGTTTGAATTCCGGGCGCGCCAGCATCACCATCCGGCCTGGACCGGAAGCTGCCCTCATTTTGCTCTGGGGTGGTCGGGGTGGAAAGAATGGGGTCCAGGCCGAGGCGGCCGGCACCCGCATTGACGCCGAGCACGAGGCGCGCGATAGCCGGGAGGCGGGGTGAGGCGTGAAATCGTGGGGCAAGCGGGATGACCGGAGCTTCGAAGGGGACCCGCCGCGCCGGGGAGGCGGGGTCGTGACGGCGGTTCGGTTGCTCGTGGTGATGGGGGTCGCCGGCTGCGGCAAGAGCACCGTGGCGGCGGCGCTGGCCGAGGCGCTCGGCGGCAGCTTCGTCGATGGCGACGCGCTGCATCCGCCGGAGAACATCGCCAAGATGAGCCGGGGGGAGCCGCTGACCGATGCGGATCGATGGCCCTGGCTGGAGCGCTTCGGCGCGGTGATCGCCGGGCGCGGGGGGCGCGTGGTGGGGGCCTGTTCGTCGCTGAGGCGAGCCTATCGCGACCGCATCCGGACGGCCGCCGGCGAGCCGGTGCTTTTCGTGCATCTCGACGGCAGCCGGGAACTGATCGCGGGCCGCATGGCGGCGCGGCGCGGGCATTTCATGCCCACGAGCCTGCTCGACAGCCAGTTCGCCGCGCTGGAGAGGCTGGGGCCGGACGAGGAGGCGGTGGTGGCCGATATCTCGGGGGATCCGGAGGCGGTCCTGGCGGGGATTCTGGCCTCGCTCGAGGGCCGTCTGGCGGGGTCCTAGGCCTGTCCCCATGGGGACAGGCGGTAACCTTCTGATATTGAAGCGATATTCAGGTGTTCATGCGCCGTTAACCCTATTGGTGGGCGATCCGGCCGTGCCGGTGGTCCTGTCCGAAGGAGGCGTGAGCGGCAGAGGATAAGGCATCCAGACGAGCCGGTGGGGCATCGCGAACCGGCAACGGCGAGGCACCGCCTCGCGCCGGTTCGTCGGCCGGAGCGCGCGAGCGCGGAGGTCGAGGGGCGTCGGGTTGCGCCGTCCGCGGGTAATCCGTGCGCGCCCGCCAGGCATGCGCGGATTTGTCTCCCGCCAAATCCGCGGGGGCAAGCGGCATGGGCCGCGCGGGGCGCGGCCTTTTCCCTGTTCGGAGGTTTGGTGTCGCCCCCGGTTCCTCCGGTGCCGGTGCGCGCTATCCCGCGCGCACCTGGATCGTGGCGCCGATCTCGTCGA